>JAQBGU010000126.1:0-40378 GCA_032128375.1 Deltaproteobacteria bacterium | reverse complement strand
CGCTCCAATGCTTGGCGTTTCGAACCGCTGCGCTTCGATTTTCGTGTACTTGTTCTGTGGCCAAAGGGTATCGTTGTTAGCGTTGCACCGCCCTTCGGGCGGAGACATTGCTCCTGAGAAATCGCGCCCGAGGACGCGTTTTCTCAGGAGACGCAACTACGGGACACTCATGTACTCCAGGCCCGAGCGCGCCGCCCAGAGCACAGTTCTATTGGTCGATGATCGTGAGTTTTCTCGCGATCTGGTTTGCGCGGAACTCGAAGACGCCGGGATTCGGACCGTGACCGCTGTTGATGGTGAGTCGGGATGGATGCAGTTTCAGCGTCAGCCGATCGATCTGGTGATCACCGATCTTCGAATGCCGCGGGTCGATGGTCTTGCGCTCCTGAAGCGGATCAGGTCTTCGGGTTCGGTCAATGCGGCATGCCCTGTTCTTCTTCTTTCGGCGTATGGGTCGCTCTCGATTGCCGTTGCAGCCGGCAAGAGTGGAGCCACGGACTTCTTTCCGTTCAATGACGAAGGCGTAGCGGGGCTCGTCTCCAGGGCGAAGGAACTTTTGTCAGGACTTGTGGACCGAATTCCAGAGGCTCTCGCGGGACACAGTTCGGCGACATTGACCCTACTTCGTCAGCTGAATTCTCTTGCGGAAATCAGGAGCCCGGTGCTGATTCGCGGCGCGGTCGGCACCGGCCACGAACAGGTGGCACGATATCTTCATCGCTTTGGCCATCAGGGCGATTCCGACTTCCACGTGAACGATTGTCGATTGCGGCCGGGCGCCGATCGAGACCCCGAAACGGGCCTGGTGTTCCTCGCCGATGTCGATCAGTTATCCGGGACTCTTCAATCCCGCTGGCGTGATCGGCTCTCGAGATCGATCCAGCTCGGCGATGCTGGTTACCGAGTCGTAGCGTCCACCGAACGCGATTTGCAGCAATTGGTCGAGAGTGGCGACTTCGATTCCGCACTCTTTGAAACCCTGGCCCAGTTCGAAGTCAGCCTGCCACCCATATCGGAACGTGAAGAGGACATTCCCGCAATCATCGAGTCCATGATCGAGCGGTACGGCTCGAAGCTCGGTCGGCGCGATGTCTCTATCGGAGAACCCGCTCTCGAGAAACTCAGGAATCACTCTTGGGAGCAGAATCTCGATGAGATGGAGCGAGTCGTGGAAGCGATGCTCGTATACACACCCAGTGGTGAAATCACCGCCGACTGCGCGGAATCGGTTCTATCTAAAATCGAGACACCACTCGAGCGCATTTCGCGCCGCAGAGAGAAAGGTGAACGCGAACAGCTCTTGGAACTTTGGGAGAAGCACGGAACATACACCGGCGTTGCAGATCATCTGGGAATTACTCGAAACGCAGCGAAGTATCGCTTTCGTCGTCACAAGCTCGTTCCCGTTCGGCGCGAAGGCGAGCGGTCGGAGTAGACCGGTTGGATCGACTCACCCGAATCGCACTCGCTCACCCCATGGTCGTCCTGCTGGTGCTCGTGTTGGGAGTGGCTCTTCTTGCTTCGCGAATTCCGACACTGCGAGCCGAAACGGGTTATCGGGCGTATCTCGGCAATGAGCACCCCACGGTCATTCGTTTGGATCAGTTCATCGATGATTTCGGTGGTGGCCTGCCAATCATTGCCACGTGGAGCTGTGAACAGAGCGCTGCATGTGAGACGGTCTTCGATTCCTCGTCTCTAGCAATGGCGCACTCGGTGGTGCGCGATCTCAGCAGTCGTTCCGACATCATCCGGATCGAGAGTCCCGCGACGACACAATTATGGGTGTCCGAAGGGGATTCCTTCGGTGGACGCACGCTCTACGATGGTAAACAACCGGCGTCCGACATCGCGGCTCTGGCGGCCCGCGCTGTCGCCGATCCCCTGTGGCGGGGCCTTCTTGTTTCCCCGGACGGCCTTGTGGGCGCGATCGTCCTCGAATTGTCTTCGTCACACAGTGATACGGCGACGGGCGTACTGTCGGCGCTCGAAGGCGCACTGGAGCCGTTTCGCGCGTTGGGATTCCAATTCTACATCGTTGGTCAACCCGCGCAGCTCGCGCAGACCGATGCGGAACTAGCAGCCGACTCTCAGCGGCTCATTCCATTGATGATCGCGCTGATCGCCGTCGTTGTGTTCGTGCTGTTCCGATCCTGGCAAATGGTGGCCGCCTCTCTCGCAACCGTCGGGCTATCGACAGGCTCGACCATGGGCTTTCAGGCGGCTCTTGGGTGGCCGACCAATGCTCTTACCGAGACACTTCCCCCGCTGATTCTGGTCATTGCGCTCAGCGACTCGGTCCACATCTTGGCCGAGTACGCAAAACATCGAGTCAGGGGGGTCTCCGTCCGACCGGAAGCCTTCTTGCTCGCAGCCCGGAGAGTGGGACCGGCGTGTCTCGTTACTTCGCTGACGACGGCTGTTGGATTCATCTCGTTTACTACGTCAAGTCTCGAGAGCTTCGTACGGTTCGGCACGGTTGCGGCATTCGGAATGGTCGTAGCCCTGCTCCTGAGTTTTACCGTCCTACCCATCCTGATGATCCTGTTGCCTGCCGAGCGTCCACGAGCCGCCCAGAGTTCGGAACGCTGGGAAATGGGATTGGCGTCCTTGGTCGCCGCCACCCGCCGACGGGCGGTGCCAATCTTGATTGGGGCGATTGCTCTGGGATTGGTCTGTGTGTTGGGTGTCTTCCGTTTGGATGTCGATGTTGACGAATACAAGCTACTCGGAGAACAGAGCGAGATAGTCAAGGGATACCGCTTCGTCGAATCCCACCTGCAGAAGCCTGATACTCTCGAGATCGAACTCGCCTTGCCGGTCGGCACACTCGCGAACGACGCAGGCTTGTTGCACGAGGTCGAGCAACTCGAGATGTCGCTCAGCGCAATCGACGGGCTGGGTCCCGTTCACAGCGTTGTGAGCATGCTGAAACGGACCAATCGCTTGTTGCACGACGACAAGCCGGAATTCGAACGGCTGCCCGATACCGACGGTCTCAATAGCAACCTCCTCACGCTCCTCTCACTACGCGACCCCGGTGCCCTCGAAAAATGGATCAGCCCCACACTGAGCCGTCTGAGGGTGTCGGTCGAGGCGGAAAAACGGCCAAAGAGCGAGCGCGCCAGGATACTGAGCGCAGTGGATGGCATTCTGGCCAGCGGTCTCCGTTCGTCTGTCGCGGTCACACTTACTGGCCCTTATGCCGTTTATCGCGACATGGTGACCGAGATCCAGCAAACCCAGCTATCGAGTTTCGCGACCGCTGCTGTGGTGATCCTCGGAATCCTTGTCCTGTTCATTCGTTGGATTGGTCTCAGTGTGGGTGCGTCGTTCGGATGGGCCCTGGTCGGGATGTTCCCGACACTGCTTCCGGTCGTGGTGACGCTGGGCGTGATGGGTTTCGCTGGCATCAACCTCGACGTCGGAACCGCGATGGTTGCAGCAATCGTGTTGGGCCTCGCCGTCGACGACGCCATCCATCTGATCGCCGAATTTCACCGACGAAGAAGGGATGGCTCCGAAGGCGCGGAAGCAATCGAAGGCGCGGTTCGTCACGTCGGTCGCGCAATCGTCACCACCTCGGTTGCCCTGACTCTCGGCTTCTTCATGCTTCTGTTCTCTTCCTGGCAGAGCATCGCGAGTTTCGGGTTCTTGGCAGGAGTGGCGATCTTTGGCGCATTGGTTGCGGATCTCTGGGTGCTGCCCGCCATCATTTTCGTCGTGACCGGATCGTCGCAAGGCAAGGCTCCGGATGGGCCACCGGGGGTTGAGGAGCATACATCGGAGTCGCGGCGACGAGTCCAGCTGGTCGCCCTCGTCCTTCCCCTCCTGACTGCATTCGTTCTGGCTGCAGCTCCTTGGCTCTCCCCAAATGACCCCGAAACACGCCTGGCCTGTCGAGTCATGCCAAACGGAGTGATCCCGCTCATCGTCGGGTCATCCCACGATTGTCCGCTCCGACCCCTCGATCAGGTGCTGGGAGTGGAGGCGGATGGAAGGCTTGTTTCGTTCTCGCGTGATCGGCCGTACTCGCAAGCCATCGAGAGCAGCCAAGGCAGAGTGCGACTCAGTGTCGAGCGAGATGGTGTTCGGAGGTCGATCGATGTACCTACCTCTGCGGCGGCGCCCGGCTCGCGCCTGCTGGGAATCCTGCTGGCGGGGTGCATCGTCTCCGTCGTATTGGCGTTCGGAATTCGCGTGTACTCGAGCGCAACCGCACGAGCCTCTACGCCGCTGTTACTCCTCTTTTCCGTCACTGGTGTGCAGCTCATTGCCATCCTATGCCACTTCGAGAGCCCCTTTCTGGCATGGATTGGTGTTGCCACGGCCCCTTTGATTCCAGCGACGTTGGGGCATCTGGCTTTGACGTTTCCGAGACGAGGCAGCGTTACGCGCGAAGCGCCCGGTGTGGTTTTGGTCCCCTATGGATTCGCAGTACTTCTCGCATTCGCGGGTGTTCGTGGCTTGAGAGGAGAGCCGAGCCTGTGGACCCTCGTCGTTCAATTTCAGCTCGCATTCACGTGGTGTGGCGCGCTCGTGTTGTGGATCAATGCCGTGAGGGCCGCAAATGAGACGAGGTCGGCACTGGAGCGTACACGAGCCCGTCTCTTGCTCGTCGGGTCGGCGGGAGTTCCGCTGATCTTTGGCGCGATCCACTTCGGCTGGGGGGAGTCTCTAGCTGGCGGTTCAATGGTTCCGCTTCTCTCAGGCCTTGGCCTGTTCGCAGTGCCGTTCGGATACGCGACCACGCGGTACGAGCTATTCGACCTGGCCGCGAACGCCAGGTCGATTCTCGATGGGGTTGTACGTGTCGGTGTTGCGGGAGCGATCACTGCGACAGCAATCACGACTTTCCATGCGATGGTTGGGATTGGCGGTGTCTCGCTCTGGGTACTGTCGGGAGCCTTGGGTTTCGCGATCTCCGAGTCGATCCATCGAAGACTTTCACCGGTTGTGACCGATACGCTCGCGCCCGGCGCGAGAAAACGGCGGGAACTATTGAGAGTGCAGGAGGTCAGGAAGGCCGATCTCTCATCAGAGGTGGTCAGCGCAACGCTCGTGGGTCAAACGCTCGAAGCGGGACTCGAGTCGACTGGAGTTGCGGTCTTTCTCATTCGTGACGGCGATTGCTGTCCCGCCTACGCAGGGCTCGCGAGTCCCGCGTTTCGACTCCAGTATGCATCATTCGCTATCGAGCTATTGGGCGATCGGAAGTTCCTGCATCTCGCACGAGGGGATGCGCCGGATTCACCAGATGCCGTTGCTCTCCGCAACGCCGAAGTCGAACTTCTCATCTCGATCGACGACGGAGACGAGCCCATGGGGATCATCCTGATTGGGTCGCCGGATTCCGGTCGTGCCTTCTCGAGCGAAGAAATCGAGTTTGCATGCAAGGCCGCCGTACACACCGCATCTGCTGTCAGAAACGCCCGTGCGGCCGAACAGCAAGCGTCGGCTGCCGAACGGTCGGCTCTCGGTCGGCTCGTGACCGGTATCGCCCACGATCTGGGTACCCCTCTGCGCGTCATAGAGCGGCGCGCGGAACGCATCATCGCCACCAGTTCGAAACCCGAGCAGATGCGCGCAGAAGCCGCGAAGATCGAAGCTGTGTCGCAGCACGTACTGGAAATCGTGTACGGAATGGTCGACGAACTGGCTCACCACCCCGCTCCTGGGATTGGGATCCCCGTCACCGAAGTGATCGGCCGAGTGGTGGATGCAGTCGATCCCGGTGGTGGCCGCGTTCTCGTCAGTGCCGCGCCCGAACTTCCTCGAATGCAGCATTCGGACAAGCTCGCTCGAATCCTCACCAACCTGGTCGAGAATGCCCTCGCTGCGAGCGACGTAGAGGATAGCGTCTGGGTGTACGCGACCGAGTTGAGTGGCGAGCTGTCATTCGAGGTTCGAGATAGTGGAGTCGGGATGACTCTGGACGAAACCACTCGAGTATTCGACCTGTTCTACACGACCCGGTCCCGTTCGGGAGGCCGGGGGATTGGGCTGTCGATCAGTCGTGAGATCGCCGAGGGTATGGGCTGGAAGATCTGTGTAACATCGACGCCTGGCGAGGGCAGCAGTTTCGTATTGCATGTGCCGCTCACGCAGTGAGAAGCGGAGCGAATCGGGGGAAACCGTTGGAAAGCCGTTACGCCCTGTTGATTGTCGCCCTATCGATTGCCCTGCTCGGGGCCGCCGACGATGGGTCCGGGCTGGTGAGTTCGATGCATGGCGAAACGATTCTGGACCGTGCTTTCGACAATCTGTACGACTGCGACCTTCTGATGAACGTCACACTTCACATCTACGACCGGCGCGGAGACGAGCTGATTCGAAGGGTCGAGATCGCCCGGAAGCGAATCGGCGGTCGTCAAAACGTCTACGGACGATTCCTCGAACCGATGTGGATGCGCGGCACGACGATTCTCATGCTGGAGCATCTCGACCGAGCCGACGATCACTTCGTTTTTCTTCCCGAGATGCAGCGCGTTCGGCGAGTGTCGAGCTTCCAGCGCACCGACTCGTTTATGGGTTCGGACCTTTGGTTCGAGGACTTCGAGCGTCGGCGCGCACAAGACTATGAGATTCGATCGACCCGCAACGTTGTCGATGCCAACGAGGCGCTGTTCGTCGTTGAGGCGTCACCGGTCGATGGGGCCGGCTACGACCACGTCGATTTTCTGATTGCCGCAACCGACGACGTGTTGCTAAGGGTGGAATTTTTCAAACGAACGGATTCGCCCGAACCGTTTCGGATCTTGGAGACACCCCGTTCCGACCTGATCTCGCTGGATGCGCACCTCATTCCCTCTCGAATCGTCGTTACAAATACTCTGCGCGGGACGCGGACTGAGGCACGATTCGAGGACATCGCGATGAATCCTCCGATCGACGACTCGTTTTTCACCATGGTGGCATTGGAAGTGGGCCGACCGATCCCGGGACTGAAGCGTCCGAGTCCTATCGAAAGCCAGCCCCCTGCAGAATGAGGTTCGCGCTGGTCGGCGACGAAGTGCAGCCCATCGTGCTCGAGTCGCAGGCCCCGGGCCGTCGGGTCCGTAGCTGAACAAGCGGCTTGTGACGCGGCCGCTGACGATCTCGGTGGGCGCATCGTAGCTCTGTGGCTCTCGTAGAGATCGAGGCGTCGGAGAAGAAGATTCGACCGTCGGCGGCGATGTCGAGGAGAGTAGCCCGGGGGAATCGCACCCCCGGGCTCTCGCAGAACCGGTCGTGAACGTCTCCGCTCTTACGGCTCCCATCATCCAGTCGACGGCACCCGGCCCATCTGCCAACGCGCGAACCGTCCGGCCACGCGGCCCAGCCAGTGCATCGCATGGTCGGAACCGAAAGCAGTGCGGTACCCACCGTCCGAGGTGCGCCCTGGACGGAGACCCTGTTTGATTGGGGCCCTCCGCTCCACACTCCACCGACGCCTACTCCGGCAGCACCTTGTTGGAGCGGAGCCAGCTCCGGGGATGGCGCCTCCCTCCCTGCAGCCTGTCCTCGACTGGCAGCACGGTGAGCAGGGGCGAGTCATCTACGACTGCGAGCCCTACACGATCATCGGGGGCGGATTCTGCATACTGACGCTGTTACTGACGACTGGGCCAACAGTGCCGACCATGATCGAAAGTGCGGAGCCTCCGATCAGCCGATCGATGATCAAGGTGCCGCGTTCGCATAGTCGACTGTGAGCCAACGCGTGGGCTGCATCACGTATACCTGGTTGCCGGTTTGTTGCGAACTCGCGATGTACTGGTCTCCAAACTCCGCTCCAAAATAGCGGTGTGCCATCGGGCGAGTGTCTTTTTCGACCTCGGCTGCTCGGATTTCGATAATCGGACCTTCGACGCTCACATACTTGTAGAGGCCGGTCTCGATCTGAGCACAAAGCGAATACCGCATTGCCTGGGCCAGCAGCTGGCCCTTTCGCGATTCGGCGCCGGTGATCACCCAAACCCCGATCGCGGGGTCGTAGTCGTACCAGATCGGAACCGTCAGCGGGGCCCGGCCGGGTTCTTCGATGCTGATGACACCGACGTGTAGATCTGCCAAGAAGGCCTCGCGTTCGGTTCGAGTCATACTGAGAGTTGTCATCCCATCCCCCTGTTGAACGATTCGGTGGATCGGAATGCTAGTCGGCCGCGGGGTTTCGAGCGATAGATCTACCGTAGGAGCGACGCCGTCAGGGTTTGGGAGATGCCGACCCTGGGGCAAATTTGGGAGAAATACTCCACAATTGCAGCTCGGAAATTCGAATCAGGTGAACCGATCGTGACCGACTCGCTCGATCAAAGGCGTGCCAGTTTCGCAAACGATCTCCGCAAGATTTCCAGTCTGCGATCGGAGGCCCTGGTTCGCGCATTCGCGACGGTACACCGGGAGGACTACCTCGGACGGGGACCGTGGCGAGTCATCGAGGGGTCGCCGCTGAGCGGGTATCGCACCACCGCAGACGCAGATCCAGGTCACCTCTATGCCAATATCCTGGTCGCTATCGACGAGAGCCGCCAGCTCAATAATGGCCAACCTTCCGGGCTCGCAGCCTGGCTCGATGCGCTTGATATCGCAGCGGGTGATCGCATGCTGCACGTCGGCTGCGGAGTTGGCTACTACACGGCCATCATCGCAGAGGTCGTAGGCGCTGCGGGCGCGGTAACCGCCATCGAATTGGATCCCGAGTTGGCGAAACGATCGACCGCGAACCTGGCGGGCTACGACTGGGTGAGTGTCCACTGCGCGGACGGCAGTTCATTCGATCCGGGGCCGCAGGACGTGATCTTCGTCAACGCGGGAGCCACCGACCCACAGCCGATCTGGTTGAACTCTCTTGCCGACGCTGGCCGCATGCTGTTTCCCATGACGGTCGCAATCGACGAGCGCGGAATGGGGGGCGGTCACATGTTGCGACTCGAGTACCACAAAGGAAACTTCGACGCGAAATTCGTCTCGCCGGTGGGCATCTACCCATGCTTCGGTGGCCGTGATTCGACAGGTGACGCGGCCCTACGCGAGGCTTTTGGCAGAGGTGGTCAAGACGCAGTGCGCAGCCTTCGGACGGATATCCACGACGTTCACCCGAGTTGCTGGCTGCACCGGCCCGACTACTGCCTGTCGACGCTTGCCGCGGGCGCGTGTGCGCCCGCGGTCCACTAGTTGCGCGTTCGCCGCTGCGCGTCAAAAGTTTCGACGTCATCGCCCGACCCATCTTGGGTCGGGCTCCTGGAAGCCGCGCGATAGCTCAGGCGAGGTGAGTTCGTAGCGCGCCCAGCACGTAGTCGGGGTCCGACCGGCGCTGGTAGTTCTCGGATTGATCCATCCACACCACCTTCCCGTCGGCATCTGCCAAGATCGAAGTGGGTACCGGCAATGCCTTGGCTTGGCCGGGAATCCCGGAATGGAAACCCTGATTGCGCAAGCCGAAGCGATCCGTCACTTCGAGTTCCCGATCCGAGAGCATGCGTGCGCCGAGGTTGTGCTTCTTGTGGCCGGCCTTGATCTGGTTGGGCGTGTCGGTGCAGACCGTGACGATCTGGACACCGCGTGCATCGAACTCGGGCCGAAGCTCTTCCCATCGCCGTAACTCGGCGACGCAGTAGGGTCACCAGTGTCCGCGAAAGAACTTGATCAGGACTGGGTGACCCGCGAGGCTGGATGAGTCGAACGCTTCACCGTTTTCGTCAGCAGCACTGAAATCGGGCAACGTCGCACCCACGCGGATTGCGTCGGCCTTCACTTGTTGGCGGCTGATCGTCACCGTGAAAAGGAAAAAACTCGCGCCAATGATCGATAAAACCGCGGGAACGCCGCCCACCCAGCCCGGCCCCTGGGCGATGGCCGCGATGCCGAGGGCGCCACAGCCGAGCCACGCGGCGACGAAACCGGACCGATTGGCCGGCAGGCTGACAGCGCCCATCGCACGAAACCAAAGCACGCCGGAACAGACGATCCCGAGCAATGCGACAAATCCAAGAGCCGTACCATTCACAAACGATCCTCCAGCGCGCGGGAACCCGAGCGACCTGATGCCCCCCGTCTGGATGATTGTCGCGCGCCACGGCTTGGCTTTCAATCGATGAATCAGGTGGAGGTGTATCGGGTTGGGTCACGTCTCGGTGGGCTCGCTCGCACGCGCGATTCGAATCAGTGCTTCGACCGGGATGATTGTTCGTCTGACAGATTGTACGCTTACCGGGTTCGATGCCGTGTATGCGTTGCAGTTCTTCGAGTTCTTGGAGAAAGTCTGATCGCGATTGCCGCCGCACGCTGGAGGCATGGTTGACTGAACGGGTGATTGAACGGGTGATTGAACGGGTGACTGAACGGGTGACTGACAGCCGTGTTGCTCCGGCCGCTTTTCAATGGTCTGTCTTCCCTGTCGTGATGGGCGCCAGCGTCGCGTGGTGCATCTACTGGATGGCGACCGGAGTACCAGCACCCGAGGCGGTTTTGATACCGCAGCTAAGCGCGTTCGCCGTCGTGGCCATCCTCGAACACGTCTACCCATACCATCGCAGCTGGAACCGGCCGCACGACGACGTTCGCGTGGACGCAACCCACAGCATCAACATCGGGATCCTGGTTGGGCTCGTGACGCCCTTCGTAGCGGCCGGCGGCGTCGCGATCGGTGGCTGGTTGTCGAGCGAATTCGGCATGGGACTCTGGCCGAGCGAAGCGCCACTACTGGCCCAGTTGGCGCTCGCGCTGGTCATCGGCGAGCTGCCCGGCTACACGGTTCACCGCATCGAACACGAGTGGGAACCGCTTTGGCGCGTTCACGCCACGCACCACAGCGCGCCGCGACTGTATTGGCTGAACGCCGGTCGCTTCCACCCACTCGATATCATGATCATCTTCATCCCATCCTACGGCCTTCTCGTCCTGCTGGGGTGTAGCGTCGAAGTGTTGGCGCTGTTCACGTTGGTGACGGCCGTGCATGGGATCTTCCAGCACGCGAACTTGCAACTGCGGCTCGGGGTGCTCAACCACTTCTTCAGCATGGCAGAGCTGCACCGATGGCATCATTCGAAGACCATGGATGAATCCAACCACAACTACGGCCAGACCATCATCGTCTGGGACACGCTGTTCGGAACGCGCTTCCTGCCGAAAGACCGCGAGCCGCCCGCAGAGATCGGAATCCCCGGCCTGTCCGCCTTCCCGATGACCTGGTGGGCGCAGATCAAGTCACCGTTTCGTTGGGAGCAGATCCGGCGCGAGAGCGCAGCGGGCCGACAGGCTTCCTAGCCTCTTGCGTCGCCACGATCGGGGTCGAGCGAATCGTCAGGGGAATCGCGAGAACAGGTTCTCTCGACCGCGCGACTCGTGCACGTACTGTCGCTCCAACTCGAAACCCAACTTCTCTGCAACCCGGCGAGACGCGTGATTTTCGAGTGCAATCGACAGAATGAAACGCTGTGCACCGAAAATTTCGCCCCAGTTCATCAGTGCGCGCGCGGCATCGGTCGCGCAACCGTTGCCGCGAAATTCGTCGACCACCGTGTAGCCGAACTCGACGACACCGGGCGATTCGGGTTCTAGCGGATGAGAGCCGGGCGGCCCGTGAAAGCCGACGGTACCGGTGAGCATGTGGTCGCCTCGGCGCACGATGGACCGGAGCAACCAGGGAGCCCAACACGGATCCTTTTCGACCTGTCCGATCCTCATCCGTAGCCAGCTCTCGTGTGCGACTGACCAGCCATCGGGTATCGCTGCACCGATGGCCGCCGACGCATCGTCGCGCCGGTTGTCCAGAAGTGCCCGCATTGCCGGCAGGTCGATCGGATCAATGTCGAATCGCACGGTGCGAATGTTCGCCGCTTGCTCCGCAACGATCATCGAAACTCCCTCGAATGCGAAAGCTCAGTCCACGCGCGGATGAACAACAAGAAGTCGTCCGGCTCCGGCCCCTGGTCGTACCGCAGAGCGTCGTCCGGTAGCTCGAACCAGGACTGTGCGCTCCGGGTCCAGACGTGAGCCACCGGACGCAACCAGGAAGTGTCGTCCAGGCCCGCCGCCTCCACGATGACGAGTTCGGGCGCGCGGGAAGGGCTGAACAATCGAGTGCAGCAGTCGCTGCAATATTGCGAATGCTTTCGTCGACCATCGGCAAGCGTGAGGGAATACTCGGCCGGTCGGCCGCTTCGCAGCGTTAGTGAAGTTCTTCGGACCACCAGTGAGAGGCTGAAGCTGGAGCCCGACTGCCGCTGGCAGTCCGTGCAATGGCATGCATATAGCGTCAATCCCGCATCCAACACGCGATATCTGATCTCACCACAGAGGCAGCCGCCAGGCTGGGGAAATGCGATCAAGCCTCACTCCCTTCGAAGCGCTTCGAAGCGCATCGAGTGCTGGCGCAATGATAGTCGAGCAGGTCGCCCATTGGCGGTCCGGCGAATAGCTGGACTCGACGCGAGGATCCCGCCAAACTGACTCCGTGCCCTTGGTCCGAAACGCGCTTCTGGCGGTCGTTTCGCTGCTCGTTTTCTTCGTTGCGCTCGAAGGCTTGCTGGCGTTCGTCGGCGTGACGTCGACACTCGAGGTCGATGATCCGCTTGCGGGTTTCGCGCCCGCAATGTCGCTGTTCGTCGAGGCGCCGGCGAACCCGGAGCAGTGGGTCACGCGCGTCAACAAGCGCTCGATCTTCAATACGCAGCGATTCGATCGCCGCAAACCGGCGAATGTCTACCGAATCTTCTGTTTGGGCGGATCGACGACATTTGGTCGCCCGTATACCGATACGACCTCGTATTGCGGTTGGCTTCGTGTGCTGTTGCCCATCGTCGCAGCTTCTCGAAGCTGGGAACTGATCAACGCCGGTGCCATCGGCTACGGGAGTTACCGCGTCGCCGCGGTTGCCGAAGAAATCGCTCGCTACGAGCCCGATGCGCTCGTCGTCTATACAGGTCACAACGAGTTTCTCGAGCGGCAGACCTACGAGCAGTTGTTCGGCAGCCCCCAGCTGCTGTTGGATTCGCGGGCCGTGTTGAGCCGCACACGCACCTACACCGCACTGAAGGAGCTGGTGGCGACGCTGCGCGGTCAGACGCCGCCGGGGCCGATGCAACGCAAGCTGGGACGAGGTCAAGCGACTGAAGTTCTGGACCAGAGCATCGGGCCAGACGCCTACACTCGGGACGACCGTATCGCACGGGATGTGATGGAACACTTCCGGCGCAATCTGGTGCGAATCGCACAAGCCGCGCGAGGCGCCGATGCAGCGGCGATATTCATCGTGCCCGCGTCCAACCTGCGCGACAGTTCGCCATTCAAGTCGGTCGGAGACGCTGCTGTGAGCGCTACCGGTCACCGGCAGCGCGATTCATTGCTGGCCGCGGCGCGCCGCGATCGCGAACAGGGCCGATTGGAATCTGCGCTCGCATCGCTTGCGCGCGCTGTCGCGATCGACCCGCGCCACGCGGACGCGCAGTACTTGTACGGGCAGCTGCTATACGACGCAAAGCGCTACTCTGCAGCGGCCGAGGCCTTTCGCGCCGCCAAAGACGCGGACATCTGTCCGCTGCGGGCGGTTACGCCCGCCCTCGAGAGCGTTCGCGAAGTCGCACGAAGTAGCGGTGCCGGGCTGGTCGACTTCGCCCGCAGTCTCGAAGGCAACAGCGAGCACGCAATCGCGGGCGACGACTATTTCTTCGACCACGTCCATCCGACGATCGAAGCCAACCGACTGATCGCGATGGGGGTGATCGATGTACTGCGAGCGACGGGTGTCATCGAACCCGACAGCGGCGGGGCGGAAGTCGCGATCGCCGCCGCTGCAGCGGTCATTGAGGCTCAGGTTTCGCCGGCACAGCATGCTCGCGCACTCGCCAGTACCTCGACGGTGTATACCTGGGCGCACAAGTACGCAGACGCCTACCGGCTCGCGCGGCATGCCGCAGAACTTTCGGATGCAATCGAAGTACTCGGAAACGCTGCCGATCTCGCAATGCGCCTTGGGCGCGACGACGATGCGCTGGCGTTCAACCGTCGACTGCTGGCGAAGCATCCGAACAACGCGCGCGCCCACTACGACATCGCGAGAAGCCTGGTTCGTCAAGGCAAGCGCGACCCCGCGGTGGAAGCGCTGAAGCGCGCGCTTTCACTGAATCCACAACTTTCGGGAGTTCGCGATCTGCTGGATTCTCTATCGAGATCGAGCGACGCAAGTATCGGCGGCGATCGGGACAGTCCCTAAACTGTTGCCGCACGACTCGATTCTGCCAAACGGGCACCGCGAGCTAGCATCGGTGCCAGCGCGTGCCAATCGCGTTGTTGGCGGGCGGTCCATTATCGGAGGTGAGATCGAAGGTGGGAATCGACTGTGTTGTCTTCGACCTTGGCGGGGTCCTGGTGGAACTGGGTGGTGTCCGAGACTTCGGCGACATGATTGGAGAGCCCGACGACGAGCGGGTCTGGGCGCGCTGGCTCACCAATACCTGGGTCCGCGACTATGAACGGGGATTCTGTTCGAGCGACACATTCGCCCGCGGCATGGTCGAACAATTCGCGCTCGACGGAACTGCAGACGAATTCCTCGAGCGTTTTCGCGCATGGCCGCGGGGACTGTTCGCCGGCGCTTACGAGTTGGTCGAGTCGTTGGGGTCGACGATCCGTGTCGCTTGCCTGAGCAACACCAACGAAGTCCACTGGAGCCGGCAGGCCGATGCGCTGCGCCTCGCTGAACTGTTTCCGACGCGCTTCTTGTCGCATGAACTCGGCCTGATCAAGCCCGATCGCGAGATCTACGACCACGTCGCCGAACGGCTCGATATCGCAGCGAGCTCGATCCTGTTCTTCGACGACAACCAGCTCAATGTCGATGCAGCGCGCGACGCTGGCTGGCAGGCGGCTCGCGTCGACGGACCCCAGGCTGCCAGGCAATGCCTCGAGCAACACGGCTTGATCGGCGCGTAAACGCGGTTGCGTCGCGCCAGGCCGCCAACCTCGCCCCCGTGCTCAGCACGGGTCGAGTCGTACGGCGAACATCGCCGGGTCGTTGTCCGCTCCGGGTTCGAGAACAAAGTTGAGCAACGAGGTCACCCGGATCACTGACGCATACTTTTCGAGGAAGAGTTCGAGGATCGGCCGCGCTTCGTCATCTCGCACCACGGCTGCGATGTGGCAGCTCCTTCGATCGCCTCGAACCAGCACGACTCGGGGCGCCACCATGAGCCGCTGGAACCAACCGTTGTTGCGGTTACCGGGAGCGACCCACGGCGAACCCAGGTGGTCGACGACCCAGATGCGCGCGCGGTGTACGTCGCCGTCCGCGTCGCGCGTTTCGATCACCACGACCTCTTCGGATTCGATCAGTGCCACTGACGCGGCCACAACGAGCGCGAAGAGTCCGGCCAGCGCAGCGAGGGCAATGCCGATCACACGCACGGATGTTCGCGCTGTCGAACGAGGCATACGGCTACGACGCTAGCAGTGTATCGAGCTGGGCGTCGATACGGCCGTTTGTGTAGCGCCCCTCTCCGAGGTCGAGTCGACCTCCCGCACGGTAATCGCGAAACTGGCCACCGGTTTCGTCGATGAGGATTACAGGCGGCGCGTGGTCCCACGGTTTGCCGGTCACGTCGAAGACGCACTCGAATTCGCCCGCCGCGAGACGCAGAATGTCGTTCAAGTCCGCTGCGAGGTCGTCATCCAGCGAGGTTAGGTCTCCCTCGAATCGATTCTGCTACCGGTGATGTTCGCCAGGGGATCACTCCGGCGTTCGAGCCACGACCTTGATCTCCGCGCGGGCGCCGGGAATGACCAGCTCCGCGACGCCGATCCAGGTGGATGCGGGGTATGGCTCCTTGATGAACTCGTCTTTCACCTTCGCCATCACGGCCGCGTTCTTCTGTAACTCGACGATGTAGAGCGTGCTGTCGATGATGTCCTGATAGCCGACCCCCGCCTCTGCCAGGACTTCACCCAGCGCTTGCCATGCACTGCGAAACTCGTCCTCGGCAGACTCTCCGCGCCCGACAACACCAGAGCAAAAAACCAGGTCGTCATGACGAACAGCGGGAGCAAAGTGCCAGCTCTCGTAGGTCTTGCGGGCGGAATCGGGAACGATGACATCGATGGGCATGTGGGGGCTCCTTCCAAGCCAGCAGGCTAGACGATCGAGCGCTCGATAACGAGGCTAGCGAACTCCGGGAATCTCGATGACACTCACGAAAAATGTGCGGGCGGCGTGAGCGGATGGGTCGTTCTCGCTGAGCAAACTGTGCCTCTCGGTTCCAGGCCGCGTGCTGTCCAAGAGCTTTCTGATCTCGATGCACCGATCGCGGGCCAACTGGAACCCAGGGCCTTGATACAGCCCCGCTGCCCAGTTTCGTTCTTCGTCGGTCCAAAGCTGAAGGTACTGCTCGGGGATGGACTCCACGTAGTTCGGCTCTGCATCGCTCGAACCGTGCCAGATGTCGAGTCGGGATATCGGCGCGTCGATCAGGTACGGCACGAGGTACAGGTTGCTGAGCATGGCCTGTCGAAGCTTCCTGGCGGCCCCGACTTGATTGCTGGCACGATGTAGTGCGAGGCTCCAGCAGAGCAAGTGGTCCGGCTTTCCGCCGTCGTCATCGAACTCTTGCTCGAACCACGCGAAGGCCGCGAGTGCGCCGTCGTTGTCGCCGAGCAGCATGTAGTGGGGCGCGATCTGGTAACGCTTTCCCGCGCTGTCGTCATAGTCGCCGTACTTTTTCTTCTCTAGTCGGAGTTTCCGCTCGTAGCTTCGAAGACGGGATCGGATCTTCTGTTGTTCGCTCTGCGCTGTCACTAGAACGGAAACCGATACAGACCCGTGAGCACCGGCAATCCGAGGGACTTGCCGATTGCGCGGATGGTTTCTGGTGTGAAGATGTACGCGCGCAAGCGCGCGATCTTTCCGTCGTTCTCTTCGAGGCGGGTCAGTCCCATCAGTCGTTCGCCATCTGGTACGGGACCGAAGCTCAGTACCAGCGGTTCGCCCTCGAATATGGCGCGCTCGTTGCGCCACTTCTTGGGCCGTTGATCGGCCGGAAGTTCCGGGTGAACGTTCACGGATTGCCACAGGAAACTACCCTCGCGCTCGAACTGTCCACGGCCCACTTCCACCAGTGAGCCGAATTCCTCGACACAGCTCGAATCCAGCATCAAGTCGAGCAGGCCAGGCAGGTCCGAGCCATTCAGCAGCTCGACGAAGCGATCGACCAGTGCGATCGAAGGCCTCGGTCGGCGCCACTCCGGCGACGCATCGGGCTCGTCGAGGCGCGCGCGTCCGCGATGCAATGCCGATTTGACCGCGCCCAGTGTCGTGCCCAGTGCGTTGGCAATGTCGTCGAGGCTCATGTCGAAGACGTCCTTCATCAATACGGCGGCTCGTTCTTGCGGAGAAAGGCGCTCCATTAGGCGGGCGCCAGCGGCGCGTGTTTCGGCGCGTTGACTGGTATCCGCCGCTTGCGCGGGAACCGGCGGTTCGGCCTTCAATGCTGCGGCTTCGGCAGATCGTCGACGCAGCAGGTCGATCCACAGGTTTGTTGCGATCCGCACCAGGTAGCCGCGCGGGTTCTCGATTCTACCATGCAGCGAATTCAGCGTTCCGAAGCCTCGAATCACCGTCTCCTGCACGAGGTCCTCGGCGTCCCACAGGTTTCGTGTCAAGCCGAGGCAATAGCGATGCAGATCTGGCCGAAAAGGCGCGAGCAGGTCCACGTAGCGCTTCCAGGCCGCACGCGTGTCGTTGCGGAAGTCGTCGGGGATCTCGAATTCAGCCATTCGGTTCCTCTAGCGTTTGATCTCTCCCAGGAAACTCGCATTCGAAACTCCCCACTCAAGCAACGAGTGGGCGGACGGAAAAGATACGGGGCAGAGCGCCGAAATCGAAACTCGACAGCGGGGGTTGCGACCCGAATACCGGCGGGGGACACCGGCACGCCCGACCCGACGCGTCGGTATGATTGCGCCTGGGTCAGCTGCCCAGTGCCCACTCCGTTTTCGCACGCAGCTTCTCCATGAAAGCCGGTTCGTACGCCTCCTCCGGCGCCTCGCGGACCAGCTCGTCGAGCACCCGGGCATCCTCGCCGATGAGGATGCGCCACTGCTCGGCGCGGACCCCGGCGAGGATGACCGTCGCAGCCTGCGCAGCGGTCACCGGAGCGTTGTCGCGGAATTCGTCGCCACGCTGCACGAGCGCCTGACGGATCTGGTCGTTGGTCGCGCCATCCACCGGGAAACCCATCCGCGCCATCCGCTCGCGCGCTTCGCCGATCTCGTCATCGCTCATTTCCTTGGGATCCATGCCGAGGATGCGTCCGGAATTGATGATGATCGAAGTCCCGATGTGGCCAGGCATCACGAGCGACACTTTCAGGTGAGGAGCGTTGATGCGGAAGTCGTTGATCAGTGCCTCGGTGAAGCCCTTGACTGCGAACTTGGCCGCGCTGTATGCGGTGTGGGCCGATTGGGGTCCGAGCGAGGCCCAGAAGCCGTTGACGCTGCTCGTATTGATGACGTGTCCTTCCGGGCTGGCCATCAGCATGGGCATGAAGGCGCGCGAGCACAGATACACGCCTCGCCAGCACACATCGAACGTCTTCTCCCAGATTTCGAGGTCGTCGCGCACGAAGCTTCCGCCGCCGCCGATGCCGGCGTTGTTGAACAGCAAATGGATGTGGTCGGTGTCATGCGCTTCGGCGACCGCGTCGCGAAACGCCAGGACCTGCGACTCGACGGAAACATCCGCAACGAACGTGCTGACGCGGACGCCGACGGGCGCATCTTGCAGGCAGAGCCCTTTGGTCTGGGCCATCGATTCTTCGGAAACGTCGCAGACCGCGACGTGGCATCCTTCGGCCGCCAACTGGCGCGCCAGTTCGCGCCCCATACCGGTGCCGCCGCCTGTGATCACCGCAAGTTTGCCGCTGAACTGATCCATCTGATGGTCTCCCGTTTCTTCGTCAAGTGTTTCGAAAGTCGGTCAGCTCCACGCTCCCGGCAGCCCAGAACCTCGCAGCAGCGCTAGTTCGAGTCGGCGGCCGTCAACGTAAAGCCCTCGTACTGATTCGAGACGACCTCCTTGCATTTCTCGACGTACTGCGGGTAGCCCAAGTACGGCATGAAGACGCGGGGTTTGCCGGGAATGTTGGCCCCTACGTACCAGGAATTGCAGGTTGGAAACAGCGTTTCGTCGGCCACTTCGTTGACGTGTGCGACCCAGGCTTGTTCGGCCTCGACGCTGGCGTCGATTCGTTCGAGGTTGCGCTCGCGCATGTACGCGATGCAATCCGCGATCCAGTTCACGTGCTGTTCGATCGATGGCAGCATGTTCGACAACACCGACGGGCTGCCCGGGCCTGTGATTGTGAACAAGTTCGGGAAACCCGACGTTGCGATGCCCAGGTAGGTGCGTGGGCCCTCCGACCATTTCTGTTGCAGGGTCCGTCCACCACTACCGCGAATGTCGATGTTCAGCACCGCACCGGTCATCGCGTCGAAGCCGATCGCAAATACGATCGCGTCGAGGTCGAATGCCTCGCCGTTCGCCCGCAGCCCGGTTTTGGTGATTCTTTCAATGGGGGAGTTGCTGACATCGACTAACGTCACGTTGGACCGATTGAATGTCTCGTAGTAGCCGGTGTCCGCGCACAGCCGCTTGCAACCCACGGTGTGACTCGGTGACAGGGTCTTGGCCAGCGCAGGGTCATTCACAGTTTCGCGGATTCGCTCGCGGATGAAATCTGCGGCTGTTTCGTTCGCCTCTCGGCTGTTGAGCAGGTCGGAAAACGCGGCCAGGAACGGAAGTCCTCCATACGCCCATCGCTGCGCGTACTCGCGTTGCCTCTCGGCGGGTGACGCATCGACCGCGGTCGCCTCATTCGCGTTGAAGCCGGCGCCAAACCCCTCCAGGCTGTTCCTCTCGCGGAAGCCCGCGTAGTCGGCCTTGATTTCCTTCTGGACGAGCGGATCGAGGGGTCCGTTTCGCGCGGGCACGCTGTAGTTCGGAGTTCGTTGGAAGACAAAGAGATGAGCAGCTTGCTCGGCGATGTGCGGGATGGCTTGAATGGCGGACGAACCGGTTCCCACCACGCCGACACGCTTCCCCGTGAAGTCAACTCCCTGGTTGGGCCAGTTTCCGGTCTGATACGAGTCTCCCTCGAACGAATCGAGTCCTTCGAAGTGGGGCTGATTGATCGATGACAGACAACCGGTCGCCATGACGCAATACCGCGAAGTGACGCGCGCGCCGCCGTCCGTGACGATCGTCCATCGGTTGGTCTGTTCGTCGAAATGCGCCGAGCGGACGCGGGTATTGCATTGAATATCGCGGTGCAGATCGAAGCGATCGGCGACGTGGTTGATGTACGCGAGAATTTCCGGCTGGGACGCGTAGCGCTCGGTCCACTCCCATTCCTGCTGCAGGTCCGCAGAGAACTGGTAGGAATATTCCATGCTCTCGATATCGCAACGAGCACCGGGATAGCGATTCCAAAACCAGGTGCCGCCGACACCGCTGCCGGCTTCGTATACGCGTGCCGAAAGACCGAGGCCTCGCAGGCGGTGTAGCATGTACAAGCCAGCAAAACCCGCACCGATGACGACCGCGTCGAACCCGCTCGCGCTTTCCGAACGGTTCGATTGCTGCTGGTTGGGCATTCCGCTTCTCCGTGGTGATTGCATGATCCCGAATCCAACACGATCCACCGTCGCGCGCCATCAGTCAAGCATCGTACCGTTCGCTGGCGAACGTGGAGCGGTAGGGCCCGTCAGCGTTCCCGAATCGACCAGGTCCGCTCCGAGAGCCGCAGCTTCACGGCGACCTGGTCCGCGTCGGCACTGCTTTGACCAATTCCGATGCGCCACTGCAGTTCGCCGATGCGCCAGCAGTGTTGATCGACATCGAACCACGCGAGATCGCGCAGCGCGACTTCGACGACCGCGCGATGCGTCTCCCCTGCGCGCAATGCGACCCGACTGAAGCCGCACAGACGCTTAACAGGTTGGTCAGGCGATGGAGTCTGCCAGCCTGCGTAGACCTGGACGACCGCATCGCCGTCGCGCTCACCGGTGTTGCTGACGTCGACCTCTACGCGCACAGTCGAATCGCTGGCGACAGCAGACGGGTTCGCAAAGTCGAACGCCGAGTAGCCGAGGCCGAATCCGAACGGAAAGGCGGGGGGGACACCGTCGCGCTCGAGCTTGGTGTAGCCATGCCACAGGTCGTATCGGATCTGCGTTGCATCCCGATCGAAAAACGGCAGGTGATCGGAATGTGTCGGTACGCTGAACGGCAACCGGCCAGATGGATTGACCCGACCGAACAGCACGTCGGCGAGTGAGGTTCCGCCTGCCATCCCCGGGTACCACAACATCAAGATCGCCGCGACGCGCAGACGCCAGCTCTCCATCAATACAGCCGAGCCGCTCATCACGGCGACCACCGTTTGCGGGTTCGCTTCGGCGGCCGCCAGGATCAAGCCTTCCTGCTCGGCTCCTAGCGTCAAATCGAGTCGGTCTCCGCCGATACTCCTGTCCGTGTCCTCAGACAGATCGACCATCTGGCCGGGAATGAACTCGCCCTCATCCCGATGCGTGTAGCCGGCAACCACCAAGACGGCATCGGCTTGGGCGGCGAGTGAGCGCACGCGGGTGAGGTCTTCGCCGAGATCGTGGGTGAGTTCGCACGTTTCCGGGGTCGCTGCTCGCAGGCCGGCGAGCGGGGTGACGACGTCTTTGGGATAGACTCGGCTCGATCCGTGGTCGCCGAGATTTTCGCGGTCGGCAAGCGGCCCCAACACCAACAGGCGGCGGACACGCGACGGGTCCCATGGCAAGACGCCGTCGTTGCGCAGCAGCACGATGCTCTTGTCGGCGGCTTCTTTCGCGAGCGCGACGTGAGCATCAGATGCGACGCAGTCGATCGCGTAGGTCTCGACGTCTGGGACATCGCGTGTTCGGTACAGGCTGCGAAGAACGCGTCGCACACCGTCGTCGAGTCGTTCGGGGTCGACGTCGCCGCGTTTCACGGCGTCCGCGAGTTTGTCGCCATAGTGGTAGGTATCCGGCGCTTCGACATCGAGACCGGCCGAAAAGGCGTCGGCTCCGCGACAGCCCATCACGAAGTCTGAGTAGACAAAGCCGTCGAAGCCCCATTCTTGTTTCAGGATCCGCGTGAGCAGCGCGCGATTGTGGCCGCAGTAGGCACCGTTGAGCTGGTTGTAGGCGCTCATCACCGCACCGGCCCCAGCGTCGATGCAGCGCTTGAAGTGCGGCAGGTAGACCTCGCGCAGTGCTCTTTCGTCGATCTCCACGTCCACCGTGAATCGGGCGTTCTCCATGCTGTTGGCGGCGAAGTGTTTGGGGGTGGCGACGACATTGTGATGCTGGACGCCGCGGGTGAGCGCAGCACCCATCTCGCCGAGCAGAAAGGGATCTTCGCCGTAGGTTTCCTGCGCGCGTCCCCACGCCGGGTGGCGCAGAAGATTGATGCAGACGCCGCCGAACAGGTTCGCGCCGTGCGCGCGCAGTTCGCGTCCGATCGCATCCCCGATGCGCCGCTCGAGATCGACATCGAAGCTCGCGCCTCGCGCCATGGGGACTGGGAAACACGTCGAGTGACCCATCCCCACGCCGCGCGGTCCGTCCAGGAAAAACATCGCGGGTACGCCGAGGCGTTCGTTGCCCGCCCCGATGTGGTAGACGCTCCCACAGTAGCGGCCGTCTTCGGCGATCTGTTTCGTGAAGCCGTGTCCAGACAGCATCGCCACTTTTTCGTCGAGATTCAGTTCGGCGAGGATTTCCGTGATCTGGTCTTCGCGGTTGGTGTCGGGTGCCATGGAGATCCTCGCTGGGAACTGGGGGGACATAGAGAGATAGCGGGTCCCGGCGAGCAGTACCCGAGGGACCGACGAACCCGCGACCCGAATCCACACCAAAACGAAACCGAACGGGTAGCCGAACCGCATTTCCGTGGTAGCGTCGAAACCGGAGGCTCCAATTGAGCGCGTTCGCTGCTGATTGCCTCGGTCTGTGCGCCATTTCTTTCACGAACCGTCACTCAGAGGTGAATCATGACCACCCCGTTCTGGTGTCTGCTCATCACCGTACTGATCCCGCTCGTCTTGGCCGGTATCGGCGGCTATTTCAAGTCACAGCAGTTCGACTCAGTCGACAACAACAACCCCCGAGCCCAGAGCGCACTGCTCGAAGGCGCGGGAGCGAGGGCGGTCGCCGCTCAGCAAAACGCCTGGGAGGCGGTCGGCATCTTCACAGCCTGTGTTGCGGTCGCGCACATGGCGGGGGCCGATCCGGGTTCGTCTGCAACCGCCGCGATGTTGTTTGTTGTGGCCCGCGTCCTGCACGCTGGCTTCTATATCGCCGACCTCGCGCCGCTGCGTTCAACGTCGTTCCTGGTCGCCATTGGAAGCTGCGTATGGCTGGTTACGCTGGCTTCGAGCGCGTGAATTGCAACCGCGGGGGGATCGATGTACATTCAACCCATTAGTTGAATGATTTCGAATGTCCCGATGAGTCACTCCCTCGATCGAACCTTTGCAGCGCTCGCCGATCCGACTCGGCGAGCGCTGCTCGGCCAGCTCCGCACAGGAGCTGCCACCGTCGGTGAACTGGCCGCGCCATTCGACCTCAGCTTGGCTGCCATCTCGAAGCACCTGCGGGTGCTGGAGGGCGCGGGATTGCTGCAACGTGAGGTGAGGGGCCGCGAGCACCACTGTTCGCTCGATGCTACGCCGCTGGCCGCTGCCGCGGATTTCACGACGGAATACGTTCGATTCTGGGAAGACCGTCTCGATTCTCTCGAGACCTATCTCCGAAGCAGCCGCTCGAAGCCCAAAAAGAAACGCAGGAGCGCACGATGACCGAATCCAAACGAAGATCGCCGATCGTCCAGGACCGCTTGCTGTCGGCGTCGCCAGAAGAGGTCTTCGAGGCCTGGTCGGATCCTGAGGGCCTGGCTGTCTGGATGTGCCCGGCGCCGGACATGGAGCGGGCCAGCGTCGAACTCGATTTCCGGGTCGGTGGGTGCTTTCAGATCCTCATGCACGGAGCCGAACAGGATTATCTGCAGCGAGGCGAATACCTCGAGATCGAGCCCCCCAAGCGGCTCGTCATGACGTGGGTATCGGATTGGCAACCTGAAGGACAGCGGCGAACCCGCATCGAAGTCACTCTCGAGCCGGCTGGCGCCGGTCAGACCCGAATCGTACTCGTTCACGACGAGCTGCCCGATACCGACAGCTACGACGGCCACGAACAGGGTTGGCAGGAAATACTCACAAAACTCGAAGAACACCTTCAGACGGAGACCTCCCGATGAGTGTCAAGCAACTTCTCAACGAGTCACCGGAATACCGGAAGATCCGCGGCGAGCTTCTCCAGGCCGAGATCGCGCTCAAGGATCAGGTGGGGCGCGTGGCCGCGTTGCGGCGGCGATTGCCGACAGACACCGCCATCGAGGACTCGATTTTCGAGGAGGTTCGCGGTGGGCAGACCGTGGCTGTACGCCTGAGCGAGCTGTTCCAGGACCCGGGCAAGCCGCTGCTGCTGATGCATTTCATGCAGGGCAAGAAACAACTGAACCCATGTCCTATGTGCACGCTCTGGGCCGACGGCTACAACGCGCTGATGGCGCACCTCGAACAGCGCGTGAATTTCGCGGTGCTGATCGCTGGAGGGCTCGGTCCCTTCATCGCGTACGGGAGCGGGCGAGGTTGGAACAACCTGCGGGTCGTTTGCGCGGCCGACTCTGATCTGAAACAGCGACTCGGTTTTGAAAGTCCGGAAGGTGACCAGTATCCCGGAATCTCGGTGTTCCGACTCGAGGCGGGCCGGCTGTTTCATTTCACCTCGATCAGCGCAATGATGGAGGAAGGTCACTTCAACGGGATGGACCAGCTTTCCCCGTTCTGGCACTTCCTCGACATGACACCCGAGGGTCGCGGAGACTTCTTTCCGAAGACGAGTTACGAGCCAGACGCCTAGCAGCAGGTTCGAGGTTCGCGCGAATTTTCGGCGCTGTCCCGAGCACGGCCTTTCGTGTTGCGCGTGGGGCTGTGGCCATCTCCCAGTCTGGTCGCTCGACACCAACCCTCGGCTTCGGTGAGCTTCGGTCCATTTACACGATTGGCCAAAATCGTTGGACGACTGACCCATTCGAGATCCAAGCTTCACCAAACGCATCGATGTCGAGGTTTGAATTGACAGTTCTGGTGGGTCCTAGGATGATCGAAACGAATGGCTGATTCGGATGTCGACATCGCCATAGTGGGCTTTGGGCCGGTAGGCGCTTTCACGGCGCTGCTACTCGCAGAAGCCGGGCTTCGAGTCAAGATTTTCGAGCGCAGCAGCGAGCCCGTCATGCTGCCGCGCGCGGTAGGGCTCGACGGGGAGTCGGTGCGCGCATTCCAGCGAATTGGCCTCGGTGATGCGGTTGCAGCCATTCTGCAGCCCCCGCGCGAGGGCGAGAAGATCTGTTTTACGAACTCGAAGCGAGACGTGCTCTTCGGAATCGAGGTTCCCGAGTACGGACACAACGGCTGGCGGGACATGGCGTTCTTCGATCAACCCGAACTCGAAGCGCAGCTCCGCGGTTTCGTGGGGCAGAGCGAGCGCATCGCCGCCTCGCTCGGAGAGGAGGTGATCGGCGTCGAACCAGATGGCGATGCCGTAGTGGTTCGATGTGCGAATGTCGCGACGGGCGATGCGTCGCAGCTTCGGGCCTCGTATGTGCTCGGCTGCGACGGTGCGGGGAGCTTTGTTCGGCGCGCGGTGGGGATCGAATGGGAGAGTCTTGGGTACGATCAGGATTGGCTCGTAATCGATATTGCGATTCGACCCGACGCACAGCTCCCTATGTCGACGATGCAAGTCTGCGATCCCGAGCGCCTGACCAGTTACATCTGTGTGAAGGACCCGAATCGACGCTGGGAATTCCAGCTGCTCGAAGGGGAAACCCGGGAAGAGATGCTGCGACCGGAGAAGATCCAGCAACTCCTCGCGAGCTGGCTGCCGCCCGACGACTACCAGATTCGACGCGCTGCGGTGTACCAGTTCCACGCGGCCACCGCCTCCCAGTGGCGCGAGGGGCGCGTGTTGCTGGCGGGAGATGCCGCCCACCAGACACCGCCCTTCCTCGGCCAGGGGCTCAATAGTGGTTTTCGCGACGCGGTGAACCTCGGCTGGAAGATCCCGCTCGTACTCACCGGAATCTGCGCCGACAAACTGCTCGATAGCTACCGGGACGAGCGAGACGCCCATGCGCGCGACCTGGTGAAAGGCGCCGTCGGGATCGGTCAGCTGATGGAAACGCTCGCCGCCCGCGAGGCGGGCCAACCCGATCCGCACGCAGACGCCGCGCCCGCCCCTGCGCGCCGTCCAGGGGTTCCGCCGCTGCGTGGTGGCGCGTTGGTCCAAGAACAGGTTCTCGATGAAGGACCGGTGGGGAGACTGCTGCGCCAGCCCCGGGTGCGCCGTGCCGACGGGTCTGTGTGCCAGCTCGACGAACTGCTCGGGCGCGGCTTCGCAATCCTCGGCCGCACCCCGTCTGATCTCCGCCTGGGGCAGTCTGCGAATGCTGTTCTCGAACGTCTCGCCGGGCGCACTGTCAGCCTCGAAGGACTGGAAATTGTCCAGGGGGAGGCAGACCTGCTGTTTAGCGATCACGCCGCCGCGGTGATCCGTCCTGACCGCCACATATTTGGTGTGGTCGACGAACGATGGGATCTCGACCGGCTGATGATCGAGCTCGGACGCGCGCTGTCGATGCGCGAATGAAGCCTCGCAGACGGGGATCCGCAATCAGCTCGTGAATTTGTCCCGAGACGCGCCTATCGTCTGGGCTTGTTGTCGGCGGGCCGATGACACGCCGAATCACCTCCGTTAACCAAAAATTGCCGCGCACAGCGACCGAAAACTCACCCGTAAGCAGCAGCTGTCTACTAGAACTGCCCATGACAACTGTCGATCACGGCTGTCCATCACAGCTGTCCATCACAGCTGTCGATCACAACTATCGATCACAACCAAGGAGAAACAAGATGGCTCGATTCGACGGGAAGGTGGCCTTGGTGACCGGCGGGGCAGCTGGGATGGGCAGAGCCACCAGTCTTCGCCTGACTTCTGAGGGGTGCCGGGTTTTCGCGATCGATATCAACTCGTCCGGTCTCGAACAGACCGCAGCAATCGTGAAAGAGGCGGGTGGAACGATCGAGACGCGGGCGTGTGACGTGTCGCGTCGCTCCGAGTGCTTCGAGGCTGTCGAAGCCTGTGTCGGAACATTCGGACAACTCGATATTCTCGCCAACGTGGCCGGTGTCCTGCGACTGGTGCACAGCTTGGAAATGTCCGAAGAAGATTGGAACCTCGTGCTCGGAGTCAATCTCTCGGGGCCATTCTTCTTGTGCCAGGCCGCACTACCGCACCTGTTCGAAACCGGCGGCAACATCGTGAACGTCGCGTCGAACGCGGGATTCATGGGCCAGAGTTATGCGGCCGCGTACTGCTCGAGCAAGGCCGGAGTCATCAACTTGACGCGGGCGCTCGCGGTAGAGTTCTTCAAGAAGAATATCCGCGTCAATGCCGTGGCCCCCGGTGGGACTGACACCGAGATGACTCGAGGCGTCGCGGTACCCAAAGACGCCGATTTCAAACTGATGCTACGAGCGACTGTACCGCGCCCACCGTCGCCGCCAGAAGACATCGCGGCTGCGATCGCCTACCTGGCTTCAGACGACGCAAAGAGCGTCCACGGTGCGATTCTGTCGGTCGATAATGGAATGATGGCCGGCTAGAAATTTTCCTGCGCGAAAAGGCCCCCAATGACCGAGTCAGCCGGAATGAATGCGTGGCGCCGCGGGACACCAGGCGTAGATGTCTGGACCCGAACGGCTCGACCCGACGCGTCCAACAAGTACTTCATGGTGTCAGCGGACACCCATGCAAACGAGCCGCCTACCTACCTCGCCGACTATGTGGACCGCGAGTATCTCGAACGAATCCCTCATTCTGAAACTCGAGAGGATGGGTCGCAGTGGCTGATCAGCGAAGGCAATCGCCCGCAGCGCGTCAAAGCCGGCGCCGGCGCGAAGACCGTGCAGCGTCAGCAGCCGTACGAGCGACCCGAGCACGACCGCCACACCGCCTCGCGAATGGACGAAGAGGATCTCAGTCGCAACGCCGCTGGCCGGACGATCGAAGATCGACTCGCGGACCAGCGGGCCGACGGCATCGACATCGAGTTGATTTTCCCGAACAAGGGCCTGCTGTGCTGGGCAACGCCCGACCCCGTGTTCGCAATGGCGATGTGCCGGGCTTGGAACCGCTTTGCGCGGGATTTTTTCGGGGGGGGACAAGGCTGGAACGCTGGCCGTACGCGGCCACTGGCAAGCATTGCAACAGGAGACCAGGCGGGCGCGCTCGAGGAGATTCGCTGGGCCGCGGAGAACGGTTTCGTCGGCCTGTGCTTCGGGAACACTCCGATCTACGGTGCGAAATCGTTCGGGAAGCTCGAATACAACGACGAGAGTTTCGAGGAAATCTGGTCGGTGGTGGCCGAGACCGGTTTGCCGGTCACGTTCCATGTTTCGACCGGTCGAGACCCACGGGCGGTGGGCGGCAACGGGGGAGCGATCACGAACTACGTCTGCCATTCGATGGAGACGACGATCGAGCCGCTGGTCCAGATGATTTCTTCGGGAGTTTTCGAGCGGCACAGGAGCCTTCGGGCCGGACTCGTCGAATCGGGGATCGGTTTCGTACCGTGGCTACTCGAAACCATGGACCACGCCTACCGGGCGCATCATTTCTTTGTCCGACCGGTGACGCCGAAACTGCCGTCGGAGTACTTCCGCGAACATTGCTTCGCGACATTTCAAGAAGATCATGTCGGACTTCGCGCCGTCGAACACGAAGGCCTGGTCGACAACGTGATGTGGGCGAACGATTACCCGCACCACGAAGGCAGCTGGCCGCATTCGGCGGCTTCGATCGAGCGCCAGATGGGTTCGATTTCGGATCGGTCGCGTGCTCAGATTCTGGGGCTCAACGCCGCGCGGGTATTCGGATTGCCGACGAGCGTCGATGCGCGCTGAGAGGTGGGCCAGTCCACTCCTGATGGCGCTGCTATTCGCGCCTGCTGGCAGCGCCACCGCTGCGCCACCCAACGTCGTGTTGATTCTGGCCGACGACCTCGGCTTCAGCGATACCGCGCCGTACGGGAGCGAGATACCGACTCCTCACATCAGCCGCTTTGCGGCTGAGGGAATGCAGTTTTCCAACTACCACACCGCGGCCAGCTGTGCGCCGACCCGCGCGATGTTGCTGACAGGTGTAGACAGCCACCGAAACGGCGTCCCCAATATCCCCGAATCGATTCCACGGTATCAGTCGGAGCAGCCCGACTACGCCGGCACGCTCAGTCACGACGTCGTGACGATCGCGGCATTGCTGGCAGATGCCGGATATCACACCTACATGACCGGCAAGTGGCACCTGGGAATGGCGCCGGATCTGTTGCCGAGCCAACGCGGCTTCGAGCGGACCGTTGCGATGGCGGATACCGGTGCCGACAACTGGGAGATGAAGACGTACCTGCCGATCTACGACAGGGCCCACTGGTTCGCCGACGGTCGCGAACTCGATGCGCTTCCCGACGATTTCTATTCTTCCAAATTCTATATCGATAAAACCATCGAGTTCATCGAATCGAATCGCGCCGACCACCGGCCGTTTTTTTCGTACATCCCATTTCAGGCGGTACACATTCCCGTCCAGGCTCCGCAAGAGTACACCGACAGGTATATGGGCGTGTATGACTCGGGTTGGACCCGCCTGCGCGAGCAGCGCCTCGTGCGCGCCAAGGCGCTCGGAATCGTGCCCCCCACAACCCAGTTGGCGCCGGTGGAGACGAACGGGAATTGGGACGCGCTCTCCGATGAGGAAAAGCGTTACGCGTCCAAACGCATGGCCGTCTACGCGGGCATGGTCGCTGCGATGGATCACCACATCGGCCGTTTGATCGACCACCTCGAGAAGATCGGCGAGTACGAGAACACCGTTTTCGTGTTCGCATCGGACAACGGCTCAGAAGGTAGCGATCCGACCTTTGGCCCCGGCGGTGGCCTGTTCCGGTTTTGGCTGGGGAGAAACGGCTACTCGACCGACTACGAGACACTGGGTACGCGCGGCAGTTTCGTGAATATCGGTCCGAGTTTCGCGAGCGCTGCGGCCGCGCCGCTGGCGTACTACAAGTTCTTCGCGCGTGAAGGGGGTATGCGCGTACCACTGATCATCGCGGGTCCGACGGTCGCGGCGAAGGGTGTCATCACGAATGCGCTCGCCTACGTGACCGACATTGCGCCGACCATCCTCGAAATCGCGGGTGTCTCGCCGGCGAACGGGGAATACGCCGGACGCCGGGTAGAAGTCATCAGCGGCAGGAGTCTCAACGGGTTGCTGGCAGGATCGGCCGAAAGCGTTCACCCAGCCGACGAGCCGATCGGCTACGAGTTGGGCGGAAACGCCGCGCTGTTCAAGGGCGACTACAAGGTCGTCATGGATCGCGGGCCTGTCGGCGACGACGAGTGGCACCTTTTCGATATCGTCAGCGATCCGGGAGAATCGAATGACTTGAGAGACGCCGATCCGAAACGCTTCTCGGCGATGCTTGCCGATTACCAACGCTACGCAGAAGACAACAACGTATTGCCCGTTCGGGATGGTTACGACCAGCGCACCCAGCTGATGCTCAACTATGTCGCGGACAGGATTCTACCCGTATCCTTCTTCGGGTTGGCTGGTTTCGTGCTGCTCTCCGCATGGGTGTGGCGCGTCGTGCATTCTCGACGTCGCAAGCGGGAAGCGCTTGTCGCGTCGTGATCGCACGCAGCGCGACGAAGGTTTCGCGTGAGGACTGAGACCGTCTCGCTTGGGTTGATTCGAGAGGCCAGCCAACGAATCGCGCCCTTCGTACATCGCACGCCGATCATGGCAAGCCAGCAGATCGACAGGCTGCTCGACTGTGCGATCGAATTCAAGTGCGAGAACCTGCAGAAGGTCGGCGCGTTCAAGGCGCGCGGCGCCCACAATGCGGTCTTCCAACTCATGGATGAAACCGCCTGCAATGGCGTTGCGACGCATTCTTCTGGCAATCACGCGGCGGCCGTGGCGCTCGCAGCGCGCAACAGGGGCATTCCCGCTTACGTCGTGATGCCGGCCGACGCACCTGCGGTCAAGAAGCAAGCAGTCGCGCAGTACGGCGCCGAGATCACCTATTGTGAGCCCAGCTTGGCCGCGCGCGAATCGACGCTGGAGCGGCTGCAAGCCGATACCGGTGCCCACTTCGTGCACCCCTACGAGGACGCGCACGTCATCTGCGGACAGGGCACAGTCGGCTTGGAGATCGTGAAACAATCGATCGTTAGCCCGCCCGAGGTCGTGATCGTGCCGGTCGGTGGCGGGGGTTTGTTGGCCGGAGTGGCCGTCGCAATCAAAGCGCTGCTGCCTGGGTGCGAGGTGATCGGGGCCGAACCGCTGGGTGCCGACGACGCCTATCGGAGCTTTCACAGCGGCCGCTGGCAGCCGCAGCTTGCACCGAACACGATCGCGGACGGTCTACAGTCGTCACTTGGCAGGCTGAATTTCGAACTGATCCGCGAGCACGTCGATGATGTCGTGACGGTGACCGAGGAGTCGATCGCAACCGCAATGCAACTGATCTGGACACGGACCAAGCTGGTTGTCGAGCCATCGGCCGCGGTTCCGCTGGCTGCGGTGATGAGCGATCGGGAACGTTTTCGCGGCCGACGTTTGTCGCTCGTCCTGACCGGCGGCAACGTCGATCTCGATCGTCTGCCCTTCGCATCAGTCAGCTGACCGCCCTACAGTCCTTCGGCATGGTCATGCTGCGAACCCCCGAGGCAGAACACGAGCGCCTGCTGCAGTTCGCACGGGAGCGCGGATTGAAGCATCCGCCGCGCCGACCGGAACCGCGTGAGTGTTGCGACACGGGATGCGGGCTGTGCATCTGGGATTACTACGAGATCAGGCTCAAACATTGGCGCGCGGCTCACGACGCGTCGAATCCTGCGGATGAGGCCGGCTCCGCCTAGAGCCGTTGCGTGGCGAAAGCTTCCACGTTGTCGCCCGGCAATCTTGGGTCGGGCTGCTAGCGCTAGCCAGAAAGCAGCCGGAGCCGCCGACATTCGGTCGACGGCTCCGGGGACGTTGGTGCGAAGCGTTGAATTATTTGAGATCTGCGCGTGTGTAATCGAGCAGACCCCGCGCGATGATCAAGCGCTGGATTTCTCCGGTGCCCTCGTAGATGTCGGTGATGCGGCAATCGCGCATCCACTTCTCGATCAGATGCTCGCGCGAAATTCCCATCGGACCGAGCAAGTCCACCAAGCCCTGGGTGATCGCCCGAACCGCAGAGCCGGCGTGCGCCTTGCAGACCGAAGACTCCATATTGTTGGGCTTGGCGTCACCCGCGAGCCACGTGGCGCGCAGCGTAGTCAACTCAGCCGCTTCGTAGAGTGCTTCTAGCCGCGTGAAGCGGTCGGCCGCCGCAGACTGTTGGGCGGTCCCGGCGCCGTACTGCACAATGACACCGGCCTTCTCGAGTTCTTCACGGGCGAAATCGAGCGCGGCCTTGGCGAGACCCAGCCCCATCCCGGCCGTCAGCGGACGCGTCATGTTGAACGTTTTCATGACGCCCCGAAAGCCACCCGAAGAAGCCTTCGGGATGCTCTCGTCGCCACCCAGCAGGTTACCGCGCGGAATACGGCAATCGTTGAACAGGTAGACGGCGGTGTCGTCGGAGCGGATCCCGAGCTTCTTTTCCTTGCCGGGCACGGTGAACCCCGGGGCGCTCTTTTCGACGAGGAAGCTCTTGATACCCGCGCGGCCCGCCGACTTGTCGATGGTCGCCCACAGCACCACGCCCTGGGCACGGATTCCGGTGGTGACGAAGATTTTTTCGCCGTTGATCACCCATTCGTCGGTCTCTTCATCGAGAACCGCAGACGTCTCGACACGCGAGGGGTCCGAACCGCAACCGGGTTCTGTGATCGCCATCGAAAGCGTCAGGTGACTCCATTTCGCCTTCTGGTCGTCACTGCCCGCGGCGGCCAGAGCCGCGTTGCCGAGCCCTCCGCCGCCAGGCTGCTTCGGCCGCAGCGAGTAGTCGCCCCAGAACGCAGCGATCGTGTTCAGCGTCATCATTGCGGCGCCCTGCGTGTCCTCCGGACCGGGGGCACCTGGATGCGAGAGCGACGCCAGGAACTCCGCTGCACCCGGCAGGATCTCGGGCGGAAGCTCCGCTTCGTTTTCGTCTGCTTCGCGGGCGAACTGGCGGACGAATTCGCCTTGCGCGTAGATGTGCGCCAAGCGCGCCTTGTCGTTTTCGGTCAGTGTGAAATCGATCATTGGATCTCCGTTCGACGCGCCCTGACAGGCGCGTGGGTACGAGGGGATGAGGCCGGGCTCAGACGCCCGCGAGCGCTTCGAGAACCGTCAGGGTTCGCACGTTGCGGAACCACATCTCGACGGGATACTCGCGAATGAAGCCGTGGCCGCCAAAGACCTGGATGCCGTTGTCGGCGATCCACATGGCTTTCTCGGACACATACTGACGTGTCAGATGCGCCTGCTTGGTTGCATCTTCGTGACCCTGGCTGACGTGGCTAGCCGTCTTCCATGTCATCCAACGCATGGCTTCCACTTCGATGTGCATCTCGGCCAGTCGGAACGCGATGGACTGCTTCTTTGCGATTGGCTCATCGAACGCGACGCGGTCCTTGGTGTAGGGCACGCAGAATTCGAGGATGCCCCGGCACGCACCGACCAGAATCGCGGAATGTGCCGCCCGCGAAGCATCGAGAATGGCGCGGACATCACAACCCTGTGTGCCACCGAGTTTTGCCTCTGGGCCAACAGCGACCCGCTCCAGTTCGATCGAGACTGTCGTCAATCCGCGCAATCCGACATTCTTCTCGGGTTCGCTGATCGACAGGCCCTCTGCGTCACTTGGAACGATGAACGCGTCGACACCGCCGTTGTTGCGCGCAAACACCAGGAAGTGACTCGCGCGGTCACCGAGTACCACCCAGCTCTTTCTGCCAGTCAGCACGAACCCGTCGTCACCCTTCGGCTCGGCTTTGGTCAGCGGTGCAGCGGGATCTGCGAGCGGCCCGTGTTCGAGTACCGCCAGCGAGGCGACGTGAAAACTGTCGCCGCAAAACAGCGGTAGCAGCGCCTGCTTCTGTTCCTCAGTGCCGTGATCGGCGATCGCATTGACGAACGCGTTGGGTGCCGTGGCAGCAATCGCCAGCGCGACGTCACCGAAGCCCAGCTCCTCGAGCAGGATCGCGTTAGTCACCGGCGAGCGTTCTTCGCCGCCGCCTCCATACTGCTCGGCGATCTGCGTGTTGGTCAGCCCGAGCTCCCAGATGCCGTCCAGAAAACCCTGTGGGATTTGTGCGGTCTCGTCGCAATCACGTGCAATAGGGCGCATCGCCTCGTTGGCGAACTCGCGCAGCGTGTCGCGGATGAGCTCCTGCTCTTCCGACATTCCAAATGAAATCACTGTGTACTCCTATCGATTGTTGTCTCGTAAAAGGGTGTTGTCTCCCTCCGCCGTTACCGATGTCGGCTCGGGGTGTGAAATCTGATGAAAGTAGTGGTCCATCGCAGCGGGGCCCCCGTCCTTGGTGACCAGTCCGCGCTTGACCAGGTCGCGCGCGTCAGCGAGCCCCAGTGCCATGGCGCACCACACTTTGGCGTCGGCCGTGTACCGGACGTCGGCGTGTTCGGCGAAGCCCTGTTCGACATGGCACTGTCCGGTCTCGATTCGCACCGACCATACGCCTCCGCCTGCGCCGGTGAGGCGGATTTCGAATGTGACGTCGGTCGTATTGGCGTCTCGTTCACGCAGTAAGAAGGGCAAAGACTCGAGGACGGATTGCGCCGATGTCTCGGTGAATTGCGAGATGTCGAGCTGCAGCGCGTCCAAGCCGTGGCGGGTGAACCAACGCGCGATCGAGGACACGATCGGCTCCAGTGAGAGGCCGCGTTCCGTAAGCTCGTAGCCGCCGGATTCGAGTGCCTCAACAAAGCCATTGGCCCGTAGATCGCGCAGCCGACTGGACAGCACGCGGGGCGCGATGCCGGTGCGCTGTCGAAGATCTTGAAAGCCGCGAGGACCGAGCAGCAGATGGCGAACCAGCACCAGGCTCCAGCGGTCACCGATCGCGTCCAGGGTTCGCGCGACCGGATCGTAGATGCCGCCCGGCCTGGGCACCCCTGGGCGGGCTGTCGCCTCGTCCTGGCTCTGAGATGCTCTGGATATCTCGCCTGTCATCATCTGAGTATCTAACAGATCAAATAGAAGTATTCAATAGATACTCATCTGGATGCCGAGCCGGCGGCCATGGATTCCCGATTCAGCTATTGTGGCAGCCTGCATGTCACAAGAATGCCCGCGATTTCTCCGTGCAGGCCTCTCAGCCTGCCTCTCAGTCGCACCAGGGAAGTCGAAATTTCGAATCAGCCCGGCACGCCGAATTCCCGTGCTCCGCGACAAGTCGATTGGCCAACAAGGGACGGCCGGGACGATTCCCGATTCATCAGCGATCTGCGCATTCCTCGAAAAGAAGTTCCCGACCCCGGCCGTGTACCCGGCCGATCCCTTCGAGCACGGGCGCGCGGTCTGGTTGGAGGAGTGGGCGGACACAGAACTGGCCGGGCCGATCGGGCTGGGGGTGTTCCGGCCGATCCTGTTCGCTCGGTTCCAGAAGAAGGAACCGGATCTGGAGACCGCACGGCAGACTTGGAACGAGAAGCTCCCCCGTGTGTTCGACTACCTGGAAGGTGAGTTGGCTGGAAAGGAATTTTTGATCGGTGCTGCAATGTCGATCGCGGACGTTTCAGTCGCGTACCAGCTGACGAATTTGGAACTCGTCGCGGGGTTACCGGATTCAGCCCGCTGGCCCGCTGTCGTGGCCCACACCGAACGGATGCGCGACCGCAAGAGCTTCGCAGCAAACCTCGCAATCTGTCGGAAGATCATCAAGGAGCCGGTCGATCTGAGTTCGCTGCGTCCGATCAGAGCTGGGCGAGCCGACAAAGGGAGCTTCTAGAACAAGCTGGGTTGATCGGGGCTCTCGGTTTCGCGCACGCCGCGCCGCACGTGGCGTTTTCTGATTCGGACGAGGGCGGCTAACGTGCAGGAGGAAGCGGCCTGGCTGGGCGTTAGGCCACCGGAGAAGACTGCGATGCATGCGGCCGTGAGCCGATATCCCGCAACATTCGCGAGTTGTACTGCAGTGCTGCTGCTGACGGGTTTCTATGCTGCCGCCGGTGCGCTGTCTTCTGACGAACTCCCTTCGTACGCGACCTCTAGCCGTCAGGCCATTGGGATGGTGTTGATGTTGATCCTGTTACCGGCTTACATCATCGCGACGGGTTTCGTTTGTCAGCGGCGTTCTCTCGAGTTCGTCGAACAGCTGCGAATCGATCTACCGGATCCCGGCATTGTGGACGATGCCGCCAGCGCGATTCGCGGTGCACTCCGCAAGTCGTGGGTCTGGGGCGGCCTTGCGGGGCTCGCGATGGCGCCCTTCAACACCCAGCTGTCAGAAGCCATTGCGCTGAGTTCGACGCAGGTCGTCGACCTCAGCCTCTCGATCGGCCAGTTCATTCTCTGGGTGGGTGTTGGGTTGGCGGGCGGGATGCGGGTCATCGCTGCGCTCGCATTCAGTCGGCTCGGGGACGACGTCGAAATCGATCTGTTCAATCCAGGGCGGCTCAAACCTCTGGTGCGCTCGCGTTTACTCGATGTCGTGGTCATCGCGGGCGGGTTGGCGCTGACGGCTCTCCAATCTCTGGATGCTGAATTTCGCTGGGCCAACTACCGCTCGAGTGCGCTGGTGATGATTCCTGGCGCCACCTTGCTGCTCCTTTGGCCGCTGCGGTCGATTCACCTGCGCATGCGCGGAGAGAAGCGCCGACAACTCGAGCAGATCGATGAACTCGTGAGCCAGACGAGACACGCCCGAGGCAGCGAAGGAATCCTGCGCTTCGAAGCGTTGTTGGCGCACCGCGATCGCATCCGCCAACAGCGCACGTGGCCGCTGGATACGGCATTGCTCTCGAGGTTCGCCTTCTACGTTGTCATCCCGCCACTCGCGTGGATCGGAGCAGCGCTGGTCGAGAATGTCATCGATCGCCTCGCGTCTGGTTGAGTAAGCCTCGACGGAATCGAAGCCGGCCGTGATTTCGGAGTCGACGAGGAGGATGATCGAACGAGCACTGACGCTGGTCTCTACGAGGAGCTGTCGGTGACGGCGTTGACGAGTTCCTCGGCCGCCGCCTCGCGTGCAGGGGCTGAGCGATCGCTCGCGTTGGGTGGTGTCGGGGATGTCGCCGGTGGGCTCGAGGCGATCGGCGAGCTGCGCCGCGAGCGGGTCGCCAACTCCGCAATCTTCGGTGACACGCTGCATTCCGGCCCGCATCGGGTCGCGAGGCGGAGCGCGGACTGCGCGGAACCCGCGTCGGCACCAATCAAGGTCGGGAACAGCACGCGGTAGCGCAGGCCTGGCACCTGCGCGGCCGAATGGTAGCTGGGAGTCAACGTCACAAAGTGTGAGCCGGATCGGGACCCCGATTCTGTCGAGTAGCCGGTTGCCCCGCCCAAACCAGCGTTTTCGCTGACCCCTACGCCCGCTGTCGCCACCTCGACGTAGCTCGTTTCGCCGGCGCGGATCTCGACGTGTAAAGGTTTTCCGTAGAGTCGATGGTTGAGCACGCGCTTCTCGAGCCGGCGGCCGATGGGTCCTGCCAAGAGCTTCGTGTAGTCCCTTTCCGCCAGCACGACTTCGACCCTGTGCTCGCCCGGCGCGACGTCGCGATGAGTGAAGCGCCCCGGTCGGATGTCGAAGGTGCTGTCAGCATCGATCATGGTGAGCGCGTGATTCGGTCCTTCGGCTTTCGCCTTGCGATAAAGGACGATCCGGCCCTGTGTCGGCTCGATGCGGGGAAGTGCGCTCAGAGTCGGGTGTTCCGAAGTGGCCACTGGGGTGAAGGACGCAGGTGTCGTGCAGGCGAAAGTGAGGGTTGCAGCGCAGAGCGCTCCGGGTAATCGGAGCGCTCTGAAACCTAGAATCGACATGGAATGAAATCTCTTTGTCGCCGCAGGGGGGAATTGCCGGGGAACACCACAGGGCGACGGATCTGGGCGTCCCTGAATCTCCGGACGACCGCGACTAGCCCGAAGTTCCCTGGCTATCGCGCCCCAATCTGGTCGTAAGTGTTTGAAGTTGTTTGAGAATGGGGTTGATCTGTGGAAGATATTGTTCCCATGTAATTTTGATAAAATGGGTGAAAATCTGCCGCCAGTGGGCTATGCCTCGTTCCCATGTACATCGAGACGGTCCCCAATCGCTCCTCGCGGCCCGCGATCCTGTTGCGCGAAGGCTGGCGCGAGGGGACGCGGGTACGAAAACGCACCCTCGCCAACCTCTCGGATTGGCCCGCACCCAAGATTGAAGCCCTCCGGCGATTGCTGCGCGATGAACCTTTGGTCGCGGCCGACCCAGCCTTCAGCGTCTTGCGCTCGCGGCCCCACGGCCATGTCGCCGCCGTGCTCGGTACCCTCAAGAAACTCGGCCTCGATCGCCTGCTGGCGGCGCGGCGCAGTCCGGAGCGCGACCGGTCCGTCGCGCTGATCGTTTCCCGCGTGCTCGCCCCCGACTCCAAGCTCGCCACCGCGCGAGCCCTCGATCCCGACAGCGCCACATCGACACTCGGGGAGAGCCTTGGGCTCGAAGCCGTCGAGGCCGAAGACCTTTACGCCGCCATGGACTGGCTCGGTGAACGCCAAGTCAGGATCGAGAAGAAGCTGGCTGAGCGTCATCTACACGATGGCACTCTCGTGCTCTACGACGTGAGTTCCAGCTATCTCGAAGGTCGATGCTGTCCGTTAGGCCGGATTGGTCACTCCCGCGACGGCAAGAAGGGATCACTCCAGATCGTCTTCGGCCTGCTGTGCAATGCCGACGGCTGCCCCGTGGCCATTCAAGTCTACGAGGGCAACACCGGCGACCCCGTGACGCTCAAAGATCAGATCGAAAAGGTGCGCACGCGGTTCGGCCTCTCTCGCGTTGTGTTCGTCGGCGACCGGGGAATGCTGACCAGCGCGCGAATTCGTGAAGAGCTTGCTCCAGTCGATGGGCTCGACTGGGTGAGTGCCTTGCGTTCCGAGCAGATCCGCAAGCTGGCCGAGGACGACGGGCCCCTGCAGCTGTCGCTGTTCGACGAGGCCGACCTCGCCGAGATCCGTCACCCCGACTTTCCGGGCGAGCGGTTGATTGCCTGTTTCAACCCGCTGCTGGCCGCCGAGCGAGCGCGCAAGCGGGAGGATCTCCTCCAGGCGACGCAGCGCGAGCTCGAGAAGATCGCCGCGGCCACCCGGCGTGACAAGCGCGCTCTGCGAGGCGAGGCGCGGATCGGCCTGCGGGTCGGTAAGATGCTGGGCCGATTCAAGATGGCGAAACACTTCGAGCTTGCGATCACCGATACGACGTTCACGTACTTGCGCAAGCAAGACGCGATCGAGGCCGAGGCGGCGCTCGATGGCATCTACGTCATCCGGACCTCGCTGCCAAAGGAGGTGCTCGGGGCCGAACAGACGGTACGCGCGTACAAGGATCTCGCGAAAGTCGAGCGTGCCTTCCGCTGCATGAAAACGGTGGATCTCCACGTCCGGCCCATTCACCACCGACTTGCGGAGCGCGTACGCGCTCACGTGTTCCTGTGCATGCTGGCCTACTACGTGGAATGGCACATGCGAAGGGCATGGGCACCTCTTCTGTTCGCCGAGGACGATCCCACAAATGCTGCGAAGCGACGCGCCACTGTAGTCAAGCCCGCTACACGGTCGCAGAGCGCTGAGGCCAAGGCCTTGACCCACAAAACACCCGAAGGCGAAACCGTCCATCGCTTCCGAGGACTACTCAACTACCTGGCTACGCTGACCAACAACACCATTCAACCCAAAGGCGATCTGCCTACTTTCAACCAGTTGACCGTTCCCACGGATCTCCAGCGAAGAGCCTTCGACTTGCTCGAGATCCCGATTCCAACGTAGTCAGAAAGCGCACATCTACTTCACGCGGTTTCTTAGCCGCGACGAGAACTTACGTCGCCATTCAAGCAGAACTTCGGCTTAGACAAGAACCGGCCTTGCGAGCGAACGTTGCGACGATTTCCACAGTACTAAATGAACTGCTCCCGGAAAAAGAGACAATACTTGCATCAGTGAACCGGCGTTCGGGAACAACTTGCGAAGCTACCACCAGCGAAGAGATAGTCGCCAAGCTCACATTTCGCGAGCTGTTGGAGG
>JAQBGU010000125.1:0-12302 GCA_032128375.1 Deltaproteobacteria bacterium | reverse complement strand
ACCGGGTGGTTTCGGAACTGAACAAGTTTGCCGGCAGCCAGTTCGATCCTTCCTGCACGAGCGCGTTCCTTCGATTGCTCGACCGGGAAGGTGAGAGCTTCATCAAGAAAGACCAGAAATTCGACATCTACGAGTTCATCGAGGGCTAGAGGTTGAACGGAAAATCCCCCAAGAATGCCAGCGGTGCTGCCGACAACAACGTCACAGCTGCTCCGGGTCTGGCATGTCTGCATTTCGCCCCCGACGCCATCTTGTTGCGAGATCCGGGTTTGTTGCTCGACCGCAATTTCCTGGGAGCTCTGCACGCGGAATTGCTCGAGGAACTCGGCGATTCGACGGCGGACATCGCGTTGCTGCAGATGGGATTCTTGCACGGCTTACAGGACGCCTTCGATGCGGTGCAGGTCGCGTTTGCGGAGCGGTCCTGGAACGACTCAGCCGGCGCGTCGCCTCCGCTGGTCTCACCTCCACTAGCCATCCGGATGTGCATCGGGGTAGGCGGGGATGGAAGCGAGGAACAACGCGCATCCATCGCCGTGAAGGGAAACTGGCCACAGCGCGACGAGGCGCTCGCAGTACTGGGAGCGTTAGGCCAACCCGATCACCCAATCTGTTTCTTGACCGCGGGGTATACCTCAGGTTGGCTTTCCGGAACGCTGGAGGCCGACATACTCGCGATCGAGTCGAACTGCAGTGCTTTCGGTTCAGCGAGTTGCGAGTTCACCGCGCACGAGGTCGCCCAATGGCGCGCATGCGGCGATGCCGCTGCAGCGGCCATGCTGGACTCCCTGCCCTTCGACGCGCTGCGCGATTTGATCCGACTCAACCGCGAAGCACGGCGCGACGCGGCGCGACACTTTCGTGAGCTCGAAGAGACCTTCTCGCACGTGACTCCGCGCGGGAATAGCGAACAACTCGAATCGGTGGTCCACATCTGGGGCCCGGTCATGGTGATTCCGTTTGCGAGCGGGGATGAGGCACTCAGGGCTGTCGATCTGCTCGGCCGCGACCCGGCCGCCCGCGATGTTTCGGTGGTCGTCGTCGATCTGTCCGGCGCGATCATCGACGATGCATTCGGTGCTGTAGCACTCGAACAGACCCTCGACCTGATCGAGGCATGGGGGGCCGAGGCGATCTTTGCGGCGACTACGCCCATGTCTGAACCGGCCGTTGCCGACCTCGAGCGTCAGCCGCTGTTCATCATCAAGGATCTGCCCACAGCGATCGCGACCGCTTTCCAGATCGCCGCCGCACAGCGCCGCCCATCCTGAATCATGGTCGCAATCCCCGCCAGTGGTAACCTGGAGCAAAGCTCACTTCCGCATCTGTTGATGGACATGCATCGCGCCCAGTTCTGCGGACGTCTCGAACTCGAGCACGGCCGTTGCAAGAAGGCCGTCCTGTTCGATCGCGGCGCACCCGTCTTCGCGGAGTCGAATCTGGCCAGCGAGAGTCTCGGCGTTCAACTGATGGACGCCGGCAAGATTTCGCGGCTGGACTACGCGAAAATTGTCGCCCTGGTCGAGAAAAAGCCATGCAAGGAAGGCAACGCCCTGCTCGAATTGCGCCTCATCGAGCCCCGTGAGCTGTTCGTCGCATTGAGAGATCAGGTACGCGTTCGGCTGCTCGAGTGCTTCGGCTGGCCACGAGGGAGTTTCTCGATCGATCCCAACGTGAAGCCACCTGATGATGCGCACCCGTTTCGCGCCGATTTGTATTCGCTCGTGCAGGAGGGAATCGAGACTCATTGGAACACCGATCGCGTACTCGTCGCGCTCGAGCCCAAGATGAGACTCTATCCCGTCCGAACCGTCCGGTACGCGGCTATCGGGGCGCGACTCCGATCCGACCGGGCCGTTGTCGCCCTACTCGCCCAATTGAACGGATCGTCAACCCTGTGGCAGGCGCTGCAGGCGGCCTCGACGCCGCGTGCGATGGCCGCGGCCTGGCTACTCGACGTCGGCGAGGCCTTCGAATACCGCGACACGCCCAAGAGTTCCAAGGACACAGCGCTACCCATCGAGTTGGAGTTGGAGGTCGTGACGAGCGATGTCGAAACGCCGTGCGAAGAGACGGAAACTTCTGCTGGCGCGGGTCACCAGCCGTCGTTCGGGGGCGACTTCCAGCAGGAGATCGTCGACAAATTCGGCCGGCTGGCCGAATCGAATCACTACCAACTACTCGGTGCCGATCAGAACGCGGACGCTGCGGAGATCCGCAGCGCATACCTGCTGGCCGCGAAGACCTACCATCCGGACGCGCTGGCCCGAGCGCGGCTCGACGAGAACATCCGCAGTCAGGCCGGTAAGGTATTCGCCGCGATCGGTAAGGCACATGCAGTGCTTTCGAAGCCAGACCGACGCCGCGAATACGACGCGTCACTGGGATCTGGCCACGGCGAAATCGATGCAGAACGGCTGGCCAACGCCGAGACGCTGTATCGCAAGGGCGAAGTGCTGCTTCGGCAGGGCAAGTTCAAAGTCGCGTTGGATTTTCTGGTTCCGGCGGTCGAGATATGGCCGGACGAAGCAGACTATCGTTCAGCGCTCGGTTGGGCGCTGTACAAGATGACGCCTTCGGACCCCGAGTCCGCCAAAGTGCACCTCGAAGCGGCGCAAGCGCTGTCTCCCAACGACCCGGTGGTGATCTTCCGGCTCAGCGTCGTATTGCGCGCGCTCGGCGATACGGCCAATGCCAAGACACTGCTCGATCGCTCCCGCCAGCTGGACTCGAGGCTCAACTGAATATTCCGGTAAGCATTCAAGCGTGCATTCAAGTCGCCGGCCTGCGGAGAGCCTTCAGCCCAGTCTTCGGCGAACTCTCGAGCACGCCAATAGCGAGCCTCAGCAAGGCAGCGATGCCTTCGCTTCTCCTGTGATCACCGGCCGGCCATTCTGGTTCAGCGTTACGAGTTCGATCTCGACGATGCCTTCGCCGCCGTCGGTCTCGACCGATTTCACGGTGCCCTTGGCGGTCAGCGTATCGCCAGGCCAGACCTGCCCGACGAAACGCACGCCGAATTCGCGCAGCACACCATCGCCGAGCCATTCCGTCAGCAATTTGCCAGTGAGTCCCATGCTCAGCATTCCGTGGGAGAACACAGACGGATAGCCGGCCGATTCAGTCGCGAACTTTTCGTCGTGGTGAATCGGGTTGAAGTCACCAGATGCGCCGGCGTACTGGACTATCTGGGTTCGTGTCAGGTTTTCGACGACCACCATTTCGCGTTCATCGCCAATGCGCAATTGACTGCAATTCAACTTCGGATTCGACACCCTAGTCCTCCACAACCTTGCCGGTGATGATGCCGACGCCGATCGCGGTCATCACCAATTCGCCGCTCTCATCGCGGTATTCCGTCACATTCTCGCTGAAGCGCATGACACCGCCACGCTTGCCTTCCTTCTCCCAGCGTTTGCCGGGCTTTCGGGTCACGGTCAGCACAGTTCCAGGGTGCAGCGGCTTGTGGTAGATGAAGCGCTGCTCGCCGTGAAGCAGACGCCCGACATCGCGGCTGCTGCCCCCGTCGCCTTCAGATGAATTCGTCTTCTGGGGTTTCTCGGGCTGGGGAGCCGGTGCTGGAATCTGGCGGACGCCCCGCAGACCCGCATTGGGATCCCAGTGTGCACCCGAAATCGCAAAAGTCGGTGGGGGGATCACACCACCGAGGTGGTTGTTCTTCGCGTATTCAGCGTCATAGTAGGCGCGATTCGTTTCGCCTAACGCGCTGGCAAACAGCATGATCGTCGTGAGATCGACTGGGAATGTGAATCCATCGTCAGACATGTCTTCCTCCAGCTTCCCGTCTCGCGGGATTCGGTTCTATGCGATAGCGCTCAATCGCGTCGCTCCGCGGCGAGCCGGAACAGACCCTCTGCGAGCTGGCCTAGCCCAGCGAATCGCGCATCGCTTGTTTGCCCGTTGTAATAGCGGAAGTAGATCTGTTGGAGCACCACGGCCATCTTGAATGTCCCGAACACGACGTAGTACGGGACCGTCTTCGAATCGAGACCCGACCGATCTGCGTAGTACGCCACGGCCTCGTCGCGGCTCATGAAGCCTTCGGCTTGAGTTGGCATCGGGTTCGAGCCAGCCGCCGATTCTCCGCGATCACTCCACAAGCCGAGCAGCGTACCGAGATCGCACAATGGGTCGCCGATCGTGCACATATCCCAGTCGTAGACCGCCACGCAGCGACCCGGGTCGCTTTCGGCGATCGCCATATTGTCGAGCTTCCAATCGTTGTGAACCAGCGAGGCCGGCGGCGACGTGGGCAGGTTGTTGGTCAGCCAATCCGCAACTTCGCCCGCGATCGCGCCATCATCCGTCTTGGCCCGCTCGTAGCGACCCGCCCAGCCGCTGACCTGACGCTCGAGGAATCCCTCGGGCTTGCCGAGTTCTTCGAGTCCAACACCAGCGGGGTCGACCGCGTGGAAGTCCGCGAGACAGCCCACGACGACCTCGGACAGCTTGCGATTCGCGACGTGGTCGCTCCCGCCGCCGAACACTTCCGGAACTGCGCCGCGTACCACGACGCCGCGGCGCCGCTCCATCACGACGAATTCGGCACCGAGGATGGCCTTGTCGTCACAGTACAAAAACGCCCTGGGAGCCAGCGGAAACTTCTGCCACAGCTTCGACAACGCTCGATATTCGCGGTGCATATCGTGACTGGACTTCGCGACAGGTCCGAGCGGCGGGCGCCGCAACACATACTCGATGGAGCCCTTGTCTTGGCTTCTGTCCGAGCCCGAGCCTGGTCCGCCGAAGCGCAAGAGATACGTGAGGTTCGCGTGGCCTCCAGGAAACTGTCGGACGGTGAGTGGCCGGTCGCCGCCTTCCAGTTTGTCTCGCAGGTAGTCGGCGACGGCCGCTGCGTCGAATCTCTCCTCGGTTCTCACATCGATCAGTTCGCCGGGCATCTCGTGCGACCCGAGCGCTGTTCCCGATCCCAGAGCCTCCTTTGCTTCTGCTTCGCTCGCCGCCCGGGCTTCGCTTTCGGTCATCACGGCCGAGAATACCACAACGCTCCATGCGGGCGGCCCGCCGGCTCCCGGCCGGGCGCCGGCTTTCCGGTTCGGGAAAAAATGTCTACAGCAGCAACACGACTGGCTCTGGCTTCCGCCTCGCTGGCGATCGGGCCCTACTGAAAGCGGCGACTGCTGCTAGCGGGGAGTCGTGGCTGCTGAGCGCATAGCGGGGATCCACCGATCAAGCGCCATGCCGGCGATCAGCGCGTAGGCGGGAGTTTCGGGCGAATGAAAGCGCGAGCCGCCCAGAAACACCAGGTGTACAGCCACGAACGTCAGCGGAACCCCCACGCAGACGATGCGTGCCGCCCAGCCCCAATCGCGCCACGAACACAGCCCCACGGCAACCAGGATCGCAATCGCGGCCCAGTATGCGTTCGCAACCCACGCCAGTGTGCCCAACTTCTGTTCTGTGATAAATCCGTCTCGCCCGACCCCGACACCTCGCACCAGCCGCGCAGACGCTGCATCGCTGCCGTAGGTCAGGCGAAGCTTGTTCGCCAAGATCGATAACTCTTCTGCGGGATGCTCTTGGACGAACTGCTTCACTCTTTGCTTCCCCGCACGACTGGCCGCGAACAGGGTCTCCGCGCGGTTCGCAGCGGCGTGTTCTTTCATGAAGGCGCGCATCTCGACAACCGACTGCCCTCCCGATGCGCCAGGGTGGTTGCCCAACCACGCATTCGCACCCCCCGTGGCGGTCGTGATGACCACTCGGTCGAACGCCCGATAGTTCCGGATCGTCCACGGGATCGACAGCAGCGATCCCATCGCCAGGAAGACCAGCAGATTCCGACGAAAATCGATCGAATATTGCGTAGTCACAATCAACCCGACCGCGACAGGCAGCAACAGCAATGTCTCAGCTTTGATCATCGCCAGACACGCGAACATTGCGCCCGCAGCCACCGTTTGGATTGCGCGCTTCGTGCCCGCCTCGAGGCCCGCTTCGACCAACAACCACAAGAACAGCACCAGAACCAGGTTGAAGACCGGTTCGGTCATCAGCGTGGCGCAGTAGTAGATGTTGCCCGGCCAGATCGCGTACAGCGCGCCCGCCACCCAGCCAGCGCTGGGCCGCCAGAAGATTTGCCCCAGACGGATCAGCACGGCCGTGGTCGACGCACCTGCCAGCGCGTTGAAAACCATGGGTGCCCATGGCCCAACGCCGAACACCGTGTAAAACACCGCGAGCAAGTACGGCCATCCGGGCATCCAACGAATCGATGGGCTGCCGTCAATATCGGTGTAGCCGCCTCCCTGCATCAAAACGAGCCCACTCAGGTGGTAGTGGTAGCCATCGCCGCTGAGTTCTCTGGGTGCCCACCAAACGAACGCCAGCCGCAGCGACGCCGCCACTGCAACAACCCAGATTGCGAGCCCCCCACGCCTCCACCCGCTCACCATCCGCGCAGGGTAACAACGTGCCCGGCGCGTTTCATGACGCTCGGGCGATTCAGGCGGACGCGTTCGGTTTATTCCTGTGAGCACCCAGCGCGGTTCTCGGCGTAGCGATCCCCGTACCGATAACCCGACACAGTCAATGGCGCCGCGAGCCCGACCACCACCGCACCATCTCTGCCTGTCCACCAGAGTGACATGCCAGCCTCGTTTGCTCGCCTGCGGACTTCGGGATGAGGCATCCCGAAGCGTCCCGCGCAAGGTGCCGACGCGATTGCAATCTGTGCCCCGACCGCTGCGAGAAACGCGCCGGTCGATGAGGTGCGGCTGCCGTGATGTCCGAGCGCCAACACGTCGGAACGCAAATCGGCACCCCTCGCCAGCAATTCCGACTCGGCGGCTGCCCCAACGTCTCCGGGCATCAGTACGCGGATCGGAGCACTCGGGCCTCGCTGCGACGTGCCCGAGTGCACATCGACGCGGACGACAAGGGATCGGTCATTTCGGCTTCCGCTCGAGCCATAGCCTGGCGGCCACAGGCCTGTAATCGTCAGTTCTCCGGCGAGCCGCGCCGTCGAGCCGACCCCTCGCTCACTCACGAGAATGCCTCGCGCCCGCGCCACGTCGAGAATCGTCGCGAACTCGGGAGCGCGGGCCGCTCCGTAGGGGATCCAGACTTCGTCGACGTCGATCCGCTCCAGCACGCTCGGAATTCCACCGCGGTGATCGAGGTCGCCGTGGCTCACAATGATCCGATCGAGCCGGGCGATTCCCATCGCGCGCAGCGCAGGCACTATCGCCCGTTGCCCCCAATCGCCGCTACCGGTCGACCCACCAGCGTCGAAGAGAATCGCGGTGTGAAGCCCCTGGATGATCGAGGCCGCCCCCTGCCCCACATCGAGTGCAATCATTCGGGGGGGGAGCGGCTGGATTCGGGCCGGCGCCGCAGTGATGAGTGCAGCGCTTACAGCGAGCGAGAGAACCAGTCGAAGCCATGTGCGTCGGGAACGAATCGCGCAGACCACCAAGGCAGCAATCCCGAGCATCCATCCCGCGGATGGATCCGAAGTGGGCGTCCAGACGCCCGCGAACCGGGACGCCCAGCCGACCGCGTCGAGCGTCCAAGCGGCGAGCCAACTGGCACCGATTGCCGGCAACCCGATTCCAAAACAAGCCGCTCCCGAAGCGAATAGCGCGGTCGGGAGCAGCGCGAAGCCCGTCCACGGGATCGCGAGCAGGTTCGCAAGCGGCGCTACGGGTGCGACGCTGCCGAATTGCCAGGCGGCCAGCGGAGCTGTAGCTGCGATCGCACTCGCCGAAGCGCGCAGTGCATCGCTGACCACGAGACGCATCCGGCGCAGTCGCGTCGCGGGGGCGTCGGAGCAGCCTCGAGCCGCCGAGTATGCCATCGCGCTTGCCGCGGCGAACGACAACTGCGCACCTGGATCGAACAACGCCGCGGGTTCAACCGCCAGTACCCCGATGGATGCCATCGCGATCGGCTCTGCGCGCGCCCCCGCACGACCGCGTCCAACGGCGAGCGCGAGTGCGAACAACAACACCAACGAGCGACGGACCGGGACTCCAAAGCCGGCCATCAACGCGTATCCGGAAGCCAACACCAGCGCAGCCAGCAGGCCGGCTTTCCGGGTATCGAAGCGCGCCGCAAGCCAGGCGCTGCGCCCCGCAGTCAACCGAAACAGCCCGAATCCGAGCGATCCAACCAGTGCCAGATGCAGCCCGGAAATGGCCAGCAGGTGCGACAACCCGAGCCGCTGGAAGGTCTTGCGGGTTTCCGTATCGAGGCCGGCCTTGTCTCCGATCGCGAGAGCCCGGACCAATTCGCTGCCGCGCCCGGCGCGCGCAAGGCGGTCTCCGATCATCTGCCGAGGTCGCGCCAGACGGCCGATGGGTCCGAGCCGTGCTTCTCCGAAAACTGACACGTACATCGCCGGGTGCACTGTTCTTGCGACCGAACCGATCCCGGCTCGTGCCAGCTCGCGTTCGCGCGGTTTCGAACCGGGGTTGGCCGTACTGCGATAAGCTCGTGTCGACAGTCGCGTGCGCACCCGGGTCCCGACGGCGATCGTCTCGAGACCGGAGATCCCCTCAATCGCGCCGCCGCCGAGCACTCGAATTCGACCCACGTGGACAGCGGATTCGACATCGATTGAGTCGACAAGTTCAACCCGCGTCCAACCGGGGCCCCACGCGGTGTCCGCGACCGTGGCTTCGACGGTCCGCTGGGTGGCTTGCGTGGGTCTGGAGCGTGCGGCCGCTTCTAGTCGAACGCTGATCGAATACGCGCCAAAAGAGAACGCGACGAGGCCCGCCAGAGCCGTGCGGGTGCAGTTCGCCCGGCTGGCATTCGGTATGGGCAAGATGCCCAGCAAGCTCGCGGCACTGCCGAATACGAGCGCGGCCTGGCTCGGCCAGTCTCCGCGATCGGCGAACCAGATACCGAGCACCTGGCACACCGCCAAGAGCGGGAGCAGCCGGATTCGATCCACGCGGTCACCGGGGGACCGGGTTGCGAGAGTCTAGCCGAAGTCTGCCTCAGTGAAGCGTCGTCGGAGGCGTCGGGTTGGATCGACTTCCCATTCGAACGACATACGCGGACAAGATCTGCAGCCCTTCCTCGAGTTTCCGCAGCTCGCCCGCAAAGCCCTGCATCAGTCGCTGGATCTCGCCAATGTCGCCTACTAGCTGAGCCGCATCGGGATGCACGTAGGCGGCAGCCACGCCATCGAGTACCGCGCCATACTCCTTCGGGCTGAGATCGGCGGCGATCGCGCTGAGGCACCGAGCAGCTGGAACGGATACCTCGGGCGCGACTCCGCGGCTCTCGAGGTCGAAGCGGATCTGCTCGGAGCGACCTTCCACCCCATCCACGTCATCGATCACAGCGGCTTCGCCCGATCGCCACGTCCTTCTTCTCATCTTCATTCTCCGGTGCGCTTGTGGGCAGCTTCGGCTGCGAAGCAACTGCGGAAACAACTGCGGAAACAACTACGGAATAGAGCAATATTGATGCCACGACTCAGCCACGCGCACGTCTGCCATAAAACCAGCGAAATTCCACGGGGATTCGCGACGGAGCAAGAGTCCGCTGTGTTCTAGGCACGCCCCTTCTGCCGTGGGCGGCACGCATTTCGGGTGTATTGGGAATTCAACTTCCCATGGGCCGCCTGCCCCTGATGCTAGACCCAGATCCACCACAGCAACGCGATGGTGGGGATTCCAGGGCCCCAGCTCCCGATCAGCGCACGGGCGGACCAACGCCAGAACGCGCGGCGGTCTTCCCGTGTGGGTTCAGCGACGGGTGCATCCACTCGCAGTGCATCGCGCATCTCCCCGACGGATCGGGACAACAGCTCGTCGTCGCATGAAGTGCCGTAGAGGTTGGCAGCTCGTCGACCTCGCATGAACGCCCTGTACATGCGCCGCGGATGAAACACCAGCATCGAGCCGAAGACCTGGCAGTTCAGAAACACCGCAACAGGGCTCAGCGTGCAATCGGAACCCAGTTCCCAGGCTCCAATCTCACCCTCACCCACAATCGTCGTGGAGTAACCCGTCAATACGTGGTGTAGATCGTGGAATGGCACGTCGCGCTTGCGACTCGCGGTGTTCTTGAACGCAAACACCGGAACTCCACCGATCTTGATGACGACCCAGTCGTCGGTGTAACCGCCGTCCGCCGGAATGCCGTTGGCGGAAAAATAGGCCTGGCGACCTTCGCGCAGTGTGAGACTGGCTAGAACCTCCATCCGGCGAGTTTAGCGGGTGCGGCAATAATGCACTCTAGTCCGAGGAGCCCCTCGTCGACTCGATGATCGATCGCTCTACTCCGACGGCATCGATGAACCGGACGCGTCTTGTTGTGTGGGAGTCGCGTCTGCCGAGTCCTCAGAGAAGAAGCGGTGAATCAATGCAGCATCCCTGGGGGACAGGCCGGATACTGCAGCCAATTCCGCTTCACTCGCACTGCGAACACCTCGCAGTGAACCGAAGTGGCGCAGCAATCCGCGTCGCTTGCCTGGACCGATCCCCGGAAGCTCCTCCAAGATCGACATCATGCCGATCTTCTGGCGCAGATTGCGCTGGAATTCGATCGCGAAGCGGTGCGACTCATCGCGAACCCGTTGCAACATCAACAATCCACGCGAACTCGGCGGGAGCATGATCGGGTCGACCCGACCCGGCGTGAACACGCGCTCCGCCTTCAACCCGCCCGAGCGCTTTACGCGCGGCGACGGGCTCTGTTCATCGCGCTCCTTGGAGAGCCCGATCGCATCCACCGCAAGCGCAGAATCTCGCAGCGCCGCCACCAACACGCCGAGTTGTCCGCGACCTCCGTCCACCATCATCAGGTCGGGTAGCGGCTCGGTCTCGGTACGAGCAAGCCGGCGCTCGAAAACTTCGCGCAGACAGGCGAGATCGTCATCCGCTGCAGCCTCGCGAATTCGGTAGCGACGATAGTCGCGCTTCAGCGGAAGCCCGTCCTCGAACACGACGCGGCTGGCAACCGCGATCGAGCCACGGAACGTAGAGACGTCATAGCCCTCGATGCGCCGGGGAAGTACATCGAGCGAGAGCCGGTCCCGCAGCTCTTCGATCGCCGCGGACACGCTGTCTCGGGCAGCGAGTCGTCGGGTCAAGCCCTGTTGGGCGTTGGAATTCGCGAGCGCGACCATCTCCAACAGTCCGCCTCGCCGCGGAGCGCGAATCGTGACTCGCCGCCCCGCGTGGTCTGCCAGCAACGCATCGAGGCCTCCATCGTCGGCGATCGCGGTGGGCGACAACACTTCGGCTGGTATCTGCCGACTCTCTTCGATTCCGTAGAACTGTCCGAGAAAAGACGACATCACGTCACCGTCATCCAGCCGGACGTCCGAAAAACCGTACCCCTGCGTCCCGACCACGCGTCCCTCACGAACGTGGAGAACCTGCACCTCTACCTCTGAACCTTGTCTCGCCAGCCCGAACACGTCGCGATCGACAGGTCGGTCGCTGATGATCCGCTGACGTTCGACCGTGCTCTCGACCGCGCTGATTCGATCCCGTAGGCGCGCCGCATCTTCGAAGCGCTCCTGTTCGCCGGCTTCCAGCATCATCTCGCGTAGGTGGGCGACGAGTTCCTGCGAGCGCCCCTTCAGGAAAAGCGAAGTCCCACGGACGAGTTCGGCATACGTGGACGCATCGACGCGATCACAACACGGAGCGAGGCAACGCCCCATCTCGAATTCGATACACGGGCGGCCGCGACGGGCGTAGTCCCGGAACACTGCGTCGCTGCAGGTTCGCAGCGGAAAGATCCGGCGCAGATCGTAGAGCGCGTCCTTCATCGACGTGCTCGACGTGAACGGACCAAAATACTGCGCGCCGTCGCGCCGGAACTTGCGAACCTGCGCCAGTTTTGGCCATTGCTCCCGTGGGTCCAGGCGCAGGCCGAGATACTGCTTGTCGTCTCGAAGCCGAACGTTGTAGGGGGGTTTGTGCTGCTTGATCAGTTCGTTTTCGAGCAGCAGCGCGTCCTTGACGTTTGCGGTCACGACGATCTCGACGTCGCGAATCAACTCCACGAGAGCCGGGATCCGAATGCGTCCATCGCCGCCGTTCAGGTAGCTGCGCACCCGAACGCGGAGGTTTTGCGCCTTTCCGATATACAATACGCGGGACGCGACACGGGCTTGCTCTGTTCCGCGCTCCCCAGCTGGCTCCGTGCGCGGCCGGCGCTTGTCGCCTTTGAACAGATACACGCCCGGCCCCGTCGGGAGTGCGTCGACGCGCGCTCTGAGGTCCACCTTCAGGCGACCCGCAATCGCTCCGCCTCGAGTTCGGCGATCCGATCGCGCAGATCGGCCGCGC
>JAQBGU010000124.1:0-5568 GCA_032128375.1 Deltaproteobacteria bacterium | reverse complement strand
CAGGCGCCATGACCCTATGATGCTTATCCTCTGGTTTATTTGCGATGAGGCCCGATCCGAGAAAGGAAACCAATGACCCGAGACGGTCAGCGTATGCTTGACCTTTCTTCGGTCTGTCATGGTCCGCGGAACGTAGTGCGGCGAATGTGGCCCGCGCCGGAAGATCTGTTACTTGGCGCGCTGCTCGTCGTCGTGACCTTCGCGGCCTACCTGCCCGTACTCGACGCGGGCTTCATCTGGGACGACGATGGTTACCTGACGCGCAACCCGCTGATCCGCGCGAGCGATGGTCTCCAGCGCATCTGGCTCACGACCGAGGCCAAGGACTACTACCCGCTCGCCTACACGTCGTTTTGGTTTCAGTGGCGTCTGTGGGGTGAAAGCCCGCTGCCCTACCACGTACTGAATGTCGTCCAGCACGCGATCGCGTCGCTGCTGCTCTGGCGGACCCTGGCAGCCGCCCGAATCCCAGGTGGGTGGATCTGTGGCCTGCTCTTTGCCGTCCACCCACTCAATGTCGAGAGCGTCGCGTGGATCGCCCAGCAAAAGAACACGCTGGCGCTGCTACTCTTCATGGGATCGACGTGGGCGTTCACTCGCTACCTCGACGCCCGTGCGCGCGCGACCTACTTCGTTTCCCTCGCTCTATTCGTCCTCTCCCTGCTCGCCAAACCGCTCGCCGCGTTCTGGCCGCTCCTAATACCGTTCTACAGTGCGTGGCATGCCCGCGGTTTCAAGAGGGAACATCTGACTGCGCCATTTCCGTTTCTGCTGGCGTCGGCGGTGTTGGGAGTAGCCACGATCGCCTTCCAGCGCACGCACGCGCTTGGCGATCTGGAGGTGACTGGCGGTGGTATCGGAGCGCGTCTTGCGCACGCGGTCGGGGCGTGGCTCTTCTACCTGAGCAAAGCCCTCGTGCCGATCAACCTGTCCGCGATCTACCCACCCTCGGTGATTGCACTCGACCAAGCGGCGTTCTGGATACTCGCCCTGACCGTGATCGGTATTCTTTGGGGTCTGCACATGTGTCGGCAGGGTCGCTCGGGCTTGCTCGCGATCGGGTTCTATACGGGTATGCTGCTTCCGGTCTCGGGACTCTTCGCGGTGGGCTTCATGTTCTACGCACCGGTCGCAGACCACTGGGTCTACCCCGCCCTGATCGCGGTGGTCGCGGCGGTCGTGTCACCGGCGGCGGTTTGGGCATCGCGCCCTCGGCGCTGGCGTCACGCGCGGAGCGTCGGGATCGTCAGCGCCGCGCTCCTTGCCGTCCACTTCTCGATTACGACCCACGAACGGTGCAAGGTCTATCGGAATGAGGAGACGCTGTTCCGCGATACCTTGATTCGGAACCCGAGATCCTGGGCAGCCCACACGATCTTGGGGACGCTCGCCTTCAGCCGGGATGAGATCGACAAGGCAGAATCCCACTTCGAGACGGCGTTGCGGTTCAAACCGGGATACTGGGAGGCGCTACACGGACTGGGTGCGGTCTACGCCATACGCGGAGAGCCGGCTCGCGCGATTCCGCTGTTCGAAGAGGTTTTGCGTCTACGCCCGGGTCACACGTACGCACGCGCCAATCTCGAACGCGCGCGGGAAGAGGTCCGCAACCACCGATGAATAGGAGCGTCAATAGGAAAAATAAACTGCGTTTTCGACAATGTTCGATAATACACAATTCCGTTAAGTTGACTTGAATAGGGGCAAAACCGCCCCGTGTCAGGCGCGGTTTACTGGGTCTGGATGCGCCCCCGCGTGGCGCGTGCTGCGACGGCGGCGAGCGCCGCGCAGCCAGAGCATCTGCTCCAGCCGAACATCTGATCCGCACCCCCGACGCCCGGCGGGAGCCGTAGAAGTTCGACAGAATTTTCTGCTGCGGGATCTCGGGTTCTCAGTCGAACACACCCTAGAACGGGCGGCCCACCTGGATCAACGCTTCGGTCGCGTTCGCGGCGTCGTACCAGGGCACGCCGTCCTTGATCACGAAGCTCACGTAGCCCAGCACATTGATGTCGAACAGCGGGTTGCCATCGACGACGAGAATGTCGGCCAGTTTGCCGGGCTCGATCGTTCCGAGATCGTCGGCTCGGCCGACGATCTCTGCATTGTTCTTGGTAGCCGCCGATATGACCTGAATCGGTGTCATTCCGACATCCACCAGCGCACTCATCTCGCGCCACATGGCTTCCGTGTGAAAATTCAGCGGGCTCGCGGCGTCGGTTCCGACACCCATGTAGGCGCCGGCATCGATGAATTGCGCAGCTGACTTCTTCGCATTGCGGGTTTCTTGCTCGATCTCGCTGAAATAGGGCAGCTCGGAGATCTGTTTGAAAGACCGCTGGAGTTCGGCGTAGATGTGTTTCGGTATATCACGCTCCAGGGTCGGGTTGTCCAGACGCCCCGGGAATTCGACGCTGGCCGGGTAGATCCAGATGCGATGCGAGATAGTCTGTACCACCGGAACCTTCTTGCGGGCGATTTCCGCGATCAGCTCGGGTTCGTATGGCGGGTACCCCGCGGATCCCATGTGCTGCAATACATCGACACCCGCGTCCAGCGCTTTGCGGATGGCGGGCGGTTCATACAGATGGGCGTGAACCTTGACACCGCGCTTGTGGGCTTCGTGCACGATGGCGGTGTAGTCGTCTGCCGTGAGCCCATCCCAGACCTTGATCACGTCGGCGCCTTTTTCGATCAGCTCGATCGTCGCGACCACCGCCTCTCGGGTCGAGGCGACGAGGTACTGTTCGAACTCGCCTCCCCCTTCGTAATTGACTCGCGTAATCCACGGGCCGCTGATGGTGAGTCGAGGCCCCGGAATCTTTCCGCTGTCGATTTCCTTCTTGATGTCCAGAATGGCAAACGGCGCGCCCAGATCGATGCCACCCGTGACACCTGCGCGCAGCAGCTGTTTCGCCGCGATCCGCATCACTTCGTGATAGCTGCTCTCCTTGGCGAGAAACTGGTAATAGCGCTCATAGAGACCGTGACCGATGATGTCCAGGTGGATGTGCGCGTCGATCAGACCAGGCAGCATGGTCTTTCCACGTGTGTCGATGACGATCGCACCCTCCGGGATCTTGACTTGATCCTGTGAACCCGCCGCGACAATGCGGTTTCCTTGGATGACGACGGCGGCCCTGTGAAGCGCGGGCGATTCGTGACCATTCAACAAGGTGCCGCCCACCAACGCGATGATCGGTGCATCCTCGCCCGCTGCCGGCGACAGAAACACCGAGAGCAGAAAGCACAGGGCGATCGCGATGCGTCGCTTCATGGCGATCCTCTCACGCGATGGTGTCTCGAGGTAAACGTCACAGAAGTAGCTTGAAATAGTCCCGGATCTGCTTTTCTATGAAGATCCGGTCTTCTTCACGTCGTGGCATGTGGCGCTCTTCGGGAAACATCACGATCTCGTAGTCGTCAATAGGAAAAAGAAACTGTGTTTTCGACATGTCGGAGCAAAGTACAGATGTCCGGTTTTCTCCAAAGTAGAAATGTCCGCTTTCCCGCTCTTGATCAGTCACGGACAGGCCTCTCCTGAGGAGCCCATTGCAGTCCGCCGCGGCGTTCCGGCGCGAAGCAGACGGGCGTCCCGCCGGGTCGTGGACGGTTTCGCAACCCTCGCTTCCGTGCGCTCACGCTGCTGTTCTTTGATGAAGTTCAGCGCAGCCGAAAGCCGCTTGTTCTCGACAACTTCTCCCTGCTGGACTCGGTGCTCCTTCGGGAAGGCCGTCGCCAGCAACTCGTGCTCACCGTGCCAGAAGCTCAGCGAGCCGTCCTCCCGCTCCTCGATACCGACTGTTTTTCTGCGCGCAGCCCGCGCGGCGTCGGTCGGGTCGAGGACGTAGAGCACCCGCTTGTAGTTCAGGGTCAGGCTCTTCGAGACAAAGCGGGTCTCCTGCCAGCTGAGGACACGGGCCAGGTCGTCGGACGGCTGCAGGGGTCGGTGGGCGTCGTGCTCGCTTCGCGCAGCTCGCGCGAAACGATCGTTGTAGTCCGCAATGAACTCTGGAGCGAAAGCGTTTGCGGCATCGACATCGCTGATCTCGCGCAGCCTCAACTCCTTCACGAGCCGGTCTTGCAGCGTCAGGTGAGCGCGCTCGACGCGGCCCTTCGCCGCAGGCGTGTTGGCGCAGACGATGTCGATATTCAGGCTGCCGAGGGCTCGTCCGAACTGCGTGACTCCGGCACCGCCGAGGGGCTCTTTCTTGTTGACTCGGAACACCCCGGCCTTGTCGCTGTACAGCGCCACCGGCTTGCCGTGCTGCTCAAGGTACGACCGCATCGCTGCAAAGTAGGAGAACGCCGACTCCGACTCGCAGAACAGGAGTTCCATCAAGGCACTCGTTGCATCGTCCACGAACACCAGCAGGGTGCAGCGAGAGGCGCGTTCCTCAAACCACTCGTGGTCGGAGCCGTCGATCTGGATGAGCTCGCCGCGACACGGCCGACGGTGCCGAGGTTGCTGGATCCGTGGCTCGCGACGAGCCCGGGGAATCCAGAAACCGTCCTCGATCATCCAGTGCCTGAGCGTCTCGACCGAGAGCCGCAAGCCGTGCAACTCCGTCAACTTCTCGTGTGCGAGCGTCGGACCGAAGCCCTCGTACCGGGAGCGGACGGTGGCGAGCGCCTCCTGGCGCAGCCCACAAGGCAGCCGCCGATTGCTGCGTCTGCCGCGATGCTTCGACGCCAAGCCCCCAGGGCCGTCTCGCTCGTAGACTCGGCGCAGGCGACGCACCTGCCGGCTCGTCAAGCCCAACACCCGGGCAGCCTCACGCTGCGTCAGCCGCTTCTCGATCAAACGTTCAATCACGCTCACCCGATCCAGTTCCTCGTAGCTCATGCTCACTGTCTCCATGACCGCGGGGGTACCGCGGTCGGCTGGAGAAAGCGGACATTTCTACTTTGGAGAAACCGGACATTTCTATCTGGGTACTACAATTTAATGTCCGATAAGTATTATTATGTTAAGTAGAAGAAATCCAGCCCGGGGCCGTCGAGTCCCCCTCCGATACAGTCGTTTTCGCCGTACTCGACGCTGCGTTGGCGCGAGGTTGGGGGCGCTCTTTCCGGTTCGGGGCAGGCTGTGCTATAGGCGCGCGATTCCCGGGGGTTAGAGAGAACGCGTGAACCACGGAAGCGGCGGACAGCTAAAACTGGAGGAAACGCTCGGTCGATTCCGAGATTACGGGCAGGATCGGGTTTTCCGCTTCTGGGATCGACTCGATGAACAGCAGCGGCAGGAACTCCTCGATCAGGCCGCAGCGGTCGACCTGGCGGCGTTGAAGCGTGCCCACGCCGCGGCCAGTGGCCGCGCCAGCACCCGCCCACCGAAGCTCGAAGCGGTTCCCGTGGTGCGGCTTCCCGCCCACGGTGGAGATGCGCAGGCGACCCGTCAGGCATTCGAGCGCGGCAATCAGGCGCTGACGGAAGGACGCATCGCCGCGCTGGTCGTGGCTGGCGGACAGGCCACCCGACTGGGGTTCGACGGCCCCAAGGGCGCGTACCAGATCGGTCCCGTCAGCGAGCGAACCCTCTTCGAACAACAGGCCCAGAAAATTCGCG
>JAQBGU010000123.1:0-11347 GCA_032128375.1 Deltaproteobacteria bacterium | reverse complement strand
CCGCCCAGGAGTCCGCAGCATGAACGACCGTCGACACCACATCACGTTGAATGACCGCTTGGATTCCTGCGCTATGTTCTGCTTTCTTCAACCAGCGGCTCGGTAGGCGTCACCAATTTCCACGGGATTCGGGGCACATCCGTTCGAATTCGAACAAGCGTCAGGCGAAATTCATCTCGACTATGACCGATGGATTCACAACCTCGAACGCGACATTGGCGCTGTGGTTTCGGGCCGGGGGTAACACCGCCCCGTACTTGTATCCTCGCTTCGCCTGCGGTTGTTCGACCCGACTTGATGGAAGGGAGGGCTCAGAATGCGAATCTCCAGTGTTGTGTTCGCTCAGCGAATCGGACGTGGCCTGATGTGGTCCTGGCTTCTTCCCTTGCTTGAGGGAAGTTGTGGTCACGATCACGATTCCTCTCAGCACAGATAGGGTTGTCCCAACCCCTCCCGCGTGATTTCCTGGATTCGAACCATTTGATACGAGAACCCTCCCAAGAAGTACGTCAACCACCCGGTGTAGTCCCCAGTGGCATGCCTCGCGAAGCGCGCTGAAGTAGTCATCGCGATGGTCGCTGTAGTAAGTAGACAGCTCGAACAGATACTTGAAGTCGAAGCTGCGCTGATCGCTGATCGAGAAACAATGTCGTCAGCATCCGCGCAGTCCGTCCGTTGCCATCGACGAACGTTCAGACGAGCCGATGCTGCGCGATTCCCGCTTGAATGACTGGGTGAATCCACGGGTCGTCGGGGCCGTCGCCGTGCACTTCATTCATCGGTGTCGCGCACGGACAGAAGAATCAGCGCTTCCGGGTATGCCCACATCAGCTCCGGCCCGGAACGTGTTGGTGGGGTTTTCCCACGCCGGTGAGGCGTTTCAATCGGCCCCTTCTTCGGTGTGACACTTTCTCGTTGACTTTCAACTACAAATCGACGCTAATTGCTGGGTCCGGCTGGTCCATTTCGCACTGTGCGAGTGCGACAGGAGGTTCGTTGATTTGTCTGGGAACGCACTTCATTCGCCGAAATCCTGCAGGCCGCTTGTTGCACTTAGAATGGGCGTCATGACCCTATCGGTTGTCGGAGCCGCTCTTGCGACAGCGGCCCATGCGGCCAATGTCGACTACGAGGGCGAACCGCTGGGACCACTGCTGCCCACTACACAGTTGGTCTTCGAGGGGCCACTCTACGTTCAGGCCAATGGCGAGTCCGAGATTGTCGATGGCGGGGCGTGCGCGCCGAACTGCCCAGACAACGGTACGACGTACCATCTCAGCCATGGGCAGGGCTTCGGCGGTGCGCTCACCATTAGCGGTGACGAACCGATCGATCTGTTCTCGATCGACGTGGCAGAACCGGCTCCAGGTGTCGGCTCGATACTCCTACTCATTCAGCCCGTCCCTGCAGCAGGCGGCGAAGGCGCAGGCGAACTGCTCTTCTTCGATACGGACGGCATTGCAGACGGTCCCGGCGGACAGCCCGACTTCGAGACTTTGGTTTTCCCCGACACCTGGCGCGATCTCGACGCTGTCGTCATCGTTTCGGCGGCACCCTATTTGGGCTTGGGGCTCGACAACATCATCGTCGAACCAGAGACCCCGCCTGTCCCGTCGCTCGCGCCGATCAGCCTGGGCGCGTTGGCGTTGGCGTTGTGTGTGAGCGCCGTTTGGGTCTCGCGGATCGGCGACTGAAGTCCGCCGCGCGAGGCGAGTTCTCGTAGGTGGCCAGGAGTTCGTGTCCACGCGGACCCAATGCGGGACCGCGTGGAAAGCCTGGCGCACGCAGCGGGGGTTGTACCGTCTAGGCGCGCAGCGTCCGATAGCCCACGAGCGCCAGGAGACCAACGAGCCCCATCAATCCCATGCCACCAAACACCGGGACTTCCGGATTCATGCTCGTCTGCGTGATCGTGACGCTCAGGTACGTCGCGTCGCCTAACGCGTTGCAGTGGTTGTGCGGGGGGCAGGCAGAGGGGATGATAGAACCGATCGCAGGTGCCCGCCGACCTTCACCTGCCCGGCAAGACCAGGGCAAGACGAACTCCCAGAACAAACGCGTACCGTGGGATACACCTCGGCCCAGCCGACGTTTCTCACGAAATTGGGTGGGGTCACTCTGGGGTCACTTTGGCACGAAATGCCCGGAAAGAACCGGTCATTTTGAGACAGTCCGCGCATCTCATTGATTCTTGGGCCCTTTTCGAATCTTGAATCGGCCTTCGAACCTGAGGGCGATCTGTGACCGATCCGGGAGCAGATCGTATGAGCGCCGCGAAGGGAATGGGGGTTCGAATCCCTCCCGGCGTGCCATAAAAATAAAGCACTTTCGCACGCGTTGGTTTCCCGTCGTGGTCGGTTTTCCGTCTGGCTGATGAGCGATCTCTGGCTGGCCGGTTGTCGCTCAAGTGCTTCTGGGGCCCAGCAGGGACCATGCCTCTAGCTGTCGAGCGACCTCTGGCTGGCCGGTTGTAGCTCAAGTGCTTCTGGGGCCCAGCAGGGACCATGCCTCTAGACTGTCGAGCGACCTCTGGCTGGGCTAGTACCGGTAGTTCTCGGGCTTGAAGGGGCCATTCTTCGGCACACCCTGATATTCCGCCTGCGCGTCGGTCAGGATGGTCAGCTTCACGCCGAGTTGGTCGAGGTGCAGCCGTGCCACCTCCTCGTCGAGGGCCTTCGGCAGCACGTAGACGTTGTGCTCGTACTTTTCAGGGTTTTGCCAGAGTTCGAGTTGGGCGAGTACCTGGTTGGTGAACGACGCAGACATTACGAAGCTCGGATGGCCAGTCGCGCAACCCAGGTTCAGCAGGCGACCCTCGGCGAGGATCAACACGCTGTGTCCGTCGGGAAAGATCCACTCGTCGTACTGCGGCTTGATGTTCACCTTCTTGATGCCGTCGACCTTGGCGAGTTCGGCCATGTCGATCTCGTTGTCGAAGTGACCGATGTTGCCGACGATGGCATTGTTTTTCATGTGGCTCATGTGCTCGACGGTGATGATGTGGAAGTTGCCCGTCGTCGTGATGAAGAAGTCGGCTTCGCCGACGACCTCTTCGACCGTGGTGACCTGGAAGCCGTCCATCGCTGCCTGAAGCGCACAGATCGGGTCGATTTCTGTGATGATGACTCGCGCGCCCTGGCCTTTGAGTGCCTGCGCGCAGCCCTTGCCGACTTCGCCGTAGCCACACACGACGGTGATCTTCCCACCCAGCATGACATCGGTCGCCCGCGCCAAGCCGTCGGGCAACGAATGTCGGCACCCATAGACGTTGTCGAACTTGCTCTTCGTGACTGAGTCGTTGACGTTGATCGCCGGGAAACGCAGCTTGCCGGCATCCATCATCTGGTACAGGCGCAATACGCCGGTCGTCGTCTCTTCGGAGACGCCTTTCATGTTCGCGCACACCTCGGTCCAGCGGTTCGGGCTGCGCAGCAACTCGCGACGCAACAGGTCGAGAATCACGCCGTACTCTTCGGAGTCCTTGTCCGCATCGAAATCCGGGACTTTGCCGGCTTTTTCGAAGTCCGCGCCTTTGTGCAGCAACAGCGTCGCATCGCCACCGTCATCGACGATCAGGTCCGGGCCGGTTCCGTCGGGCCACTCCAATGCCTCTGATGTGCACCACCAGTACTGCTCGAGCGTCTCTCCCTTCCAAGCGAAAACCGGAATGCCCGCCGGATCGTCGGGCGTTCCATTGGGGCCGACCGCGACCGCGGCAGCAGCCGAATCCTGAGTCGAGAAGATGTTGCAGCTGACCCAGCGAACGTCGGCACCCAGTTCGACGAGCGTCTCGATCAACACTGCCGTCTGGGTCGTCATGTGCAGGCTGCCCATGATCTTCGCGCCCGCCAGCGGCTTTGCCTTCCGATGCCGCTCGCGCAGAACCATCAGGCCGGGCATCTCGTGCTCCGCCAACCGGATTTCCTTTCGGCCGAGCTCGGCCAGATCCAGATCGGCGACTTTGAAGGGTTGGCGCTCGGCTGTGTTGGTCATGTCATGACTCCACTTGGGTTGGAAGGCCTGGGATGCAGTCCTTGGGTTGCGGGTGCGAGGGTTTCGGGTGCGAGTCGGGTTTTTGTTGGGTGTCAGACGGTTCGACAAGTTCGATAGCGCGTGATCGGCAGCCTCGCGGCGTCAGCGGAGATCCGGTCAGGTGTGTTGTGGAAAAGGTATGAATCCGTTCATGCGGATGTAGTGTTGTACATGAAGTCCCTCGTGTCAACCCGGCCCTCGAGACGCGGCTCTGGTCCGATCGGCGATCTCGCCAAGCCCGTCGGCCCGATTCGCTCTAAGTTGCCGCCTGTTGAGCGTATTGATCGACACGACGATCCCGATCTTCTGCATCGTTCTTCTCGGCTGGCTGCTGGCCGCCCGAAGTCAGTTGCAGCTGTCCACGCTGGCAGATCTCGCACTGCTGGTGACCTCCCCGGCATTGATGTTCTCGGTGCTGGCCGATGCCGATGTCAATCCAGCAGCCTGGGGCGAACTGATCGGCGGCGCGTTGTGGGTGGTAGTCGGTACGGCCGGGCTCGCTTGGATGTACTTCCGGACCAACGGGCGCCGGGGAATTTTCCTATCCGCTGTCTTCTGGAACGCCGGAAACCTGACACTTCCTCTGGCGCGGCTGGCGTTTGGCGAGCCTGGGTTGCAGGCCGCAGCGGTGATCTTCGTGACGATGGCCATCTTGAATTCGACGGTCGGCCTGTGGATCGCGAAGGGCGAAAACGGGTTGTCGGAGGTCGTCCGCATGCCGCTCGTATACGGGAGCGTCGGAGGCTTGATACTGGCGCTCTCGGGCCAGACCCTGCCGCGGATGTTGATGGAGCCGATCGAGATGCTCGGTGCCATGGCGATCCCGTTGATGCTGCTCAACCTGGGTATGCAACTGCGAACGCTCTCGATCGATGACTTTCAGCACGGCGTCGTCGTGGTCGGTATTCGCGTATTCGGGGGCCTGGCGTTTGCCGTGCTGTTCGTCGCGCTATTCGATGTCGATGGCGTCGAGCGAAAAGTCCTGTTGCTCGGGTCGATCATGCCGGCGGCGGTGATCAACGTGATCATGGCGCAGCGCTATCAGACCGACCCGTCGCTGGTCGCGTCAGCGGTAGTCCTCGGGACGCTGCTCAGCCTCGTGACGATTCCCGGCATTCTCTATTTTCTGACCTGATTCCGACTTGATTCCAGCTTGTCTCGAAGGCGAGGTTCTGCTGCAGCCCGACGCTGGACCACGGCAGTCTCGCAGGGGGTGCGGGTTTGCTTTGCGAACCCTGGAGGGGGACACGAGACTTCTGTCGAGTCCCTAGTGAATCGCCCCAGGTTCGCGCAGCACGAACTCGGCGACCTCCGCTTCGAACTGGCTGCCGCTGGTCGTGACCATCTGATAGGCGCCCTGCATCGTGCCGAACGGTGTGGGCAACGGGCACCCCGATGTGTATTCGAACGAATCGCCCGGTTCGATTATCGGCTGATTACCGACCACCCCGTCGCCGCGGACCTCTTCCACCCGACCTGTTGCGTCGCGGATGATCCAGTGCCGCGAGATCAGCTGCACGGATTCGTCGCCACGGTTGGAGATCCGAATCGTGTAGAGGAAAAACCATCGCGAGGGATCGGAATGTTCGGGCGAGAAGCGGCTCTCGACGTGCACGCAGATATCTCGCGTCGTAGCCTCTGAAGTCGACATCGTCTCGACTGTATGTGTGCTTGCGAATTGCGTCCAGACTCGACGCTGGAAGAGCGTTTCGAATAGGATCTTGCCTTCGCCGGCAAGCAAGGGCGAGCAAGCAAAGGCGAGCAAGGAAAGCTGAGCATGGAAAGCTGAGCATGGAAGACTGCGTCGAAGACAATACGGACGATCCACTCTGGGTCTTCGGCTACGGGTCGCTCGTATGGAGCCCGGAGTTTGCGTATGTCGAAAAACGTGCTGGGATGATTCGTGGCTATTGGCGGCGATTCTGGCAGGGGTCGACCGATCATCGCGGAACGCCGAGTGGGCCCGGACGGGTCGTGACGCTCGTACCCGCTGAAGCCGGACACTGCTGGGGGATGGCCTATCGCGTGTCGTCCGACGAGCGCGCGTCGGTCCTGGCGAATCTCGACCACCGTGAGCGCGGCGGATTTTCGCGCGAACGGGTCGAGGTCCGATTCGGGCCAGCGCGAGTCGTTGCGGCGTGGGTCTACATCGCGACCCACAGCAATCCGAACTACCTGGGCCCTGCCAGCGAAATCGACATCGCGAACCAGATTCGTGCTTCTCACGGCCCAAGCGGGCCCAACCGCGAGTACGCGATGCGGCTCGCCGACTCGCTGCGCGCCATTGGCGCCGACGACGATCACGTGTTCGCGGTCGCGGCGTTACTCGAGGACAGCTCCCCGTGCTGATCGGCCGGACGCGCTTCGCCACCGCTCGCTCTGCTAGAGACGCTCCGCAACGTCGCGGCACGCCGCGAGAACTGCGTGGCCGAAATTCGGTGATACACAGGATAAATGCCCCGAGTCGAGTCGGTGTACGCTGGCGCGAGGGATGCCGTTCGCGAGCGCCAATTGATCAGCCACGGGCATCGCGCGATCACGCTCCGTGACGATGACGACGGTAGGCACATCGATCTCTCCGATCCAACCGCGCGCGTCGTAGCGACCGAGTTCCGCGCCCGCTTCGAGCAGTTGGCGCAGGTTGTGCCGCCGCATTTCAGCGCGCGCCCAGGTCGACAACGAAGTGGTCCGTTGACGCTCGCGCGGTTTGCCGACGCTGCGTGCGAGTCGGCGCGGCAGCCAGGTCGCGTATTCCGGAATCCGTCCTGCCAAAGCGGCGCCGCCCATGAATCTACCGAACACCTGCGAGGCGCGATCGGTTCGGATCGGGCGCGCGCTCGTTGCAACCATCACCAGTCCCGCGACCCTGTCTCGGTGGCGTCGCCAAAGCAGTTGCGCGACGGGGCCACCCATCGAGTAGCCGACTATCACAGCCGGACCGGTGTTCATGGATTCCAACAATGCGGCGATGTCGTCTGCGCAGTCCTCCAGCGCAAATGGACGAAAGCTCCGAATTCCCCGACCATGACCTCGCATGTCGGGTGCGATCACCCGGAAATGCCGACTGAGCGGATCGAAGGCGCGGAACCAATTGAGCCCACCGGTAGCGACCCAGCCGTGCACCAGAACAACCGGTAGCGCTCCTTTCGGCCCGTCCACGTTGCGGACAAATATCGATCCGCGTCCCGGCAACTCGACGCGCTCGCCGTGCGGCGGCAGTGGGCTCCCGCCCGATCTGGAACGCTCGTGGAAACCCCAAAGGTATTCGCGAGTGTCAGCGATGGCCAAGTTCGATTTCCCTTGGGGGGGAGATAGCAGGCTAATCGGCACTAGGTGTCCCGAACTGGAGGGCGGCCGTCAAGTAGCCTCATCGCGGTTCGTACCCCAATTGCCGCTGGACCTGGCATACTACCGTCCGATGGAAACCGCCCTCTACCTGGTCTGGAGTGCGCTCGGCGCCGCTTTTGCGGCCGCCGCATGGTTTCCCGCGCGCCGAATCGGGATGTTGGTTCCCGTCTATTTCTTCGGGGCCTGGATCGCGGGCGAGTTGGCCCTCCAACTCGTGCTGCTTCACGCGCTGGTGACGATTGCATTCGCCGGTGCTGGGGCACTAGCGAGTGGTGCCGGAGTGTTTGCACTGGCGCTGAACCTGGCCGCCTGCGGGACGCTGATCGCTTGCCATCTGCGATCGGTCGACGCACGCGACGACGTCGCATCGTTCGCGCAGGAGCAGGGCTGGGCTCTCGACACGCGGGTCTCATCAGTTCACGGCTTTTTGCACCCGTTCCGGATGAAGCGCACGGGCGTTCGACGTATCAGCGACCTTGAATACGGCGAAGAGCTGGAGCGCGACAAAGGCGGCCGGAACCGAATCGATGTCGTGTTACCAGAATCGACCGGTCAAAAGCGTCCCGTGCTGTTGCAGATTCACGGCGGCGGTTGGATGATCGGCAGCAAGGAGCACCAGGGCGGCCCGTTGATGGGATACCTCGCGGAACACGGCTGGGTATGCTTTGCGATGAACTATCGGCTCTCCCCCAAAGCGGTCTTTCCCGACCATATCGTCGACGTGAAGCGCGCGATTGCCTGGATTCGCGAACACGCAGATGCGTACGGTGCTGATCCGGAATTCATCTGTGTTACCGGTGGCTCCGCGGGAGGGCATCTGACGGCTCTCGCGGCGTTGACGCCCAACGATCCGGCGTTTCAGCCGGGATTCGAATCAGCAGATACCCGCGTCGCAGCCGCGGTGCCGTTCTACGGTGTATATGATTTCCTCGATCGGGCAGGGCTGCGCGGGTCCCATTCGATGCAACCGTTCCTTGCGAAAAACATGTTCCAGTGTCAGCCCGAAGAGAATCCGGAACTCTGGAGCGCGATGTCGCCGATCGAGCGGGTCGTGGCAGAAGCGCCGCCGTTCCTACTCATCCAAGGCAGTCACGATTCGCTGGCCTGGGCGAACGAAGCCCGCGAGTTCACAAGAGCGCTGCGCGAAAAGTCCAAGAGCGCGGTCCATTACCTGGAGTTCCCGGGCGGACAGCACGCCTTCGACACGTTCCACTCCGTCCGCAGCGCCTACGCGGTTCGCGCAGCGGCGGCGTTCCTGGAGTCAGTCCGTCACCCAAACCCGTCCTGAACGCGCGTTCTGGCTGGCCAGCGGAAAGAAGGTGCTCAGCCGCTGAGGTGGAGGCGCTCGCCCCGAGACGGCGAACGAGCAACCCGTAACGACTTGCTACAGGTCAAATAGAGCTGTCTTGTCGATTCTGTGAGACATATTTTGATATTTGTTCTATAGCTCTTCCCAATCGATGAATTTCTAGAGGGACAAATGCCCAAGACCGGCTCGGCAATCTTCGAACCCCGCGGCGGCGAAAGCTGGCGCGACCCGTTCACGATGTATCGCGCTCTTCGGGATCACGACCCGGTCCACCGCGTGGCCTCCGATGACGGGGACTACTGGGTGTTATCGCGGTTCGACGACGTGTTTGCTGCCGTCAACGACGCTGCGACGTTCTCGTCGGCTGACGGTCTCACGATGGCATACGGCGAGATGGAGAAGCTGTCAGTCGAGGCGCCTATCGTGATGATGGATCCTCCGGGCCACACCAAGCTGCGAAAACTTTCCATCAAGCGATTTACCCCGCAGCAGGTCGAGGCGATCGAACCGATGGTCCGTGCGTTCGTCGTGGAGCGCGTCGAACGGCTGCGCGAAATGGGCGAGGGGGACATCGTCCGCGAGTTGCTGAAGCCGCTGCCCAGCGTGGTGGTCGCCCATTTTCTCGGTGTGCCACAGGAAGACCGCAGCCTGTTCGACCGCTGGACCGATTCGATCGTCGCAGCCAATGCACTCGGCGACGTGCTGAGCGCCGGCGAAGCGGTTGGAGAGATGTTCGGTTACTTCGCCGCGTTGATCGAGAAACGACGCAGCGATCCCGTCGACGACATGCTCTCGACACTGGTGCATGCCCAGATCGACGGCGAACCGGTTTCGATGGCCCAGATCCTCGGTATGGGCTTCACGATGGTTACCGGAGGCAACGACACGACGACGGGCTTACTCAGCGGAGCAGTAGAGCTGCTTTCGCGCCACCCCGATCAGCGAGCGCGACTGCTGGCGGATCCGGGGTTGATGCCGCGTGCACTGGAGGAATTCCTGCGGCTGACATCGCCTGTCCAGGGACTGGCCCGCACGACCACCCGCGATGTGGAGATCGACGTGGAGGGCACGAAGCAGACGATCCCGCGCCGAAAGAAGGTGATGCTGCTGTACGCCTCTGCGAATCGCGACGAGCGTGAGTTCGGTCCTACCGCATCAGACTGCGATATCACGCGGAGGATCCGCCGGCACGTCACATTCGGCTATGGGCCGCACCACTGCATCGGGGCCGCGGCCGCGCGGCTGCAATCGCGGATCGCGCTGGAAGAACTGCTGGCGCGGTGTCCAGATTTCGTCGTCGATCCCGACGCGGGAAAATTCGCCAACGGTCACTTTGTTCGGCGCTACGAGTCGATGCCGTTTCGCGCCCGGGGCGCGGCATAGTGGGTAGTGGGCGGGCTGGTGCATGGTTGCGCGAGGAGCAGACGGATCTGGCCGTCGAAAAGATCCTCGAAGCGGCGTCAGCCGCCTTTCGCGAACTCGGCGTGTCGGCGACGGGGATGGCGGAGATCGCGAAACATGCGGGCTGTTCGCGGGGAACATTGTATCGCTATTTCAAGAATCGCCACGAACTGCACATCGCCTACGTGAATCACTCGGCGCGGAAGATCTCGGCTCGAGTCGCTCGCGCGGTGGCCGGGATTGACGACCCACGCGAACGGTTGATCGAGGCGATCGTGCGCTCCGTCGCCGAGGTGCGAGGGTCGTCGGAAACAGCGGCGTGGTTCGCGCTCGCGGATTCTGGAATTGCCGCGCGTATGTCGCGCGGCTCCGAGGTGATCGAAGCGCTTGCAGACGGATTCGTTGCACACTTGGCTCCGATCGCCCAAGCGAGAGAAAGCGAGCCCGCGCGGGCCGAGCGGTTGTTGACCGCGCGCTGGTTGATTCGCGTCATCGTCTCGCTGCTGTCCATGCCGGGCGACAACGTGAATGAGGAACGAGCATTGGTCTCGCGCTTCGTCGTACCGTCCGTACTCGGACGCTGAACGGTGAGCATCGCCCGAAATTGGAGAACGAGATGACGGCGTCGCCGCTGAAAATTGCACAGAACCCGCGTGAGTTGATCGAATCGGAAGCGGACCGCGTCGACGAGAAGCTGACCCTGACCAAGCCCATCGTCGACAAATTGGTCGAATCCGGTCTGTTTCGGCTGCTGGTCCCCCGGGACCTCGGAGGACTCGAGGCCGATCCGAGCACGATCATCGATGTCTTCGAAGAACTGTCGTTCGCGGACGGCTCGGTGGGCTGGGCGTTTGCGCAGAACACGACCGTGATGGCGTACTCCGCCTACCTCGCACCCGAGCCCGCCAGAGTGCTCGCGCGCGCGCGGGCGGCGGCCGGCATGTTCGCGCCGCTGGGGCGTCGCCCACGAGCAGGAGGGGGGCTTCCGCGTCTCCGGCCACTACCCCTTTGGAAGCGGCTGCGGTCACGCCGAGTTCATGGGTGGATCGGCCATGGTCATGCGGGCTGGCGAGCTGGCGCCCTTCGAGGGTGCGCTCCCCCAGATCCGCGCCTTCATCGTCCCCATGGATCGGGTCGCGCTGAAGGGGAACTGGAACGTGATGGGCCTGCGGGGAACGGGCAGCTTCGACTTCGAGGTTCCGGAGCAGTCGGTCGAGCGGGGCTGGACGTTCTCGATCTTCGAGAGCGAGGCGATCA
>JAQBGU010000122.1:0-24337 GCA_032128375.1 Deltaproteobacteria bacterium | reverse complement strand
ACGGGAGCGCGCTTCCTGGTGTAATCTGGGTTTTCCAGAACACCTGATCCTCCAGAAAGCGACGCTCCCAAGTGAAGAAAGCTACAGCGTACGAGCGAGCAAGTCACGTCAACACAGGCACGGGAATTTCAGAAGAAGAGCTCGCCTGGCCTGAGACGTCGGGTCGTGTGACCCGGCTGCCGCGGTTGCATCTGGAAGTGGATGAACGCTCCACGGTCACCTCGTTCGGTGGCTTGGCACTGGCTGCAGCGTTTCTCAAGCGCTTTCGCGTGGCGCAGGAGATCGACGACCGGGTCCACGTGTTGAAGCTTCATCTTCCATTCCACGAGTCGGACCACGTTTTGGCGCAAGCGCTCAACCTGTATGTCGGCGGGGAGTGTCTGGAGGACCAGGCGACGCTGCAGCACGACGAGGGCGTGCTTCGGATGCTGGGCGCGTGCCGGCTTCCAGACCCGACGACAGCGGGAGACTTCCTGCGTCGGTTCGATGAACGGCGCAACCCCGGAGCACTTGCGGGTCTTCGCGCGGCAACCGATGTGGTCCAGGACGCGGTGTGGGGGAATCTGTCCGGGAAGCGGAAGCAGAAGCGGGACGTAGCGGTGGTGGATCTGGACGGTCACACCAAGCCCCTCTACGGGGTCCAGAAGGAAGGAGCGGACTTCGACTACCAGGGTCGCTGGTCGTACAACGTGTTGTTGGCCTCACTGGCGGGAAGCGGAGAGTGTCTGGCGGTGCGCAATCGGCCCGGCAACCTGCGTTCGAGCCACGGAGCCGCAGAGCCACTGGAACAGACTCCGCCTCGCGTGAAGCAGCGTCTGGCGGACGTGTTGGTGCGTGCTGACAGCGACTTTGATCGCCAGGATGTGCGCAAGGCCTGCGAGGCCGAAGGCGCGTTCTTTGCCTTCGTGGCTCGGGAGGCCACGAATCGACTCTCCTGGGCCGAAGGAATCGAGGGGCTCTGTGGCATTGTCCAAGATCTGAACCGACGGTCAACCTGAACGTCCGCGGGTTGGTGAGTCGTCGACTTCGTTCGGGAGCAGTCGGCTCGCAGAAGCGTTATTGGTGGGCTATTCCCAGCCCATGTGCCCTGTCTGGTGTCTCTGCGCTACGCAGGTTCGGTTTCGGGTCGACTTGCGATGTTGGGAGCCGCCCGCCGGCGCCATCCTGACGTGATCAGATCTCTCGCACCGCTGTTTGGACTGGTCGGTCTCGCGGTGTTTCTGTTTGCGCGCAACTGGGCGGGATGGGTCGATCCACTGGTCGACTTCGGCCGCGAACTCTACGTCCCTTGGCGCCTCAGCGAAGGCCAGGTTCTGTATCGCGACATCGCCTACCTGGACGGGCCGTTCTCGCCGTACTGGAATGCGCTTTGGTTTGGGATTTTCGGGGTCGCGCTGCGAACGCTGGAGATGGCGAATATCGTCGTCATCGCCGGGACGTCTGCATTGATCTTCGGGCTGCTGAAACGCCTGGTCCGGTCGGATGGCCCGCGGCTGTTCGGCGGCAGGATTGTCGCGACGGTTGGCGTCGCGGTCTTCCTGTGCGTTTTCGCAGTCAATCTGATCGGAATCGCCGGAAACATGAATTGGCTGGCGCCCTATTCGCACGGCATTACCCATGGAGTCGCGCTTTCGCTGCTGTCGATCTGGTTCTTTGCACGCCACCTGGAACGCGGCCGAACGCTCGACCTTTCGCTCGCCGGGTTCGGCCTGGGCCTGTCGGCATTGACGAAGCCCGAGGTGTTCGCGGCTGCGAGCCTGGCGATCGGCGTCGGCATGTTGGCTTCGCTGCGGACGCCCCCTCCGGGTTCAACTCCTCCACTTCGTCGATTGGTGATCCTGTTCGGCAGCACAGTGGTGCCGGGTATCGGGGCTGTGGTGTTGCTCGCGCAGGCGATGCCGATCCCGGACGCCATCGCCGGGGCGGCCGGGGGGTGGTCGCATCTCGTCACTTCCGAGGTTCGGTCGCTGTACTTCTACCGATGGATCATGGGCATCGACGAGCCGGTCGAAAACCTGTTGCAGATGGCGGTCGCCGCTGGCGTATGGGCGGCAGTGTTGCTCCCGGCACTCATCGGATCGATCGTCGTGTCGAATCAAGTGCTGCGCGATCGTCTCGCGATTGCGCTCCCGCTCGCGGTCGTCGCGGTCGCACCCTTCGCGGCCGGTTGGTACGAATGGGAGGGCGTCTTTCGACCGATCGTGATCTTTCTCGCCGTCACCACGACGATTGCGGCGGTCAAGATGTGGCAAAGGCCATCCGAAGAGGGCGCGCCGCGCGCGATTCTCGAACTCTGTCTTTCGGTCCTCGGCCTCGCGCTGCTCGCAAAGATATTCTTGAAGCCGTGGATGGCCGGCTACGGGTTCGCATTGCTCGTACCTGGGGCGCTCGTGTTGGTCTATGCGCTGTTACACACAGTTCCGGTCGCGATCCGGCGGCGGTCCGGCGACGGCCGATTGTTCGGTCGGGCAGCACTGGCACTGCTCGGTCTGGTCTCGTTGGGCTGCCTGCTCGAATCAGAACGATCTTCAACCGCGAAGACAGTCGTCGTGGGAACAGAGGGCGACCGCTTTTGGGCCGAACCGAAGCGCCGCCCGCGTGTGGCGGTGAACTTGACAGATTGGGTCGAAAGAAGGCTGCCTCCGCACGCGACGCTGCTGGTGATGCCCGAGGGTGTGATGGTCAACTACCTAACACGTCGAATCAACCCGACCCGACATCTGAATTTCATGCCGCCCGAGTTGGAGGTATTCGGTGAGAACGAAATTCTCGAGGACCTCAAAGCCAACCCGCCCGATTTCGTAGCACTCGTCCACCGCGATACATCCGAGTACGGACTCGCGCTCTTCGGTACGGACTACGGCCAGAATCTGCTCGACTGGGCTCACAAACGATACGTCCAGGTCGTTCAGGTGGGGTCTGCGCCGCTCCGTCCCAGCTGGGAGCAGCGCGATGGCCCCATCGGATGGGAAGTGCGTGGGCACCGAACCAGATCGCGAAACAGCCGAGCCGGTTCGTGAACAACGAGCCTGCGCTCTCGCCTGGTTCCGCCGAGACCACACAGCGCGATCACAACTGGCTTCTCGTGATCCTCACCCTGGCCGCGGTATTTCGGCTGTACGAGATGGACTTCCCGGACGTCTGGGTCGACGAGGCCAACCTGATTCTCACGGCCGAACAGCCGGTCGCAGATCTCTTCGGCAGGCTTCGAGCCGATTCGAGCCCGCCGCTCTACTACCTTGCAGTTCACGCGTGGAGCGCGTTATTTGGTGATTCCGCGGTCGCTCTGCGGATGCTCTCGGTCATCAGCGGGGTGGTGTTGGTTGGCTTGACCTGGTGGGTAGCGCGCGACCTCGCATCATCGCGGGCGGGATTGTGGGCGGCATTCTATCTCGCGGTCAATCCCAGCCAGAGCTTTTTCTCGCAGCAGATACGCATGTACGTGTGGATCGGATTGTTTTTCCTGCTCTCGCTGGCCGGGCTGGTGCGCTACCTCCGAGACGGGCGACCGCGCGATTTCGCGATGTGGGTCGGCGCGGCGACCTTGGCGCTTTACAACCACAACTTCGCGGCACACGCGGTTGTTGCCTTCGCAGCAATCATTGCGGTGTCCGGCCAGCTGATTTCGCGGATTCGGATGTGGGCGCTGGCTGCGATGGTCGTCGCCGTGGCCTACGTGCCGTGGGTACCTACGCTGTTGGCGCAGCTCGGGAACGAAGACCATTACGCGTGGTACCTGCCACTGTGGAACCATCACGGTGTAATGGGAACGATTGTCATGTCACTGCGATCGTTTTCACCGAGTCTCGAGTACTTGAACTATGGCTGGCTTGGCTCGTTCAAGACCCTGTGGTCTATCCCCACGCTCGGCGCGTGTGCACTTGCTTGCCTGGGCGGCTGGCTGTCGATTCGGCGAATCGGCTCGGCGGGGGCCGCGGTCGCGCTGTGGCCTGCGATCGGTCTGGCCGCGCCCGCGTTGAGCTCGTTGATGCTGTCGTTGTGGTTGACGCCACATTATGTACCAGGCCGTGTGGACCAGATGATGCTTCCCGAATTCGCGCTGCTGTTTGGCATCGGCACCGCCTGCTTGCGCCCGGTCGCTGTTCGCGGGTCGATCGGGTTGGCCATCCTGGCGTTGGCGATGGTGGCGAAATTCGAGATGTATGACGCGTATCGGGATACCGAGGTCGTTGGAGGCGATCGAGCGGCCGCAGCCGCGATCGTGAAAGCGTCCCAGCCAGGGGATGTGGTCGTCACGACCTCGCTGAGTCGGGCTTCGTTGGCATACTATTTTAAGCGGTTCTCGCACGATGCGCGTTTGGTTTCGTTTCCGCGAGCGGGTGCGAATCACCTGGGAGCTCAAAACGATGTCCGTCTACTTCGAGACAAGAATGCGCTGGTGCGCGAGTCGACAGAAACGCTCGCGGAGGCGAAAGCGCTGGCCGGATCGAGTGGTCGCGTGTTCATCGTGTGGGTGCGCGCCAATGTCAACTATCCGCTGAGACCCGAAGCACTGGGAACCCACGGCTACACCGAGATCGCCTTTCTCGGCAAGTTTCGCCAGTTCGGGACCGGCACGATCATGGAAGTGCGCCAGTATCGCGCCGAGTAGTGTCTGGCGCATCGATCGCACGGTCGAGATCGGTTGGCTATAACCGAGCCATGTGGGTGTGCTCTGCGGGCGAATCACCTGTCTCGATGGCGGTAGGGGTAGTGGTATCGGCCGTCGCAGGGGGCGTGTTGGCCGTGTTGGCCGTGTTGAGTGTCGGCTGTGATGGCCCATCGCTCGACCAGCTGAGTCCGCCTCGACTGCCGGAGCGCATCGATACGCCATCCCGCAACGTGGTACCCGGACGCCCAATCTGGTGCTCATCTCGATCGATACGCTGCGTGCCGACCGTCTTTCTGCATACGGCCACGACCGGCCGACGAGTCCGCGCATCGATCGGCTCGCGGCCGATGGCGTGCTGTTCGAGCACGCATTCAGTCACTCACCCAAGACTGCGTCTTCTCACATGAGTCTGATGACGGGCTTGTATCCCGAATCTCATCGTGTCCAGAATCGCCTGAATGGCGCGGAGGGCTGGTTGGGAAGCCTGAGTGCTGATATCCCGACACTCGCCGAATTCCTGCATGCGGCTGGCTACCGCACGCATGCGCACACGAGTGGGGGGAACATGCAAGGCGATATCGGCTTGCCCGGGGCTTTGCAACGTACTCGACCCCGGCGGATGGAGACGGGACCGGGTTTTCCGCTTCGATGAAGCACCTCAATCATCTCGCAGGTTCAGACCAGCCGTTCTTTCTGTTCGTGCACATCTATCAAACACCTGCCGGTAGGGGCCGCGTTGGAGCAGCTTCCAGTTGCGACTGGAAGCGTTGGGGTATGCGGAAGACGGCTGAGTTTCGGGTTTTCGGCTGGCCGCGATTCGGAATCGGTCACGGTAGCGTGCGTGGCTTCAACAGGATCTCACGGGTCTGGTCGCCTCCCACCCGTTCGTAGTGGGTGGAGACCCAATTCGCGAGTAACGGCGCCTGTACCTCGAGCGAACGCGAGCGCAACTCATCGAAGGGTTGCTTGGGCCACAGCACCAGTGCCGGCGGTGACTGTTGCAGGCGTCGAACGAAATCGCGTAAATCCTCGGGATCGTCGAACACGCCCGGCGTGACGACGTCGCCGTAACCCGGGCCGCGACGATTCGCGAGCACGTAGATCAACGGTGAATGCGTGAGGTCGAGTACGCGATCATCCGGCTCGGTCAGCTGTTGAATCCGAACGACGCTGCGGTCGAGTTGCCGCGCGTCCATGGCGCGCAAGACACCGACGCGCTGTCCGAGCGAATGGATCGGGTGCAGGCCCCGGTCCTCGCGGGCGAAATACCGGTCGCTGCCCTGCAGCCAGATCCACAAGGCGAGCGCTGCTGCGCACGCGAAACCACCCGCGAGGGTACGACCGATCGATCCGCGTGGCACAGTGGCTGCACGGCCGTGCAGCCACCCGACACTGGTGGCCGACAGGTGCGCGAGCACAATGCATGCGGGCGGGAGTGCGGTCGTCAGGTGGTGCTCATCCGATCTGCCGAGTGCGCGAAGCAAATAGACGGCTCCCCAGATGACGATCGCGACGAGCAGTGCGTGATCGAACGCACGCCCGTGTCGAACCGAGCGGTACCACTGTCCCGTCAGCACGACGATGTAACCCGCATACAGGGTCGGATACAACCAGTATTGGAACGCCACGAACCACTCGAAGATGCGCTCGCGATTCCAGCTGGTAGGAAAGATGATTTCCGGCACGGGCATGCTCTGCGCCGCCTGCAGCGGCAGGATTCTCCAAACCGCCTGGCTAAACAGGGCATCGAGGCCGACTCCACTCGCAAAAAAGACGAGCACCGGCAGCGCGATGAGCAGGATTCCGCCGGCATACAACGAGTAGTCGCGTAGCCAATCGCGCCAGTCTCTGCCCGCGCACAGGACCGCGACCGCGATGCCACAGCTCACCGCGAACGCAGGAGTCAGTCGGAAGTACAACGCCACGCCGGTGCAGAGCCCGGCGACGCCCATCCAGCGCTGGTCTCCCGTCCGCAGTCGCCGTGAGAAAGCCATCAATGACAGCACGCTGAATACCAGGTAGCGGTAGCCGAACAACACGTGTACCAGGTGGGAGCGCGGAGCGGCCACCGCCAGCAGGAGCGCCGCCAGCAGCGCGAAGAGCGGCTTCATCAGGTTGCGGCTGAGCAAGTAAATCGAGACACACAACGCCACGTTGAAACCCGCATAGAAGATCCGAGCGAGCACGACGCCTGGGGGGTCGAGCGCGTACGCGACCCAGGCCGGCAGCACGTGCCCGGGTGGAAACAGGAAGAAGATGTCGCCGTAGAGCGTGCCACCGCGATGGAGTTGCATCGCCGCGTACAGCGGCCAACCTTCGTCGAACAGCCAGCCAATGCCGTGGTGGATGAACAGCGATTCGAACGCGCAACTCACGCCGATGATCAAACCGAGGTGCCCGAGCCGCTCCTGCCGGCTGCCGCGCGCGAGTCTGGTGGCGCCCACAGCTCCCAACGAGCGAAACTCCGTTTCTCTGATGGACCTGGACCGACGTATGGGCGGACTTTTTTCGTGGCGACGGGACCCTTTGTTCCGCAGCCTGCCAAGCGGAAGATGTCAGCGCCGGCTCGGTGCTGCAACGTGTTGAAACGTACAGCAACGGAGAGCCTCAGAGGGCCCTCGAAAGACATTGCGGGTCGGGGTGATCAGATGGGCGATAGCGGCGGGCTGCGGTTGCAGAGCCGACCGCCCGTGGCGAGCGGGCTGTGGGCCGCGATCGGCAGTGCCGCCTGTGCGGCGATGATTCCGCTGGAGCCGAGCTTGCTCGAAGAAGGGCTGCTGGTGCATTTCGCTCAGCGACTGGTGCACGGCGAACATCTGTATCGGGACCTGGTGTTCTTCTCGGGCCCCTTTCCGTTCGAATTGCTCGCGATGCTGTTTCGGGTGTTCGGAGAAGAAGTGGTCGTGGGCCGAACGCTCGTGGTGTTGTTGGCCGGCGCCTCGACCGGCTGCGCGCACGCAATTGCGCGACGCGCGGGAGCCGGCGCTGCGGCGCATGCGGTCGCAGCCGGGATGGCGAGCGCACCGGCGCTGCTGTTTCCGCTGTATTCCACGTATTTCTACTCGACGTTGTCATTGCATCTGGGTGTGCTCGCCGCCTACGCGGCGCTGCGGGGGATGGAATCGGCGCGCTTTTCGGCTGCGGCTGGAGTTGCAGTGGCGTGCGTTGCATTGACCAAACAAAATCTCGGTGTGGTGCTTGCGGTCGGGCTCGTCAGCGCATTGTTCGCGAACGCGCCAGCAGAGCGGCGCGTTCGGCAGACGCTGTACATGCTCGCCGGCGGCGCATCGGTGGCGATCGTCACAGGGCTCCGGTTCGGCTGGCTCGGTGATCTCGGCGTACTCTTTCAATCGATCGTTGTCATGCCATTCGAACTCGGTGACAGCTTCGCGTCGGGTTACGTGAATCTGTGGCCCCTCGGTGAGTTCGATGCGCAAACGCGCCAGAACCAGGCGTTCTATGTTCCGCACCTGTACAGCATTCTCTCCCAGCTGCCGACGCTTCGGGACCCGGGTTTCGGTGCACCGATCGTTGCACTGACACAGTTTCTGTTTGCGTTGCCGGTCATCGCCGTCCTGCTTCCGCCTGTCCATCGCGCAATAGGCGGGCCACTGCCCGCGAGCTTGTGGTTTGGTGAAGCGCTGCTCATCGCGATGATCGCCAATCTCTTTCCCCGCGCGGATTGGGGACATCTGGTGTTCGTGCTTCCGACGGCGGCCGCGCAGATCTGGATGACGGTCGGTTCGGCACGCGAGGCCGCGCTGCGAAAGGCCGCGTCGTGGGCGAGCTGGACGTGTGTCGCGGCCCTGGGGACGGCGGGATGTGTCGCGGCGGGCCAGTTGCACCAGATGGCCAGTCCGCAGAGCCTGGGGCCACGGGTCCCACAGCTCCCGGTCAGTCGCGCCTATCAGGATCCCGGCGTGTCGCGCGCAATCGCGTTTCTGCGCGCGCGCACGCAGCCGGGCGAGGCGATCTTCGTAGCCCGAGCCGAACCGCTGCTGTACTTCGCGACCGACACCCGCAATCCGACACCCTACGGCGGCGTGCTCCCGGGCATGCCCGAACCTCAGCAGCAGACCATCATCAACGCGCTAGCTGAAGTGCGTTATGTCGTGATGAGTGAGATCGATCAGCCACTGTTCCTGTACTACCGCGACGAACTCCCGGCCGTTGCGTCCTATCTCGAGCGGTTCTTTCGGGTTCCCAACGAATACCAGGCCCATCCCAGCTGGATTCTGGTGCTCGAGCGGGGCGAGGACCGCGGTCCTGCCATGATCGACCTGTTCGAGCTGCGTTCGCAAGCGCGCGCATGGACGCGCGGTGTCGACGGGGTCGAACGGGATAACGTCGCTGCGCCACCGGAATTGGCTTCGCGCCAGAACCGACGCCCCCTCGCGTTCGAGCTGGGTAGCGGAGGTGGTGGATTGGATTTCTCCATCGAAGTTCCGGACGACGCGATTTTCCGAGCCGACGTGGGAATTCCGACCCTCGAGGGGGAGCGTCAGTACCAGCACGCGCGCGGAGTCAGATTGGAAGCGCTGGTGGGTGACAACGCGGGTCGATTCCAACTGGTGTACAGCGAACCGATTGGGTTTCGGAGCGGCCGCGCGAACCCCTGGCGTCCAATCGAGGTCGATCTCTCCGGTTTCGCGGGTCGCTCGATCACGCTTCGGCTCCAAGCCGTGGCCAGCAAGAAAATTCCGCCCGGCTCGCACGCTTGGTGGGGAAGTCCGATCCTGGCTGCGAAGCAACCATAGCGGGCGGCTTTGCAATCACTATCGGCATTTGATCCTTGACGGGGAAACAGCGTTTCGTGCTCATCCGAAGAATTCCGGTCGATTCCGGACCGCTGGTTTCGAGCCTCGTTGTTGCGATTCTGGCGGGTGAGTTCGGCGGTGGACACTTCGGTGCGGAGTCAGAGGCGGCTGCGGAGTTCGTCGCCTAGGATCATCCGCTCGGTCGATACGTTGGGCGACGAGTCGCGCAATACGGGCCAACCCGCTCGAATGAGAGAATCGATGGTGAACGACCCGCGTCGGCAGTCGGACTGAGAGCGTGCTCTTCAATTCACTCCAGTTCCTGGTCTTCTTCCCGACTGTCGCCGCGCTCTACTTCGCTACACCCAGCCGCTTTCGCTGGGTTCTGCTACTGACCGCCAGCTACTACTTCTACATGTGCTGGAGGCCGGAATACGTCCTGCTCATCATGGTCTCCACGGGGATCGACTATTTCGCCGCGTTGAAGATGGGTGCTTGCGATACGAAGCCGGCGCGTCGCAAGTACTTGTGGCTCAGCCTGTTTGGCAACCTCGGGCTGCTGTTTGCGTTCAAGTACGCGAATTTCGCCAGCCAGACGCTGCACGAGATCATCGGATTCGCGGGCGTGACCGTCGCCGTCCCGATGCTCGACGTGCTGCTCCCCATCGGGATCTCGTTCTACACGTTCCAAACCCTGAGCTACTCGATCGACGTCTATCGCGGCCAGCGGAGGCCGGAACGCCATCTGGGGAAGTTCGCCGTCTACGTGGCGTTCTTTCCGCAGCTGGTCGCAGGCCCCATCGAGCGTTCGAAATCGCTGCTCCCTCAATTCGGCGAAATTCACCGCTTCGAGTGGGAGCGCGCGAAGCAGGGCCTCACGTTGATGCTGTGGGGATTTTTCAAGAAGCTGGTGATCGCGGACCAGGCCGCGATCTACGTCAACGAGGTCTACGCCAATCCGGCGCAACACAGCGGTCTGTCGCTGCTGATCGGCTCGTACCTGTTCGCGTTCCAAATCTATTGCGACTTCTCCGGGTACAGCGACATCGCGATCGGATCGAGCCGCTTGCTGGGTTTCCGCCTGAGGGAAAATTTCAACAGGCCGCTGCTGTCGAGGGGCATTGGCGAGTTCTGGGAGCGCTGGCACATTTCGTTGTCGACTTGGTTTCGCGATTACGTCTTCATGCCGCTGTCGTTGAGCCGTCCGCTGCGTTCGCGCGCGTCGATCGACGTCGTGCTCACCATCAGCCTTGCCATCACCTGGACGCTGGTCGGCCTGTGGCACGGCGCGAAGTGGAACTTCCTGATCTGGGGAAGCTACCAGGCCGTCCTGCTGATCGCGGCGCGCGCGCTTCGCCCACGGGTCGTTCGCGCGACGCGGCGCGCGAGAGCTGGGCTCGGCTTCGCTGCCGAGCTGGATCGGTGACGCGGGTTGGATCGTCTTCACATTCCACCTGCTCGTGCTGGGCCTGGTGTTCTTCCGGGCGGCGACCGTCGCCGATGCGCTCGGGATCCTTGCCTCGATCTCTACAAAAACCGTGTTCACGAGCGAAGCGCTGCTTGCCGGACTGTCCGCGGTCGAGCTCGCGCTCTATTTCGCCATGCGCCAGCTTCAAGGGCGCTTCGCACCGTACGTGGCTCCACGCGCCAATATCGTCCACTACCTCGAATCGGGCCGTCCGCTCGAGTCGGAGCACCTCGTCCCGATTCCGATCGAACGGGGCTCGTTGATCCGATCCAACGGGCTCGGCGGGATCCCGAAGCAAAAGCGGCTGAGCGCCGCCCAGTCGGCCGCAGCGATCCATTTGCGTGAGCGCGACGCGTTCGATCCGCAGCGCGTAGACGACTTCCTGCGGTTGCTCGATCTGTGTCGAACACGGGGGATCCGTGTGTTGCTGGTCAAGTTTCCGTTGACGGCTGACTATCTCGACGAGGCGGCAAAGTACGTCGACATCGATGCACACGACCGGAGGGTTGCGGAACTGGTTGCCGACCGGCCAGGGTTGGCGTTGCTCGACGCTCGATCGATGCTCGGCAACAGGATCGAGCTATTCACGGACTCTGATCATCTCAACTCACGCGGGTCCAAGCTGTTGGCGGCGGAAATCAACCGTTCGCTGGGCAGACTCGCAGCGGAACCCCGCTAGCGGGCGACTCTGCGGATGCGCTCGACGGCGACGCCTGATCCTCCCTGCCTCGACGTCTTGCGTGCCTCATGCGGGGCGGAGAACCGCGCTAGGTTAGAAGCCCGAGGTTCCGACATGTCTCGCGTTTCGCCCGACCGCCCCGACATTCACTACGACAGCATCACGCAGGCCTGGCACTATCTGATGGGAGAGAGCTTCCACTACGGGTATTTCGAACCACTCGACGCCACGTTGGACGAAGCGACCCGGGCACTGACCCAACGCATGGCGGATCTCGGAGATTTGAAAGCCGAGCATCGGATACTCGATGTCGGCTGCGGTATCGGCGGGCCGGCTCTGTACCTGGTGGATCGCATCGGTTGCCACGTCTCGGGCATATCGACGAGTGAGGTCGGAGTCGCAACCGCGCGCGCGCGCGCCGCCGAACGCGGGCTCGAGCAGCGGGCTTCGTTCGAGCTGCGTGACGGGATGGCCAACGAGTTCGAAGAGCGATCGTTCGATCGGGTCTGGGTGATGGAATCGTCACACCTGATGCCCGACAAAGCCGCGATGATCCGGGAGTCGGCGCGTGTACTACAGCCGGGTGGACGCATTCTGCTCTGCGACATCATCATGCATCGCGAGCTTGCACTGCCCGATGTCATGATGCGCGCCAAGGCGTTCGACCTGCTGCGCAGCGTGTTCGGTCGAGCGAAAATGGCCACCTTGAGCGCCTACCGGGGCTGGTGCGTGGGAGCGGGTCTCGAAGTGCTGCGCAGCGACGATATCAGTGATCAGACCGCGCCAACGTTCGCCAATTGGAAGCAAAACACGCAGCGCTACCGCGACGAGGTGATCGCGCTGATGGGAGAGCGAGCGCTGGCAGATTTCTCACGGGCGTGTGACGAACTGGAGCGAATGTGGGAGGAGAAGGTCCTCGGTTATGGGATCCTGATAGCCGCGAAGCCGATTTGAAGGCCATCAGCTCTTGGCGTTCGACGCTGCAAACAAAACGGGAGCAATGACAGATGACGACCGCACAGGTTGGCAAGCAGCAGCTGTTGGAGCTGCTGTATGAATGCCTGGCCGAAGCGAATCTCGAGCGGCTCGACGAAGACCGGTTGGCATGTGATCCATCGACGGTTCTGTTCGGCGATGGCGCCGGGCTCGACTCGATGGACCTGGTCCGGTTGGTGGTCTTGTTCGAGCAGAATATCAATGATGTCGTTGGCACTGAACTCAGTCTGACAGACGACCGGGCGATGTCCGAGCAGAACAGTCCGTTTCAGAGCGTCGCGTCGCTCGTCGACTACGCCGAGCGCCTGTTGAAGGAAGAAGCAGATGCCCGATGACCCCCGCGTGATCTTGATCACGGGTGCTCGCAAGGGCATCGGTCGCTACCTCGTCGAGTACTACGCGCAGCGGAATTTTCGAGTCGTCGGTTGCAGTCGCTCGACCTCGGAATTCGAGCACCCCCGATATCGACACTTCGAAGCCGACGTGAGCGACGAGAAAGCCGTCAAGCGGATGTTCTCCGGCATTCGCAAGGAATTCGGCGGACTCGACATTCTGGTCAACAACGCTGGGATCGCGTCGATGAACCATTTCGTATTGACACCGACCGCGACAGCGCGGCGCATCCTCGAAACCAACGTCGTTGGCACGTTCACCTGTTGTCGCGAGGCGGTCAAGTTGATGATGGGACAACGCAACGGGCGCATCGTCAATATGGCAAGCGTGGCCACCCCGCTCGATCTCGAAGGCGAAGCGATGTACGCGGCTTCGAAGGCGTCCGTTGTCAGCCTGACCCGCGTGCTGGCCCGCGAAGTTGCCGATCTGAACATCACGGTCAACGCAGTCGGACCCACACCGATCCAGACCGATCTGATCCGATCGGTACCCAAGCAGAAGATGGAGGCGTTGCTGGCCCGCTACCCACTCAGCCGTCTCGGTACATTCGAAGACGTCTCGAATGTGATCGATTTCTTCATCAAGCCCGAGAGCGACTTCATCACCTCGCAGGTGATCTATCTCGGTGGCGTCTAGCCGTGCGACCGGGGTGGCACGAACGCAGCGCCTCGTCGCGGTCGGGCCGCTGAATGCACCTCGACTTTCTGACGGAAATTTTCGCCGAGCACGCCGACGATGAGGCCTTTGTCTTCCGGGGGGACGGGTATCCCTACCGATGGCTGCGCGAGCAGATTTCAGCCTTCCACGGGCAATTGGAATCGGCGTCGATTGGCTCCGGAGCAGTCGTTGCGCTGCACGGTGAATTTTCGCCGCATTCGGTTGCCGCGCTGCTGTGCCTGATCGAACGCGGAACCGTCGTGATTCCGATTGCGCCGAGTTCCGAAGAACAGAGCGGCGAATTCATCCGCATTGCAAACGCCGCGTTCGAGATTCGGTTCGACGATGCGCGTGAACTCGCGATCAGCAGGACCGGTAGGAGCGCCGACCACGCGTTGTATCGCCAACTCGCGGACGCACGCCATCCGGGTCTCGTTCTGTTTTCGTCCGGGTCGACCGGTACACCCAAGGGAGTTGTTCACGATCTCACCCGCTTGTTGAGGAAGTATCGAACGCGCCGCCACTGCTACCGAACGTTGGCATTCCTGTTGTTCGACCACATCGGCGGGCTGGACACGCTGTTCTACAGCCTTTCGAATGGCAGCTGTCTGGTGCTGTGCGAGGACCGGTCTCCGGTCGGCGTGTGCAGGCTCGTAGAGAAACACCGGGTGCGCGTGCTTCCGGTGGCGCCTTCGTTTCTGAAGTTGTTGGCGATCAGCGGCGCGTATCGCCGCCACGATCTGTCTTCGCTCGCCATCGTGACGTACGGCGCAGAAATGATGCCGCATAGCACGCTTGCGAAATGTGCCGAGATGTTTCCGGGCACCACGCTGATGCAGAAGTTCGGGACGTCCGAGGTGGGAACGCTCCGCTCCAAGTCGAAGAGTTCCGATTCGCTTTGGGTCAAGCTCGGCGGAGAGGGCTACCAGACGCGCGTCGTCGATGGGTTGCTCGAGATCAAGGCGGAATCGACGATGCTCGGATATCTGAACGCAGATAGCCCGTTTACGGAAGACGGCTGGTTCATGACCGGTGATTGCGTGGATGTGGACGGCGAGTACATCCGCTTTCAAGGGCGCAGTTCCGATCTCATCAACGTTGGCGGCCGCAAGGTTCATCCCGCCGAAGTCGAAAGCGTCATCGGCGCCGTCGACAATGTCGAAGAGGTTGTCGTTTTCGGAGAACCGAACGCGCTGATGGGACAGATCGTGTGCGCTCGGATTCGAACGACACAAGACGAGGACTCGCGGACGCTCAACCGGCGCATCCGGGCAGCCTGCAGGCAAGTGCTCGACAGCCACAAAGTCCCGACGAAAATCGAGATCACCGACGCGGCGTTGACGACCGCACGCTTCAAATTGCGGCGCAGCGAATCGAGCTAGGCGCTGCAGGTGCTGCTGGCCGCGGTCGAGCCGGTATACTGAGCGGATTCCTGATCGGACCTGGAGAGGGACCCATGACAGCGCGCAGGCGCTCCAGGTCGTACCCATTGAGCAGACGATTCTCGACAACCCACCCGAACCGCGGACCGCGGGCTCCGACCAGAAGCGCGACATGGCAGCTTCGATTGATATCGCTGCTGCTCTTGATCGCGTCGCCGGCTTGCCAGCGATCCGAGGATGCACATCGCGTGTTGCTCATCGGTATCGACGGGGCCTCGATGCGGGTGATCGGGCCGATGATCGCCGAAGGCAAGTTGCCCCATCTCGCGTCGATCGCGCGCGAAGGGGTTCACGGCGCATTGCGCTCCGCGATTCCGATCTTCTCACCACGCATCTGGAACACGATCGCTACCGGTAAGAAGCCGGAAAAACACGGAATCGACGACTTCTCGCGGCCCGATGCCGATGGCAACTCCCGGCTGTTGTTGGCCACCGATCGCAAGGTCCATGCGCTGTGGAACATCGCGTCCGACGCCGGCATGCGGGTAGGGGTCGTCAACTGGTGGAACACCTACCCGCTGGAACCGATCGACGGTGTGATGGTCGCAGATCACCTGATGGGAGCCGACATTCGGGGCCGACTCGAAATTGCGAAGGCCGAGGAGGTACCGCTGGGCCAGCTCGTGCACCCCGCCCCCTGGCAGCCGCGGGTGGCGGGCATTCTCGAGCGCGAGCGGCGCGTTACGGAAGTGGCAAACCCTTTTGAGACCCTATCCAAGCTGCCACCCGGCGCGGAAGGTCGACGGATCCAACTGACACGACGCTTCATCGAAGACGGAATCGTGGTTCAGATCGCCCAGGCTGTGGAAGACGAACTGCACCCCGAACTGATGATGGTCTTCCTGGCAGGTGTCGACCGAGTCTCGCACTTCTTGTGGGGAAACATCGAACACCCGGAGCTGTATCCCGAACCCATGCGGCTTCCGGCTGAGCAGCGTGCGGCTGGGGCGCGCGCGCTGCGCGAATATTACAGATACACCGATGCTCTGATTGGCCAGCTGGTAGCGAACTACGGACCCGATGACCTCGTGATGGTCGTCTCGGATCACGGTTTCGAAGCCGGCGTTCGGATGAAATACCTGACGGGGATCCACGAGACCGACAAGGCCATCGACGGCGTGATCTTTGCGCGCGGACGCGACATCCAAAGTGGCAAGAGCGTGCGCTCGATGTCGATTCTCGACGTCACGCCTACGCTTTTGGCTTGGTTGGGAATGCCGGTCGCCAAAGACATGGATGGCAAGGTGGCCCGATTCATCGAGACGCCCCGGCAGGCGAAGGTCGCGACCTACGACACCGAGCCGGTTCCGCACATCACCTCGCTTCCCTCCGGTGCGGAACAAGAGATGCTCGAGCGCTTGCGCCAGCTGGGTTACTTCGAAGAGAAATGATGATCCGAGCGCGAAACAATCGAGTCAATCGGCGAAACAAAGGGCGAATCGACATCTGACTTCGCGCCGAGTCACGTCAGGCGCGCGACGTCTCTTCCCCCGGCGCCGGCAGGCTCTGGAGCACCAGCACGGCTACCAGGTAGATCCCCACGCCGAGACCAAACACCAGGCTGAAGCCGTAAGCCATCGACAGGATCGTCGTCAGCACAGAGCTGATCACCGAGAAGAAACCGTTCACCGCCCACGCCCACGCCACGTACTCGGTGGAGTGGTCGCTGAGTCCCGCCACCGTGTGCAGGCCGAGCGGCATGAACGCGCCCAGGCACAACCCGAGAGGCGCAATGAACAGCATGGAGACAATGATCCTCACCCCCAGCGGCGCACCCGCCAAGGCTTCGACGACCGGGGGCAACCCGAAGCTGTGAAGCGATGCGGTTGCTGTGAGCGCGGCCAGCAGGATCCACAGCGCGCGGTCGCGCCGTGCCGTGTAGGCACCAGCCGCAACGCTTCCGGCCGCAGAGAAGATCAAGACCGAAAAGAGTGTCACGATCAGCGAGTACGTGGGGAAGCCCAGGAACAGCGTGAGCCGCTGGATCAGGACGATCTCGAAGAACAGGAAGCCGAGGCCCAGCGCGCCGAAATACAGCCCGGTTCGGCCCTTGTAGGGGAGCTTCGCCCAGGTCTCCCGAACCAGCGCGAATGGCAGGAGCAGAAAAACACCGGCAAACAACGCAGAGCTTGCCAACATCACCAACAGGACACGCTCTCCGATCGCGTCGTCGAAATCCAGTAGGCCAGCACCGACGTCGGCTTGCCGCCCGATGGAGTCAGAGAAGCGCGCGAAGTGCCAAAAGAACGGTGAGTCGTCGGAGATCGGGCCCACGTTGTAGGCGTGAGTATCGAACATGCGCTCGAGTTCTTTGTCCGGTAGCGAGATGACTTGATTCACCAGACCGTCGTCGAACTGATACCCCCAGGCGTGGCGAGGCCGAGCCTTGTCGATCTGCTTCGCGGTGCCGAGGAAGCGCTGGACCTCGTCTCGCGAGAATGGCGTCTTCTTGAGGAGAATGGTCGAGACATTGATGAAATCCGGGTTCGTCGCGACGAGGATGTGCTTGTCGAAATCGCGAATCCCCATCTCGGACATCGCGTGCCGCGCGGTCGCTGCGTAACGGGCAGTCCGGTTGGGCTTGCGATCGTAGAAAAACTCGCCGAACTGCATACAGATCAGGCCTTCGGGAGCGAGGTGATTCAAGGTCTCGCGGATCATCTCGCTGGTGTACAGGTAGCTCTCCGACAACACGAAAGCCCCAGATGCTGCGGCATTCATCGAGGTGTAGCTGTCCGGTGCCACGAAGTAGATCAGATCGTAGATTCCTTCGTCGGCGGTGAGAAACGAGCGGCCTTCGGCGTTGATCAGCGTGACGCGCGGGTTCTCGGCGAGCCGGCCGGTGTAGTCGGCGAAGTGCTCGCGAACAAGAGACACCGTGACGGGGTTGAGTTCGACACCGGTCACGTGCTTCGCGCCGAAGTAGAGCGACGAAAGAATCTCGTGTCCACCGGCTGCGCCGATGATCAGCACCCGAGGCTCTGGTTTGCCCACGCGGAACGGGTAGGCGCGCGGGTCTCGATCGAAGCGCCCGAGCTTTCCGAGGTCGCCGTCGAATCGCTGGAGGGTGGATCCCATGTTGCCGTCGTGCGCGATCAGATTCAGGTCGTTCCAGTTCCTCCTCTCGAAAACGTCGATTCGGAACACCGGGTTCCACTGAGAGAAGAGCAATTTGCTGCCGGTTTCTGCCATCCGAGTCGGATTGAGGTCTTTGATCGAATCGACGACGGGTTCCGGCACCGCTCCGGGAACCAGCGCGAGGGCCGCGAGCACCAGCGTGAGGATCGCGCTTGGAATCATCAGGCGCGGTGCCTCGCTGCGTGCAAGAGGCACTCCCGCAAGCACCAGTAGCGACCCGGCCACAAACACCGCCGAAGGGGGTGTGAGCCAGCTCATCACGGGAACGGCAGCGCCACACGCGAGCGCGGCCCCTGCCAGATCGGCCCCGTAGAGTCGATGCACCGCACTCGGTGTTGCCGTCAGGATGCGGGCGAGAATCGTTCCGACGACCAGAAAGGTCGCGAACAGCGCCGCGCACAGCCACAAGAAGAGGAACGGTTCGAGGGGCTTCTCGAACATCCGAAACGTGTCGAGCTCCAGAAGCGCGATGGTCCAATAACCGCCGGCGACGGTCAGCCCGCCGAGCAAGCAGCACCAGCTGATCAGTCGGCCCGGCGCCATCGCGCGCAACCTCGGCGATATCGCGATGATCGTGCCGCCCGAACCGAGCCCGAGTAGAGCGAAGCCGATGACGAGATAGGTGAAGTAGTAGTAGAACTTGAAGGCGACGATGCGCGTATAGGCGATCTCGAGCAGCAGCGCCGCGAAGGAGACCAGGAATATTTGAGGGTAGAAGCGGCGAGATGTCATAAGGTTGTGGAAACAACGCGTAGCACGTTGCTTCTCGACATGGCCAGCATCGTTCGGGTCACTGCGTAAACGCCTTTTCTATTTGCGATTCGACTCTGATTGGTGTATTGAATTTCACCAGGTGAGTCACTGACTCGTCGTCAAGTGTCGCCCACCCCCTCAGTCATCGGGGGCGCGCACCCGGAGCGGGAACAAAGCCCAGCTCACGCAGTTTATCGAGCAGGGCGGCGGCGATCATCCGGTGGGTTCGAGCATTCGGGTGGAACTGGTCGCAATACGAGTCGTTACCGAAGAAGTTGCATCCGATACCCTCTGGCGCGTAGGTATGCAGCTGGCGCTCGAAGTCGATGAGCGACACGTGCGAATGCTGTGAGGCGAGCTCGCGCACCTGCTCGTTGAGCAGCGTTGGGGCTCGCCCGTGCATGAAGGTGTCGCGCGCAGCTGTGAACGCCGACAACGCGGCCTCGAAATCGCCGGACCTGTGTCGCGCGATCCCCTCCCGGTAGCGCTGTGCCCAGGCCACCAGGTCAGGCCGAGCGGCCGAGTTGTAGAGCGGACTCGAATCCCAGTCCGCGCGCTTGACCGGATGTTCGTAGAGGTTGCTCACGACGGTCGAGAGGATGATTCGAGTTCCGCGCGCCGCCGCTGCGTCGATGACGGAAGTGATGCGTCTGGCAAAGGCCGCAGCCACGATCTGCTGGGCAGCTGCGATCTGCGCGGGCCCGGGCAGCGGCGGGAACAAATTCGGCGCGGTGTCGTTGCGCATCAAACGGATCAGTGCTGAAAAAGCGCGGCTCCGAGACAGCCACATCTCCAGGTCGTAGAGCCATGCGTTCTGATCGAGCCAGATCTGTCGCGAAGGGTTCCAAACTCCATAGCCCGCGAAATCGTTGTGACCGGCGTAAATCACCAGCACTTCGGCGCCGGCGTCGAGTGCGCGATAGGCGCAGTTCCGAAGGAAGAGAGAGTTCTTGCAGGGGAGCCCGAGATTCACCACACGCCAGGCGTTGGGCGCCGCGTGATCGAGCAACTTCTTCAGCCTCGCTGCGAAGGGCGGGATTCCGGGGGGATAGCCGAAGACACTGCTGCCGCCGAGGGTGACCAGAAGCCTGGTGTCGGGGTGCTTCAATGGCTCATTGGAGCATGCCGTTTCTGCCGCCCGCCAGCTGAATTGGCAGCGACGTTGAGTCGTGTACGCGACATATGCGTCGTTCTCGCTCAACGGGGGCGTTCCCGCGACGCGCGCAGCGATCTCGATGCACACCCAGAATACGACCGGCGCCACAACCGCCAGAGCGATGACTGCGAATCGCTCCCTCAGATTTTCGCCTTGGGGGCCGTCGTGGAGAGGGGCTCCCGGTACAGCTCGACCGGCCCGCTGCGCTCGTTTTCCCAAGCCCGAATGGCCTGTCGCAACCTTGTGACCAGCTTCGCGTGCTGCGCCGAGACCTCTCTTTCTTCGTGAGGATCGTCCACGATATTGAAGAGCCAGTCGCGATCTTCGTTCGGGGCCCAGACATAGTGCCACTTCGCGTCGCGAAGATAGAGGGCGTTCGTAAAGGAACTCTGTTCGCTGTCAGCGCTGGCGCGAGGAAGCACCACCGATGCGCTGCCGATCACTCGCTTGCGAGGATGCGCCTGATTTCCTTCCATTCCGGCACGCAGGCTCATTCCGCTTCGGTCGTCGAACGGCGTGATTCCTGCAAAATCCATAAGCGTCTGAAAAAGATCCACGGTGGAAACGACTCCGTGTTCGACCTGGCCGGCGCGAACCCGGCCCGGCCAATTGAAGATCATCGGCGTGCGCATCCCCAGTTCGTAGATGCTCCCCTTTCCGTGTCCACCCCAATCCATGGTCAGCTTTGTAACCTCGTCGGGCTTCTGCTCCCAACCATTGTCCGACAGAAAAACAATCAGCGTCCTGTCTCGAAGCCCCTGCTCTTCGAGGTGGTCGATGAGTTGACCTACGACCGCATCGAGGCGTGTGATGTTCGCGTAGTAGCGGATGGAGCTATCCGAAAGATCTGAATCGTCATATTGGCGAGTGTATTCGCGTGAGGGGTCGAAGGGCCAATGAGGCAGCATGGGGGCGAACCACAGGTAGAAGGGTGTCTCGACGTTTCGGTCGATGAAGTCGAACACCGGTGCCATCGTCTTGCGCCCAATATCCAGGCCCATATCCCCCCCGGCGGACGGAAACCCATTCGGCTGCGGTGTCAGCTCGGTCTTCGTTCCCTCGCTGAATCCGGAGTCCGAATACAACCCCTCCCACAGCTTCCCGGCCTGGAATGATGCATACCCGTGATCACCGAGTACACGCGGTAGGGTCGAGAATCGCCTGACCTCGCTGCCGTGGAGCGTGATGCCCTCCGATGCTTCGAGATCGCTCTGGGCGCGTCGATATTCGTGCGGATACAAGCCGGTCAGAAGCGTTTGGAGCGAGGGGCGACACATACTGCTGGTGTTGTAGGTGACGGGATAGACCGTGCCCCCTCGAGCGAGTTCGTCGAGTCGAGGCGTCCGAACCACGCTGGACCCCATGAAGCCGAATACGGGTAGCCGTGATCGTCGGCCAGGATCATCACGATATTGGGCTTGATATCGGAAGGGTTCAGGGCGCTCCCCCCATCGCAAGCGATGAGCAGTATCGCTGGCGAACGCACCAACCAACTCGAGAGGATCGTGAAACACCGCACCGCGAATACAACGACGGAAGTTCTGACCAGGTGCGGCTTTCTTTGTCGGAGAAGAGAGGTCGGTCTATCCACGATCAGCCCTGTGCAGAATTCAAGCCGTGTTTTCGCGATGTCCGGGATAATCAAACTTCCCTCGAGGGCCCTCAATGACCAGGTCGAGTGTACAACTTCATGGCGACGACTGGCGCAAGTTCGATGCGGGTAGTCCTTGCGCTATCAGAAATTCAGCCATCTGACTCGCCAGCAGCGCTGAACCGCGATCGGTGAAGTGCGCATCGTCGTACATCAGCGTGGGTGAATGTTCAATCATCGCTGCGACATCCAGACACTCGAGATTTTCGTCGCGGCAGACCGAAAGCAGCGTATCGTTGAATTGCGCCATGCCTTCGGCGAGCGCCTCGACAGCCAGATAAGTCGCACCGTCTCGCAATTTGTGCAGCGGAGGGCCGCCAGCCCAGATCAACTTGCGCTGCTCGGCCGAGAGACTGTCGCTCCACAGTGTCGGCTGGGTCATGAACAGGACTCTGACGCCGCGGCGCTTGGCGATTTCCGTGATCTCGCGCAAGCGAGCCGCATATTTCAAGCGGCCTGCGCTCAAGTCCGGCAAATCGCGGCGGATCTGTCCTGCACGCTGGCGGAACCCCCGCAGCGCCGCCACGAAATTTCCCCTCTCGTCCATCGGTTGCAGATCTGAGGTGCCCGGCAACGGACGCCAGGTCGAAAGGCGCCGCACGCGTCCGATCAGGTTTCGTTCGAACCAAGGCGTGTCGTCGTCCCATCCGGGGAAGACGCTGAAAGACATCACGAGCTTCTGGTGTGCATCGGGCACCAGTGATTGTTCCGGATAGGTGACAGATAGCAGGTGCGCGATCAGGTCGTTGATTCCGAGCAGCAACACCACGCTATCGATACGCGGGTACTGATCGATCAATTTTTCGACCTGCAGGATGTGCTGAACGGTGTTGTGACCCGGCCGGCCGACATTACCGACCCAGAAGGCTTCGCGGCCGATCGACTGATTGAGCTGCTGCTGCAACAGATAAGGCCAGGCGCGTGTGTCGTCTAGATAGACGCAGATCGTCGTGCTTCCACCTACCGCGAGGATTCGGTACTCGGTAGCGTCCGTCGGCAGATCGCCCCGCATTCCCGCGGCGTTGATGGTCAGCTCGCCGGGGAATGCGACACCGTTGATCACGCCTCCGGCGTCGAATCGGGCGTTGAAGTTCGGGGGCCAGACGAAGTACCGGTTCGGAATCAGCAGCCGACTCGCACCCTCGACGATCGCCACTACGATGATGCAACTCACGAGAAGTACCGCCAGCGCTGGTAAGCGGCGAACCCGTCGGCTCTGCTCGGTCTGCTCAACCATCAGCGTGCCATTTCGTTCATTCCTGCTCATTTCCGTTTGCGGCCGATCAGATCGAACAGGCTTCCTTCGCGCGCGATGGTTCCGAGCCATGACAGTTGCGTGATCGCGCGTTGGTAGCGCGTTCCGGGGTCACTCGATGCAAAGAAGCCCGGGTCATCCTCACCACTGCTTCCGAGGATTCGCGGAAAACAGTTGAGAAATTCGATCCCGTTCTCGTCGAACCAACCCTGCACCTCACCGATCGAATGCCACGTCTCGTGTGGATTGAAATACTGGTCCTGGATCCAGATGTTCGCCTTGCGCTCATCCCGTATCTGGTTGCGCACGACATAGTCGATTCGGTTTCCAAGAGTCTTGACCAACTTCGAACGCAACCACGTCATGATGCGCGCGTACGAGTTGTACAACCCGACCATGACGATCCCTCCAGGTTTCACCTTGCGCGCCACGCACGCGAACGCCTTGCGCGCGTCGTAGGTGTGGTGCAACACGCCGTGGGAGATCACGACATCGAACGATTCGTCTTTGATCGCGAGATCGAAAATGTTCATCTGCGCAAAACTGCTGCGCAACAACCGGTTGCGCAGCCGGTGCTCGATCGCCAAAGCGAGGCTGTTCAGCGTCATGTCGACACCCAGCACGTGATTGTTGTTGAGCTGCAGATAGTGACTCAGCTGCCCCGTACCGCAGCCGCATTCGAGCACCAGTTTGTTGTACCCGATCGCCTTCAACAGCTCGACGGTGAACGGGTTGTTGCGTCCCTTGTTGACGAGTTCTCCATACTCCTCCAAGCCTTCATAACCCGGGAAAGGGTTCTCTTCGTAGAAATCCCGAACACGCTCTCGAACGTCGTCGTTTTCGGCTTCACCACCCCAAAGCGAGGGAACACCGTCGACATTCGGGAAGAGCTGCCCCGAAGTCGTCGAACGAAGCCCGCCGTCGGCCAACTCGATCGAATCCGAGTCGTCCGCGCCGGGCGACTTCAGTGTCGCGAGGATCCGGTCGGGAAATAGCGGGACGAGAGCGCCTACGCGATCGTCTTCCACCTACTGCTCTCCCTTGTAGAGCACCCAGTTTCCGATCACCAATACATCCATCTCGGTAGCCATGAAGCATCGGTAGGCGTCGTCGGGTGAACACACAACCGGCTCGTCGCGGACATTGAAGCTGGTGTTGACCAATGCGCCGCATCCGGTGATGCGTTTGAATTCCGACAGCAGCTCGTGGAAGCGCGGATTGGTTCGAGCATGCACAGTCTGGATGCGAGCGCTGCCATCGACGTGTGTAATCGCCGGTAGATCGCTTCGAATTGCGCGAAGTTTGTCGAGCCCCTGCAAGCGGGACTCCTCGTCGGACAAGTCGTGAAGGCGCCCGGCACGCAGGTCGGCAACAACGAGC
>JAQBGU010000121.1:0-52252 GCA_032128375.1 Deltaproteobacteria bacterium | reverse complement strand
GAGTGCTTCGACAAAGTCGGTCTCGGGGAAGCGGCGCACTTCGAAGGGGAACGCTGATCCCTCTGACACGTCGGGCGCCCAGACGGACACCTCTCCCAGCGTTCCCAGTTCTGCGGCCATCTCGCATATTCGGATGCCGATCCCCTGCTGCAGACGCTGGATCGGCTCGGGACAGATCAGGACGAATCGCCTTTGCAGCACCCGTCAGCGTCCGAGAAAGCGAGGCGTTCGCTTTGCCTGGAAAGCCTGAACGGCCTCCTGGAATTCCTCGGTGAACGCGCCGCGCACCATCCGATCTGCTTCGACGTCAAGACTGCATTGCACGTATTCGACTAGTGCCCGATTCAAGTTTTTTTCCATGTAACGGAAATCGATACGTGGGCCCGCCGCCGCTGTCGAGCCAAAGTCAACGCCTCGCTCGCAAGCTGGTTTCCCGGTGGAATTCGATCAACTCGTTTTTCATGTTTCGCTCCGGATCGAGAGGCTATCATGATGGGGAAATCTACGACGCGCCCCCGCAGCCGGCTTCGAGTCCCAATTCAACTTTGGAGCTATCGTTCGTGGCGCTTCCGATCCGCCGCGCTCGGTGCCAGCACGCTCGAGTATCGCGATCCTGTGCCGCGAACAGGAACCTCTCGATGCCGGGTCAAGGTTCCGGAACGGGCTGGCTTTCCCTTGGCACACTGGCTTGACAATTCCTCGTACCAGACCGCAGTCGCGAGTATCCGTCCAATTCCGTCTTCTAGGTGTTTTCTGCCATTTCCCGCATTCATTTTCCGATATCCCCACGGGGCATAGTCATGGGGCGATGCATAGACCTGTGGTACACCACGCGCTCGGCGCCAGCTGCTCTGACCCGCCCAGTGGCGCTGGTTCGGGAATAGGACCTCCGCAGAAACGACCATGACGACCGAATCGGCAAAAAATCCCACCTTACAAGACTCAATTCCGGATCTTTCGACTCCGGAACAGCGCGAACTCGCCCGCGAGGTCGCGCGGCGTCGCAGCTTTGCCATCATCTCGCACCCGGATGCGGGCAAGACCACGCTGACCGAAAAACTGCTGCTGTTCGGTGGCGCGATCCGTGAAGCCGGAGCCGTGCGCGCCCAGAAGGCGGCGCGCCACGCGACCAGCGACTGGCTCGAACTCGAAAAACAGCGCGGCATCTCTGTCAGTAGCTCGGTGATGCATTTCGAGCACAGTGGTCACCGCGTGAATATCCTGGACACCCCAGGTCACAAGGACTTCAGCGAAGATACGTATCGGACACTGATGGCGGCCGATTCGGCGGTGATGCTCATCGATGCAGGCAAGGGCGTCGAAGCACAGACCCGCAAGCTGTTCGAAGTCTGTCGCATGAGCGGAATCCCGATCTTCACGTTCGTGAACAAGATGGATCGATTGGGCCGCGACCCCCTCGAACTGATGGCCGATATCGAAGATGTGCTCGGGATCGCGGCCGTTCCGGTCAACTGGCCGGTCGGTGCGGGCAGCGAGTTTCGCGGTGTCTACGATCGCGAAAGAATGCGCTTGCTGCTGTTTTCGGGAGGCGTGCACGGCACGCGGCTCGTCGAGCAGTCCGACGTGGAGGGCCCGATCGATTCTGCGCCCGTCGTCGATGCGATGGGCTCGACGGGGCGCGAGGTGCGCGAGCAGCTCGAACTACTCGACGGGGCTGCGGACCCATTCGATATGGAACACGTGCTCGCCGGCGAGCAGACACCGATGTTCTTCGGGAGCGCACTGACGAATTTCGGCGTTTCGCCGTTTCTGAATCGATTACTCGAGATCGCTCCGTGTCCGGGCGCACGGAGTTCTGACCAGGGTCCGATCGATGTGGTCACGAACGAGTTCTCGGGTTTCGTGTTCAAGATCCAGGCGAACATGGACCCGGACCATCGAGATCGCGTGGCGTTCCTGCGCGTTTGTTCTGGGCGCTTCGTCAAGGAAGGCAGCGCGACACACGTTCGCACCGGAAAGAAGGTGCGCTTGTCGAAGTCGTCACTCGTCCAGGCGCGCGACCGAGAGAGCATAGATGTCGCCTACCCGGGCGACATCGTGGCACTGTTCGATTCGGGTAGCTATCGAATTGGCGATACGCTGTGCGAGACGGGCGAGTTCCAATTCGCGGCCATTCCGAGCTTCTCCCCAGAACACTTCGTGCGCGTCGAAGTAGCCGAAGTGCTCAACCGTAAGAGTCTGAGCAAGGGGCTCGAACAACTCTCACAGGAAGGCGCCGTGCAGTTGTTCAATGAACGCGGCGCGGGTACCGCGGTGCCGGTACTCGGAGCCGTCGGTGCGCTGCAGTTCGAAGTGCTGACGCACCGAATGCAAACCGAGTACAAGGTCGGTCTCAAGCTGACGCCGCTTCCGTACGTCATGGCACGCTGGTTGGGGCCGGACACTGACACGGACCTATTCCGATTTTCCGAAACCCAGTTGCTCGAAGACCGCGACGGGCGCATGGTGGTACTGGCCAAGAGCCCGTGGTACCTCGATAGACTTCAGGAAAAGCACCCAGACCTGATTCTCAGCCCGACCGCGGCCCGCAGCTGAACCTCGCGGCTGTACGAGAAGCGATTGGATGGGGATCTCTAGGGAGAGAAATGCCTAGGTAGGGAGTGCAATTCCATATTGTGAGAGCGTACGCTCATTGGAGGTAGCCTACCGCCTCGAGCTGGCTGCGTTCGCTCTGTGAGAGCCCTCCCTTCACCGGTGTCGGCGCGGCCGGCCGATGTTCATGTTCCCAGCTTCCGAGGAACTTCCGCATCTCTCGCGCGATCTCGCTGTGCTCGGAGATCTGATTGGTCAGGTCACCGTTTTCCCCGCCCCCGACTGCCTGAAGTTCGCGGCGTGAGACTCCTGGATGCGGTTCGCGGTTCTCTATGTATTTCCAATCCGCGCCGTAGACGGCGATCTTGTCCAACCCCCGAAAGGAGGTCTCGGCAACGAACAGAGCGGGCGGTTCCGCCTCGTCTGATGGATCTTCGAGTGCCGGCAGTCGAGATCGCCCCTGAAGCCCGGGGGGAGCATCGATATGCAGGTAGTCCAACACCGTCGGAAGCAGATCGAGCAGCTGGACGGGCGTCGCCAAGCGAGAAGCGCGCGGCTGCCACTGACGATTGAACATGATCCAGGGCACCGCCAGCTGCGACTCGTAGAGCAGCGAGCCGTGAAGGTCGGATTGTGCGACGCCCGGGTGGTCCGCGAGGCCCTCCCCGTGATCTCCGATGACAACGAATAGTGTGTCGTCCCATCCCGCTCTCGCGCTGAGGTCCCGTATGAACGCCGCAACGTCGTCGGTTACCTGCCTGACGGCCAGCAGATAGCTTCGATCTGGCATGCCCTCGAACAGCTCCGAGTAGTCTCTTCGGATCATCGGCATGTTCGGTCGAATGTGCTCGTGAACCTCCATGAGATTGAGCTGCAGGTAATAGGGGAAGCGATTCGCGGATTGCTCGATCAACTCGAACGCCTCCCTGAATACCGATGTTGCCGTGCGCAACGGCGTCTCGTTCCACCACCGATTTCCCTCTGGGACGTCTTCTTTTCTGGCTCGAAACACCACCGTGCTGTCGACGTAGACATCGAAGCCCCGATCGAAGTTGAACGTCGAGTTCATGTTGGGGTTGGCTGTAATGCCGAGCGTCGCGTATCCGTTGCGCCTCAGAACCTCCGCCAGGGTCTCGAAGTTGTCGCTCAGCGCGTGCTTCTCCTCCAAGTAGAGTCCGAGGCTGCGCGGATAGCGAGAGGTGAGCAACGAGCCGACCGAAGGCAATGTCCAGCTCGATTGTGCGAGCGCGCGATCGAATTGCACGCCACGTCTTGCGATTTCGTCGAGCGCCGGCGAGGTCGCGATCGGGAACCCATAGCTGCCGAGTCGATCTGCGCGGAGGGTGTCGATGATGATCAAGACGACGTTGGGCGCGTCGGGTCCGGGTCGGTTCTTCGCTGTGCCGCAGCCGATCCAGCAGCAAGCCAGTATCAGGGCCACTCGGCTGAGAATCACGCTGCTACCGGAAACGCTCCAGCGAATGGCGGTGCGACTCAGGAGTCCGAACGGGTGCGCTGGGCCCACCTGAGCCCCCTGCGAAGCAGCTCGTAGAAGACCGGAGTCTCCCAGGCGCCCCGCTCGGTCATCGGATACTCATCCATGACGGGCCGCATGTCGTACTTGCTGCGGCAGTGGCCGAGTGTGCAATACAAGACTTCGCCGTCGCCGACGCGGTTGATATACATCACGAGGCGCGGCGCGTCGTCCGACCAGTCGTCTTGGATGAATCCCAGGGCCTTGCCGCTGAAGCGCGTCTCGAGCAGCGACTCGAGCTCGCCGTGGTATTCGCACAGGTAGAGTTCGTCTTCCACTTCGAAGGTGTCGATCCCGCGGACGAGTGGATGCTCGGTATTCGAGACCATCACCTCGAATCTGCCGATCGGGGGGTGTGCGAGAAACTGGCTGCCCAACAGTTCCATGAACTCCGGAGCACTTCGCGGGCAATCGACACCACCAGCGACGAACTCCATCACGGAATTGGTGCCGTGAAGCGCTAGCCATCGCTTGCCGCCAGCGACGAAGGCGCGAAGCGCCGCGAATTGTCCGGGACTCGGTTTCACGTCACAGGTGTAGGTGACCAGGAAATCGGATTCGGAGATCGCATCGAGATCGCTGTAGTCCTCGCCGACGCGAACCCGCACATCCTCGAACTCGCCTAGCAGCTTGAGCAGTTCGACCCGCGCGAAGTCGATATCGTGGTACTTACCGCCGGCCACCAGATAAGCTCGCATCAGAGCCATCGGGTATCTCCCATTTTGTGAAACTTTCTCCGCGAAACAGGCCGCGAATCAGTTCGATTTACGTCGCCGATTTGCACTCGATATACACTCTCGATTTACACTCTGAGAATCAGAAGTTGACTCGCTTGGTGAACCCGCCGTCCGCGATCAGGTGCACGCCAGTCAGCAGGCTCGCGCGCGGGCTCGATAGGAACACAACCGCGTTGGCGACTTCTTCGGGGCTGCCCATTCGACCCTGCGGACACGACGCCAGTGTCGACTCGTACATCTGCGGCATGGCCTTTTCGATCATCGCCCAGGCGCCGCCCTCGAAGTAGACCGGGCCGGGCGAAACCGTATTGACGCGGATTCCCTTCGGTGCGAGCTGTTGCGCGAGTCCGCTGGAATGTACGACCAACGCGGCTTTGATTGCGTTGTAAGAACCGGCGCCCATGAATGTCTCGATGGCAGCTGTCGTACCGATGAATACCACGCTCCCCGCATCGGACTCGGCCAGAAACGGTGTCGCCGCTTCGACGCTGCGGACCGAACCCAGCAGGTCGACTTCGAAGTTTGCGCGCCAGGCTTTCTCACCGCCGCCAGAACCCGCGCTCGGGTTTCCGATCAGAATGTCGAGTCCGCCCAATTCCTTGGCCGACCCTGAAATGAAGCCACTCAGCGCATCAGCGTCCGCCACGTCGACCACTTTCGCTATGACGCGGACACCGCGGCCCTCGAGCACCTTCGCCGACGCTTCGAGTCCCTCCGCACCGCGTGCACAGATCGCGAGGTCCACTCCCTCGTCGGCCAGTGCCTGTGCGATGCAGAGTCCGATGCCGCGACTTGCGCCAGTGACGATTGCCTTCCTGCCTTGGAGTCCGAGATCCATCTACTTGTCTCCCTCGTTGTGGCTATTCGCCTGGGTATTGGATGTGTCCGTGCGGTAGTCTCCGAACTGGCTATCTCGCGCATTCAGCGCGTGCTTGACCCCTTTCGAGAACTCCTTGAAGTACTCGCGGGTCGATTGCGTGTGGAAGCCGAGCGCTTGGATCTCGGTTCCCGCGCGCAGCGCGGCCCGCATTCCCATGATTTCCATCGCGCGGTGCACGCTTCGCTTGTTGAGCTGCTGTAGATCCGTTGGGATCTTCGCCATTCGCTCGGCGATCTCGAGCACGCTCTTGTCGAGTTCGCCGGCCGGGTAGGCGCGGTTGGCAAATCCAATGCGCGCAGCCTCGACACCACTGATGGCGTCGCCGGTCAACATCAACTCCATTGCCTGGCGCATCCCAACCATCCACGGGTGGTACTGCATATCGGGCGGACTCATCAGCCGAACCGGCGGATAACCGATCTGCGCGTCTTCGGCGACGTAGACGAGGTCACACGAAGTCGCGAGCTCGCTGCCGCCCGCCAGACAGTAGCCGTGGACTTGTGCGATCACCGGTTTTTGCAGATCCCAAATGCGGAACCAGCCCTCGACGACGTGGCGCGGCCAGTTCCCATCGCCACCTGAAGTGTGATAGGGCTGGTCGACGGCGTTGTTGGCGCCGAGGTCATAGCCGGCGGAAAAGCACTTTCCGGCGCCGCGCAGAATGGACACGCGCACTTCGGGATCCCGGTCTGCTTGCTCGAGCGCCGCGAAAATCTCTCCGCGCAGTTGATTGTTCAGCGCGTTGCGTTTGTCGGGCCGATTCAACGTGATGCGGCGGACCGCGGTCGCGATATCCTCGACCCGTATCCACTCAAACTCACTCATGATGTTCTCCCGCCGATAGCCGATAGGTGACACAGCAGCGCTTCGTTGACGGCGTCCGGCGCCTCGAGCATGACCGCGTGCCCGGCACCGGCCACGACGATTGACTTCGCGCCCGGAATCGCGGAGGCGATCGATTCGCCGCCGGGCGTCAACAGATCGTCTCCTGCCAAGATCACGAGTGTTGGCACCGTGACACGCCCCAGATCGGCCTCGCGGCTTCCTGACCACTCGCCGAGCCCGATCTCCCAGCGCCGCAGCGCATTCGCGTCGACCCGTGTCACAGTCTGGGCCAGGCCACGCAGTGTTCTGTTTCGTTTACCCGCATCCGCCAGGTACGCGCTCGAGAACATCCACGGCAGCAGCGCAGCTGCCAGCGTACTCGGTGCGAGTTCCCGAGCCATCTCGCACCACGCATCGATCACCGAGAGCAACCGCGGCTCCGCGCGCACCAGCGGTGCAATCAACGTGAGCGAGAGAACGCGCTCGGGGTGTTCGAGCGCGAGTTCGAGAGCGATGGCGGCACCGAGGCTGGTCCCGATCACGTGCCCGGGCTTCTCCAGCAGCACAGCGGCGTCATTGGCGGCCGTGGCGATGGCGTAGTGCGGGGAATCCGGGGCGTCCGACAGTCCCACGCCACGCGGGTTCATTCCGTGCACCCGGAACGACTCCGCTAACACCGGAATCTGTCGGGCGAAAGCGGAGACATCGGTTCCGAATCCCGGAATCAACAACACGCTGGGTGCATCGCCTCCAGCGCCTGTCACCGGAACCTCGAGGCTCACGCCGTCCGCCACCGCTACGAGCGCCGCTCGACGCTCGATCAGTGCTTCGACGTCCTCGCGGGTGATCCGACCGTTCGGTCCGCTTCCAGCGATGCTGTCGAGATCGAGGTCCTGCGATTTTGCCAGCCGCCTGGCGGCCGGAGTCGCGGGTGCTCCCGCCCTCAGGGGAGCGCTCGAAGCAGCTGGGTTCGGGCGCGATGCGGACATCGCGATCGCGGCAGGCTTCGGCGCGACGATCGACTCGCTGGCGCGAAACGCATCCGCGTCGAAATCACCATCGGGAGTTTCCGTCAACGCAGCCAGTACCGTTCCGCACGGGACCACTTCGTCCGGTGCTACGTAGATGTGTCGGAAGTAGCCGGAGCCTGTGGCTTCGATCGCGATCTCGGCCTTTTCCGATTCGATGATCAGCACGATATCGCCCTTCGCGACCTCCTCCCCGATTTCGATCGGCCACTCGATGACCGTGCCTTCTTGCATGGTCATTCCCAACTTCGGCATTACCACGGCGATCGGCATCTACAGCAGCTCGCGAACCGCGCGGATTACACGCTCCGGAGTGGGGAGGAAGATGTCTTCGAGCACTGGGCTGAACGGCACCGGTGTGTGCGGTGCGGTGACCCTTTTGACGGGAGCATTCAGGAAGTCGAAGCCACGATCGACACACAGTGCCGCGACGTCGCTGGCGATCCCGCAGCGTGGTGTTGCTTCGTCGATCACGACGAGTCGTCCCGTCTTTTCGAGTGTTGCCAGGATGGCCTCCTCGTCCATCGGAGACAGGCTGCGCAGGTCGATGACTTCAGCCGATATGCCGTCGGCTTCGAGTGCGATCGCAGCTTCGACCGCGGTGTGAACGGTCCGCCCGACCCCGACGAGCGACACGTCGCTACCCTCGCGGACGGTGGCCGCTTTGCCCAGCGGGATTTCGTAGTCACCTTCCGGGACCTCGCCCTGCATGAACATCAGCGTCTTCTGCTCGCAGAAAATGACTGGGTTGTCATCACGAATCGACGCGAGCAGCAGACCCTTGGCATCGGCAGGGTTCGAAGGACACACCGTCTTGAGCCCCGGGATACTCGATGTCATGCCGTACAACGTTTGCGAGTGCTGCGCGGCGGCACGTGCGCCTGCCCCCATCGAGGTTCGCACCGTCAGCGGCACCCTGACCTTGCCGCCGAACATGTAGCGGAGCTTCGCGGCCTGGTTGAGTAGCGGGTCGAGTGAGACGCCGATGAAATCCATGAACATCAACTCGGCGACCGGTCGCAGCCCGGTCGCGGCAGCCCCCACCGCTGCACCGAGGATGGCCGTCTCGCTGATCGGCGTGTCGCGAACGCGCTCGGGGCCAAATGCCTTGATCAGCCCCCGGGTGACGCCCATGATGCCGCCCCAGGCATCTTCGATTCCCTGCTCGGCGCGACCGCCGCCGCCGGCGACATCCTCACCCATCACGATGACGTCGGGATCGGCTTCCATCGCGATGAACAGTGCCTCGTTGATGGCCGCCGCGAAATGGAGTTTTCTCGACATGATCTACTCGTTCACGTAGACGTCGGTGAGCACTTCTTCTGGGTTCGGGTACGGTGCAGCTTCGGCCGCAACCACAGCGCTTTCGAGTAGGGCTTCGACCTCGGAATCGATCTGCCGCAGATCGTCGCTTTCGATCAATCCCATTTCGAGCGCTTCGGTTTCGAATGTCTCCAGGCAGTCGCGATTCTGGCGCCACTCTTCCGCTTCTTCCTTTCGGCGATAGGTGAGTGGATCGCCGACATAGTGGCCCATGTATCGGTACGTTTTGCACTCCATCAGTGTCGGGCCGTCGCCGCGGCGTGCACGGTCGATGGCCTCTCCGCTTTTGGCGTACACGTCGAAGAAATTCATGCCGTCCGCGATCACGCCGGGCATATTGTAGGACGCGGCACGGTCGGCCAGGTCGGTGATCGGCGTGACGAATTCCATCGGCGTGGCTTCGCCGTAGAGGTTGTTCTCGCATACGAAAACGGCTGGCAATTTCCAGATCGCGGCCATGTTCAACGCCTCGTGGAACGCACCTTCGTTGGTGGCCCCATCGCCGAAAAAGCCGATTGCAACGCCGCCAGTCCGTTTGATCTGCGCGGTCAGCGCGGCGCCCGCGGTCAGCGGGATGCCGGCCCCGACGATGCCGTTGGCACCGAGCATGCCGCGCTCGAGGTCGGCGATGTGCATCGAGCCGCCCTTGCCCTTGCAGGTACCGGTCGACTTACCGAACAGTTCCGCCATCATGCCGTGCACGTCGACACCCTTCGCGATGCAGTGGCCGTGGCCGCGGTGGTTCGAGTTCACGATGTCACGGTCGTCGAGGTGCTGGCACACGCCTACCGCGACCGCTTCTTGACCCGCGTACAGGTGCAAAAACCCCGCGAGTTTCCCCGCTGTCACGAGATCCACCAGCCTTTCTTCGAAACGGCGGATCGTTCTCATCTGGCGATAGCTGTCGATCAGGTCCTCTCGCGAGAGGCTCATGGGGGGTCCTTTCGTGGGATTCGCTTGCTGCCGTTAGGGCGGCGCGTCGGCGGTGCTCCGACGGGAAGCTGAACCTTAACACGTCTAAGACCGCTCGAACGGGACATTTCCGTCGCGGAGTCGGAGATGTCGTGATCCGATGAATCCGTGTCTACAGCGATCGCGTCATCGCGGTGTGGCGCGTTCTCCATAAGAAACCGTCGTAGTAAAAGTGCAGCAGCGACTGAAATACACCCCAGAAAAACACCCACTGGCCGAGCTCGAGCGCCGCGACTCGGAACCCGGGTACCTGCCAGAAGTCGAACGGTTCCCAATCGTGAAGCAGCACATACAGCCCGCCGAGTGCCAACGTGTAGAGCGGATAGGCGATCCAGGGGTGCTCCAAGATCCGGCCCATCAGCGGTTGAGGAGCGCGGCGTTCCGCGTAGCGTCGCCGCTGGAACGCCCAGACGAATACCATGTATTCCAGACCGTGGCTGAACGCGAACGCGAGGTAGACCTTGATCGGATCGAAGACGACGAAACCGGCCCACAACGCGAAGGTTCCCAATGCCATCGATAACCGAGGTCGGTTGCGGAACCGATTGATTCGCCACTCGAAGACCGCGAACGTCACGGCGCTTGCAGCCGCGACCGCGATCGATACCGGCACCAGAATCGCCTCGCTGGCAGTCAAAAAGGCGAGCATCGGCTCCACGAAATTCTGGGCGATCTGGAACTCGCGGATTACGGTGTCGGAAAAGCGCGGCGCCACGTAGCAGACGACGAGCGGCAACCAACCCATGATGAAGAGTCTATCGACCCAGCCCGGGACACCATTGCGGCGCAGCTCGTCCGTGTCTGGGCCACATCCCGTTACAGCGTCATCTCTAACCCCAGAGGGCTCCGCCTGTAGGCGCGCCTTCGCGGTGTAGATTCGGAGGATTCCGTACTTTTGCGCCATCGTGTGCCAAATATTCCAGACGCCCGCGGCGAAGATGATCGACATGAGGATGAATTTCAGACGCAATTCCGATTCGGGCCAGACGAATTCCCCGACTGACAGCGCGCTGCCGGGAATACTCGTCCGCAGCAGGTAGGGGGTAGCGAGTAGCCCGGCGCCGAGGATCAGAGGTACCCAGATAAAGCGGGTGCGGTGGCGAGCGAAAACCTCGGCATCGAGGTACGCGTAACCCAGTGTGTAGTGCCGATGTACGAATCCGAAAGTCAGCACCGCCACATACAGGGGAAAATAGGCAGTGGGGAATTCGGGCCCCGCCAGTAGCAGTGGAATCAGGATCCACAGCCAGCTGAAGTGATACGCGGCCATATCGATGGCCGGGCTGACATGCCACGACCGCACCCGCTCATTGGGCGGGGGAACACGGAAGATCTGTCGAAAAGTGGACAGGTTGATTCGGTTCCTGGGTTGCTGGGAGGATAGCGTTTCATGCCCGCTTGGCAGCCATTCGCCCGCGAAGTGGTGCGCGATTAGGATGTGCACGTGCGATTCTATTGGATCATCGGCCGGTACCTGGCGCGCGAAGTCGGCCTGTACACGACTCTCGGCTTCTTGGCCGCCACTCCCGTGGTGATGGTACCGAACCTGCTCGACCGGGCCGACGAGTTTCTGGTTGCGGGCGTCACGACCCGCGATCAGCTCGATCTCGCGATGTGCGTGATCCCGTTGGTGGTGGGATACGCTCTGCCGATCGCGTTTCTATTTGGCGCGATGATGGCGATCGGCCGCCTGTCGGGCGATCTCGAGATCACAGCCATGCGTTGCTGTGGGTTCGGAACCAGCGCGATCCTGGTCCCGATCCTCGCGGCTGGAGCGCTGGTGTCGGCGTTCACCGCATACCTGATGATCGATGTCGAGCCGCGCGCGAAGCGCGGACTGGTCGAGGTGGGCCTGCGGGTGGCCGCTCGCGGCAGCTTGATCGAAGAAGGGCGCTTCGTAAGCCTCGGAAGCCGGATGATCTATGTGCGGCGTCGCCATCCCGACCTGCGCTTGGAAGGCGTGATGATCTCCGATTCGTCCCGGGACGATCGCACGTTCCACGTGTTCGCCGAGCGCGGTCAGTTCGTCTACGACGACCGATCCGGCGACCTGTCCTTGCGACTCGAAAACGGTGATATGCGTATGCTGCCGCCGCCGAGCCTCGATTTCGAGGAGTACCGCATTTCATTCGAGAAGTTCGACTATTCATTTCTCGCGTTGGCGTTGGGCCACGGAGAACTCCGTTACCGGATGGACCAACTCGGCTTCAGCGCACTGCGCGACGCGGTCGCCAGGATCGAGGCGGGCGAGCAACCGCGTGAGCTGAAGTACCGCAGCGCAAGCATCTATGCGACGCAGCTTCACCGGATTCTGTCGGTTCCGCTCGCTTCTGTCTTGTTGGCATGGGTCGGCGTCCCGCTCGGGATGCACGGATTCGTGCGAAGTCGCGCCTGGGGGATGATCATGGCGCTCGCATTGCTGGTCGGTTACTACAGCCTGTTCGTGTACGTTCAAGATGCATCACGGATGGGCTACGCCCCAGCCTACCTGCTGGTTTGGATCCCCAACGCGACCTTGCTCGTTTCTGGAGCGGCGTTGGTATGGGCCGCTCGTCGGATTCATTGATTCTTTGGTGCTACTCCAATCCGTGTCGGATATCGCATGGCCAACTACTGCCATGACTTCAATGGGTACAATGAGTACAATCGGTACCATGCCAGCGACAGAATCAAGGAACGGAGAGATTCGACAATGAGCGGCTTCCAGCAGGATCCCAATCGGGACTATGACTTGTTCGTGATCGGCGCCGGCTCCGGAGGGGTTCGAGCCGCCCGGATATCGGCGAACTATGGCGCACGTGTCGCTGTCGCCGAGGACAACGACCTGGGTGGCACGTGTGTCAATGTGGGTTGCATCCCGAAGAAGTTGTTCGTCTACGCATCGCATTTTCGAGAGGATTTCGAGGACTCGGCCGGTTTCGGATGGTCGGTGTCGGGCCAGCAGTTCGACTGGCCGACGCTGCTCCAAAACAAGGACGAAGAAATCGCGCGACTCAACGGGGTCTACGCGAAACTGCTTTCGGATGCCGGCGTGGACCTCGTTCGCGGGCGCGCTCGACTCATCGACCCGAATACGGTCGAAGTCGACGGTCGGACCTTCACGGCGACCAATATCCTGGTGGCGAGTGGGGGCTGGCCGTCGGTTCCGTCGATTCCGGGGATCGAACACGCCATCACTTCGAATCAGGCCTTTCATCTCGAGGCGCTGCCGAAGCGGGCGATCGTTGTCGGTGGCGGCTACATCGCGGTCGAGTTCGCCGGGATCTACCGCGGTCTCGGCGTCGATGTCACCCAGCTGTATCGCGGCCCGATGTTCCTGCGAGGTTTCGATGACGACGTGCGCACGGCCCTGGCCGAAGAGATGCAGAAGAAGGGATTCGATCTTCGTTTCGATTCGAATATCGCTTCGATCGAGAAGGTTTCGACCGGCCTGCGCGCAACCCTCGAAGACGGTTCGACACTCGACACCGACGCGATCTTGTACGCCACCGGGCGCGCACCCAACACGCGTGGAATGGGTCTCGAAGAGGCCGGTGTCGACCTGGCCAGCAATGGTGCAATCGTGGTCGACGCGTATTCGCGCTCGTCGGTTCCCAGCATCTGGGCCGTTGGAGATGCGACTGATCGCATCAACCTGACCCCAGTCGCGATTCACGAGGCGATGTGTCTGGCATCTACACTGTTTCGGGATCATCCGATTCGGCCCGTGCACAGCGACGTCGCCTCCGCGGTGTTCAGCCAACCTCCGATCGGCTCGGTGGGCCTGACAGAGGCGAACGCGCGCGAGAAGTTCCCCGAGATCGACATCTATCGCTCCCGGTTTCGCGCGTTGAAACACACGCTGACGGGTTCGACCGAGCAGACATTGATGAAGTTGATCGTCGATCGCGCATCCGATCGTGTCGTCGGGATTCATATGCTGGGTCCCGACGCCGGCGAGATCATCCAGGGTTTCTCGGTCGCCGTGAAATGCGGCGCAACCAAATCCCAATTCGATGCCACGATCGGAATCCACCCGACCTCGGCGGAAGAATTCGTCACGATGCGCGAGCCCGTGTCGCGCTAGCGCGAATGCTTCGAATTCTTCAGCGTCGTCTGCACGCTAGAGCTCGCGCTCTACCGCGCAGACTCCTCGCGCATACAATGCGGCGTCGGCACGACTGTCCGTAGAATTGAGGGAAGCCAGCAGTTTGCCGCTAGACGCACACGCCATCGCGGGCGGCGTTCGATCAGTCGAGCGGCCCGCGTCCCCAAGGCCTGCTCCGTCTACCCGACCACCCGCGATGGCGTCCCCGACGGATCAGTCTTTGTCCGTGTCGCCTGGCTCCGCGTCGCCGGCTTCGCCCTCGTTGCCGCTGGCACCCTCGTCGGCCTCTGCCGGAGGTGCTGCCTCGACCGAACCTGTGTCGCGCTCGCCGTCCGCCGCGGGATCTTCGGCGCAGCCCATACCGGCCAGCGCCAGTGAAAGCCCCGAAACTGCGAGGCAAGCCCGGATGATCGATTGGATCGACATTTGAATTCTCCCTCTGCCGTGTGTATCAGCCAATGAGAGTGGACCATTCCGGAACGGCCTGTTCCGTGACGCGGGTCACCAATGCCAATCAAAGCTCCGAATTCCTTCTAACCAGATCTGACGGATCTTCGAAATCCCAATTCTCCCCGAAAGAGCCTCTACCACTGGATACGATCACAGCGAAGTGATTCGGACGCCAGCCGCGGCGCGTGCGAGCGTTGGGAATCAGGGGGGATCTCGAGGCTGACGAGGTGGTACCCAATCGCGAGTTGCGTGAGGCCGTTTCGGCCGCGGGCAGCAGCCGTGGCGCTTTAGTAACGCCGGTGGACCCAATGGTGTCGTGTTGGCTTCGCAACGCCTCGGGGAAAAACCCTATGTCCGGATATCAGGAACTGTCTCGCCTCCGACCGCTGAAGTTCCGCCTGGGAGCGGACGCGTTCGCCCGTGGTTCGCGCTTCGCGCCCTGTCCGGAGTGATCATCGACACGGAGAACACAGCGGCGGGAGCCCGTTTTGTCTACGTGCTTCAAGGTCAGACGACCGACACTACCGCGAGAGAGTGCGGACCTCTGCGGCAGCGCGGCGCCGGGTCGCGGCATCTTCGTGAGTCGATGCGACCGTTTGGAGGACCTCTTGCGCTCGGGGCGTGCCGATGCGCCCGAGCGCACGGATCGCCGCCATGCGCACGCGCGGTTCGGCGCGTGCGAGGCTACCGGCCAGGACCTCGACAGCGTTCGCGTGCGCCGGATTGCCGAGCGCCATCGCGGCCGTGGCGGCCAATTCGTCGTCGCTACCGGCGAGCATGCCGATGAGCGCCGCGTCGACCTCGAGGCTGGGGTGTTGTCCGGCGGCGCGCACCACCTGGAGCAACCGCGGCTTCGCGGTGGTGCCGAGCAACGCGAGCCACAGTGGGGCGCCCTTCACGAGGCCACGACGATCGAGTTCCGCGAGCAGTCCGACCCGTACACCGATCGGTGCATCTTGTGAGGAGATGACTTCGGCGAGCAATCGCGGCACGTCCTCGGGAGTGACGAGGGGGATCGCGTCGGCGAGAACCAGATCCTGGACGGCGGACGCGCCGAGGCGGGCGTCGCCCGAGGTCAGCAGGCTGAGCGTCACAACGCGCAGAGCCTTCATCCGCTCGTCGGGCTGAGAAAGGCTCTCAGCTTCGACGTAACCCCGCACGGCCGCCAACACGGGCGCACGCGTCGCGGCGCTGAGTGGGTAGCGTGCGTCGTGTTCCTGAAAGGAAACCCAGTGCAGGCCCGCGGCACGCAAGGCGTCGAGTTCGCGGCTGCGCGCGAGGGGCGCCAGGAAGACGAGCGCTTCTTCGCCCGCGCCGTACTCGGCGACGCCGTGGCCGTGCGAAGCGAAACGCAGGGGGTCACCGGGCTCGCCGTCCCCTTTGAAGACTTCGAGCAACTCGACGCGCACTACCGGTCGACTCTCTCGAGTGTCATCCAAGACGACCATCGCCGCCGGATCGACCACGCGAACGTGGGCGATCAGGTCCGAGCCCCCGACCAGACCGAGCAGGGTCGGTCGACCGTAGACGATGTGTGCGCCGGCAGTCGTCGCCGCGACCAGCAAGAGCCCCGCGACGGCGGCCGCAATTGCGAGCCGCGGCCCCCGTCGCGTCATGGATTCAGTGCAACTCGGCCAGTAGCGGGAACATCGCCCCCGAGATGGCCGGGTCCATGTCCGCCCCGACGTTGTTCTGGAAGACCGTGTTGCAATCGATCGGTTGGATCGGGCAGAACTGGGGCAGACCCGCCAGGATGAACGGCGCGCAGGCGTGGCAGCTGTCATCCCACTTCGCCGCGGGCATCTGATAGCCGATCTCGTCGTTGCCGAGGCCGATGATGAAGGTGTGCTCCGCACCGGTCATCGCCGCCCGGTAGGTCTCGCCGATCTGTGGATCGAGCTCCGACGGAACCACTGCGAAGCTCGCTTCGTTGATCGTGAAGGCCCCCACCTCGGTGTGCACGTCTTCGCCGAGCGCCTGGGGAATGACTTCGAAGGGCGGCGGGAACGGGAATCCCACGCTGGGATCGGGCACCCCGTTCGTGTACAGACTCAGCCGCGCGTTGATGACGCCGATTGCGATGAAGAAGCGGAAGTACGGGTTGTCGAGCCGAACCGGAACCGGCTTCGCCGAGGCCAGCCCGATGTACGCAACGGGGCTGCCCGGCTTGCTCGAGATCGCGTCGAGAACCCGATCGGCGAGCTGTTCACCGTGGACCTCCGCCCAACGGAAGCTGCGGCGAACCGCCGGCTGGTTGGTGACCGGGTCAAGCACGTCGAGGTCGAGCGGCCCCTGCAGAACGCCGAGGTCGCCGCTCACCCAGATCGCTGTGCCCCCGGTCGCTGCCTCGATGCGCTCGCGGGCGAAGTTCGGGAAGTCTGCGGTGATGAGGGTGTTGTTGCTGCCGAGACTTTCGGGGTGGCTGGCAAAGTTCACCAGCGTCGCGAGCGTCTGGCGCGGCGGTGCGCGCTCGGTGATCTGCATGATGGCGAGTCGCGAATCTACGATGCGCCCATCGGTCGCGGGAGCGATCAGATCATCGTCGACGAGCACCTTGCCGTCGGAGACACCGAAACCGTCATCTTCGACATCGAGGCCCAGGCTCAGCCCCGAGGAATCCGTCGTCGCGAACTGGACCCGCGCAGGCTCCAGGTTTGCGGCGGCCTCATCGATGCAGTCCGCCACCGTCGCGTTCACGAAGTCGAGATAGCCGAAGTCGATCCCGGTGGTGGTCGCGTCTGGCCCCCAGATCCCGATCGTGTCGGGGCCCTCGTGCTGGTGGGTGCTGTGAACGACCGCGTAGTCGATGCCGGAGTCGGGAGAGATCATCGAACGGATCGTTTCGACCTCTCCGTTCAAGTAACCGACCACGTCGAGCGAGACGATCGCGACGCGTCCACCGGCGCCGTCGACGACGACGGCCCGGGCCCACAACTGATCGTGGTAACCTGTCGCCGCCCGGTTGTCTCCAAAGCCGGCCATGAAGATGGGGTCAGTGTGATTCACGACCGCCGGCCCGCCGAATGCGGCGGTATAGGCACCGGTGAGACTCGGGCTGATCGGCGTGATGTCGCGAACGCACACTCCGGCCCGAAAGGTTGGTGAGGAGCAGACGGGGCCCAATAGCGCGATCGCTGTGACGACGAGCCCGAGGGTCAGTGTGCGTGCCCAGCCGGAGCGGAGCGAGAGCTGTAGAATCATGGTGATCCCTCCTGCGCTCGTTGATTCACAGGCCCCGCCAGCCTGCAGTACGAAGATCACTAGCGAGCCACGGGGGCAGCGAAGTGAACGCGGCCCCCATAGTATGATCCGAGAGCCGACGCTGACAAGCACAAAATGCGGGTTTCTATCAAGTCTGGGGTGCACCTCGGGCCTGTCATCCGAGTGACCCAAGAAGGGTCATTCGCATGGGACGAAGTTGTGCACCAAGGCACTTTTTCGACAGCGACGACGACGAGCTGTCGGGCCTGCACGATCGCCTACGGTCAGGTGTCGTCGGCTGGGTTCGACTGGGCGTTGTGCTTGAGAACACTGTTCTGTTGTAGATGGTCGATCCACTCGCGAGCGTCCTCGCGTTCTGCGGCCAAGAAATGTGCGACGGCCTTGGCGAAGCCTGGTTCGGCGATGTAGTGCAGGCTATGAGTCGGTTGCGCGTCGAAGCCACGCAGGTATTTGTAGTCGCCGCCGGCACCTGGTTCGAACCGCTCGAGGCCCGCTTGGATGCAATGCTCGATCGCCGCGTAGTAGCAGACATTGAAGTGCAAGTGACGCACAGGCGATAGTGCGCCCCAATAGCGTCCGTACAGAACACCGGCTTTGACGACATTGGTCGTGCCCGCAATGACCTCGCCGTTTTGCCGCGCGACGATGAAGCAGAGCCGATTCCGAAAGCGCTCGCACAGCAGGGCGAAGAACTCCCGGTTCAGATATTGACGGCCCCAGTAACGGCTTTCGATCGTCGAGATGTAACACTGATAGAGGGAGTCGAACAGGTCGTCGGTGATTTCGTCTCCAACCAATGCCTGGATTTCGACTCCCTGTTTTTCCATCTCGCGCCGTTCGCGTTTGATCTGGTTGCGGCGCTTGCTGCGAAATTGCGCCAGATAGTCGTCGAAGCTATCGAAGCCCTGGTTCCGCCAGTGATACTGAAAGCCCACGCGGAGTTGGTAGTCGTTTGTATCGGGTGCCTCGGCGGAATCGATGGGGGAGGCCAGCGAGTCGACTTCTTCGGCCGTGCAGAAGTTGATGTGAACGCTCGACATCTGGTTGTCTCGACAGATCTGGCGGAGTGCCGCGCCGAGCAGGCGAATCGTATCTTGGCGGTCCACGCCCGGCGCGAGCAGGAAGCGTGCGCCTGTTACCGGGGTGAACGGCACGCCGACCAGAAGTTTCGGGTAGTAGGGGACACCCGCGCGCGCTGCAGCGTCCGCCCAGGCGTGGTCGAATACGAACTCGCCCGCGCTGTTGCCCTTCAGGTACAGCGGACATGCGGCGACCAGGCGGTTTTCGTCCCGTATCACCAGCGGTTTGGGGTGCCAGCCCGTATGGGTTCCAAGCGTACCCGCGTGCTCCAGTGACGCCAGCCAGTCCCACTCGAGGAAGGGCGATGCGTCGCCGACCAGCGCGTTCCACTCGTCGCGGGGCAACTCAGCGACGCCATCAGCCAGTTCCACAGTCTGCACGGGGGAATGCTAGCAGTCCGGGGAAAGCCCTTCGCTCGTCAGGCAGGGCTCGAAAAGCGGAGATCTGCGTTGCGAATTCTCCCCGGAACGCGCGCTGTGACGGCCTTCTCGAGCGTTGATCTGGCCGCACCTGGCTCGGGCAGGGGGCCTCAGCGGGCCGCTGGCTGTCCGCCAAAGTCCGCCACGGAGCCCTCGTTCCGCGTTGCGATCGGCCCCGACCACAGGTTCGGAAGTCGACCGCGTGGGTTGCTATTGTCTTGGGGATGACAGAGCAGGTGATGGCGAACGACCCCGCTGGCCCCAAGCAGCCAGCGAATCCAAGCACGCCCGATCGAGGGGATCCCCAGCGAGAGAGCGGCGTCGCCACCCAAACGCGTCGCAAGGTGGTGCGCCCGGATCGGTTCAAGGTTCTGTTGTACAACGACGACTATACGCCCATGGAGTTCGTGGTGGAGATATTGGAGAAGACCTTTGGCAAGGGGCCCTCGGCGGCCACCCAAATCATGCTCCAGATTCACAAGACCGGTTTGGGCGTCGCGGGCGTATTCGTCTTGGAGGTCGCGGAAACCAAGGTCGCCGCGGTTCACACCGAGGCCGGGCGACGCGGCTTCCCGCTGCGAGCCGGGGTAGAAAAGGAATGACCGGGGAATCAAGAGAGCCAGCAACAAGGGCCTACACTACGGCAATGAAAAGGGTGGAAGAGGTCGAATGAGCGAGATCGGGCGCGAACTCCAGTTGTTGCTTCAGGCCGCATACCGCGAATCGCTGACGCGACGTCACGCATATCTGACTGTGGAACACCTGTTGTATGCACTGCTACACGATGAGCGCGGATGCGAGATTCTGCGCCATTCCGGCGCGCGGTTGGACCCGCTCAAAGCGGCCCTGGACAAATTTTTCAACGAAGACCTCGAGACCGTACCCGGAGAAGAGCCCTTCCAGGCGCAGCAGACCCTGGCGTTTCATCGTGTCCTTCAGCACGCAGTGACACACTGCGAGAGCGCAGAAAAAGAAGAAGTCGATTCAGGTGATCTGCTGGCGGCGCTGTTCCAGGAGCCCGACTCGTTTGCGGTCAACCTGCTGCGCTCGCAAGGAGTCTCGCGGTTGGATCTGCTCCAATATATTGCACACGGAGTCTCGAAATTCTCGGGATCCCATGGCGAAGAGCCGGCGCGCCCGGCGGGTATCGAATCGGGGATCGGTGACGCTGCCGAAGTTCCGTCGGATCCGATCGCGGCGTTTTCGACGAACCTGTCCGATCTCGCCTCGGAGGGGAAGCTGGATCCACTCATCGGGCGCTCGAACGAACTCGAGCGGACGGTGCAGATCCTCGCTCGGCGCCGCAAGAACAACCCGATCTTCGTCGGCGAGAGTGGCGTCGGCAAGACTGCATTGGCTGAAGGGTTGGCGCTGCGAATCTACGAGGGGCGGGTTCCCGAAGATCTCCTGGTCGCGGAAATTTTCTCACTCGACCTCGGCTCGATGCTGGCCGGCACCCGCTATCGGGGCGACTTCGAAGCGCGCTTCAAGGCGTTCATCGCGGCTCTCGGCGAGCGCGATTGCCCGATTTTGTTCATCGACGAGATCCACATGATCCTGGGAGCCGGGTCTGCACAAGGTGCGACCGTCGACGCGTCGAGCCTGCTCAAGCCGTTTCTCGCTCAAGGTGAGCTGCGTTGCATGGGGGCGACGACCTATGCCGAATACCGACATTTTCAGCGCGACCGTGCACTTTCGCGCCGTTTCCAAAAGGTCGACATTCTGGAGCCGACCCATGAAGAGGCGGTGCGGATCCTTCAAGGACTCGCACCGCGCTACGAGGAACACCACGGTGTGCGATACACCGGGCCGTCTCTCAAGCTTGCGGTCGATCTCGCCAGTCGTCACTTGAACGACCTGTTCTTGCCCGACAAAGCCATCGACGTGATGGATGAGACGGGAGCTGCGGTGCGCCTGCGCCCGACTGGCAAGAAACGCAAGACGGTCGGCGTGCGCGATATTGAACAAGTGATCGCGCGGATGGCGAACATTCCGTCTGTGCGCGCGACCGGTTCGGACAAGGAAAAGCTCGAGAGCCTCGAAGCCCAGATCAAGAGCGCTGTGTTCGGTCAGGATAAAGCCGTGATGACCGTAGTCCGGGCGATCAAGCGCGGCCGCGCCGGACTTTCGGGTGTCGATCGCCCGATAGGGAGTTTCCTGTTCACGGGTCCGACAGGGGTCGGCAAGACCGAACTTTCCAAGCAGCTTGCCAAAGCGCTCGGGGTTCCGTTTCTGCGTTTCGACATGAGCGAGTACATGGAGAAGCACGCTGTGTCGCGCTTGATCGGCGCGCCGCCGGGCTACGTTGGCTACGACCAGGGCGGGTTGCTGATCGAGCGAATTCGCAAGAACCCCTACACGGTGCTGCTGCTCGACGAAATAGAGAAAGCGCATCAGGACCTGTTCGACATCCTGCTGCAGGTGATGGATCACGCGACGTTGACCGACAGCCAGGGGCGCGAGGCGGACTTCCGTCACGTGACGCTGATCATGACCTCCAATGCGGGCGCTCGCGAAATGGCGACGATGGGCATCGGTTTCGGTGCCGGCCGCGCGGGCGATGGCAACAAAGAGATCGAAAGGCTCTTCAGTCCCGAGTTCCGCAACCGGCTCGACGAAATCGTGACCTTCGATCCACTCGCCGCGGAAGTGATGGGCCGCGTAGTCGATAAGTTCGTTGCCGAAGTGGTCGAGCAGCTACGTGAGCGCAAGGTCAGCATCGAACTCGACGACGCCGCGCGCGATTGGCTGGCCGAGAAGGGCTATGACCGGGACTTCGGCGCCCGACCGCTCGGACGCTTGATCCAAGTCGAGTTGAAGGACAAGATCGTAGACGACGTGTTGTTCGGCGATCTGGCCAAGGGTGGTCACGTTCGGGTCGGTCGCGATGGTGATGGACTGACGTTCGAGATCGTGCGGGCTTGATTCCACACGCGTGGGAGTGAGTGCATGCCCGCCACTCGGTTCAGTGGTTGTTTTCTGGCTCTCGCGATGGCGATTCCATGCGCTGTGCGCGTGTGGTTGAGCGCAGAGCGTTCGATTGACCTGATCGGCCTGGCGCCAGAACAGTGGCTCGAGCTGTTTGTGGTCGGTGCGCGGTTGGACGCGGTGACGATCGGTTGGGCGTCGCTACCGATGCTCGGCGCGTTGCTGTTGGTCCCCGAACGCTGGCAGGGAAAGGTCCGGCGCTTTGCGCTCGGTTACGTGTTTGTGATCTTTGCGCTGATCCTTTTCGCCGAAATCGCTGGGATCCACTTCTTCCGATATTACGATTACCGTCCCAACTACCTGATCATCGAACACGGACTCGACCCGGTGGTGCTGCGGGCCGCGGCCGCCACGGTACCGATCGGTTGGATCGGATGCGGGGTCGCCGTCCTGGCGCCGGCGCTGGTGTGGGTGCTATCGCGGGTGGCGCCGCTCCGCGGTGGGCCAGACACTTTTATGTTTGCTCGTTCGACCGCTCCATCCTCCCGGTCTTCGCGACTGGATCGGCTCGCGTTGTTCATCTTGATCGCGCTGGTCATCGTCGTGGCGCGCGGCACGCTGCAACAGAGACCGATCAATCCGAGCCTCGCCGCGATCACGCACAACCGCGTCGCGAATGAAATCGCCGGGTCATCGGTACTCAACGTGCTCGACGAGCTGGTTCGGCGCTGGCAGGGAGACTACGTGTCGGTCGAATCCGTGGTGGCGGTCGGCGACCCGGCCGAGGCCGTAGCCCGTGTCCGTGGTCAGCTCGCATCGACTGGCACGTTTACCGACGATTCTGCGAACCCACTGGTTCGTCGCGTCCCGGGTTCGCATGCGGAAAAGCCGCTCAACGTGGTGGTGGTGATCATGGAAAGCTTCACCGCGCAGCTCGTTGGTGTGTTGGGGGGGGCGCCCGCGCTGTCTCCCGAATTCGACGCGCTCGCAGCGCAAGGCGTGCTGCTGGAAAATTGTCGGGCGACGGGTGAACGCACCGTGCAGGGGCTCGAAGCGGTGTTGTCGTCGTTTCCGCCGCTGCCCGGAGTCAGCGTGATTCGGCGACCGCAGGCGCGACACGGCTTCGCCACGCTCGCCGGTGTTCTGGAGCAACGCGACTACAAGACGCGCTTCTTCTACGGAGGGCAGGGAATTTTCGATTCGATGCGGGGTTTCTTCATTGGGAACGGGTTCGATGAATTCATCGAACAAGACGACATGGAAGACCCGGAATTCCGCGGAATCTGGGGTGTGTCGGACGAAGACTTGTTTCGGCGCGCGGATCGCGAATTTCGCGAACTCGACGCGAACGGACGGCCATTCATGGCGGCGATTCTGACAGTGTCCTTGCATTCGCCCTGGGAGTACCCATCCGATCGAGTTCGCGTGCTGCCCGCTGAGACCGTGATTCCGACTGGCTACAGCTTGCCGGAACTGAACAATTTTCTGTACGCCGACTACGCGCTCGGACAGTTCATCCGGATGGCACGCGATGCGCCGTACTTCGATGACACCCTGTTCGTGTTCGTCGGCGACCACGGCGTGCATCTGCGGGGGCGCGCATTGATCCCGATCGACGACTACCGGGTACCGGCGCTGTTTCTCGCGCCGCTCCATTTGGAGCCGGCGCGGGTGGAACGTCTGGCCAGCCAACTGGACATCGCCCCGACCATCATGGGGATCTTGGGGGGCGCGTACCGCAGCGCGTTTTTCGGCACCGATGTGCTCGCGAATCCCGATCACGAAGGGTCTGCGTTGGTGGTGTATCGCAAGCGTCGCTATGGGTCGCAGAAGGGGAATAGGCTGGTCATTTTCGGACCCGATCCCGAACCTCTCGCCTACGCGCGGGACCCGGACACGGGCAGATGGGGGTTGGTCGCCGTCGAACCGGTTCATCGAGAGCAGCAGCAGGATGCGATCGCGATGCTGCAGACGGCCGAGGCGCTGATGATCGGCGGAGGATATGGCACGACCCGCGCGATTCAGCGAGAGGCGCCGAGCTTGTCTCGCCAGCGTCCGCGCCGGTAGGAGAGCGCCAGCCAGGTGGTGCGCATCAGGTGGTCGAATATCAGTGCGTACCAGACCCAAACGACATCGAAGTGAAGTACGAACGCGAACACGAACGCCAGTGGCACGCGCAGCGCCCAATTTCCGAGCACTGCCGCAACGAACGGGGTGAAAGTGTCGCCGGCACCGCGGTGTGCCCCGCCGAGCGTGAAGTGCGCTTGTAAGCAGGGCTGGGCGAGAGCGAGGCAGAGTAGGAATGGCTCCAATGCGGCGATTACCTCGAGGTCGTTCGTGAACAGCCCGGCCAGCGGCTCGCGGATCAATATGCAAAGGGCACCAAATGGGATCGCTACACCGACCGCAAGGCGAGTCGCACGCCAACCCGCACGGGTGGCCGCCTCGATCCGTCCCGCTCCGAGCGATTGCCCGACCAAAGTCGCTGCGGCTGCTCCGAAGCCGGTCCCGGGAATCCACGAAAACGACAGGATTCGAATTCCCACCGTATAGGCGGCGATCGGGACCGTGCCATAGCTCGAAAGCACGCGAAAATACGCGAGCAGTGCGAAGTTCATCGCCAGGCGTTCACCGACACCCGGCAGCGAAAGTCGCACGACCTCACCGCGCAGATGTCTGGCCGCGCGAAAATGGCGAGGCCGCACGGAGATGGGGGAAGCGGCTGACGCCCGCGCAACCACCCACAGGAAAAGGACGATACCCACGCACTGCGAAACTGCGGTGGCGATGCCCGCCCCGACCAATTCGAGTCGCGGGAAGCCGAAGCTTCCGAAAATCAGCAGCGCGTTGGCGCCGATCTTCACTGCGGTGACGACGGCCGAAATCAGCATGGGAGTCGTCGTGTTCTTGTCGGCCCGCAGGGCGTTTTCGATCGTCATCGAAACCGCCAGGAGCACCGAAGAGCCCATCAAGAGCGTCAGGAATGGCAGCGCGGCGGCGATTACACTGTCGGTCGCACCGAGCATCCGAAGCAAGGGAGCTGGCGCGATCAGCACTGCAACGCTGACGACCAGCGATGTGACGACCGCGACCTGCAGCGATGCTGCCAGCGTGTCACGGGCACGGTCCGTGTCTCCGGCGCCGATCGCGCGCGCCATCAGCGCGACACACGCGAAACCCACCGCGAACAGCACCGAGATGGACAGGAACATGAACTGCGATGCGTACCCGACCGCGGCGATCGCATCCGAGCCCAGCCGTCCGACCATCATGATGTCGATCAGGCCGACGCCGCTGACCATGACCTGCGACATCATGACCGGCCATGACAGCCTCCATATTTCGAAGTAGCCATCCGAACGGGGATGCGGGACCGCGCTGACCTGGACGGAAGCCCCCGCTGCCAGTGACGCGGCTGGCAAGCTGGGCGAACCCTCCGTGTCCTCGGGATGCTCGAGCGGGGGGGCGACGAACTCGGCCGTCTGTCTGGCGGTGGGCCGGTCGCGCTCTGACGCCTGTTGGTTCGACACTGGATCGTCAGACACTCGATGCGCAGCCAAGGGCGGGCCGGCGGGCTATCGCAGGACTGCGGGGAGTTTGAAGGAGATGCCTTCGTCGACCGTTGGCAGCGCGTCAGTGCGGGCCTCGCTTGGCGCCAGCTCGACCAATCGCGCGACGACCTGTTCCACCAGAACTTCCGGAGCCGAAGCACCCGCTGTGACTCCCACACAAGACGCGGTCCCGAGCCACTCCGGCTTGATGTCGTCTGAAGATTGTACGAGAAACGATCGCACGCCGAGCTTGACGCCCAGCTCGACCAACCGATTACTATTCGATGACTCCGGGTCACCGACGACGATCATCACGTCCGCTTCGCGCGCGAGTTGCTTGACGGCGTTCTGCCGATTCTGTGTCGCGTAGCAAATGTCGTCGTTGCGCGGCAATTGAATCTTTGGGAAGCGTTGCTGCAATGCGTCCATCACATCGCGGGTGTCGTCCATCGATAGCGTGGTCTGCGTGACGCAGCCGAGCCGCTCTGGATTCGAGATCTCGAGATGCTGGACATCGTCGACTGTCTCGACGAGCCGCATGCGATCGGTCGCGTGTCCCATGGTGCCTTCGACTTCGACGTGTCCCCGGTGCCCGATCAGCACGATGTCGTAGTCTTCCTTCGCCAGCCGCACTGCTTCGACATGAACCTTCGTGACCAGCGGACAAGTCGCGTCGATCACGTCGAGGCCGCGCATCGCTGCCTGTTCGCGAATCTGCGGAGAAACCCCGTGCGCGCTGTAGATCAGCCGGCTGCCGCGCGGAACCTCATCGAGATCGTCGATGAAGATCGCGCCCTTGGCGCGCAGGTCGTCGACCACGTGGCGGTTGTGGACGATTTCGTGGCGAACGTAGATTGGCGAGCCGAAGCGTTCGAGCGCGATCTGAACGATCTCGATGGCGCGGTCGACGCCGGCGCAAAATCCGCGCGGGCTGCCCAATAGGATGCGCATGCGGCCGAGACTAGCAGTTCGCTTTGTGACCTCGGTCGAGGCGGGGGGTTTCGACAGGCTAAGCTACAATCGGCTCCTTTCGTCCTTTCGAATCAGCGGATGACGTACCAGGAGTCGAGATGTCCGATCTGGAACAGTTTCGCGCCGAGACAGCGGACTGGCTTTCGGCGAGCGCGCCGAAATCGATCACGGGCCTGCGGGTGAGCGAGTTGGAGGGCAACTGGGGCGGTCGCCGAGCGAGGTTCGAACCGCCCGATATGAAGCCGTGGATGCAGATGTGCGCGGAAAAGGGCTTTACCGCGCCGACCTGGCCCACCGAATACGGGGGCGGGGGGCTCGACGGCGCGCAGGCCAAGATTTTGGCGCAGGAGATGGGCCGGCTGCGGCTGCCGGCTCCGCTGACTGGCTTCGGTCTGACAATGATCGGGCCAACGCTGCTTCGCTACGGCACCGACGATCAGAAGCGCGAGCACATCACGAAGATTACCCGAGGCGAGATTCGTTGGTGCCAGGGCTACTCAGAGCCGGATTCGGGCTCGGACCTTGCGTCGCTGCAGACCCGGGCGATCCGCGACGGCGACGATTTCATCGTCAACGGCCAGAAAGTATGGACGTCGTACGGCGACGAGTCCGACTGGATTTTTGCCCTGGTGCGGACCGACACCGAAGTCAACCACCAGGCGGGAATCACGTTCTTGCTGATCGACATGGACACGCCCGGAATCAGCGTGGCCCCGATCAAGTTGATCAGCGGCAAGTCGCCGTTTTGCGAAACGCGGTTCGAGGACGTTCGGGTTCCCGTCGCGAACGTGATATCCGAGATCAACAACGGCTGGACGGTCGCCAAGGCGCTACTCGGCCACGAGCGCAGCATGATCGCGGATGTCTTTGGTACCAGCCCGAGCCAGTCGAAGACGCGGGGCAGCGCATTGGCCGCACTGGGTCGCGAGTACCTGGATACGGCTGGCGACCAGATCGCAGACCCGATCCTGCGTGACGCGATCGCACAATCCGAAATGGACAGCCGCGCATTCGCACTGACCGTTCAGCGATCCCGCGACGCCGCTAAGGCGGGTCAACAGCTCGGTCCCGAGACGTCGATGTTCAAGGTCTACGGGACCGAACTCAACAAGCGGCGCACCGAATTGGTGGTGCGGATCGCGGGCCCGCAGGGGCTCGGCTGGGAAGGGGAGGGTTTCGACGCGCGCGAACTCACCCATACGCGCGATTGGCTGCGGGCGCGCGGTAACTCGATCGAGGGCGGAACGTCGGAGATCCAGTTGAACATCATCGCCAAACGCGTGTTGGCGCTGCCCGACTAACTTCAAGCTTCCAGAAAGAGCAGCGCGCCAAAATCGCAAGCCCCCAAACTCCAAGCGTGGAGCCATTCGTGCAACTCGTACTGAACGAAGACCAGGAACTGCTCGCCAAGACCGCCGCTGACTTTGTCGCCGACAAGGCACCTATTTCGCATATGCGTAAGCTTCGAGACGAAGAATCGAGCGACGGTTTCTCTCGCGTGCTCTGGAAGGAAATGGCCGAACTCGGTTGGGTGGGGATCCCATTCGACGAAATTCACGGTGGCGCAGAAATGGGCCTGGCCGAGATGGCGGTCGTCCTCGAGCCGCTCGGCCGCACGCTCGCTCCAGAGCCCTTCTTGTCGACAGTGCTGCTCGGGGGCATGGCGCTCGCGCTGGGCGGCACCGAAAAACAGCAGGTCGACTGGCTGCGGCCGGCCATCGAAGGCGAACGGCTGTTGGCTCTGGCGTATCAAGAGCGAATGAGCCGCTTTGAATTGACTCGGGTTGCAACACGCGCCGACTCCGATGCCAACGGCTGGCGCATTTCGGGTGAGAAAATTCAGGTCATTGATGGCGGCACGGCAGACGCACTGGTCGTCAGCGCGCGCACCCACGGCTCCGATCGAGACGTCGACGGGATCACGCTATTTCTGATTCCCCGCGACGCATCCGGGCTATCGATTCAGCGCCAACATCGGGTCGATTCGCGAAATTCGGCTTTGATTGGACTCGATCGCGTTTGGGCCGGGCGAGAGGCGGTGGTTGGTGTGCCAGGGCAGGGCGCTGCTCTTCTCGAGCGGGTAGTCGATCGCGCGACAGTCGGCTTGTGTGCAGAGATGCTCGGCGCGATGAGTGAGGCGTTCGATCGGACCATGGACTATTTGAAGACGCGGGAGCAGTTCGGCGCGCCGATCGGTTCCTTTCAGGCGCTGAAGCACCGCGCGGCGGAAATGTTCATCGAGATCGAACTGTGTCGGTCTACTGTTATGGCGGCCGCACGCAGCGTTGACGCAGACGGTCCGGAGTCGGCGTTGCTCGTATCGCTGTCGAAGGCGCGCTGTTCCGACACGGCAATCGAGGTGGCGAACGAAGCGATTCAGATGCACGGCGGAATCGGAATGACCGACGAACACGATATCGGGTTCTACCTGAAGCGAGCGCGAGTGGCCGAGATGACCTTCGGCGATTCGGCCCACCACCGCGATCGGTGGGCGCGGCTCAGTGGGTACTAGCGGATCGATGTCGTCCTCAGAAGCCAGGCGAGTCGCCACCAGCCCATTGGATCCCACGGAACGCTTGCTCCGGAGTTGCCGCGGTGAGCCCGTAGATCGCCCTCCGGTCTGGCTGATGCGCCAGGCGGGCCGCTACCTGCCTGCGTACCGCAAGGTTCGAGAGGGCGTGAGCTTTATGGAGATGTGTCGCGACGTCGACCGGTCGGTGGAGGTTTCGTTGCAGCCGATCGAGCTGGTGGGCACGGAAGCCGTCATCATGTTCTCCGATATTTTTACCCCGATCCCCGGAATGGGTATCGATGTCGAATTCGCTCCAGGGCCGGTCATCGCGGAGCCGATTCGCACGCGACGTCAGATCGAAAAGCTGCGCAACCCGGATCCCGAGGAGTCGGTTCCTTTCGTGTTCGAGATCATTCGGACGCTGCGCGCCGAACTCGAAACCTCCCGCGTGCCGTTGCTTGGATTCGCCGGCGCGCCCTTCACGCTTGCGGCCTACTTGATCGAGGGCCACGGGTCGAAGGACTTCGGGACGCTGAAGCGGATGATGTACCGCGAGCCGGAAGTCTTGCGCGCGTTGCAGTCCAAGCTGACCGATGGAGTGGTCGCCTATCTCAATGCTCAGATAGACGCTGGCGCTCAGGTGGTTCAGCTGTTTGATACTTGGGCCGGCTTGTTGGCACCGGCCGAATACCGGGAGTGGGTACTGCCCGTTCACACCGAGATCGTTGCGCGGGTCAATCGCGCCCGGGCACCGTTGATCTTGTACGTGAACAACGGCGCGCATGTGCTCGATGAGATGGTGGAATCGGGCGCCGATGTGTTGTCGCTCGACTGGCGGGTCGAGATCTCGGCTGCAGCGCGCCGCGTGGGTAGTCGGGCGAGCCTGCAGGGAAATTTCGACCCCGCAGCGCTACACCAAAGCCGCGAACAGATCTTCCGCAGTGTTCGACAAATTGCGGAGTCGGCTGCACCGGCGCGTGGCCATATCTTGAACCTGGGGCACGGTTGCTCACCCGAGACTCCAGTCGAAGGGGTACGCGCCTTCACCGACGCCGCGCGCGCGTTGGGATCGCCGCCGGACGGGACCTAGTGTGTGCACTCGAGTGCCAGCAACTTGAGTGCCAGTCGTAGTGGGAGTAGTACCGGAAGTGGTGCCGGAAGTAGTGTCGGAAATGGTGCCGGGAACCGGGTCGGAATAGTGTTTGGCGAATCGTCGAAAATCGCGACTTCTGGAGGCCACCTTGAGCCATGACGCCTTCGAGTTGGACCTGGGGCGGATCGAAGAGATCTTGCCCCGCTACGCGATCGATGGACCGCGCTACACCAGCTACCCGACCGCGCCAGTGTGGAACGAGGCCTACGGGATCGAGCAGTTCAAGGAAGATCTGGCGGGGCAGGGCGACGTAGCTCGCGGATCCGACTCGGCTTGCGGGCCCGGTGGGCTCTCCCTGTATGTGCATGTCCCCTTCTGCCGAAGCCTGTGCCACTTCTGCGCCTGCAACAAGATCATCACCACCAAGACGGAACTCGCCGCGCGCTACCTAGATGTGATCGAGCGCGAGATCGCCGCAGTCCTCGAGGCAGCCGGACCGCGCACTGCGACCCAACAACACTGGGGGGGCGGCACGCCGACCTATTTGACGCCGGACCAGGTCGTGCGTCTGTACCGCGCAGTGACCGATGCGTTCGCGATGGAAGAGGGCGCCGAGGTATCCATCGAAGTCGATCCCCGCGTGACGACCGATGAGCACATCGCCGCACTCAAGGAATGTGGGTTCAACCGAATATCGATGGGTGTCCAGGACTTCGATCCAAAAGTTCAAGAAGCCATTCATCGTATCCAGCCAGCCGACCAGACCCAGCATCTCAGCGAATTGGCGCGCCGCAGCGGCTTCGAAGGCGTGAACTTCGACCTGATTTATGGCTTGCCCCACCAGACCGAGGAGAGCTTCGCTCGAACGCTGGACAAGGTGCTCGAGATCGCGCCTGATCGACTCGCGCTGTACTCGTACGCCCACGTCACCTGGGTTGCAAAGCAACAGCGGGGATTCGAGCGCAAGCACCTGCCGGGCGCGAACGAGAAGATGCGGATCTTGCTCGGCGCGATCGAACGGTTGTTGGACTCCGGCTATCTATTTGTCGGATTGGATCATTTCGCACGTCCAGAAGACGAGCTTTCTCGAGCACTTGCAGATAGAACACTACGGCGAAACTTTATGGGTCACACGACGCAAGCCGGCGTGGATCTGATCGGCTTCGGGCCGAGCGCGATCAGCGAGCTGCGCAGTAGCTACGCCCAATCACATCGCGATCTGGCGGGCTGGGAGAAGGCGGTGGCCGACGACGGCATGGCCACGATGCGGGGCCACCGGCTCTCGGGCGACGACCTGGAGCGACGCTGGGTGATCGGGAGAATCATGTGCCACGGGGAATTGCGGGCCAGCGACTTCGAGGCGCAGTTCGATGGTCGCTTCGTGTCGCGCTTTTCGGCGGAACTTGCGCGACTCGACCCATTGGTGGCCGACGGCTTGGTCGAACGTGCCGGCGACGGGAGCCTGGAGGTGACGCCGCTGGGACGCTTACTGGTTCGCAACGTGGCGATGGTCTTCGATGCGTACCTGGCGGATCAGCGAAAGTCGGCGACTCCGATGTTCAGCCAGACCGTCTGAGATGAGCACGCCCGAGCTGGGAGCGATCGTGGCAGGAGCCGGAATCGCTGGCCTCGCTGCGGCGCTCGAGTTACAGCAGAGCAGCCGAGAGATCCTGGTTGTCGACGCGTCCGACCGTCCCGGCGGCGTGATGCGCACTGACCATGTGTCGGGTTTTGTCATCGAGCGCGGCCCGAACACGACCCAGGTCAAGGCGCCGATGCTCGAGTTTCTGCAGAATCTGGGTGTGGATGGTCAACTGGTGGCGGCACAATCGGCCGGTCGTCGGCGCTACTTCTATCGCGACGGAGAACTGGTGCGGGTCCCGGATTCGCCTGGCGGATTGGCGCGTTCAGCGCTGTTGACCCGAAGCGGTAAGCTGCGTCTGCTCGCCGAGCCGTTTGTTCGCCGGCGAGACGCGACCGGTGAGTCGGTATCGGAATTCATCGGCCGGCGCCTGGGAGACGAGGTGGCCAGCGGTCTGGTGGGACCGTTTCTCACGGGGGTATACGCCGGCGATGAACGTGAACTCGGCGTCGAGGCGGTGTTTCCGGCGCTGGTGGAACACGAGCGCCGCAGTGGCTCGCTCGCGTTGGGGCTGGTTGCTGGTGCGGTTGCAAGCGCGTTTGGGCGAGGTCCCAAGGGTTTGCGGGGAAGCTATTCGGCCCTCAATGGGATGGGGCCCTTTGCGCGAGTGCTGGCGGGACGGCTACTCGAACCGCCGGCTCTCGAAAGTAGCGTCACGGGACTGCGTCGAGACGGTGACGGGTGGATGGTGTTCATCTCGGGGCCGGGTGGCGTGCAACGCCTGCGCACACGCCGCGTGGTGATCGCATGTCCGGCAAGGCAGGCGGCGGAGATCTTGCGCGGCGTGGATTCGGAACTGGCGACGGCCCTCGAGCAGATCGAATATGCGCCGATCGTCAGCGTGCCGCTTGGCGTGACCCCGAGCGCGGTCACCGCAAAGATCGACGGCTTCGGTTTTCTGGTTCCGCACCAAAAGGAGATCTCTCTGCTCGGCTGTCTCTATATGAGCCGGCTGTTCGCGGGGCGCGCACCGGCCGGGCGGGAGCTGTTCCAGTGCATGCTGGGTGGAACCCACTGGCGCGACGCGATCGAGCAACCCGACGATGTGATCCTGAAGAAGCTTCACGCGGATCTCGACCAGATCGTCGGCCTCGACGATGAACCCGAAACACTGGCTGTGACCCGCTGGCGCCACGCCATCCCTCAGCCGGGCCGCAACCATAGCCGGCTGGTCGGCGAGCTTCGTGCCAGCCTGCGCGGGCTTCCCGGTATTGAGCTCGCGGGAGCCTACCTGGACGGAATCAGCGTCTCCGATGCACTCGCCTCTGGGCTCGGCGCCGCCCGTCGCTTGCAAGATCTTCCGGTGTACTCGTAGGCCCAAGCTCATACGAGCGACGACTTGATGCATGATCAACACGCAGACGGGCGGGGGCCTCAGCTCTTTCCAATCTACACTTGCGATAGAGTGGCGGCCAAACGTTCGTGAAGCGCGCCGTCCAGAGCGTGCAAGGAGATATCGCCATGGAGTGGATCGTCATCGTTACGGTTCTGGCCCTTGTTGAGTTCATGTGGCTCGGCATACGAGTCGGTGCGGCGCGGGGCAAGTACGAGATCAAGGCGCCGGCCACAACCGGCAACGACATCTTCGAGCGCCACTACCGCGTACAGCACAACACCCTCGAGCAGCTCGTGGTCTTTCTGCCCGCGTTGTGGTTGTTCGGGACGTATGTGAGTGGGGGCATCGGCGCGCTGATCGGCTTGGTGTTCCTGGTCGGCCGCGCGATGTACGCGTTCGCCTACGTAGAGGATCCGACCAAGCGCTCGACCGGGTTCATGTTGACCTTCGTACCGAGCCTGATACTCCTGCTGGGGGGATTGGGCGGAGCGCTGATGACGATGTTCTAGTCCCGATGTTGAACGGTACGTGCCCGCTGCGTTGTCGATGCCCGTCGCCAGAACTGACCTTCAGCGAATCAACCGCGCCGCGAACTCCATCGCGCTCTCGCGCAACGAGTCCGCATCGAGCCAGGAACGGACTTCCTTGCCCACGACGGTGCGCGCTGTCTTCTTTTTTCGAGCCGGCGTCTTTACCATCTTCTTCTTCGCGGTCGGCTTCTTGGCGGTCTTCTTCTTCGCGCCCGACTTCTTAGCCGCCTTCTTTTTCGCGTTCGCGCTCTTCTTCTTTGCGGTCATCTCTCGATCTCTCCTAGGGTGTTGTTCGGACCTGCACCGGACCGCAGAGCGGCTCCCGGCAGGTGTCATGGTGGCGATCGCTAGGCCCGCGCTCGGCGGCAAGCTTTCGCGCCGGCTTCACGGTTTGTGCCGCTCCTAGCCAGCGCGTGCCGAGCGGGGAGACTAACCGGAACCGGCTGATTGTGCTTCTCCTCGTCGAGTGCTGTGGCCGGCTCGAGAAAGCAATCCAAGTCCGCTTCATCGTGGCGAGCCGATGCCATCCCATTCGAGCTGGCTCCAGGCGCGGGTGTGTCAGCGCGCTGGGGCGTTCAGGCATGGTGATTCGGATTGCGCAGGCCCTTGGCCGTCGCGTCCGTTGCGGCCTTGCGGAGATTGAATGAAATCTGATCCTGTAAGAACTGCCGCGTCCAGCTGTACATGCCTTCGGCCCGCTTGGCTCCGATCGGCTTGGTGCACATGGTTCCCCGTCGACCCCACAGCAGGAAGTACGATTTCTCATCGTCCTGCGCAGCACGGAGTTCGGAATGAACGAGCACCGAATCCTCGGTGTGCTCGCCGCAGATCACGATCACCTGATCTGCCTGCTGGATCCGCCGCCGAACGGCCGTCCGCCTGAGCACGGGGTCGATATTGCGTTGGGATCCGCCCGTCACCTCGAAGCCGCAGCCCGGCATATCCGACTCCGCGAGAAGAAGCTCGTATAGATCCCGGTCGTGTTCGACATCGAAGATTGCATACAAGCGGACCCGGCCATGCCCAGGCTCTCCGGCGGAACGATTCATGTCGGATTGGAGGGGGAGTGCGGACATTGGGCTCATGATCGAGTTCGCCAGCGAAGGAAAGCGAGGTACTTCAGGAGATCTTCTTCCTCCTCAGCTGTCAGATCGTCGATCGCGAACGCTGCCAACCTCTTGCGACGCCCCCCTGAGTTTTTTGCGTGCAACAAGTATCCCGCCCTCTCCATCAACGCCTCATACGGCACGGAATAGACGCTTGCCAGGCTATGCAGCACATTGGGCGACGGTTTCTTGATCTTCCCGTTCTCGAGCTGGCTCAAATACGCGTTCGAAACAGCGTGGTCCGAAGCCTCCGCGACTTCTCGGAGGGTGAGTCCTTTGGCCTTGCGCAGGTCGGCGAGGACGGGGCCGAGCTCGCTGGGTTGCCCTTCGAACTCGGGTTTCTTGAGCCGGGTTGGCTCCGCAGGCTGTTTCTGCGTCTTCATCATGATTGGGTTTCAACGGAACTGGAGTGCCGACCCGCCATGGCTATCGGGAGCCATCTCATGAACCGCCTCCTGTGGGATTGAAAGGTGGAGCCCTTGTTCGACTCGGTCCCCGGTATCGGACTGATCGGATTCCCCTTGTCGCTCGAATGCCCGAGCTCGAAGCTCGGACAACGGATTGTGCGGCAATCTGCTTGATAGATCAAGCAGATTGCATATATGATTGACAAATTTTATCTGCTTGGCAAACTTATCGGCCACCGGTGGGAGGGACATCCAAGTGTTGAGCGTCGGAATCGCAGAGTGCGAGCGCTCCGAGCCTGATGCGTTTGAAGACGCACTCGGCTTCGCAGCCGCGCTGGTAGACTTGCACAACACTGCGCTCGAAAAAACGCGGTACGTGCGGGGCTCTTGGCGGAAGCGAGCGGCGCCTGGTGGAGCGTCCGCACCTGCTGCCGTGCCGAACTAAATATGTGGGAGCGTCTGCGCCAGATCCTTGCGCGCCTTTGGCGGCGAAGTCAGGAAGATTCCGAGGAGCGACAGGTGGAGGACGCGAGGGCGCGTTTCTGGTCCGAGCTCCGCGAGGGAGAGAGCGAGGCGGCCGAGAGGTCGCACAACTGATCGGATGCTGGCACTGGGGTAGCAGCGAACGGAACCTAGCCCTGGGTCGGAAGGTTCGATCGAAGCAAGTCGGCTACCGCGCTCGACCACGTGGCGGTCGCATTGGGTGCTGGTACTGCCATCAGATCTTCACCGCCGAGGCTGCGCCACTGTTCGCGCCCACGGATGCCGATCTCCTCGACAGTTTCGAGGCAATCCGCTGTAAATGAAGGACAAACGACGAGCAGCCTGCGTACACCCCTGGCCGCGAGATCGCCGAATACGACATCGGTAAAAGGTTGAATCCACGGCGTTCGACCCAGCCGCGACTGGAAGGAATTGCTGTGTCGTTCGGGATCGAGTTTCAGCGCAGCGGCCAGCGCGCGACTCGTTGCGAAGCACTGCGCGCGGTAGCACTCCGCGATCGGGCGATCGCGAACATCGCAACATCCCGGTGTCTCCAAGCAGTGCGAGGCAGTCGGGTCCCCATTGCGAATTTGGCGTTCGGGCAGGCCGTGGTAACTGAACAGCACATAGTCGGGCTCGAACGAGGCGAACGCGTCGCTCAAGAGTTCGGCGACCGAAGCGATGAAACCCGGCTCCTCACAGAAGCTTCGAATGGTGTGGACCGGGATATCGAACTCCGCGCGCCGCACTTGTGCGTCGATTTCGGCGATCGCGGAACCTGTCGCAGCTTCGGAGAATTGGGGAAACAGCGGAAGCACCACCAGCCGCGTGATCTTCGCTGCCGCCAACTGCTCGACCGCGGCTCGAATCGATGGCGATCCATAGCGCATCCCGAACGCCAGCTCCCAGCACTCGCCCAACTCCGCGGCCACCGCGATCCCCAAATTGCGGGTGTGGACCAACAGCGGCGAGCCCTGCGGCATCCAGATCTTCGAATACGCCGCCGCCGAGCGCTTCGGCCGGGACGGGAGGATCACGGTACGCAGAAATAGCCAACGCAGCACTGCGGGCATGTCGAGCACCCGGGGGTCACTGAGGAACTGGCGCAGATACCGGCGCACATCGGTCACGGCCGGAGAATCTGGCGTGCCGAGGTTCACGAGCAGCGCGCCGCTTCGCTCGATCGGTTTTCCCATCTCACCAAGCGATCTGGCATTGTCGGACAGACTTCACCCTCCGGTGCAATTTTGCGAGGGCTTGTGCCAGCCCCCGATCCACAACGAAAGCACTACGTAGTAGATCGGATACAAAAGCGACACCTCGATTCCGGCGAAACGCGCCGCGCTCGCCGGGTCGGCGACACACCACGCCATCGCGATCACCCACAGCAGCGATAGAGCGGCCGTGGTGCGAAATAGCACGCGCAGCTTGCTGGGATAGATGTATTTGATCGGGACGAATATGCACCCGGCCAACACCACGACGATCGCACTGCCCACGTCTGGCGAGAGCTCGAGCAGCCACAGATACAGCGCGACCACGTTCCAATACGAAGGAAAGCCTAGAAAGAAGTCATCTTCGGTCTTCGCGTCATTCAGCGAAAACCCGTAAGCGCTGGCCAAGACCGGAAATGCGATCACCCCCCAGTGGACCAGGTTGCCGGCACTGATCATGAACACGGCAGGTACCAGCACGTAGTTGAAGAAGTCGACCATGTCGTCGAGCCGCCGACCGTCGAAGTTCGGCAAAACGATGCTGACTCTCGCCTTGCGTGCCAGCGAACCATCGACCGCATCGATGAAAAGCGCGATCAACATCAGCATCGCAGCTTGGGACAGATCACCCGCGGAAATCGCAACCAGCGCAGCCACGCCGATCACCGCGCCGCTGGCGGTAAACAGGTGAACACACCACGCGAGTACGACTCGGCCCAGCGTGAAGGGCGCCTGGGTTACGGTCACTGGACTGATATCATTGGGCTGACATCGCCGGCCGGAGAGTAACAAAGTCGCTACAGTCGCTATAGGTTCTCACTGCCAAGCGCAGCCAGGAAGGGGAAATATCCAGGATGGGATCAGCGGAGACACCGCCGGACGCGCCGAGAAGGGCCCGAGCCGTCATTCCGGCCACGGACGCGCAGCGCGAAGCAGTCGCGGATATTCCGAATCGCGCGATCGAATTCTTGCGCCAGGGCGGGGATTCGTTCCTGACGACCACCGCAGATTCTGTGATGAACTGGGGCCGCAAGTACTCCATGTTCTTGTATCCGTTCGTCACGGCCTGCTGCGGGATGGAATTCATGTCCGTCGCGGGCCCGCGATACGACATCGACCGCTTTGGCTGTGCTCTGCCCCGCTTTTCTCCGCGCCAGTCTGACCTGCTGATGGTGGTCGGCACCATCACTCACCGGCAGGCGCCGATCCTGAAGAAGGTCTACGACCAGATGGCGGAGCCCAAATGGGTCATGGCGTTTGGCGCGTGCACCTGCTCGGGGGGACCCTACAACAACTACGCGACCGTTCAGGGAATCGATACGATCATTCCGGTCGATATCTATATTCCCGGCTGTCCGCCTCGCCCCGAGGCGGTGATCGATGGGCTGATGAAGCTCCAGGCCAGGATCCAGATCGAGCGGGTACCGGCTGATGGTAGGCACCGCGAATTGAACGAGTTGCGTCTTCCCGTCGTCGAGAAACCCATCGCCTGAACGATCGCCTGCCCGATCACTCGGGTTCGATCATCTGCCGGCAGCTCCAGTTCCGAACCCAGCAGCTTTCAATCAAGATTCCCCCACGCCCGTCCGATTCATGAGCGGGGGGAAGCGCGCTCGGTGGACGGGGTTCAATATGATTTGGCTGTGGTCGGTGCCGGTCCCGGCGGATACGTCGCAGCGATTCGCGGGGCGCAGCTCGGGCTGCGAGTCGCCCTGGTCGAAGCCGAACACCCGGGTGGCGTCTGCCTGAACTGGGGCTGCATCCCGACCAAGGCTCTATTGACCGGAGCCGAGTTGGTCGATTCGCTGCGCTCGAACGGCCCGGCTTTCGGCATCCACTCGGATGTCGTCACGCTCGATTATGGCCGCGCAGTCGACCACAGCCGACGCGTTGCGGGCCGGCTGTCAAAGGGAGTCGAGTCGCTGCTGCGCAAGAACCGAATCGACTGGGTGGCCGGGTTCGCCAAGCTGACCAGCGGCACGTCGCTGGACGTCAGCGGCGCCGGATCGATCGGCGCCCGGTCCATCTTGTTGGCTACGGGTTCGCGTGAATGGGTTCCGCCGGGGGTCGAGGTGGACGGCCAGCGCGTTCTCACATCGAAAGAAGCGTTGGCTTCACGAACGATTCCGGCCAGGCTGCTGGTGATAGGTGCAGGCGCGGTCGGCGTCGAGTTCGCGTATGTCTACGCGATGTACGGCGCCCAAGTCACGATTCTCGAGATGGCCGACCAGATGCTGCCCGGCGCGGATCCGGACGTCGCTTTGGCGCTGGAGAGCGAATTTGCTCGCAAGGGAATCAAAGTGTTGACCGGTGCCCGCTTCGAGAATATCGATGCGAGCGGCTCTGAGGTTCGAGTCGAGTACCAGTGCGAAGGCCGGGGCTCGGAGGAAGAAGCCCGCGGGGCTTCGATTGCGGTCGACCAGGTTCTGGTTGCGATCGGCCGGCGCCCCAATTCTGCCGATCTCGGACTCGACCCGCTCGGTATCGAGACCGACGCGCGCGGATTCGTCGTCACTGACGCGTGGCATACGACCCAGCTGCAGACGGTATTGGCGATCGGCGATGTCGCGGGGGGGCCCTTGCTCGCCCACAAAGCCTCCGAACAGGGGATTGCCGCGGTTGAACATTTGGCCGGAATCGAGCGCCCGCCGTTGGATCTCTCTCGCGTGCCAGCCTGTATTTACGCGCAACCTCAGGTTGCGTCGGTGGGGCTGACGGAGGCCGCGGCCCGGGCCGAATGGGGCGATCGGGTTCGCGTCGGCAAGTTCCCGTTTGCTGCATCGGGCAAGGCGGTCGCGGCAGGCCACGCGGCTGGATTCGCAAAACTCATCGTCGATGGCGAAATGGGGGAGATCCTCGGCGCCCACGTCATCGGTGCTGGCGCGACCGAGTTGATTGCAGAGGTTTCGCTCGCGATGCAGCTCGAAGCGACGACAAGAGAACTCATTCATACGATTCACGCTCATCCGACCCTGTCGGAGGCAATCTGGGAATCAGCTTTGGCCGCCGAAGGGCGCTCATTGAACAGCTAGCAGTGCGACCCGTGACGGGACGCGCAACGAGCGGCCTGTGCCGCAGGGAGATCTGGCAGGTATGTCGATGGCAGTGGTACTTCCCGCGCTCGGAGAGAGCGTCGTCGAGGGCACGATCTCCACTTGGCTCGTCAAGGAAGGGGATCACGTCGAACGCGATCAACCGCTCGTGGAGGTGACGACCGACAAGGTCGATGCCGAGATCCCTGCACCCGTGTCGGGAGTTGTCGAGCGGATTGCGGTTTCCGAGGGCGAGGTCGTGCCGATCGGCGCGGAACTGGCGTGGATCGCGACTCTCAATACCGCCCACGGCATCCCACACCACACCCCTCACAACCCCGCTGAAACCGCCGCAGCCGAGATCGCGAGCCGCTCAGCATGGAATCGCGCCGCGCCCGATCGGCTGCGCGCTACACCGCTGGCGATGCGGGTAGCCGACGCGCAGAACGTGCCGCTCGAGGACGTCTCTCCAACGCGATCCGGAGGCCGGGTTACGAAAAGAGACGTGCTCCGGTATGCCAGCCTTCGCGGCGAATCGGTCGCGCAGGACGTCGACTGGGAGAGTGCGCCTGCGTCTGTACAGCCACGACAACGGTCACAGGCACAGTCACAGTCACAGTCACAACAACAGCCAGTGCCGGTTTCGCAGCCCGCGACACGCTCCCCTTTCGGAACTTCGCCGTCCCACGACAAGCCTTCATTTGCCAGCTACACGCTGCAAGAAGGCGACCGCCTCATCCCGATCACCCCACTTCGCAGACTCGTGGCCGATCACATGGTTTACTCCAAGCGGACCAGCCCTCACGTCGGCACGGTCGCTGAGATCGACATGAGCGGGGTCGATGCGGTTCGCAACAAGCACAAGAAGGGATTCGTCGATACCCATGGCTTCGCGCTCAGCTTTCTGCCTTTTCTGGTGCACGCCACGGTGCGGGCGCTGCGCGAAAGTCCCGGGTTGAACGCCTCCGTGCTCGGCGACGCGATCGTCGAGAAGGTGCACTGTCATATCGGGATTGCGGTCGAAACCGACAGGGGGCTCGTCGTTCCCGTGATCCGGCATGCGGATCGCCTTTCGCTCGCCGGCGTCGCGCAGGCGATCGAAGACTTGTCGCGCCGCGCGCGTTCCAAGCGCCTATCGGCCGATGAACTCCGCGGTGGGACATTCACCATCTCGAACCCGGGGCGCAACGGGAATTTGTACGGCTTTGCGATCATCAACCAACCGCAGGTGGCCATCTTGCGGATGGGCGAGATCGTCAAACGTCCGGTCGTTCGCACGCTTTGCGGTGAGGATGTGGTGGTGATTCGCCCGGTGATGCACCTGGCATTGTCCTACGATCACCGTGCGGTGGATGGCGCACCGGCGAATGCCTTTCTGTATCGGGTTCGCGAACTGCTCGAGCAGGCGGAATTCGATCTCTAGCCTGGGCTCTGCCCTTCTTCGGTTCCGGGCTGTTTTCTGGAGTTCTGTTTTTTTTCCGGCCCTGAACTCAGCGCGGGAGGAGGACCCCGATGACGCAACAGCTCGAGGTGGACTGGTTGGGCACACTTCCGTACCGGGATGCCCTCGAGCTCCAGATGAAGGCGGTCGAAGCCCGACGCGCGGGTACGGGCTGCGACAAGCTTCTGTTGCTGGAGCACCCGCCCGTCATCACGATTGGACGCGGCGCCACAACCGAGAATCTGTTGATCGACGCAACTGAACTGGACCGCCTCGGTGTGGAATTCCACCGTGTTTCACGTGGGGGCGATGTGACCTACCACGGGCCCGGGCAGCTCGTCGGTTACCTGATCATCGATCTGGCCGAACGCGATGAACGCGACGTGCACCTATTCCTCCGGAAGATCGAAGCCGCCATCCGTTCCGTGCTAGGCGAGCTGGGGATCCCATCGCACACTCGCGATGGGTATACCGGCGTATTCGCAGGGGCTTCGGGCGATCCACCCGGCGCTTCGCGGGTGGGCAGGCCGCGCAAGATCGCGTCGATCGGCGTGGGTGTCCGAAGCTGGGTCACCTACCACGGCTTCGCGCTGAATGTGGACATCGATCTGGCCGGTTTCGAAGCGATTGTGCCCTGTGGTCTCGACTTCGTTGAAATGACATCGGTCGAGCGCGAACTCGGCTTGGCTGGCACAGCGGATAAGGGTCTTGCCGAGCGTGTGCGCCGCAGCGTGTCACGGGCCTGTTGCGAGCAGTGGCCGGCGAAAGCCGCGAAGTGACTTTCGTTGCATTCGTTCCACCAAGGGCGAGCGGGCCGACGCTAATTTCCCGTCCTCGTGGGTGGGCCCATCCGGGATTTCGCCTATATTGCCCGCCATGCCGGGTGGGGTAATCAAAGTCAAGCGTGGCGAGAAGCTCGGACTTCTCGAGCGCCTCTATGTTCCTGCAATCATGAAGGGGCTGTCTGTTACCAGCGGACACTTCTTCCGCAATCTCCGCGGTTTCGTGACGGGAAAGAACCGCACGGATTTCGTCATCCAATACCCTGAAGAGCGCGTCGATTACCCCGACGCGTTTCGGGGCATGCCGGTACTGGTGCAACTCGAAAATGGTCAGCCGCGCTGTGTCGCATGTGGATTGTGCGAGTTCGCGTGCCCGACCGATTGCATCACGATTGTCCCCGGAGAACTCGAGGGCGCGAGCATCGAGCGGTACCCCGAGGCGTTCGACATCGACATGTCGCGCTGCATGTGGTGCGGCCTGTGCGAAGAGGCGTGTCCGGAAGAGGCGATCGTGATGAGTCGAGAGGTCGAGATCGCGTCCTACGACCGCGAGTCGATGCTGTTCGAGAAGGAGCAGTTGCTGGTCCCCGAACACCTGTTGAAGCGGAGACTCGATTTTCTCCGCGGCGAGTACGACCGCGAGCAGATTCCGGCCCCCGATGCGAAGCAGAAGCTCGACTGATGGAAGGCGGTCGATGATGGCTCTCGATGATGGCTCTCGATGAAGGCCACTCCATGAACGCCCCTGAATGGAAGGATTTCCGATGAACGACTTCGGCTCGATCGCCCTGAAGCGGCTGATCGACGACCTCCCCGGCGCAGTGACGGAGTCCCACGCGAAGCTCGGCGACGCGACGGCGGTCGTCGAAGCCTCGCGATTGCTCGACGTGATGACGCACCTGCGCGATGAACTCGAGTTCGAGATGCTGATCGATGTGACCGCGGTTGACTACTTGGGACGCAGCCCGCGATTCGAAGTGGTCTACCACCTTTATTCCGTCGAACGGAACGAGCGCGTGCGCATCAAGGTGGCTCTCGACGACATCGGACCGCAAGCAAAGGATTCGAACGGGAAGGGCTCGGAAGCGAAACTCGAGGTCGCGAGCGTTACCGATGTGTATGCGTCCGCGAACTGGATGGAGCGCGAGGTGTTCGACATGTATGGGATTGGCTTCGACGGCCACCCCGATCTCCGCCGAATTTTGTTGTATGACGAGTTCGAAGGCTATCCGCTGCGCAAGGATTACCCGAAGGAACGACGCCAACCGCTCGTCGGCCCGAGGAACTAGCGGATGGCCGCGCAGCACGATCCGCAGCACTTTCCCGATCGCCCGGCCGACCTCGAAGATGATTTCGAGCGCGATCTACATACCGAACACCAGATTCTCAACATGGGCCCATCTCACCCGGCGACCCATGGCACGGTGAAATTCCTGATCGAGCTCGATGGTGAGACCATCGTCAACCTCGACATCCAGGTGGGCTATCTGCACCGGGGTTTCGAAAAAGAATGCGAGAGCGGGACCTGGTACCAGGCGATTCCGTACACCGACCGGCTGAACTACAACTCCGCGATCCTCGCGAACATCGGCTACTGCATGGCGGTAGAGAAGATGCTCGGTATCGAGACGACCGAGCGCTGTCAGTGGTTGCGCGTGCTCTCCGGAGAACTTTCTCGGGTGGCCGACCATTTGACACGCTGTGGTGCCGGCTGTCTCGAACTCGCGGCGATGACGCCGTTTCTGTACGGCATCGAGGCGCGCGAACTCACCTGGGACCTGCTGGAGATGCTGTGCGGAGCGCGGGTGACCTCCAATTTCGTTCGGATCGGCGGTGTCAAGCACGACATGCCGCGCGATTTTCCGGCGACTGCGAAGGACTTCATCGCCAAGATCCGGGCGTTGCTCGTCGATTTCGACGATGTAATCACCAGCAACCGGATCTTCGTCGACCGACTCAAGGACACCGGCGTCATCTCGAAGGAAGATTGTTTCAAGTACGCGGTGACCGGCCCGATTCTCCGGTCCGCGGGCGTGCCGCTGGATGTTCGCAAAACCGACCCCTACCTCGTGTATGACCAGATCGATTTCGATATTCCGATCGGCGAGGTCGGCGACAACTACGACCGCTATCTCGTCTGCGTGGAGGAGATGCAACAGAGCCTGCGGATCGTCGAGCAATGCATGGCACACTTGGAAAGGATCGGACCGGGACCGGTCAATATCGACGATCCCAGGGTGCGCTGGCCCGCCAAGGGGAAGGTCTTCAATCGGATGGAAGAGCTGATCCAGCAGTTCAAGTCCGTGACAGAGGGCCCCCAGGTACCGGAGGGCGAGGCCTATTTTCCGATCGAGTCCGCAAATGGTGAACTCGGTTTCTACCTGGTGTCGGATGGATCTGCGGTTCCGGTCAAGGTGCGCTGCCGACCCCCGAGTTTCATCAACTTGGCGCCGATGGGTCTGATGTTGAAGGGGGCGATGCTCGCAGACCTCATCCCGACGTTCGACTTCCTGAACATGGTCGGCGGCGAGTGCGACCGATGAGCCACGATCGCGGCCAGGTCTGGAAGCAGTTGGGCGCACCGACCGACCAATTGGGCAGCGTCAACGACCCGCGCACGTCGGAAGAATACGGGGTTCGCTGGAACGAGAAGTGGCTCTACCGGGGCGAAGATGGAGACAGCATCGAGCGCGTGGTGCTGTGGAACCGCTATGACCTGGTCGGAGTGTTCCGCGTCGGTCCCGATGGATCCGCCGAGGCGGAGTCGCTTCCCGAGAGCTGACCAGGTGGCGGATTCTCCCGGCCCTGCTCCGCTCGCGCCGTTCGACCTGGTGCTGCACCACGACGGGCGCTGGACCCACGAAGGCATGCCCTTTCGCAACCAGAAGTTACGCGAGGCGTTCGATCGTGGAGTCGTGTTCCTGCCAGAAGAGGGAGAGGCCGGGAAGTACGTCGTTCGGTTGCACCACTTTCGGGGCGAGATCATCGTCGAAGAGGCCGGCTTCTTCGTTCGCGACTACGACCCGGGGACCGGCCATCTCACACTGTCGGACCGCAGCGTCGAGGCGCTGGACGTGAGTTCGCTCCGCCCCTCTTCCATCGACGGAGCGCTGCTGTGCACGGTCAAATGCGAGCTGAGCCCAACTGGACTAGCGGCGCGCTTCTCCCACAGCGCGCAGTCCGAGCTACTCAACGCGGTGGAGGATGCCACCGACGGTCCCGCACTGCGTTTCGCTGGCAGGGAGCATCCACTGCCCGCTTTGTAGGCCAGCCGACTCGAGGACTGCATTCCTCGGCCGACCCGTAACGGTCGAATACTGTGAGGCACGAAGAGCGGCACGCACAAGCTATGCTGTTCGGGTGTTCCGTGCCCTGTTGTGCTCTCCGCATGTCACCGAGATTTCCGAACTTCGTGGCCGGGTAGGCTTGATGGCCTTCCACGGCGGCAACCTGGAACGCACCACGGATGTCGTGGCCAGCGAGGTCGCGCAACGCAGTGACTCATCCCTCTACGCAGTGCTGCAGGACGCTCCAATGCGCGAGCACCTCCCCTCTACGGAATTTCGTCCAGAACACTCGGCGGCGTTGGCGGCATTTCTCGACCACGTAGACGTCGCCATCGCGATTCACGGGTACGGCCGCCTGACGATGTCCTCGCACCTGCTGCTGGGCGGGCGCAACCGGGAACTCGCGGAGCATCTGGCCGGATATCTCCGGAGAGGGCTGTCGAGCGACTACCAGGTGGTCGCGGAACTCGATCAGATCCCGCGCGAACTGCGCGGACAGCACCCCCAAAACCCGGTGAATCGCCCGGCGCAGGCGGGAGTTCAAATCGAGTTGCCGCCGACGATTCGCTGGAACCGTGAAGAAAAGGGCTGGTCGGATCACGCAGGGACCCCGCGTGCGGCACACGTCGATGATTTGATCGACGCGATGACGGCCGGCGTGCAGGGCTGGATCGATCGAACTCCTGGTGCGTCGAATTGAAACGAAACTCGCTCTCAAACGCCCCGGGGCAGCGGACGCTTTGAACTCACTGCGGAAATTGACTCAGGCCGCCGAACGGGTTACTCCAATGCCTCCACGGCGCGCTTGCGTGGCAGACCTGAGGCGGCGTAGCCAAGTGGTAAGGCACGGGCCTGCAAAGCCCTGATCCCCGGTTCAAATCCGGGCGCCGCCTCCAATCTAGCGAGGGGTCTGAAAATCCGAATCGAGGCGCTCGATGCCCTCCTCGCGCATGCGAAGTGCGAGGTTCGAAGCTCGGAACTCGGTCTTCATTTGCACGGTCCCGGTGGCTACTGAACGGCTACTGAACGGCTACTGAACGGAGTCCGTCCCGGGCTCGAGCCGTCGCCCAGTCGGCTCGAAGTAGTGGATCTGCGCGAGTTTCTTGCGGTGCAGGAAGGCGTCGATCGACGTTCGAAGGACGCCGAGACCGTAGCGTACCGAGCGCTGGAAATTGATCGAAGAAGCCTCTTCGAAATATGCAGCGGGGCAGCTGATCTCTCCGATTTCGTAGCCGGCCAGCAGAATCTGAGAAAGCATCTGGTTGTCGAACACGAAATCGTCGGAGTTCTCCAACAGGCTCAACGATTCGAGAACTTCGCGGGAAAACGCGCGATATCCGGTGTGGTACTCGGACAATTTCGCACCCAGCAGCAGGTTCTGAATCGCGGTCAGGGCTCGGTTGGCGATGTACTTGTACATCGGCATGCCGCCGGCGAGTGCGCGTCCGCCCAACACGCGAGAGCCCAGAACGACATCGAACGGGCCGTCGGTGATCAATCCGATCATGGCTGGAATGAGCGCCGGTGTGTATTGGTAGTCGGGATGCAGCATGATGACGACGTCTGCGCCCAAGCGGAGCGCTTCGGCGTAGCAGGTCTTCTGGTTGCCGCCGTACCCGCGATTGGTGGGGTGCACGAGGGTTCGCAGACCGAGGCGTTTGGCTACCTCGACGGTCTCGTCGGAACTCGCATCGTCTGTCACCACGACTTCGTCGACCAGATCGAGCGGAATTTCGCGGTAGGTCCGCTCGATCGTCTTCGCAGCGTTGTAGGCCGGCATCACCACAACAATTTTCTTACCGTGGAACACGCTGGTTTGCTCCTTTCGGATGACCATCGAAGCTAGCATCAGCGCGCTGCCCGGGTGGCGGAATGGTAGACGCGGGCGACTTAAAATCGCCTGGCCAAGAGTCGTGCAGGTTCGAATCCTGCTCCGGGCACCATCTGGTTCTCCGGAATCGGGCCACCGTGTACATCCGATGCGACTAGAGGCCGAGTTCTGCGGTCCGAACGACCGCGCGGACCTCATCGGTATCCAACAACTGTTGCAGCGTTTCCCGGTCGAGAAGGGTCGTACGCTGATAGCCGAGACTCGGCAGTTCCAATTCGAGTCGGAAGATTTCGCGGGGTTCGCGGAAGACCAGTCGAATTCGGAGATTTTCACCTCCTCCCGCCTCGATGATCTCGTTTCGCAGCGATTCGAGGATCCGTTCCGAGCGCGCGTCGCTCGCCAGAAAGGGTCGCAGGCATGCATCGAGGTCTGGCTGCGCGTTCGCGCCGTCCATTAGATCGGGAAACGAGCGCGATCCCGCTTCTGTGTGTGCAAAATCTGCCGCAGCGCGATCGGGGGAGTCATTCCGAAGCGGGCGCGAACGGTGTGCGATCTTGAACGTTCCAGGCGGTCTCATCGACCCAAGCATACCCGCAAGAACGAGCGACGTTCAAGGCATTCGAGTTGGGATCGACGCGGTCGTCTATCCGATGGCGGCACGCGATGATCGTTGCATCAGCCGCCGTTGCGTTGTTCCCGCGTCGAGCTCGGGATCTCCGAACGATGCGAGACATAGTCGTCGAGCGCTTGGAGCTGTTCCGACGCTCCGCCGAGAAATTCGATTCCAATGCCCGATCCACTTTCCCTCCGATCCGGGCTCAGCACACGCTTGACCCACGCGATGCGGCCAATCGCTTCGAGCGGTCGACCCGATGGCAGCCGAATCTCGACGAGTAGGCGTCGGCCCGGGTCAAGCGGCTCAGCCGTTTTGATGAAGACGCCCCCGCGCGACACATTGGCACACGTTTCCTGCAGGGTCCGAAAGAACGGCCGTCCGGTCCACGGGTCGCGTTCGGGTTCGATGGTCGAGATGCGCACGGGAATTTCCGAGTCGATGCGCTCGTGGCGACGCCGATGGTTGAAGTTGTCTGATGGCTCAGTCACGGTGAGTCCTCCTTCAGCGAACGGCAACTCATCGGCAAGAGTGCCTTGAGAGCTTGAGCCAAGAAACCCGTTGGAGGAGGAATTGGCGCAAGAAGTGTCCGGTCCCGTTGCTGAGCCGTTTTCGCGGCGGTTGGCATGGCGGTAGCCTCTTGGGTCGGATGTCGAACGGGGCGTAGAGAAGTCCGGCCCAGCCTCAAGGGCGCTGACAAGGAGGTCGATGAGAAGCGGGGGCAGGGCTCGGACACGCGGTGTCGCGCCCCGAACACAAAGGGGCGAAATTTTGGACAAATTGGTGTTCTCGCCCGAGAACTGTCGGCGGCTCGGGTTGGCGGACGATGAGCCGGTGCGCGTGCTCGCATCCGGATCCAAGACGATCTTGTTGGAGCGAGTCGGCGCTGAGGCCAGCGACGCGCTGCCCTGGGATCGCGACCTCGTTCTTTCAGCCGACGTCGGGTCGTTTGCACTGGCCGACATTCTGCACCTGCTGCACGCCTCATCGAAGTCCGGGTTTCTCTTCTTCGAGAACGGGGAACACACCAAATCTGTCTACCTGCATCGCGGGGAGGTCGTATTTGCGACTTCCAACCAGCCGTATGATCGCCTTGGCGAATGCCTGATGCGGTCGGGTGTACTCACACCAAGACAGCTCGAAGAGGCGGTGAAAGCCTATCGAGCGCCCGCGCAGTTCGGGCGGATTCTCATCGAGCGCGGTGTCCTGACGTCGCGGGAACTCTGGTCCGGCGTCAAGCTCCAGGTCGAAGAGATCGTTCGCTCGCTGTTTTCATACGGCGCCGGGTCAGTGCTGTTCTGGGAAGGCGAGATCCGGCCCGACAACGTGGTACGCCTGTCGCTTCCTACGCGACGTCTGATCGCCGAGGGCTTGCGCAGACGCGACGAGCTATTGAAGTTCCTGGCCTGGCTCGAGGCACCGAGGGTTCGCGTCGATCCGGTCGCTGGAGCGGAGAAGAAGCTGTCCGGAACCGAACGCGCAATGTTCGAGGCCATATCCGCAGCGAGTACGTTCGCTGCCCAGTGTCGACTGGCCGGAGTCGAGCCCCTGAGTGGCGCGCGTACGGTTTCGCACCTGAGGCTACTCGACGCCGTCGTGGTGACGTCGGCGGATCCCGAGCAAGCTAGCGAAGGGCGGGTCGCGACAAGCGACGAGGACGCTGTGCGGGAATGTTGCCTCTTGTTCGTGAAACTGCTGGCCGAGTTCGCTGCTCCGATTGTCGCGGTCGAGGGCGACGCGGGCTTGGTGGAGCGCTTCGGGCGTGTGGTCAAAGAGGCGTCGCAGCGCTACCCGGCGTTGCTGAGTGATTTGCAGGTAAATCGGGGCGCCGTTCTCGATCCCGAAGAGGTGACGCGTCGTGCCCTTCGATACCCCGGTGACCGGGAGCGAGAGGCTCGGCTGGCACTCGGTGAACTCTGCTCGTACTTGGAATTCGAGCTCGTCAATCATCCCCAGATCCCGGACTCGGAAGGATTTCTTGTCGGCCTAAACGAACTCCGAGAGAGCATCTAGCGCGATTTCTTCCAAATTGACCATCGCTTCCAACCCCGTTTCCAGCCGGCGCGGGTCTTTGCTCGAAACGTCAGGCACCCTGCGCGGGTTCAGCTCGCGTCACCGAACAAAAAGACACGATATTTGGGACACAACCGATATCTTCACGGCGCTGGGTTGTGCGACGGCCCAGCCAATAACCCGAATCGGAGCCTGCCCCGAACCATGTCCGCAAAACCGTCCGGTAGGCCTTTCGCCAAGCCTTCCGCTAAGTCTTCCGCTAAGCCCATGCTCAAAACGAAGCACTCGCGAGGCCGGCCTCAGGGCCCCGAACAGGTCGCCGGGGTTCATCCCGCGCTCGAAGCGATTCGAGCCAATCGGCGGGCATTTCGCGTATTGCGCATTCGCGCTGGCGAAATCCGCCCCGATGTCGATGAAGTCGTCGATGCGGCTACGGCAGCTGGAATCCGAATCGAACGCACCAGTGCCGACCTGCTCACCACGCTGGCTGGGCCCGGTGTGAACTCGCAGGGCATCGTGCTCGAAGCAGGGCGGCTCCCCGAGGTGCCACTCGAGGTGCTCGCGTCGCTCGGGGCCGGCGGGCAGCGGCAATTGATTGCACTCGATGGGGTAGAAGACCCTCAAAATGTTGGGGCTATCGCCCGTGTTGCAGAGGCGGCCGGAGTGGGAGGCATGATTCTCACCCGACGGCGCTGCGCCCCGTTGAGTCCGGCTGTGTCGCGCGCGAGCGCTGGCGCGATCGAGTGGCTGCCATGCGCTCGGGTCCCGAATCTACCACGGGCGCTGAATCTGCTGAAGTCGGAGGGGTTCTGGATTTTCGGCAGCGACTCTGACGCCGATTTGGATCTGTTCGACCTCCCAGATCGCGTTGTTACCGGAGACCGGGTGGTTGTGCTTGGTGCTGAGGGAAAGGGGATCAGGCGGGGTGTGGAACAGGTCCTCGACTACCGACTGAAGATTCCCCTCGGGGGCAAAATCGCGTCGCTGAACGTTTCGGCGGCTGCCTCGGTGATCTTGTTCGAGCTGAAAAGACGCTCCCGATTGGCAAGTTCCGCCTGAGTGCCATATATATAGGCGTTCGTCTGTCTGCCGCTAGTGAGGGGTGGTGGGGCACGCGTCTCGAAATTTCGCGAAATCACCGAATTATTTGCCGTTTCGGCTGGCGTAGCTCAATTGGTAGAGCAGCTGATTTGTAATCAGCAGGTTGCGGGTTCAAGTCCCATCGTCAGCTCCAGATCGTAGGCACACACGTTTGGTCGCATCGGCAAGAGCAGTCACAATTGCAATCGGAATCACAATCGCAATCGCAATCAAGAGCAAGCCGACGACATCAACGCAGCGACGGGCGATCGAGCAAACAACGCGATCGAACTGGCGGGGTTGCCAAGCTGACAGAACTAACAGGGCCAACAGAACCAGCAGTACCAGCCGAACTACAGGCGGTGAGAGAGCGTCCGGTTGAGCTAGGCCGGATCAAACGAAATCAAGATATCAGGGCATCTCAAATTCGCGTTCATCCGACTCTGCCTTCTCCGCCGGCTCTTTCGCGGGCGAGCGAGGTGAGTTGATGGGCGGAGAGTGAGGTGTCTCTGTGTCCATTGTTCCGGGGTACTCGAAATCGTCGCTTGGAAGTCATGACGGGCGCGGACTTGGAGAGGTACCGAAGCGGTCAAACGGGGCAGACTGTAAATCTGCTGGCTCAGCCTTCGGAGGTTCGAATCCTCCCCTCTCCACCACGCTGCATCCGTGCCGCGACGGAGCGGTCGGCTCAGGCGAAGGAGTTCGGTTCGAACCACGGGGAACTGAAGGCGCTGCTGCCGAAAGTTTCAAAGATTGGGGAAGCAACAGAATTCAAAACGAAATTGCTCGCGGGAAGAGCGAACGAGCGAAAGGCGTACGGAAATTGATTGGAAGCGCGCGGGCGGGAATAGCTCAGCTGGCTAGAGCACGAGCCTTCCAAGCTCGGGGTCGCGGGTTCGAATCCCGTTTCCCGCTCCACGCGTGCGCTTGGCGCTCTCTTTGCGATAGGCCCATGTAGCTCAGTTGGTAGAGCGCGTCCTTGGTAAGGACGAGGTCGGCGGTTCAAGTCCGCTCGTGGGCTCCAGAACTGTGTCATCCGAAGAGAGACGCGAAAAGTTTCGAAAGGCTGGATCGGAAATGACTAGGTCAGCAGCAACGGGATTGGGTTCACGAAGAAACATCAACAAGTGGCACCAACCGATTGCCGCGCACGCGGTGGTCGAGAAGGGGGCGAGGTAGGGCGTCATGGCCAAGGAGAAGTTCGAGCGAACGAAGCCTCACGTGAATGTCGGAACGATTGGTCACGTGGACCATGGGAAAACGACGCTGACCGCGGCAATCACGCAGCG
>JAQBGU010000120.1:0-5096 GCA_032128375.1 Deltaproteobacteria bacterium | reverse complement strand
GTACATCGGGTCGAATTCCCGAGGCATGGGATCGTCCGTCTGGTGGGTTCCCGCAAGAAACGAGAAGATCAACGCGCGCAGCCCGGAGACGATGTGTTCGTCTATCCGAGCAACGCCGGCGTGGACAACAAGATGCTGAGTGTCCTGCAGGCGTTCGCGGATTCGCTCTCCCCGACTTTGGCAGGCAGTAGAGAGCACCCGGCTGTCAGCCCACTTGATCTCTCCGCGCTCACCCGCGTCTCTTCGGTGATGGAGGGCTTGAACGAAGGGCAACGCGATGCCTTCGTGCAAATCTGTGCGGATCGCGCGACCGATTGTGTGCAGGGTCCGCCGGGGACCGGCAAGTCAATGATGCTGTGTGCCATCGTGCGTGCGGCGGTCGAGAGCGGCCTACGCGTGGGTGTAGCCGCGTTCACCCACACGGCGGTCGACAACGTCTTGTCGCAGCTCGCCGTCGAGAGCGCGGACGGCACCGTGGCTCGGGTAGGAGCCAGCAAGAAGATTCGGGCGGACCTCTACCCTGAAGGCTGGCTCAAGCGCAACTCGCTCCGTTCGTTTCGCAATGCACACGCGGAGCGGGTCCTCGGTGCGACCACACATGCGTGGCTCCTCGCGGACGCCCCGCCGCCCGTGGATTTGATGATCGTCGACGAGGCGGGCCAGGTGCCCGCATATATGAGCAACGCGCTGGGAACTCGCGCGCAAAGAACACTCTGTCTCGGCGATCATCGGCAACTTCCGCCCGTCCTCAAGGCATCCCACGCGGATCTCGAAGCAGTCGACATGTTCTCCCTACGGCTCGACCACGACACGCCGATGCTGGAGATGCAGTACCGAATGAACCGGACGATCCAATCATGGTCGTCGATGCGCTACTACGACGGCCGGCTGTATCCGCATGCGTCGAACGCGGACCGGGACGTGCTCCGGGGATGCACGCACGAACTCATCGGTGAGAGTCCAGTTCGCCTAGAGGCTCATGCCTTCAAGAGTCAGCACCACGCCAACTTCGGCGAAGCGGGCCTCGTCGCCGACCAGGTGCAGGCGTTTCTGTCGTCCGGACTCGATGTGGATCAGGTCGGTGTCATTGCCCCGCACAGAATGCACAACAGCGCGATCCTCCAGGTCTTGCAACAGCGGCTCGGTGTCGATGAAGGGAGTAAAGTGCACGTGGACACCGTCGAACGTTTTCAAGGACAACAGAAAGAGGCCATCGTCTTGGCCCTCGGGATTGGCGGTGAGGCGGCAACATCGAAGGAGTCTGTCGATTTCGTCGGTGATGCGCGGCGACTCAATGTCGCGGTGACGCGTGCTCGGAGTCGGTTCTCGTGCTTCGCAAACAAGGATCTCCAAACCCGGGTCTCAGGAAACGCTGGGCGACCAGGAGGCGGAGCGGAGGAGCTGCGTGGCTTCCTCGATTGGTGTGCGAGTGGTGCGGCGGTGCAGCGAGAAGGCGCTGCTCCGATATAGCAATCCAGACAGACATCGGGATCTGCTGCACGGGTTCAAAAGCCCGCGTCGCCTAGGTCGATGACTTGGGCGCCATGAACGTTCTCCAAAGAGCCGTGCCGATAGTGTCGAGTGCTCCGTGGTCCGTTTGAAACTCGCTCCTTGGACACCGCTGTAGCTGTAGGCCGTGATGACTGAAATCCTCGTAGGCATCGGCAGCCTGGTAGGGATCGTGCTTTGGCTGATCCTGCGGTCACCCCCTGTGTCAGGTGATGGCTCAGGAGGCCGAGGAAGTGGTGGTAGTTCCAGCCGGCTCGACCTCGTCGACGAGATGGTGCTCCACGATGAGGTCAATTCGCCTGATGACCTGGACCTTCTGGAGTAGTGCGCAGCAGAAGGCGGGATCCTCGGACATGGAAAGTCGACACGAGGGCATCTTCGAAACCGCTAGCTAGACCTGCCCGTGCCCCACAAATAGTCCTGGACAACCAGGCCGCCACCCGCTATTTCGTAGGGCGTGGGCCGGTCAGGGCAAACGATCAAGCAGGCACTGTCGGAGCCCGAGCGACTCTCGGCGGTCCGCGAGGAACTCCTCGCGGACGACGTCAGTTCGCGTAAGCAATTCGCGGCGGAGCTGTGCGAGCGGTTCGATTTTCGGGATGCTCGCGGCAAACCCCAGGTGGATTCTTGCCTGAAGGCGCTACGCGATCTTGAGCAGAAGGGTGAGTTCGAACTGCCCGCACGCAACCGCGACACCAGCGGTAACTGGATGCCGAGACGCTTGCCGGCGCCAGTGCCTGAGCCGCAGTCCGTTCCCAAGACAGCGGGGGATGTCGTGGGTCTTGAGATCAGTCTGGTGGATCCGACGGATGACATCGGGATGCGCACGTGGACCGAATTGATCCTGGGCGAGCACCCTTGGGGCGCGGGTCGGCTAGTGGGCCGGCAACTGCGGTATCTCGTCCGTTCGAAGCACGGGCTTCTGGGCGCGGTGGGATTCGCTGCTTCAGCACTCGCGCTCTCGGATCGCGAACAGTGGATCGGTTGGGATGAGAGTCAGCGCAGCACTCACCGGGATCGCGTTTTGAATCTGAGCCGGCTTCTGATTCGGCCGAGTGTGCGATGCGAGAATCTTGCCTCATGGGTGCTGGGCGCCTGCGTGCGCCGATTGACGGATGATTTTGGGCGCCGCTTTGGATTCGAGCCGTGGCTCCTGGAAACTTTCGTGGATGAGCAGCAGCATGAAGGGACGTGTTTTCAAGCAGCCAACTGGCAGCGGGTCGGCCAGACGAAAGGTCGCGGACGCAACGATCGCGAAGGCCTCTGTGCACAGAGCGTCAAGGGGATCTACGTCTACCCGCTGGTCAAAGACTTCCGCGAGCGAATGGGGGTTGGCCCGGGTTGCGGATCCTACCTTCAGCCATTGGCCGTGGAGCATGGGCTTGCTGCAGGGGAGTGGATTGAGCAGGAGTTCGGCACGGTGGAACTAGGTGACAAGCGATTGCGGGATCGCCTGATGAAGATCATCGGGGATCGTTCCTTGCATCCGAATACCTCGTATCTGGAGGCGTGCAAAGGGGACCGTAGCGCAGCCAAGGGCTTCTACTCCTTCGTCGACAACTCCCGAGAAGGCGTGAGCCCAGAAGCGATACTCGCGACGCACCGCGAGCGGACCATCAGCAGAATGATGAGCCAGCGCCTGGTGCTGGTCGTGCAGGACACGTCGGACTTGAACTACTCGTCGCGCCCGAACACGAAAGGCCTTGGTCCGATCGGAACAAACCAGACGGGGGCCAAGTCGCTGGGGCTGAAGCTGCACTCGTCGCTGGCGTTGACCGAGGAGGGGCTTCCGTTGGGCGTGTTGAAGTCGGTGGCGTACGCACCAGAGATGAAGGAGAAAGGGGAAAAGGCGGCTCCGAGCAATCGGCCGATCGAAGAGAAGGACAGCTTCAAGTGGGTCGAGGGTCACCGTGACTGCGTTGCGATAGCCAAGCGAATTCCAGACACTCGCATCCTGGGAGTGATGGATCGCGAAGCGGATGTGTTTGAGCTCTTCGCGGAAGCTGTCCCGACGCGACACCGGGTCGGCCTCTTGGTGCGTGCCAAGGTCAATCGGCGTCTTGTGGGCAGCGAACGGAAGTTGTTCGACGAGCTGCGATCGGACCAAAACACAACACAGATCGAAGCCACGATTCCACGGCAGCGATGGAAGAAGGCGAAGAGTGGAAAGTCTGGGCAAGAGGGGCAACCTTCTCGCACCGCAACTCTCACGATGGCCTTCAAGAAGGTCACGATCCCACCGACACGAGCGGACCTGCGATCAAAAGGTGAGGTGAGCTTGTGGGCGGTCTACGTGCGCGAAGAGGAGCCACCAAAGGGCGCCGCTGCGATCGAATGGTTTCTGCTCACCACAGAGGAAGTGAGGACGGCTGAGGAAGCCGCCCACTTACTGAAACTGTACTCGCTCCGTTGGCGCATCGAAGAATGGCACCGGGTCTTGAAGAGCGGCTGCAAGGTCCTGGAGCATCAGCACGAAACCGCGGAACGCCTCAAGCGCGTGATCGCGATCGATGCCGTCCTTGCTTGGCGGATTCAACTGCTGACCCTGCTGGGTCGGGAGGCACCAGATCTTCCATGCACAACGTTCTTCGACGAGTCAGAAGTAGAAGTGCTGGAGGCAGTCGTGGAGGAACAGACGGGAAGAACGCTCGAGCGACCGCTCACCCTCGCCGAAGCCACAATGGTCATCGCAAGATTGGGAGGCTACCTCGACAGACCCTCTGACCCACCCCCGGGATCCAAGGTCCTATGGAGAGGCTTCATCACTCTCGACGGCATGGTCGTCGGCTTTCGCTTGGCCAAGGCCCGAGGCCCGTAGTTGTCCAGGAGGACTTGTGGGGCACGGGCAGAGCTAGACCCCCAGCGTCACCTCGACGTTGCCCCGATCAGCCACGTTGGGATGGAAGTACTCTCGGAGCGAGAGGACTCGATTCTGCTCAACGCTCACGAGCACGATGCACCCGCACTCGATCCCATCCGGCAGCGACGACAGCGTGAGTTGAGTTCCTGGAAAGGTCGGGCCGGCCCCGACGATCGACCGGCCACGAATCGTGACCGAGTCTCGCCCCACTTCCACCGTATCCGCGATTATCGAGGTGATACCGCGAAACGCGTCTCGCAGACCGTTCATGTGCTTGATCAGGGTTTGTGCCTGCAGCTCGGTGACCTCCCGCCGGAATGTCCCGCTCAGGGAGCTGTCCGTGTGGGCGTCGGTGTTCCTCTTGGTTACCAACTCGTCGAACGCCTTGGCGTCCGCGATGACTCGTTGGGCAACGGGGTAGAAGAGCATCGAGCTGTCTGAGAGCTTCGCCAACGAGCGGGCAGCGCCCAACCACTTGCCCATCGTCATCTTTCCGTCGATCTCCGCCACCGTCCTCGTCACACTCTCGCTGTCGCGGAGACCAGGATATCGCATGAGCTCCTCCAGGAAGAGGAACACCGAGTGCTTCAAGATCTGCTCGAAGGCATTCCACCCGCGCTTCATGCGGGCCCAGTCATTGCCCTCCTCGAGGAACTGGATGAACGGATGTTCGATGTAGCACGGCAGGGGACGGTGCATCGCTGCCCGTAGTTCTGGAAGCTGCGAG
>JAQBGU010000119.1:0-7065 GCA_032128375.1 Deltaproteobacteria bacterium | reverse complement strand
CCAACGAGGTATCGCTCATGGCAGCCCCGCTCGAGGCAACTCCCTCCACACCCTCCACACCTTCCACACCTTCCACACCTTCCACCCAACCCGGGCTCGATCTGTTTGCCCCGTTGCGTAGCGCGGGTTCACTCGAGAACCCGTATCCGGTTTACGCGCTGCTGCGATCGATTCGACCGGTGCTGCCTGTCCCGCTGCCCAATGTGGATGGCCCCGGTGCCTGGTTGTTGACCCGCTACCAAGACGTGCACACGGTGCTGCGCGACGCGCGTTTCTCGGCTGACCGATTGAGCGCACCGGTCGTGCGAGACAACCTCGACCGTCTCCCGCCATTCATCCGCCAGAGCGCCCAGGGGCTGCGCACCATGCTCGTGATGGACGCACCGGATCACACGCGCGTCCGCAAGCTCGTCAACAAGGCCTTTACACCGAAACGCATCGCCATGCTCCGCGGGCACATCCAGACGATCGTCGATGGCTGCATCGACCAGATGGCCGCGGCCGGACGCTGCGATTTGATTCACGACCTCGCCGAGCCCGTGCCGGCGGTCGTCATCGCAGAGCTGCTGGGTGTTCCGCCTGAGGACCACCGAAAATTTCGCGAATGGTCCTCCGCGCTGATCGCAGGCATTGCCGCACTCAACGACAATCGCGCCCTACAGGCAGCACGCGTCGCGAGCGAGAACATCTTCGCCTATCTCCAGCAGACGATCACTGCACGCCGACAAGAACCTCGCGACGATCTGATCAGCGCGATGATTCAAGCGCAGGAAGAGCGAGACGCCTTGACGGATCTCGAACTACTCGCCACCAGCAACCTGTTGCTGCTCGCCGGTCACGAGACGACGACGAACCTGATCGGCAACGGGATGCTCGCGCTGCTGCGAGAGCCCGACCAACTGGAGCGTTTGCGACGCGACGAGGGCCTTTGGCCCAGCGCCATCGAAGAACTCTTGCGCTTCGATGGCCCCGTGCAGGCGACGCTGCGGGTAGCCAGCGAGGACGTCGAATTGGGCGGACAGGTGATCCCCGCCGGTGCCATCGTGCTCGTCAGCATCGGCGCCGCGAACCACGACCCCGCGATCTTCGACGAGCCCGACTGCCTCGACGTCGGCCGAAACCCCAACCCGCACCTCGCGTTCGGTTTCGGCGCGCACTTCTGCATGGGGGCAAATCTTGCGAGGCTCGAAGCCGAGGTCTCGCTGCGTACGCTGTGCGCTCGCTTCGAGAAGATCACACTCGAACACGACGCCCCGGCATACCGCCCGAACCCGATCTTGCGCGGAATCTCTCGGCTGGATCTGACCGTCGCATAACCGCCGCAGGGCCGGCGTTAGGCCGTCGAAAAGCCGACGAATAGCTGTCGAATAGCTGTCGAATAGCCGGCCAAGAGCCGGCGAATAGCCGTCGAATAGCCGTCGAATAGCCGTCGAATAGCCATCGAATAGGAGCCACATGAGTCTCGAGGTCATCGGTGCCGGTTTCGGCCGGACGGGCACGCTGTCGCTCAAAGCGGCCCTCGAACAGCTGGGGTTCGTCAAGTGTCACCACATGCGGGAAGTGGCGCTCCACTCGGCACAGCAGGCTTACTGGCACACTGTTTCAAAAGGCGAACCGGTCGATTGGGACGAGGTCTTCGCGGGTTACCGAGCCAGCTGCGATTTTCCGTCGAGCGCCGTCTGGGAGCAGCTCTACGAGCACTTCCCCAGCAGCAAGGTGATCTTGACCACTCGGGATCCAGATCGTTGGTACCGCAGTGCTGCCGAAACCATCTATCCCATTTCGACCGGGGTCCCGCGCTGGCTGAAATTCTTGTCATCGCGGGTGCGCCGAGGCACCGAGATGGTGGACGGAATCGTATGGGGAGGCCTGTTCGGCGGTCGATTCGAAGATAAGGAACACGCACTGGGCGTGTTTCATCGCCACGCGGCGCGCGTCCGCGAGGTGGTCGCGGACGATCGTCTACTGGTCTTCCAGGCGACAGACGGTTGGGAGCCGCTGTGTCGCTTTCTGGGTGTAGCGGTTCCCGATGGTCCGTTTCCGCACTTGAACGAAGCGGCATCGATGCAACGCGTTCGGCGTGCACTGGGGGTGTTGCGCTGGCTTCCGTTGCTCCTGCTCGCCGCACTCGCGGCTTGGCTCTTGTTGTTGTGATGTTGTTCTGATGTTGTTCTGATGTTGTTGTGACCCAACGCCGCACACGCCGCTTGGCTCTTGTTGTTCTGATTTTGTTGTGATGTTGTTCTGATGTTGTTGTGACCCAACGCCGCGATCCCCCGCGCGACGGTTGGGCGAGGCGAATTCTTCCCCGTCGTCGCTGTGCGGTAGAGCTGGCGCTCAGCCCTAGCGCGGAAACGTCCTCACCAGTTCTTTCAATACGGGACCCGCGCCCTGGAGAATCGATACGCCATCGCCCACCACCAGTGCCTCGAGCTCCAACGCGAGCCACCGCGCAACGCTGGCGCGAAGCCTCGCGGGATCGTCCATGACTTTCTCGCGGAGCAGGCTGAGCGATCCGGGTGGGTTGCCGATGACCGCGTCACCGACGACCAGCAATCGGCGCGATGCGTCGTACAGCGCGATCTCGCCGGGAGACTTCCCGGCAGCATCCACCACCAGAAACGGACCCAGCTTCTCGCCGATCTCGAGCGCATCGTCTATGGGGACACCCTCGCCGCGCGCATGCTCAGCGTCGGCAGCATGAATTGCGACCCGCGCCCCCGTGCGCTCGCGCACAGCGTTGGCGGCGCGGGTGTGGTTGCGGTTCGTGATCAGGATGCGCGCGACCCCTTCGCCTTCCAGGCGATCGAGGGCGTCGGGCCCGGGCTCGACCGGATCGATGCAGAGGTTGCCCTCGGCCGACAGAATCAGCGTGCCATTGAAGTCGTAGCCGTGCGGCTCGGAAAGCCGCGACCAACACAGGATTCCCGGAAGTAGCTCATGCATGGGGGTAGTGTACTGCGCCCGTCGCTTCGGGCATCAGCTCGCTCCAGCACGACTCAGACCGAAGACCGTTCCATCAGAGCAGAGGCAGCCGCACCTCGAAACAGCTCCCTTGACTGCTCGACGCCACCACGATCTCTCCCGCGTGGCGGCGAACGATCTCATACGAAATGGACAACCCCAGACCGGTACCTTCGCCGACTGGTTTGGTCGTGAAGAAGGGGTCGAACACCCGGTCAATCACATCCACCGGGATGCCCTCCCCGTTATCCAACACCCGGATCACCACGCAATCCCCGGCTCGTTCGCTCTCCACCAGGATGAAACCCGCGTCGCGAATCGCCTGGCTCGAATTGAGAATGAGGTTCAAGAAGACCTGTTTGATCTGTTGGGGGGCACATTGAATCAGTGGCAGCGCGGCCAAGTTCGTGTCGAGTTGGACACCCGCCTTGAGCTGCGGCGCTGCGATGCGAAGCACCGATTCCAACAGCGGATTGAGATCGACGGTTTCGCGCTTCTCTGTGCCCGCATGGGCGAATCCCTTGATGTCCTGCACAATCGAAGACGCCCGGTCTACACCTTCGAGTGATTCGCTGAGAAGGTCGTCGCCTTCGTCGAGGAGCGCCGAGAACTGATTCTTCGCGTCGTCGTGATCGGCGGATGAGGCTCTACCGTCAACCGCATCTCGAAAGTTGCGGAGCTCGGCCCAATGCTGGCTGAGCAGGCTCAGGTTCGAGCGGACGTATGCGAGCGGGTTGTTGATTTCGTGGGCGACGCCGGCTGCCAGTTCGCCGACGGCAGCCAAACGGCCCGAAAGTAGCAAGCGGTTGCGCAGGCTCTTGACTTCGCGTTGGTCGTGCATGACGAGGACGACGCCGATCGGAAAGCCGACTTTGTCGCGAAGCAGACTCGCCGTCAATGCGACCGGAATTTTCTGGCCGTTGCGGGTTGTGAGTTCGCAATCGAGGTTACGCGTTTCTGCGATCAGGATTTCCAGCGGGGTCGTAAGCATTTCGTGGATTCTTCGGTCGTAGAGTTCGCTCGGATTGCAGCCGAGCAACTCGCCCAGACCGAAATTCGCGCTGCGGATGCGGCCGTCCAAGCGAATCATCGCGACGCCACCCGGAAGTGTTTCGAGAATCTCTTCGGCGAAAACGGTGGGCACGAGCACCGAGTAGCCGAAGCGATGGCGCGAATAGGCCGAGGCCAGACCGAGAAAGCAGATCGAGATGGAACCGTAGTGCGGGAACGCGACGCCGAGCACGGGAAACAGTCCGTCGGTCACGAGCCCGACCGTCAGCGGAACCAGCAGCGCCACGCCGATGACCGCGCTCTGGTTGCGCTCGGCTGGCGAGGCGTCTCGGAAGCCACCCAGGCCCATCCAAATGGCGGGTAGGGTCAGGCAGCTCAGCCAGATCACCTGGCAGTAGAAGCCGGGCCCGACCTGGTACGTGAAGCCCCAAGGGGTTGCGACGGCTCGGGGATGACACCAGGGTGTCGTCCAGTCGAGCAGGATGAATCCAGCAGTCACCGCGTAGCCCCACGGCAGAAGCCGCCAGATCTTTGATTCGCGTGCATCCATCGCGCTCAGGCCCAGCTGGAACGCCATCGGGGCGACCATCATCCAACCCAGACTCGATAGCCGCACGTATCGGATCGCGACGAGCGGGTCGTCGGTGGTGTTCCACAGGATCTGGCAGAAGGACCAGAAGATCCCGCAGCCAAGTACCAGGCCGGAGATCGAACTCTCGCGCCAGGTCGCCTTGTGGTGAACGAACAGCGCACCCGCGAGCAGCGCAGAGCTGATCGCGCCCACGATGAGCGCGGTGACATAAGGGTGCATCGACTTGGCCGCCTTTAGGATTTCGTTCGGTATGCGGCGCCGCCGACTTGATGGTTGCCCCGACGACATCCCGTTGATTTTTCGCGCTATTCTGCAGCATCACCCGATTTCGGCGGGCGCGTGACGCGTCTGCCAAGGAGTCCACAATGAGCGCATCCGCAATCCAACTGGCACCGGTCCCCACTTCTCCCATCGATGAAATTGCGCCGCTCGTCGCGCGCCTGCGAAAGACTTTCGATTCCGGCAAGACCAAGCCCCTCGAGTGGCGCCGCGCGCAACTCGAAGCGCTGGTCCAATTCGCCAAGCAAAACAGCGACCGACTCGTCGAAGCCCTGCAAGCCGACATGGGCAAGCCCGAACTCGAGGCGCGGGCGGCCGACGTCGGCCAGATCACGCAAGAGGCGAAGCTCGCCCTGAAGAACCTGAAGAAATGGACCCGTCCACAGAGCGCCGGAATGATCCCGCTGATGGGCAAGTCGTTCGTCGTGCGCGACCCGCTGGGCGTCGTGCTGATCATCGCGCCGTGGAATTACCCCGTCGGGCTGCTGCTATCGCCGCTGGTCGGTGCGATCGCAGCCGGCAACGCGGCGGTCTTGAAGCCGAGCGAAGTCACGGCTCACACCTCCGCGGCGCTCGCGGAACTGCTGCCGAAGTATCTCGATAACGACGCCATCGCGCTGGTCGAAGGCGGCGTACCCGAGACTTCCGCACTGCTCGAACAGCGCTTCGACCACATCATGTACACCGGCAACGGTAGTGTTGCGAAGATCGTGATGGCGGCGGCCGCGAAGAACCTCACACCGGTGACGCTCGAACTGGGCGGCAAGAGCCCGGTCATCGTCGACCGCACTGCCGACATCCCGGTCACTGCACGGCGAATTGCGTGGGGCAAGTTCATGAACGCCGGGCAAACCTGCATCGCGCCCGACTACGTGCTGGCCGAAGAGTCGATCGAAGAAGAACTGATCAGCGAACTCAAAAAAAGCGTCGAGCAGTTCTACAGGGGCGACACCAAGAACAACGCCGACTACACGCGGATCGTCAACGGTCGACATCACGAGCGATTGTCGAAGCTGATGGCCGGCCAGGAGGTCGCATTCGGTGGCGATACCGATGTGGATCGCTGCTACATCGAGCCGACCGTATTGCGCAACGTCTCGCCTGACTCGCCGATCATGGAGTCGGAAATTTTTGGTCCGGTGCTCCCGGTGCTGAAGATCAAGGACCTCGATGAGGCCATCGCGTTCGTCAATGGGCGCGAGAAGCCGCTGGCGCTGTACCTGTTCAGCAGCGATTCGGCCGCCGAACAGCGTGTGCTCGGGGAAACGAGTTCCGGTGGCGCCTGCATCAACGGCACGATCATGCACATCGGCAACGCGAAGATGCCGTTTGGCGGCGTCGGCCCCAGCGGAATGGGCGCCTACCACGGTCATCACAGCTTCGAGACCTTCAGTCACCGCAAGGCGGTGCTGCGGCGCGGCTTCAAGTTCGACATCAAGATGATCTACCCGCCGTACACGAAGGCGCGCACGAAGATGGTCAAGAGGATGATGTAGCGAGTGCGGTCGGTGTGACGCGCGGGATCGGCAGCAGCGCCAGTGAGACTGCCGCCACCGCGTAGCACCCGAGGCACGCGATGAACGCCGGTGTGTAGGATCCATACTGGTCGAATACCCAGGTGGCGAGCGGGACACCGATCATCTGGAATGGCAGCATGATGGGCCCCATCAGGCCCATCACCCGGCCGAAGTCTTCGCGGCCGAAAAGCGCGCCGAGCAGCACGCCCCACAGCGGCAGTACGCCGCCGTAGCCGAGCCCGAAGATCGCGCCGCCGAGCATCGAGAGCGGTACTCCCGTCGCTTGCAGGATGACCAAGACTCCGCACGCCTGAAGCGCGGTGCTCAGTCCCATGACGGCGCGGGGGTTGATCCGATCGGCGAGTATTCCGGACAGGGGCTTTGCGATCGCACCTGCGAGCGCCACCAGCGCGACGATCTGCGCAGCCGCCGCGCCGGATAGGCCGCCATCGGTGAAGTGTGAATGCAACAGCTGCAGGATCGCGCTCATCGACATGAAGTTCAGGCCGATGGTGAGCGCGAGCATCTGGATGCGGCGATCGCGGATGGCACGCGCGAGCGTCCAATCCTCGCGGGCCTCGTTCGCGATGGTGGAGGCGGCATCAGCGTCCGTCGGATGCGCGTCTCCATCGGGAAGCTGGCCGAGATCTTCTGGACGATTGACGACGACCCAGCGGACCGCCGGCGCGAGTAACGCGACCG
>JAQBGU010000118.1:0-3871 GCA_032128375.1 Deltaproteobacteria bacterium | reverse complement strand
GGGCGGATGAACAAGTGCTCATCGGCGATTTTGGCGGTCTCGGTGTAACGAGGATCGACGACGACCAATCGCCCACCGCGCTCGCGCAGCTTGGTCATGCGTTTTCGGAAGCCTGGCGCGGTCATCAAGCTTCCGTTCGAGACCACCGGGTTCGCGCCCAGCATCAGCAGGAAGTCGGTCCGATCGATATCCGGGACGGGGATCCGCATGATCGAGCCGAACAACAACAGGGCCGCCGCGTGCGCCGGATTCTGATCCAGCGAACTCGCGCTGTAACGATTGCGCGATGCGAGAGCTTTGTACAGCGGAGTCAGGTAGAAGACCATTCCGAAGTTGTGTGCAGCGGGGTTTCCCAGATAGGTCGCGACGGCGTCGTCGCCGTGTTCGCGCTGGATTCGCACCAGATTCTCGCTGACTTCTGCAAACGCAGCCTCCCAACTGATTCGCTCCCAGCCGGTCTCGGTGCGTCGCACCGGGTGCCGCAACCGATCGGGATCCTCCTGGATCTGCTGGAGCGCGATGGCTTTCGGACAGATGTGGCCGCGGCTGAACGGGTCTTCGTCGTCCGCCCGGATTCGGACGACTCGGTTGTCTTCGACATCGATGAGCAGACCACAAGTGGCTTCACATAAGTTGCATGTCTTGTGAACCGTCTGTGTCATGCGGCTCACGCGGAAGACGTCCGGGAACCTGCGACGCGTCGAAACGCGTCGAGCAGTTCGGACTGCTTACGGAGCGCGTCCTGGTAGTGGCGCTCCAGCACGAGGTCATAGCCTCGGATGTGTTCGGGGATGCTCGCGATCTCGATGGCGAGGTCCAGGCTTTCGGCTGTGAGCCCATCGAGCAGCTCTTCGACCGTGGCGCGGTAGTCGCGAATCATCTGGACTTGAAGCCGCCTGTGTTTGGCGTAACCGAAGATGTCGAGCGGCGTGCCGCGCAGGAACTTGCCTTTCGATAGCACTTCGAAAGCCTTCATGAACCAGGGCCCGAAGGTCAGCTTGATGAAACGGCCGGTGTCGCGGTCGCGCGGGGTGAACAACGGCGGCGACAGGTGGAATTGCAGCTTGTAGTCGCCTTCGAACTGGGATTGGACTTGGCGCCGGAAATCTCGGTTCGCGTACAGCCGCGCGACTTCGTACTCGTCCTTGTAGGCCAGCAGTTTCGACAAATAGCGCGCAACCGTTTCTGCCAACCGGCCGTCGCTGTGGGCCGCGAGACGTTCCGCGCGGGCAACCCGATCGATGAACAGCGCATATTCCCGCGCGAAGCGCGCACTTTGGTACTGGGTCAAGAACGCTACCCGGTTGGCGACGAGTTCATCGAGGCCGCGTGTAGACTGTTGTGTCATGCCTTGTAGCGGGCGTGCAGCGGCAACGACCTGCTCGGGGTCGTGCGCGGCCAGCCGACCCCACGCGAGCGCGCGCTTATTCATTGCCACCGCGCGGCCGTTGAGTTCGATCGCGCGTTCGAGTGCGCCGATCCCGACTGGCAGGCGCCCTTTTTGCAGAGCGAAGCCGACCAGGAAGAGATTGGACGCGATCGCATCGCCCATCAGTGCTGTTGCGAGCCGCGTCGAATCGATCACGTGGAAGTCGTCATCGGCGGTTGTGGCGCGAAGACAGTCCTCCATCGCGGCAGACGACAGATCGAGGTCTGCATTGGTTGCGAAATCCGAGGTCGGCGCAACGTGTGAATTGACGATCGAAGTGGTTCTTCCCGCGCGCAGCTTCGAAACACCATCGGGTCCGGCGGCGACGACGATGTCGCAGCCCAAGAGCAGGTCACAAGCTCCATCCGAGATCCGGGTGGCATGCAGGTCTTCCGGGTTCCTCGCGACGCGAACGTGGCTGGCGACTGCGCCGTTTTTCTGGGCCAGACCCGTCACGTCGAGGATTGAGCAGCCTTTGCCCTCCAGGTGTGCGGCCATGCCGATCAACGCGCCGACGGTGATGACGCCCGTGCCACCGATTCCTGCGACGAACACATTGAACGGCTGGCTGGTGTCGGCTACCGCCGGGTCGGGGAGCGCGGCAAAGTGCTCATCGTGACCCGCAACGACGTCTCCCGCGTGCTTGCGGACACGGCCGCCGATCACACTCACGAAACTCGGACACAGTCCTTTGATGCAGGAGAAGTCTTTGTTGCACGACGATTGATTGATCTTGCGCTTGCGGCCGAATTCGGTCTCGATCGGTTCGATCGCAATGCAGTTCGATTGCACACTGCAATCTCCGCAGCCCTCGCAAACGGCTTCATTGATCAAGATGCGCCGATCGGGGTCCGGGAACTCACCGCGCTTGCGCAGACGCCGCGCCTCGGCGGCGCAAGTCTGGTCGTATACGATGGCCGAGACGCCGCGTACCGCCCGGAGCTGGCGCTGCACCCGGTCGAGCTTGTCCCGGTGATGGACTGTGACGCCCGCTGGAAACGCGCTGCGCGCGTATTTCTCGATGTCGTCACTCACAACCGCGATCGTCGCGACGCCTTCGGCAGCGAGTTGATGGACGATCTCGGGCGTAGTGATTGCGCCGTCCATCGGTTCGCCCTCGATCGGCTGTCCGCCGGTCATTGCAACGGCCCCGTTGACGAGAATCTTGTAGGTGATCGAGACCTTCGCGGCCACGGCCGCGCGGATCGCGAGCAGGCCTGAATGGAAGTAGGTGCCATCGCCGAGGTTCTGGAAAATGTGTGGTGTATTGGTAAATCGAGATTGTCCGATCCAGGTGGTGCCCTCGCCACCCATCTGTGTGACCGCGAGCGTCCGCCGCTCTGGCATGAAAGCTGCCATGCCGTGACATCCGATGCCCCCCATTGCGATGCTTCCGTCGGGAATCTGTGTAGACGTGTTGTGTGGGCAACCAGAGCAGAAGCTCGGGATTCGGGTCAAGCTCGGGGCGCGAGTAGCGGTATCGAGGACCCGATCCGGTTGCTGCGGCGCGCGGAAGCCCGGGCTGTGTCGCTCCAGCCAGCCACGCAGAACGCCCAGAATGGTCTGGGGTGACAGTTCGCCGACGTTCGGGACCAGTGCCGCGCCGCGCTCGTCGCGTTTGCCGACCAGGCGTGGGCGCGAACTGAGGTTGTACAAGAGCGACGCGATTTGTTCTTCCATCAGCGGTCGCTTTTCTTCGACGACGATTACGTCATCCAACCCCGATGCGAACGCGCGCACACCCTCGGGCTCGAGCGGCCACGGCATGGCCACCTTGTAGATCGACAGTCCCAGCTCTGCTGCGCGAGCGCCGTCGATTCCCAACTCTTCGAGGGCCTGGCGCACGTCGAGATAGGCTTTTCCGGTCGTGACGACTCCGAGCCGCCGATTCGGAGAGTCGAGCACCACCCGGTCGAGGCCGTTGGCGCGCACGAACGCCTGCACGGCGAGATGTCGCTGCTCGAACATGCGGCTCTCGACCGCGAGCGGATAGTTCGAAAAGCTGATGTTGAGCCCCTGCGGCGGAAGTTCGAAATCAGTCGGGGTCACGATGACGACCCGTCCGGGATCGACCGCGACCGACGCCGAACTCTCGACCGTGTCGGTCAGGCACTTGAACCCCACCCAGCAGCCGGAGTAGCGCGACATCGCCCAGCCAAATAGACCGAAGTCGAGGTAGTCCTGAATACTCGAGGGGTTCAGGATCGGAATGCCGCAGTGGACGAGCGCGTGTTCGCTTTGGTGTGCGATCGACGATGACTTGGCGCCCGGGTCGTCGCCGGCCAGTACCAGCACGCCGCCGAGCCGAGAGCTGCCTGCGTAGTTGGCGTGCTTCAGCGCGTCGCAGGAGCGGTCGACGCCCGGTCCCTTCCCGTACCAGATTCCGAAGACGCCGTCGTAGCGCGCGCCGGGTAGCAGGTTTGCCTGCTGCGAGCCCCAGAC
>JAQBGU010000117.1:0-2578 GCA_032128375.1 Deltaproteobacteria bacterium | reverse complement strand
CGGTTGCTCCACAACGCCCACCGGATCGTGCTACACGGTCCGTCACGGAGGAAAGTCCAGGCCAAGGGAGACTGAAAACAGAGCCAGCGTCGCCGCCCCGTTCACGATCCCCGATCGAGGCGTTCACGATGGCCGATCTGGGTGTTCACGATCAAACGATCTGGGTGTTCACGATCACCGAAATGCGCAGTAGCGGCCGCGAGCCGACCAGTTGCCCCCAGGCGTGCCGATCTTCTCGCCGTAGAACTGGATACTGTCGGGATCGGGCCGCCAGCTTTCCTTTCGTGGATCACGGCGGTGTCGCTCCGCCATGACTTCGATCCACTGGTACTTCGGATACTGTTGAGTCCACGGCAGGTCCCGGAACGGCACCGGATACAGCCGAACGAAGTCTCCCTCTTCCGTAACCCCAGCAGTGCAGACCAGCTCGTCATAGGTTGCGGAAGGGATCGGGTAGGTCTTGATTGTTATGAGGACCCGCAGGCGCTCCATGGGGGACCTCCGACTACAGGTGCTCGACAGCGAGGCCGCTTTCCTTGGCAATGCGGTTCGCGAGCCGCCCACGGTGGCAACACCGCACGTCCTTCTCCATACACAGCAGCGCAAGGGGTTGGGAAGTGAGAAGCTCGGTCGCCTGTTCGATGTGCTCGGTGCGCTTCGGCAGCATTTTTCTCTCGTACTGGTCGAGAAGACGCTGGTACGAATCGAAGTCGGAGAGGTCGGCTCGATGATTTCCGGTGATCCCCAGCTCCGGCATGTGGTGATAGGCAAGTCCAAGGCGTTTCGCGATTTTGCTCATAGACCGCTTTGCGAAGCCGTACTTTCTCGAGACTGGGTTGGCGCGAACGTCCAGAATCCCTTTCATGCCCGAGGCGAGCAGCTCATTGAAGAACTCGTCCACGGACTTTCCCTCGTACCCGATGGTGTAGGCAGCGGGCTCGCGTTTCGGGGGCGCGGGAACGTCATTGGGTACGTATTGGACAAGCTCGCTCTTGCTGGCGAACCAGGGGTAGCGGCTGTACACGCTGCGCAGCAGGCTGGTTCGTTGCTTTTTGCCGTACTTCTTCACCACGGTGGACACGGCATCGGATTGCGCAGGGGGCAGACGTTCGATCTGGTCGTGGGTTAGCTTCCTCGTGCGGGAGGCGAGTCCGATCGACTGCTTCCCGCGTTCCACGTACCCGTCGCGCTCAAGAATCTCCAACTCCCGGTACAGGCCGAAGGAGAAAGGCCCCTGCTTATAGGGCACGAATCCGTAGAACGTCCGATCCCTGCCGACGGCGGTCTCCTCGCGGAGAAGGAACGCGAGCTTGACCAGTATCGTGTGCTGGATCGGAGCCCCGGCATGTTCGAGCAGGGCCAGGATCATCCGTTGGCGGTTGAGCATGCGACCTCCCCAGATTAGCAAGATTCGGCTGGGGGTCCGACCGCCTCGTGACTAGCGTGCTCGTGAGAATAGCGCTGCGGGCGTGTCAGCGCCGGTCACACCGATCGAGTTTTGATGCGGTTGGCGTCGGCTACAAAGTCAGATGATGATCCGGCTCGCCATTTTGTCCAGAAGATCAGCGCGAACCAGCTCCTGTCCTCCGAGGGTCACCGATGAGAACGTGTCGTCAACGATCCGCTTCTTTCCGTCATGAACATGGACATGGATTCCCCTCTCCTGCGGTCGCTCGGCCGTCCACAAGATTGCCGGGGTTGATGCCCATATTGTGTAGTTGCATCCAGCGTAGTCGTCGAGGTTCAGGGTTCGGTCAGGGTCAATGAAATTGCTGGCCTGGGGGTACTGGTCGTGAAGCGGCATCAGGGGAGATGAGACGATCGGGTCCTTGCTCCATGTGCTGTCACGGCCGCAGTTTCCGCAGAAGTGCTTCCGGTGGGGCTTCTGGGCGAAATATCCCAGGTCCAGATGTGGATACTTGCAGTGCGAACAGTTGATACATTCCATCGCTCGGCCGTCCTCGAGCGCTCGTACAAACTCGAATGCGGCTGGCGGTGTGACGTTGATTCGCGTGATGTCCTCGGCCCCGAACAAGTCTTGCTGATCGCTGTAGAGGATGGAGATCGCATTGAAGTCTCCATCAACGTCCTTTTTCTTTCCTTCCTGTTTTCGAAGGTGAACGTGAATGCGCGGCGGGCGCTCGGAGATTGGGGCAGTCGAGAGGGCGGCAGGCATCGAGCACCAAATCCCCGCCGAAGCAAACTCGGATGGATTGATCTCGAATGGTTCGAGGACATAATTGAGAGGCTGGTTGTGGCTGGCACACGCGAGGTCGCCGGACTGCTCGAATGCTTTGAAGTCGGCCTTGGTTCCCCAGTGGTTCTGGTGAGTCCGGCACCACCACCGCTCTGCACCATGTCGATACTTTCCAGCGCCGACGATGTCGCAGGGAACGATCGCGTCGCTGCCCGCTTCCTCGGGGAAACTCCCGAGGACTGATTGCGTAAAGACGGCGATGTTGCCGATAGTGCGGCCGTAGGACCACAGGATCGCTGTCGGTTCTCATTTTCGGTGCGCCCCGATATTGCTGGCTTTTCCCCTCCTGGATCTCGCTCAGTCAACCGCTCATGGTACGGC
>JAQBGU010000116.1:0-3362 GCA_032128375.1 Deltaproteobacteria bacterium | reverse complement strand
AGAGCATCCAACGCAGAAGCCTGTCGGGATAATGAAGAAATGCGTGGATCGTTTTCCAAAGGCGCAAGCGATCCTCGACCCCTTCATGGGCAGCGGCACCACCGGAGTCGCCTGCATCAAGCTAGGTCGCAAGTTCATCGGCATCGAGATCAGCCGCGAGTATTGCGACATCGCGGTGAAGCGCATGGAACGGGAGTTGAGCCAGCCGATGCTGTTCGAGCCGGAGCTGCAGAAGGCCGAGCAGGGGATGATGTTCGAGGGAGGCAAGCCATGACCCCATACTGGACATCCCCTGACGGGCGGCACGTCATCTACTGCGGCGATTGCCTTGCCGTGCTTCCGACGCTGGGCAAGGTCGATGCGGTGGTGACGGACCCGCCGTATCCCGACTATCTCGAAGAAATGTTCCGGTACGACGAAGACGTTGTGCGGGCTGCGCTAAATGTTCCGTGCCATCAGTTTGTATTCTGGTCGGCAACGGCTGATTGGCCTTTCGACTTTACCGCCGTTCACATCTGGCACAAGCCAAACGGGCAAAGTTACAAGCACTATGAGCGCATTTTTGAACGGCGGGGAGGGATAAGTTGCAAGGTGTTTCGCGTCGCTGCCATCCTGCCGAATTATACGCAATATGCGGCAGAGTGTGTTGACCACCCGACACAGAAGCCGTTGCGCCTTGTCTGGGATTTAGTTTGCCGCACTGAAGGCACCATCCTCGACCCCTTCATGGGCAGCGGCACGACCGGAGTCGCCTGCGTGAAACTTGGCCGCAAGTTCATCGGCATCGAGATCAGTCGCGAGTATTGCGACATCGCAGTTCGCAGGCTCGAACGGGAGTTGAGCCAGCCGCACCTGCCGGGGCTGGAGCCAGAGAAGGCCGAGCAGGGGATGATGTTCGAGAACAAATGAAAATCCACAAAATCACCGAAGCGAGGAAGCCGAAGATCGGATCGTTCGTGATAGGGAGTTTGCGTCCTCCGACAGCGACGAGGAGAAGCCCAGTGACTGAATCCCGAGCGCAGCGGTGTCAGCACACAATGGCAGAGATATCCGCGAACACCGATGGCATCTGCCCGATGTGCGCCACCCGACACTACGCCGACCTGGAAGCCGAGAACACGCGGCTTCGTGGAGCCATCGAAACCCTCGTTGTAGACGAGGTGATCTCCGCTGGTCGTGCAAGGGAACTGCACGGCATGAGCCCTGAAGAACAACGGAAGTTCTGGGTTGATCGCTACGAGCAATCTCTACAGGACGTAAAGGCTATCCAAGATCCTGACCGCGCAATGGAAGAAGCCGAAGATAGAAAGATGCGAGAAAGAGATTTTGCACCACCCGAGGAGGAGCCCAGTGAGTGACACGGCCAGTGGCCTTGCCCGCGAACTGCGACGACTCAGGCAGGAGAACGCACGGTTTCGGGAAGCCCTGGAGCGTCACCACAAGTGGAGCATCGGCGGCGTCGAAGGTTACCGGAAGGGGCATTCGGAGCTGTTTGAACTGACCGAGGCTGCGCTTGGTACCCAGCCCACCAGCAGCGAGGAGAAGCCGTGACCCGACACAACCTCCCCAAAGCCGAAACCATCGCACTCCCCACCCTCCACGCCCTCGACCTCGCCAGCCTCCCCCGCCACACCCGAGCCCGGATCGCCGACTACCTCCACGAACACGCCTTCACCCTCGATCCCGTCACCCAACGCTACTACCTCCACGGCACCCGCAAATTCTGCCTCGATCATCGCGATCGGCTCAACCAACTGATGGAAGAATCCGGCTTCCAGGGTGAACACTTCACCTCCTGAAACCACGAAAGGAAAACCATGAGTCCCCTACCCCCCGGAGTCACCCCGAAAATGATCGACGAACTCGTCGCCAACGATCCCTGCGTCTGCTGCGAACGACCCATCGACAACAACGGAGTCTGCCAATACTGCGAACACGAGTGCGAAGACTGCGCGCTGGACACCGACCAATGACCGCCCTCGAACTGCTCGGCCTCGTGCTCGCCGGCTGCTGGATCGGCTACGGGATCCTCCGCTACCTCCTGAACGCCTTCAGCGGCGGCAGCGGATACACCACACGGAGCGGCTGGTGACGGACACCGAAGGCGGAGTCGCCGTGATCGCGTTTCTCGTAGGTCTGATCGCAATGCTGTTGGCATACCGATGAACACCCACGAATTCTGGCGCTTCTGCGGATTCGCCGCGTGGTGGCTCGTCGCCATCGGACTCTTCAGCTTCTGCTACGCAATGGGATCGCATCCCTGAGAGGTGCCCTCCTTCCATCACCCCTCGGTCGAGGGATGCGAGACCAGGCCCCGTCGGGACTTCAAACCGGCGGGGCCGCCTTTTGGGATTTCGCGAAAACGGGGTTTTGGGTTTCGGGTACACCTGGGGGACGAGTCCAAAAGCCCCATGGGGGGGGTGCGCCCGTCGCCGCGCCAGAATTCGCCCCCGCGCGCGCCCGGCGCCGGTGGTGGAATTCATTCGGCCTTAGCCTAGCGTCCGAAGTGGTTGATTCTATTAGGCTTTCTCGGGCTGCCCGTCCGCCCGTTATGTCTGATAATAGATATTATGTCAACTAGGTTGCTCTTAGCTGGATAGGAGCCACAGAAAACCTCAACTAATCCAGCTACATCGGACGTTTCGGCCCCCCAGATCGGTCGGCCGCCGCTATATGCGAACGTATTCGCGTTTCTCCGATGGTGTATCCAGAGAATGAGACGACTACCGCCCTACGCTCACCAGCGCGCGTTATAGCCTGAGCGCTGGCGCGCGCGGGCATCGGTCGGCGCCAAAGGGAAGCGCCCGAAGCCGTTGGGCGCTTCGGGCGCTTGGGGGGCGCGATGGGATTCTAGGTCTGGGCTTCGGATTCCTACTCCGGGTCGGTGCCGCGTCGATTGTACTCTCCGGCGGCGACGGTGATTTGCGCGCGGCCCGCGCACAATTCGGTCAAGTAGTCGCCGAGCGCTTCCACGCTCCCGAATCGTTCCGGGTCCAGGTGATAGATGCTGCCGGATTGGACGCTACTCGCCGCTGACTCCCGGTGGGCGGCTCTCTGATTATCCCCGTGCCCCGTTACGTGCCCATCGCATATCCAGAATCGGGGACCGCGCTGTCTGGCCAACCAATCCAGCGCATGCCCGTCGCAAGCATTCAATCCTCCGATTCGATCGCGGGCTTTCGACACCTCGGAGTCCGAAATCCTTTGACCGTTAGCTGCGATTACGACCAATCGTCCCTTGGAATAGTAGAGCGGATCCTTACCCGGACCGTATTCGCGGCGCGTTCTATCCGCGTCGGGCGCGCCGCCATAAATGGCGAACGTGCCGGCGCGCACGACCCGCAAGCAAGTATCGACGAGAG
>JAQBGU010000115.1:0-65570 GCA_032128375.1 Deltaproteobacteria bacterium | reverse complement strand
GAGGTTGCGAGCCATCACGATGACCTCTCTTACGACGATCGGCGGGCTGCTCCCGCTCTCCCTGTATGGCGGGTCTACCTTCGGCGCATTCGGCTATGCGATGATTTTCGGTCTGATCGGATCCACGCTACTCACGCTGGTCGTGCTGCCAGTCGCATACCTGTCACTCGAGCGCCGGCGCAAGCACGACTTCAGTGAGAGCACGACAAATGGGGAGATCACGCAATGCTGAGCAGGCTCGAAAAACGGCGCACGGCGAGTTGCTGCTGTGGGGAACTCGCAATCACCGTAATAGGCGAACCCGAACGCGTGATCCTCTGCCACTGCGACTACTGTCAGAAGCGAACGGGAAATGTGTGTCAGGTTTCGTGCTGGTACTACGGCGACCAGATTGAATCTCGAAGTGGCGCCACCCGGATCTTCAACGAGGGCCCGAACAACCCAGGAATCGACTACACGTTCTGCGAGCGCTGTGGCTCAACGGTGTACTGGGAGTTCAGTATCTTTCGCCCGCTCCTCGACATGCCGGTCTACGGAATCGCAGTCGGTTGCTTTGTCGACCCGGACTTCCCCGAGCCCGATCTCGAGTGCTGGCGTAGTACCCGCCATCCCTGGGTAATCGCACCAGAGAATGCCGAAAGCTTCGACAAATTCCCCCCGGTCGAACACATGATGCCCAAGCGAATCATGACATCATCGGACGCCTGACATTCTGACATTCGACCCGCACAGGCTGTATAGCAGGGGTGGGTTAGTCCTAGCTGGCTTTCGCCAAATCCAAGGAGCGGCTGCGGGCGCTTCACACCCGCTCGGCTGAGAGCCGAAGTCGGCGCGGTCCGCGCAACAGGAACGAATCGACGTACTCGACCTCGGTTTCCACACGGCGGAACTTCGACACTCGCTTGAACATTTCTTCGAAACCCACACGTGCCTCGAGCCGGGCGAGTGAGGCGCCCAGGCAGAAGTGGATGCCGAAGCCGAAGGCCAGATGGCCTTTCGTATCGCGATCGATGTCGAAGCGATCGGGCTCCGGAAATTGCGCGTCATCGCGATTGGCCGAGGCGAAGATCGGCAGTACGACCGAACCCTTCGGGATCGACGTACCCGCCAGCTCCACGTCCTGTGCCGCCTGTCGGAACAGCATCTGGACCGGACCGTCGAATCGCAACCCCTCCTCGACGAGCGCGGGCACGAGAGCCTGATCTGATTGGGCCCGCGAAAATTGCTCGGGTTCGTCGAGCAGCGCCAACACGGTATTGCCCATCAGGTTCGTCGTGGTTTCGTTGCCAGCCACCAGCAACAATATCGTAAACATCAGCGTTTCCATCGGCGACAAAGCAACCTCGCCTCCCTCGGCCGCCACCAGCACACTGATCAAGTCGTCCTTCGGGTCGCGGCGTCGGCGCTCGATTTGCTCCATGAAATAGGCGTTGAACTCTTTGAACGTCGCAAGGAGTTCCATGGGCTGAGTGCCAGAAGTCGATCCGGTTGTACCGGAGACCAATTTGTCCGACCAGCGCTTGAAGTCCGCGAAGCGGTCAGACTCTACGCCCAGGAGCTCCGCGATCACCGTTACGGGCAGCGGGATCGTGAAGTCCGACACCAGGTCGAACTCGTCGGCTTCGAGCATGCGATCAAGCGCATCGGCAGCGATCTGGCGGATGCGCGGTTCCAGAGCGGCAATGCGGCGAGGGGTGAAGCCGCGATTCACGATATTGCGCAACCGCTCGTGATTCGGAGGGTCCGACGCAATGACCGATGGCGTCGTCATCATCTCGAGAGGATTGAAGTCGAGCCCGTTCGCAAACTCCGCCAGCAGTTCGAGCATCTTCGGGTCGGGCCCATCGGCTCCTCCCGTGTTCTGAATCCCGACGCTCATTCCAGACATCATCATCTGCTGCATGGCCTGAGACGAGAAGAGCTCCGGATGCTTGATCACGTGTTGTACGTCGCCATATCTCGAGACGAGATAGAAGCCCGCTTCCTCGAGTCGATAGACGGGCGCGTGCTCGCGAAGTTCGGCGTAGTGCTTGTACGGGTTGGCTCGCGACTCGATCGCAAAGGGATTGAAAGTTACAGCCGTCATGTGTGTCTCCGTCAGGTGATTGCGCTGTTGTCGACTACGGGTCGCGGACCGCCGATCCCGAGAAGCCGCCGTGTGATGTCCAGTATGTCTCGCTTGTGCGCGTCGAGCTGCTCTTCGGAAAGCAGGTCGTATGGCAAGTCGCTGACGAAAGTCGGCAGTGCAGCAACGTAGAACAGTGTGGATCCGGCGATCGTGCTGACGAAGTGGAGCGGGTCGGAGCGCAGCGGACGAAAGGCACCCGAGCGTTCACCCTCCTCGAAGATCATGTCGAGCAAGGTCAGAAAGGGGCGGGAATGGTTCTGTATTTCGTCGCGAATCTTCGCGTCGGGATTCACCGATTCTCGCAGCGAAAGCCGGGCCGCGGTTGGGTGGCGCGCCATGAAGTCGACGAAGGCTACCGTCGCCGTTTCGATGCGTTGGGCCAATGTGCCGGCTGACATCAGCCCGGCGCGAAGTTCTCCGAGTAGTTCGCCAAACAGCCTGTCGAGGACTGCGCGGTAGAGAAGCTTCTTGTCCCCGAAGTGATAGAGGACCGCCGATCGGCCGATCCCGACATCTTCGCCAACATCCGAAAGACGCGTGCCAGCGAATCCCAGTTCCGCGAACCGGAGCGCCGCCGCCCCCAGGATCTGGATCTGCGTGTTTTGGGCCTGTTTTTGTCGTCGCGGGCTCGCTGTCACAACCATCTTCGATTAGCATTGACTGTCTCGTCAGTCAAATAATTGGAGCGAATTCGTTCGCCCCGACTCGCTATCCATGATTCGCGCTCGAAATGGCCGGTTGGCTCCTCTGCGACGACCCAATCCAAAGAGACTGACTAACGAGACAGTGCTGCGAGGAGAACTACGGGGGGCCGAATCGCGATACTCCGAGAGCGGTGCCGGATGCTGGCGTGGTCCTACTCCTCTCGTCAAAGGTCATGCGAACAATGATGATGTGGAGATGGGCGCTGGGATGAAAGACGGCCAAGAAAAGCCACGGCTTTTTCCAGTCGCTCTGGTCTGCATCGTGGTTGCCGCACTCGTGGCACTACCCATCGGCGCCGAACTCGTGTACCGCGGGTTGAATGGAATCGAGATATTCCCCGGCCCCGAAATTCGACCCAACGGCCTCTTTGAACGCTATGTCTATTCCTTGTTCAGGCGCTCAGACAACGATGTGCTGTTCTACGAACCGAACCCGAACGCCGAATTCTCGAAATACAAGATCAACTCGAGTGGTTTTCGGGGCCGGGAGTATTCGATCGAGAAACCGGCGAACACATTCCGGATCGTAATCTTGGGAGACTCCATCGTCTGGGGGCACGAACTCGCTGAGTCGGAGACGATCGCCGGGCAACTCGAAAGAAGCCTCAACGAAATGGGCAAGGCGATGCACTTCGAAGTTCTCAACTTCGGCGTGTCGGGATATTCAACCCAACAAGAAGTCGAGCTGTTCGTCGAAAACGCTCAGAAATTCGACCCAGACTTTGTCATCGTTGGATTCTGCCTGAATGATTTCGAAGAAAGCTCCGTTGAAGCGGGTCCCTTCAGGAAGATCACGCAAGGAATGACGTCCAAATCCTATTTGCTCGAGGCCGTGAACAGAGAATTCTATCACTTCGCCAGGCGCTACCTGGAATTCAGTCCGCGACCCAGCTTTGTTTTGAAAGTCGTGGACATCAGAAAAGAATTTGAGCGACTCCAGAGTCACGTCGAATCGCGCATCCTGCTTCTGATTTTTCCAACCCTTGGCGGTTTCGAAAACTACCCCTTAGCGCATCTGCACGCGGACGTAGAGAGCTCCGTCGACGGCCTCAACATCGACACGATTGATCTTTTCGACGTGTTCTTGCCCTATGCCCCCGAAGAGTTGAAGATCTCGCCCAAAGACCTCACGCACCCGAACGCATTCGCGAACAGCATCGTGACCGAACAGATCACCCTGCATCTAAGACGGGTGTTCGAACAGCGGCGTATCCTCTGAGCCGCGATTGGTTTCACAGCACGCCCGGATGAAAGATCACCCGTTTGTACTACCCTCCGATGAGTCTCTCGTGGAGAGCAGCCGTCGTGAATGAGCGATGTGGCGATGTGGCGATGTGGATAGGGGCCCGTCGCTGGCTGGCTGGCTGGCTGGCTGGCTGAAGGAGGATTCCATCCGACTCTTCTGATGGGGGAAGTCTGAGGAAGCTTTTCGGGGTGCGTCTCGATGTGGTTGACCGTGTGGGTCGTGATGATTGCCTTGCTGCCGGTCCTCACCTGGATACTGCATCAGCACCGATCGAACACGCTGCGTGTCTCCCACGGCGTAGCGGCGCTCACGTGGTTGATGCTGGTCGCGGGCGTTTCGTGGACGGCCTTCGTGCGTCTTACCCCGCAGCAACCCAAGCTCGACCCCGCCGATCAGGCGCGACCCGCCGAGGTCGCCGCGCGCGGCTACGTTTCGTCTCGCACCTGTGGCGCCTGTCACCCCAAGGACCACGCGAGCTGGGACGTCTCGTATCACAGCAAGATGACCCAGCGCGCCGTACCGGGGGCGGTGCTTGCTCCCTTCGACGGTGTCGCGCTCGAGTCCGAGGGCCGTAGGGTTCGCCTGGAACGACGCGACGACTCCTACTGGGCGAACTTCGTCCCGCGCGCTGAGGCCAACGCAGAGGAATCGGACTGGCGCCAGATCATGCTCTCGACCGGCTCGCATCACTTCCAGATGTACTGGACCTCGACCGGAACGGGACGTGAACTCGAGCTGTTCCCCTTCGCATACGAGATCTCCGAATCGCGCTGGATTCCCGCCGACAACCTCGTGCTCAGCGATCCCAGTCGGATCGAACTCACCTCGGTCTGGAACCGCGACTGCATGGGGTGTCACTCGACCGCAGGCGTGCCACGCCTGATGAACGATGCGGACACCCAGCTAGGAGAACTCGGGATTGCCTGCGAGGCCTGCCACGGGCCAGGCGAGGAACATGTGCGCGCCAATGCGGATGTGAAGCGCCGCTATGCACTCCACGTAGGCGGGCGGGCGGATCCCACCATCGTCAATCCGGCGCGGCTGCCGCACGACCGTGCGGCAGAGGTTTGCGGACAGTGCCACAGCGTCCAGCACTTCTACTCGAACAAGGACGCGGGCCTCTGGTCCGAGGCGGGTTTCCCCTATCGCCCCGGGGACACGCTGGCCGACACACGAAAACTCGTCAACGGGGATGACGAGACGACCGCGGACGGCGAGTCTTCATTCTGGGCCGACGAGATGATTCGGATCAACGGGCGCGAGTACAATTCTCTGCTCAGGAGCCCCTGTTTCGAGCGCGGCGAACTGACCTGCATTTCGTGCCACTCGCTGCATCGAGATGCCGACGACCCGCGGTCTCTGAAGGAGTGGGCGAACGATCAGCTCGCGCCCGAGAAAAGCCGCAATCAGGCATGCGTGCAGTGTCACGATCGCTTCGCCGACGAACACCAGCTCGCTGCCCACACCCATCACGCACCCGAATCCGCGGGCAGCACCTGCTACGACTGCCACATGCCCAATTCCGCCTACGGCCTGCAGAAGGCGACGCGAAGCCACGAAATCACCAACCCATCGCTGGCAGGTGACCTTCGAGTCGGCCGACCCAATGCGTGCAATCTCTGTCACCTCGACCGCCCACTCGCTTGGACGGCGGACCACCTCGCGAGCTGGTACGACATCGAAAAGCCGTCGCTCAACGACGCTCAACAGCGCGTCGCGGCCTCCGTGGTGTGGACCCTTGCGGGCGATGCGGGACAGCGCGCCCTCGTCGCCTGGCACATGGGTTGGGGGCCGGCCCGCCAGGCATCGGGCACTCAGTGGATGGCCCCGTTTCTCGCGGAGCTGATGGTTGACAGGTATCCGGCCGTTCGCGGTATTGCGGGTCGCTCCATGCGAACGCTGCCGGGCTTCGAAGATCTCGCCTACGACTCCCAGGCCGACACCGCCAGCCTCAGCGCAGCGCAGCGGCTCGCGATGGATCGCTGGAACACCCGAAGAGGCGACGACCGCCGGGCGGCGTTTCGAACCCTCGTGAACCGCGACGGGTCGCTGAACTCGGCAATCTACGCTGACCTCCGCAAGCGGCGCGACGATCGCTTCGTCTGGGTGTCGGAGTGAGCGACTCCGAAACGGCTTCTGCAGGGGCCGCCTACTACACGCGTCGTCACCTGCGAATCGGCTGGTGGTCTGTGCTGTGCTTTCTCACGCTCGGCATCGGGCTCGAATGGCTGCACGCGGCGAAGATCTCCTGGTACTTGAACGATGCCTCCGAGTCTCGGCGGCTGATGTGGACGTTGGCTCACGTCCACGGCGTGTTGATTGGCCTGGTACACCTCACATTTGCAGCGACGGTCGGTACGCTTTGCGCTGCTGCGGAAACCGCTCGGCAAACCGCTTCCGCCTGTCTGACCAGCGCTGGGATTCTGATGCCAGTCGGCTTCCTGCTGGGCGGTGTAGTGCTACGAGACGGTGACCCCGGACGCGGGGTATTCCTGGTCCCAGTCGGAGCAGCATTCCTGTTGGTGGCTGTGCTCCTGACGGCCCGCCTCGCGGGCTCCCGCGGCTAGCGGATCGGTCGCACAGCGAAGGCTCCTCATCCTGAGATTCGAATTCGCTGTACACGGCCTGTGACGGGTTCCGACTGAGCTACCTCGCGTAGCCGAGGGCCTTCAGCCTCTCATCCAGGGGCTCCGAGATGATCACCTTCTGGGATTCGACTCCGCGTTCCCTTTGCTTCAGGTACGCGAGCAATCGCTGGACGTTCAACTGGTCCGTGAAGTCTGCAACTCCCAAATTCTTCTGATCCATGCGGTCATCTCGGGAAAACACTTCGAAGGTCGGGAGCTCTTCGGTTGCCAGAGGTCGCTCGATATTCTTGTTGAATACGAGCTTTCGATCTGAACCGAGCATCGCGGCGATGTCGACGTCGTCGAGCTCCTGCTCGAAAAACAGGTCACGCTTCGATCCCCGATCCGACAGAAGGGAAATTCCATCGACCGCGTCCCGTCCTTCGGAGTTGACGATCTCCATGAGGGTCGGGTAGATGTCGATATGTTGCACCCGTCGGGCGCTTCTCTCCCCCTTCCCGAATCCCGGCCCCTTGATGATCAGCGGAATTTCGACCTGCTCGCCGTACAGTGTCCGGCCGTGGCCCACAAAACCGTGATCGAAAAACTCCTCACCATGATCAGACGTGAAGATGGTCATGGCATCGCTGTAGAGGTCTTTTTCTTCGAGCTTGCGAACGAATGCGCCAAATGACAGATCGTTGAAGAAAATTTCCTGGTCGTATCGCGCGATCATGTATTGGATCTGCGACCGAGACAACTTGACCTTCCTCTTCCGGATTCTGCGAAACAGCTTATTGTTGAATGTGTCGATCGGTTCGTACCGCTCGATGCCGAACTTGTCTGCCACGTTCTCGCGCGGTGCGTATGGGAAGTGAGGGTCGATCGTCCAGACCATGACGAACAGGGGGGCCCTGGGGGCCTTCGTGGCGTGGCGTTCGAGATACCTGAACACACTCTCATTGATGTGATCCGACAAGTAGCTGAGAAGCGCTGGTTCCTCGAGGTTGTCCGACAAATCCTCAAACGTGTCGAACCCCTGGTCGAAGCCGAACGTTGGGATCAAGTTGCCGTTGCTGATGAAAGCCGCCGTCTTGTAGCCTTCCGTCTTGAGCCGCTCTGCCAGGGTCATCAGATTCGCGGGAAGCTTGTCGCCTCGCTCCAGCGTCCGATGGTGTTTCGGAAAGAGGCCCGTCAAAATCGATGCCGCAGAGGTCCTGGTCCACGACGAATTGGAGAAGGCGTTCTCGAATAACACGCCCTCGGACGCCAACTTGTCGATATTCGGAGAAGTCCGCCTCGAATAGCCATAGCTACCCAGATGATCAGCGCGAAGAGTATCAATCACATACAGAAAGATGTCTGGTCGTCGATCCGTCTCTGGCTTCGCTGCTTGTACTCGCGAAGCGGCGTCCTGCGCAGGCGTTTCGAAGCGAACACGAAACTCGTTCCAGGCGATCGAACTTGCGGCTGGGCCCCGCGTCCCGAAGACAAACTGGAATGGGCCGGCATGCTGGAACGACACGCTCTCTGTGAGCTTTCGCTGTGCCGGTTCGAGCGTGAATCGATGGACCTCACCGCTGTCGTTGCCAACGGAAACGGATGCAATCGACTCGCCTTCGATTTCGTAGTCCGATTCGATTTCGAATTCTCTCGGCAACTCCGCAAACAAGCGAAACTCGGAGTCTTTGCGCTGGATCACCGCTCCGTCTTCGTGGAGTTCCAGGTGTCGTTGGGTATCGAAAACGATGCTCTTCAATGCGATGGGCTTGACACCGCTGCCGCCGGATGGATTCGTGTTCGCCGCTACGAACCTGAAGACCAGAACGTTGAGACCCGATTGCGTGACATCGGCGGGGATCGTCACGGATCGTTTTCGGGAGTTTCCAGGGGCTAGCTCGAACCGCCCGACCTCGACGTCGTTTGCGCGAACATCGAGAAAGCCAGTTCCTCGAAACGCCGAAACGTCGAACGCGAACTGGACGCCTATCGCCCTCCCGACTGCATAGTTGTAGAACCCAACGTGACTCTCCGGGCCTGTCATCCAGGTGAAGTGCGCGAGCGGCTGCAGCCAACCGCGAAGCAGATGACGATCCGCATTTCCCCCGATTCGCAGATCGATACGCTGGGTGTCGACCTCCAGGGAAGATCCGGCCAGCTGTTTGATGTCCAATGACTGCACCGCATGAGAATCGCGATCGCGCGAGCAACTGGAAACTAGCAACCACCCGACGATCGCTGTGAGCGCTGCCGCCCGCTTCATCGAATCGTCGTCTCCCAATCCCTACCCGTAGAGAACGACGCGAGTCTACTGGAGCGCAAGTGCCACAGGAAGCGACACAGAGGACGCCGAGGAATCCCGCCGGAATGTGACAGGCACGCGACGCGAAGTATGCAACCACGAGACGACCGAACGCGGCCCGAATTTTCTGACGTACAATGATCGTGGATGTGTGCCTTCCTGAAACGTCATCGTATCGAGGCGGTCTTCGCTCTCTTTGTTTTCGTTGTCCACGGGTACTTCTACAGCGGCCAGGCGGCGAATCAAAACGCCCGGTTGGACGGCATCTACGCGGTCGTGGAAAGCGGCAGTTTCCAGATCGACTCGTTCATCGATCCACCCGGCGGCCAGGCCAATACGATCGATTGGTCGCAGGCCAACGGCCACTACTACTCCAACAAAGCGCCGGGAACAGTCCTGGTCGGCATCCCGTACTACTGGTTGCTCTACCATGTCGAGACGTGGCTGGGGATGGATCCAGCCGGCTTCGAGCTCGCGCATTGGAACGCCTACCTGGTCAACCTCTGGTTGTCGGTTTTCTTTGCGGCTCTCGCTGCGGGGTTCTTTCTCAAGTGGCTTCGCCAGGAGTCCCCGGATCAACCCAACACCACCTTGCTCGTCGCCGCGGTTTGCTTCTTTTCGACCCTGGTCTTTCCATTCGACTCCCAAATATGGGGTACGACCACAGCTGCGCACTTCATCGTGCTTGCGTGGGTCTTCGCCCATTTCAACGAAATGGGGTCCGGAAAACATTTCGCCGTTGGCGCCAGCTCGGGGATGGCGCTGCTTTTCGACTATACCGCCGCCATTCCGCTCGCATTCATTTGCATCTACTACGGTCTCAACGCGAATTTGAGAGCATACCTGCCACGACTCATCGCCGGGGGGCTGCCCATCGCGGTCGTGTTTTTCGGCTATCACAAGTTGATCTTCGGCTCCTTCTTTACACACGCGCTTGTCAGCACGAATGAAATATTGGTACCAAGCGAACGTGCCGGAGTTCTATTTGGCTCCGTCGACCCCAACATCCTGTGGATGCTGCTCTTCTCGAAATATCGCGGCATGTTCTACTTCATGCCGGTCCTCGCGTTCATTGTTCCGGGGGCGATATTTCTCTATCGGAAGGGTCGTCGGCTCGAAACCGCAGTTTGCGTCGCGAGCATCGTCGCTTCGCTGCTCTTCATCAGTTCGTTCAGCGTTCCGTTCGGGGGCTCTGCGACTGGCCCACGTTATTTGATTTCGTCCCTTCCCTTCTATTTCGTTTTGCTGAGTGGGTTGGTTTGCGCCAGTCGATACTGGAAAACAGGGCTCTACGTCCTCGGCGGCTTCAGCGGCTTTCAGATGTTCGCCATCGCCGTGATCGGTACCGGCATGTCGGCCACCGTGCGAAACCCGCTTCGAAGGGTGTATCGCAGGTTGTCCGATGGTCGATTCGGGATGGTCGACTCACCGGTTCGGAACTTCAGCGATCTGACGAACGAGCAATGGTCGATGACCAAATTCAACCTGGGTGAAAAGCTCGGTCTCAACGACTACGCGAGCCTCGTTCCGGTTGTACTGATCGTCCTTTTCTTTTCTCTGTGGCTCAGGGCCCTTGTTCGACGGCCCTTGGACTGAGTTCGGGTACAGCGTCACCTGGGTGCGTTTCCCCGGGGCGGGCTATGGGTTCACCCACGCGAGGCATTTCAGACTTGGGAAAGAGACATGATGAACACTCGACCAGCTATCCAGGCGACTGACAACAATGCAGCCGATCGCTTCGACGCCATCATCATCGGTGCCGGCATTGCTGGGATGTACCAGCTCTACCGGCTTCGCGCGCTCGGGCTCTCGGTGCGCGTGTTCGAGACCGGCACCGATGTGGGCGGTACCTGGTACTGGAACCGCTACCCCGGCGCGCGCTTCGATTCGGAGAGCTACAGCTACGGCTACTCCTTTTCAGACGAACTCCTAAAAGAGTGGGATTGGACGGAGCATTTTTCGGCCCAGCCCGAGACCTTGCGCTATTTGAATTTCGTCGCAGATAAATTCGACTTGCGCAAGGACATCCAGTTCAACACCCGCATCGCCGCAGCGACGTTCGACGCAGCCGAGAATGTCTGGGAGATCGCGACCGAAAAAGGCGCCCACGCACGAGCGCGTTTTCTCATCACGGCGGTCGGCCCTTTGTCGGCCCACACGCTTCCGAACATCGCGGGCCGTGACAGCTTCGAGGGCCTGGCTTGTCACACTGCCCGCTGGCCACATGAACCCGTCGATTTCACCGACAAGCGGGTGGGCGTGATCGGAACGGGCGCCACCGGCGTACAGGTCATTCAGGAGGTCGCCAAGACGGCTGGCCACCTCACAGTTTTTCAGCTGCAGCCCAATTTCTGTGCCCCGCTGCACAATAGCCCAATCGACGAGAAGACCCAGGGCGAGATCCACGCGAGCTACCCGGAGATCTTCGACAACTGCAGAGCCTCACACGGTGGCTTCATTCATCAGCCCGACCCCCGTTCCGCGCTGGAGGTGCCGGCCGAGGAGCGGGAGGCCTTTTGGGAGAAGTTGTACTCGGAGCCCGGCTTCGGCATCTGGATGGGGAACTTCGCGGATATTCTCATCAACGAAGAGTCCAACGCACTCATCACCGCGTTCATCGGCAAGAAGATCCGCGAACGCGTCAAGGACCCCGAGGTCGCCGAGAAGCTCGTGCCTTCCGATCACGGCTTCGGCACGCGGCGCGTGCCGCTCGAGACCCACTACTACGAGGTATACAACCAGCACAATGTCGAGCTGGTCGACATCAACGCAAACCCCATCGAGCGGATCACACCGAAGGGCATCAAGACCCGCAACGTCGAGTACGCGTTCGATATCATCATCTACGCGACGGGCTTCGACGCAATCACAGGGGCGTTCGACCGGATCGAAATTCGCGGCGAAGCAGGCATGCAACTCAAGGACAAGTGGAGCGACGGTCCCCGAACCTATCTGGGCCTTCAAGTTGCCGGTTTCCCGAATCTTTTGACGCTCGTCGGTCCCCACAACGCCGCGACTTTCTGCAATATTCCGCGCTGCATCGAGCAGAACGTCGACTGGGTGACGAACCTGATCGGCCATATGCGCGACAAGCACTACGAGCGCATCTCGGCGACCGAGGCCGCCGAGAACGAGTGGACAAAGCACGTCTACGATATCGCATCGCTGACGCTGATTTCGAAGACCCCCTCTTGGTTCAATGGCGCAAACCTGAACCTTCCCGACAAGAAGCAGACGTTCCTCGCGTACGCCGGCGGTTCACCCGCTTACACCGCGAAATGCGACGAGGTGGCTGCGAGGGGCTACGAGGGCTGCGTGCTCCGCTAAGGGTGCTGGTGTCGAGAACAACGTCTGGGATTCAAAGCCAAGCTCACAAAAGCCCGCATGGGCTGTCTGGAGGAGCCGATATGTCGCGCAACACCCAATTGATCGAAGATTTCTGTCGCGCCTGGTCGCGCCTCGATCCCGCGGAGCTCGCGGCCTATTTCACCGAGGACGGCATCTATCACAACATGCCCTCCGGCCCGATTCAGGGGCGCAAAAACGTCGAGAAGTTCATACGCGGCTTTGCCGGTAGCTGGACCCAGACAGATTGGGAGATCTTGAACCTGGCGGAGACAGGCGACGTCGTGATCGCCGAGCGGCTCGACCGTACCAGGGCCGGTAACAAGTCGGTCGACCTTCCCTGCACCGGCGTGTTCTCGATCCGCGAAGGAAAGATCGCCAGTTGGCGCGACTACTTCGACCTCGGAACCTACCTGAAGGCGATGAGCTGACTCCCAGCCGCCGATAGAACAGTCTCTGCTGCGTCGGTTCGAGCCACCAGTCGGGCGCGTTTTCCGTCGCGTAGATCTCGGGTTCATTCGCCTCGCTGTTGAACGCAGACCCCGGGATCATCGCCGTGAAGCCGCTTGTCGACATCAACCCGGCTTCGACCACGCCGTTGGACATGAATTCTGCCTCTGGCCCCTTGGAGCAATGGGCACTCTTTTCAGGCAGCACCGGTGGTTGTATCCGATTTCCTTCGAGACCAAGTGCGAGCCGGGGCGCGGCCCCTCACGCGACCTCGTGTCGGCTCAGGAGAGGGTCGCGACGAAGTCGGCGATCAGCTTCGCGATTTCCGGTGCGTGACTTTTTTCGTGCATCAAGTGCTCGCCGCCGGTGATTTCGACGAAGCGACAATTGGGCATCTTGCGTTCCAGGTACGCGGCCGAACCGCCGTAGGCGGGGGCATCTTCACTCCCAGCGAGTGCGAGCGTCGGCACGTCGATTTCGGCCAGGCGTTCCATGACCAGCCCGTCGTGCTGCAGGTTCAGGCCCGCTACCCGGAGTTCGACACCGAAGCGGTGCGCGTTGCGCTCGGAGCGCGCGTTCCAGGCCTCTCGCTTGGCAGAATCGCGAAATCCCGGACCCGTAGCCATCACGACCATGCCGCGAACCGTGTTGGGTCGCGTCGCCGCGTAGGCGAGCGTGAGGTATCCCCCGAGAGAATGGCCGACTAACACCGGTTTGCGGTCCAGCGTGGCGATGACATCGTCGAGATCCAACAGCGCGGCGTCGCGAGAGTAGAGCGCTGGATCTTCGGGAACGGGCGATCGTCCATGACCCAGGAGATCCCAGGCGACTACGCTGAAGCGATCCTCGAGTGCCTCGAGCTGGGCAGCCCAACTCGCGCTCGACGTTCCCATCCCGTGACAAAAGACGATCGGCTGGCCCTGGCCTCGGCGTTGCATATGCACGCGCATGACAGCGAGCATATCGCAGCTCCCAGGTACTCAGGCAAAGTAGGAAGGCGAACCTACCACCGCAGCGACGTTCTCTTCGAGGTGCGCGAACGAAGACATGTCGGCGTTCACCGCATCGAGCCCGTGTGCCAACACGAACGCGTAGCTGCGCTGGAAGGTGGACAAGGGTGCCGCCAGCAATTTCTGGTCGTAGAACTCTTTGAACGCATCGGGTTTGTCGAACCAGCCGACGAAGGGAAGCCCTGCGAGGTGACGGGCTGCCTTCATGCCGACGAGCCCCATGCCCGACTCACGTACCTTGTCGAGCACGGGCCGGAGCTCAACCATCGGTTGAGTTCCCTCGAGGATGCCTTTGCTCTCCCAGTCGTACCAACCACCCGGTGTGATCGCGATCATGGCCAGGTCGTAGCGGCCGGTCTTGGCGGCAGCGAGAAGGACCTGCTCCGCATTGCGATGCGTGCTGAGACCGAGATGCGAAACCTTCCCGGCCTGCTTGGCGTTTTGGAAGACTCGGTAGACCTCATCACTTTCGATGAGAGAGGGATTGTACGAGGCCATCAAGTAGTAGGCGTCGACGTGATCGACGCGCAGCTCTCTGAGACTCTCGTCCATCCGCTGGCCCCACACCTCGGCCGCCTGTTTCGCCTGCGATGCGGTGACGACCTGATTCGGTTCTGCCTCGAGATCGGCGGGAGCCTTCGAGATCAGGAAGACACTGTCGCGAACCTTCTTCATGAAAGGCGCGAGGTGCTCTTCGGCGTTTCGATAATAACCTCGGTACCCCACGTCGAAGACATTGACTCCGGCGTCGTAAGCCGCGTTCAGCAAGGAGTCGTTCGATCGAAACATCAGCGTCGCACCGCAGCCCATCACCAGCCGGCTCGCATTCCAACCCGTGCGCCCGAGCTTGCGATAACTCATCTTCGGCCACGCGGCCTTGCCAGCTTCACCCTGGGTCGCGTAGACCGCGGCGCGCGCATCGCCCGTCCGCAATAACGCCCTTCCGCCGCCACCGATCATTGCCAGGTATTGAATGAACTTGCGCCGGTTCACAGAGCTGTACGGGGACTCGGGTGCCATGGAGTTCCTCCAGACGCGCGAAGTGTGGCCCGTGGGCGGGCACGCTTGCTCGCACTTTCGCCTTTGACATTACACCGGGTGTTCGGCCTTGGGGCAAGCATCCGGCAAGCAGCGGCTGCAGACATTTGGGACGCATGCCGATGAAGGAGGTACAGCACAGGGAGGCGCGAATGGCGCGACTGACTTCGACGGCCTGCACCAGCTTGCTGGTCCTTGTGATCGCTGGCACCAGCCAAGCAGGGGGCGACCTGGAGCTGAAAAAGGCCTGGAAAAGGGCCGGCCGTTCGATCCAGGAAGCGAGCGTTGAAGCGGGCCACACGGTTCGGGATACCGCGAAGAGCGCCGGACATGAGGCAAGGGTCGTCGCGAAGAAAATCGGCCATGCGACCCGCGAAGCCGGCGAGGATGTCAGCGCCGAAGGGCGGAGCTTCTGGAGCGATGCGAAGCATGGCCTTGCCGCGGCATTCGACAGATTTTCCGATGCACTCGGACGCCTGACGAACGACTCGGACTAGGCGGCTGCCGCAGAGCGCCCCGAGACACTAGAGTCTGAACGATGAAGCGCGGTATCGTCGTCATTCCCACCTACAACGAGGCGGAGAATCTCCCGCTGTTGGTTCCGGAAGTCCTCGCTCAGGACGACCGGCTCGAGATTCTCGTCGTAGACGACAACTCCCCGGACGGCACAGGGAAGCTCGCCGACGAACTCGCCGACGACGAGCCGCGGGTGCATGTGCTGCATCGCAGCCAGAAGCAGGGCCTCGGCCCGGCCTACCGCGCGGGCCTCGCGCGCGCCCTCGAGCTGGACGCCGACGTCATCATCCAGATGGACTGCGACTTCTCCCACCCCCCGAGCATCCTCCCGGAGATGCTTCGCGAAATCGAGACCCACGACGTGGTGCTGGGATCTCGCTACCTCAACGGCATCACAGTCGTGAACTGGCCGATCGAGCGCATCCTGATCAGTTACTTCGGGAACCTCTACTCGCATGCCATCACCCGGCTGCCGATTTCGGACACCACCGGCGGTCTTCGCTGTATCCGACGCGAGCTGTTGAAAAAGGTCGGCTTCGAGCGAATCAAATCCGACGGCTACGCGTTTCAAATCGAGATGAACTACCGCTTCGTCAAGCACCAGGCCCGCATCAAGGAGATCCCCTTCTTCTTCGTGGATCGCACCCGCGGCACGTCGAAGCTGCACCTCGGCGTGGCGATCGAAGCGCTCTGGATTTGCTGGTGGCTGCGAATGGCGGATTGGCTGGGCCGGCTCTAGATCCGCTCATCCATGAGCGCGCTGGCAACGGTCTTCCTCGAAAGAATCGCGGAAGAATTCGGAGCAACCTGACACTTGGCCGCTCGGGTCACAAGATCATCGCCGTCGAGACCCGATCCGCGTCAATCCGTCGCTCCGTCTACGTCGGTCGCATAGATCGGCCCGCCCGGACGAACCGGGATCAGCCGCGTAGCGCGGACACCTCTCGGCGTAGGTTCTGGATCCCATCAGAGACCGCACCCGTCTGCTCCCGCAAGCTACGCACGTCGGCCGCGAGGCCCGGCGATCGCTGCGAAGTTTCGACTGGTTTGGGCGGATCCGAACGCAGCTTGGCGTAGCAGGCGCGGAACAGCCGGCCACTGTCGCGCTCTTCGGCGATGTAGCGTCCGAGTAGTTCGCCGGTCTGGACATCGATCGTCGTGTCCTCGAAGATCTTCGCGAACGGGTCGGCGCCGCTGCGTCCGCCATCGCCCCCGAGGCCGAGCTTCTCGAACTTCTCGAGGTCGGTCCGGTCGGAGGTCACGAGCGCCAGATTTTTCTCCAGGCTCTCGTCTTCGCGCCGGCGCAGCGAGTAGCCGAGCTCGCAGATGCGCTTGCCGAACGCCAACGCGTGCTCGCCCTCGCGGATCGCGACCGTCTCGACTACGCGGCGAACTTCGGGGTCGTCAGTCGTCTCCGCCCACGCGCGCAGGTAGGTGTGCGCGCGGCCTTCGCCGACTGCGATCGCGTTCAAGAGCCCGAGATAACTAGGTTTATCCGACATTTCGATCCTCTGTGCCCCCCCGAACACGCCTCGGGGCTGTCGTGGCAGCATATCAGGGCTGCGAATCGACGCGGCGCTGCGTTTTCGAAGGCGACCGGTATCTCCATTCCCTGGGGGAATATCCGGCCCGGTTTGCGGGCCCACTGCCGGTGGAACTACCCGTTGAAATGCCCGTTTTATCATTTGGACGTGTGAAGGGGTTCACAGCGGTTTTTCTCGATACGGTCGATCCTGCATCCCGTAGTCGCGGACAAAGTGTCGCGCGGGTACTCTTTGCAGACCCAGAATTTGCGTCCAGCGGAGCTAACCGTCGTGAGTTCAATTCGTTGTCATCGCGTCGACCAAACCGCACTGCTCGACGAACTTCACCGATTCGAATGGTCGGCGTTGGCTCCCGCCCTGTGTGAAACCGTGCGTCTGCTGGAATCGGGTAAATTCGAGCAGCTGTCCGACTCGGACCTGAACGAAATTGCCAACTACCGCGCAGTCGAACTCGACGACGAAGTATTCTTCGATCGGGCCTTCACACCCGGCAAGGAGGCCGCCGCGAGCCTCGCGTTCGCGCGCTACCTCGGCATCGATACGGTGCTCGAGGACTTGCGCAGCTTGCGCGCATCGATCGGTTGTCAGTGCTCCCAGGTTGCTGCCTAGGCGCCCGACCCAAGATGCGTCGTGCGAACCGACGGAAAACACCTGACGAGGGCACTCGTGGACGTGATTGCTTGCGTTGTCGGTGATCGACGTGAGCCCGTGACGTGCTGCATTCTCCGCCACGGTCTGCGCGTACTTCGAGAGGCGGAAGATCAGCCTTTTCTACCGCAACGCCACCGGTAGGCTCACATGCCGGTGCCAACCCGGCAGGCGGGCCAGCTCGAGTTCGCCTGGCTTCACCGCGAGCCGCAAGTCCGGGTTGCGATCGAAAAGGTTCTCGAGCGCCACCCGTGTCTCCATCAGGGCGAGCTGACGCCCCAAACAGAAGTGCATGCCGAGGCCGAAGCCGAGGTGGCGGTTCGGCGAGCGCGCGATGTCGAACTCTTCCGGTCTTTCAAAGGCCCGCGGGTCGTGGTTCGCGGCGCCAAGTAGCGGCATCGTCGGCGTGCCCTTCTTGATTGTGAAGCCGTGCAGTGTCACGTCCTCGGTCGCGTATTGAGGCTTCGTGCCGTGAACCGGTCCTCGGTGACGCACGATCTCCTCGACAGCCGAATCCCACAGGCCGGGCTCAGCGCGCAAGCGTTCGCGCTGATCCGGATGCTCCAGCAGCGTGCGCACGCCGTTCGTGATCAGGTGAAGCGTCGTTTCGAAGCCCCCGATGATCAGCAAAAAAACCATCGCCAGAAGCTCGTCTTCGCTGAGTCGGTCGCCCTCCTCTTCCGCGTGGATCAATGCAGACAGGATGTCGTCCCCCGGCTGTGCTCGTTTCTTGGCGACCAGCCCGCGGACGAACCTCAGCGTGGCGCGAAGATCCCAGAGCAGACTCCGCACCAGGCCGAAGCCGGACAATCCCTTGGTCAGCACACCGAGGTTGAAACTGAGTTTTTCAACGTCATCGTTCGCCAAGCCCACCATCTCGGCGATCACGCGGGTGGGTATCGGCCGCGAGTAGGCCGCCAACAGATCGACCGTGCCTTGCTTCTCGAGCTCATCGAGCAGGTGGTTCGAGAGTTCATCGACCCGACCCGACAGCCGAGCGATGGCACGCGGTGTAAATGCCTTGTTCACCAGGTTGCGCAGGCGGCGGTGCTCGGGGTCGTCTTCCAGGATCATGCTCCTCGAAAACGCCGCAATCGACTTGGGGATCGGGAATGGCAAGGGGTTCGAGCCCTTTCCCCGCGCCCGGCCTCGATTGCGCACGAAACGGTCGTCCGTCAGCACCATTCGACAGTCGTCGTAGCGCGAAACCAGGTTCAGCTTCAGCAAGCTGATTTTCCCGACGCAGGCCGGCGCCTCCTCGAGCGCCCAGCGGTACCAGTCGTACTTGTGGTCCGCAAAAAACCGGCCGGTCAGGTCGATGGTCCGGTTCGCGTCAAAGTCCGATCGGGTCGCGGCTGCAACCATGGAAGCTTCCTCCGGTTCGGTTCATCATCTTCGGCGGCGTAAGCTCCAACGACGAGTATAACGAATTGGCGCACGCCACAGGTTGATCTTGCCGCGATCGCACCTCGAGCGCTGGCACCCGGCCGTTGCCCGGCGATGGACACCTCGGGAGAAGACCCGTAGGCTGGGGCGGATTCTTCGAATTCTGCACCGTCGTCGCCTGATCGCTAGAGCTGGCGCTCTACCGCACGGACTCCTGGCCGCATGTTCGATTGGAAAGCGCTGAATGCAGAAGTCATCGCCGAGTTTCGAGCCAACGGCGGCCATGTCGCGCGGTTCGGAGAACTGCCCGTCGTCATCCTGCATACGATCGGCGCCAGATCCGGGCGGGTACGGGAGGTACCATTGATTGCCGTCATCGACGACGACGAGATGCTGCTCTACGGAACCAATGCCGGGGCGACCACGCATCCCGACTGGACCTTCAACTCGAGGGCCAACCCCCAGATCACAGTCGAGTACGGCACCAAGAGGTTTCAAGCAAACGTCATCGAGCTACCCGTGGCTGACGCAGCGCGGAAGCTGAGCCGTCAGGCTGAGTCGGTTCCGCAGTTCGCCGAGTATGTCGCGTGCGCGGCGGCGCGTGTGATCCCGGTGTTCTCGATCAACCGGCTCTGACCCTTTCGCAATCGGCGCTGGCGCCATCAGGGTGCGAGCATCTCCAGAAGTTTCCAGTCCATCCCCTGGCCGCCCGCATGGTACGCACTGACGGCGATGTGGGACGCTCCGGAAGCCTCGTACTCGTCGATCCTTGCTCGGATCGCGGCCTCGTCGCCCCATGCGACCACGCTATCGATCAGCCGATCACTGCCGCCGCTCGCCCAGTCGGAATCGTCGAAGCCAAACTTCCGCCACTCGTTCTGGTAGGCGGGCAGCGGCAGGTAAATGCTCAACGCCCGGCGCGAGATTTTTCGCGCGCGTTCGGGGTCCTCGCAAAGACAGCACGGAAGCACGACGTTGAGGCGCTTGTCGGGTCCCAGAATATTTCGGGCACGCTGGGTGTGCGCCGGAGGCAAGAGGTATGTGTTCGCAGCGTCCAGTCTCTGGGCCACCAGTTCGAGCAGCTTGGGACCATTGGCCGCGAGCCAAATGGGGGCCGGCACGGCGGGTGCCGGCGAGTCGACCCGGGTTGCGTCCATCGCATCGAGGTACTCCCGCATCTTGCGCAGAGGCGGCAGCCACGCGAGCTGGTGCATGGCCGCCATCGGCGGGTGGGACACGCCAAGGCCAAGCACGAAGCGCCCATCGGATAGCTCGGCCAACGTCTGGCGGTTCTGCGCGGCGACGACCGCGTCGTGCGAATACACGTTCGCGATGCCCGTGGCGATCTTGATGCGCTGTGTGCGCGCGAGCAGGTGAGCGGCCGTCGTGTATGGATCGCGACCGGTGAACTCGGTAACCCAGACGGAGTCATAGCCGAGTTCCTCGATCCTTTGCGCGAAATGCTCGAGATCGCGGACCGCGAGCCCATCGGTGTAGGAGATGATGCTCGGGCTGTTTTTCATCACACGAACTCTAGTATGCGACCGGTCTTTCCGCAGCCGAACCGGTCGATGCGCGTCATTTCGCGAGCACTGTATTGTGACTATCTTCAGCGAAAGATTCCGAGTGGACTCCCAGATCGATGACGCCCTTCCCTGCTGAAAGTCCGATACTGTGAGCGAGCCGCCGTGAATGCAGGCCCGACGAATCCCGCCTGCGGGTTGAGACGCGATACAGGGGCAACATCGAAGTGACCCTCGAGAACGATCGACAGACACAATACGGAGTAGGTGATGCGTCATACCGAGCCGCTGGCGAACGAGAGGGCATTGCGAATCTTGTCGATGCTTTCTACCGCATCATGAATGAACTCCCGCAGGCCCAATCCATCCGTCGAATGCACCCCGGCGACCTCACGCCATCCCGCGACAAGCTCACGCGCTTCCTGTGCGGCTGGCTGAACGGGCCTCAACTCTATGCCGAGAAGTACGGCTCCATCAAGCTCCCCAAGGCTCACGCACACCTGCGGGTGGGACCCGACGAGCGTGACGCGTGGTTGGCGTGCATGGAGCAAGCGATCTCCGAGCAGAGCTATTCGCGCGAATTCGGCGCGTACTTGCTGCGCGAATTGAGCACTCCCGCGCAACGCATCGTCACGACGAGCCGCGACCCGATTCCGAGTTGATCCGCAACGTTCTCGTTGCGATTCCGTCGAACGAACAAAGGCACCCGGATTCCGAGTCGGGCGGGGCACGCCGAAGAACTATCGAGCGATTCGCCTGCCCGCTTCTGCCGCCAACTCGAATGAGCGCAGCCGCTTGCGATGATCAAAGATCGACGACACCAACATCAACTCGTCTGCTCCGGTTTGGTCAATAAATCGCGCCAACCCATCGGTGACCGTTTCCAGTGAACCCACGGCAGAGCAGCTGCGCATTTGTGCCAGCAGCGCACGCTCTTGTGCACCCATCGTTTCCTCGAAGTCTTTGATCGGTGGCGGCAACTGGCCGGGTGTACCGCGACGAAGATTGAGAAACGATTGCAACGACGAAGACCGCAGAAAGTGGGCTTCCTGATCCGTCTCTGCGGCACAGACATTGAATCCGAGCATGATATATGGCGCCTGTAGTTGGTCGGACGGCTCGAATCGATCGCGGTAGATTGCGATTGCCTCGGTCATCTGAGCGGGGGCGAAATGAGACGCAAACGCAAACGGCAGTCCCAGCATCGCAGCCAATTGCGCGCCAAACAGGCTCGAGCCCAATATCCACAACGGCACATGGGTTCCCGCACCGGGTACCGCAGTCACGCGTTGGCCCGGCTGTGATTCCTTCAAGTATTGCTGTAGCTCCACAACGTCCCGGGGAAAGTCTTCAACACTGCCATTTCGAGTCCTGCGCAGTGCCCTGGAGGTCACCTGATCCGTGCCCGGCGCGCGACCCAACCCGAGGTCCACTCGGTCGGGATACAGCGACGCCAAGGTGCCGAATTGTTCCGCAATCACCAGCGGCGAGTGATTGGGCAACATGATCCCACCGGCACCGACTCGAATCGTCGATGTACCGCCCGCGATGAAGCCGATCACCACCGATGTCGCTGCGCTGGCGATCCCCTTCATGTTGTGGTGCTCGGCGAGCCAGTAACGTGTGTAGCCCCAACCTTCCGCATGCTGCGCGAGATCGAGGGAATTGCGCAACGCGTCGGCCGGCGTGCTGCCTTGCGTCACAGGGGCAAGATCGAGCACAGAGAATTTCGTCATTCAGGTTTTTCGCCGAACGGCACGTGGCGTGGGCTCACCACTCGACCGGCATTTCCTCGATCCCGTCGATCAGTGCACTTGGCGTGAAGGTGGGCTGCGCGCCCTTCGCCAGCCTGATTTCGGGTAGGCGTTCCAGGATCCGTTGCAGCGTGACGTGGATCTCCATCCGGGCGAGGTTTGCGCCGAGGCAATAGTGAGGCCCGAATCCGAGCGAAAGATGTTCGTTTGGCGTTCGGTCCACCCGGAAAGACTGCGCGTCGTCGAAGACCGCTTCGTCTCGATTTGCTGACGCATAGACCATCACGACGGACTCGCCCTTGAGGATCGCCTGGCCCGCGAGCGTGGCATCTTCGAGGGCCACGCGGCGCATCGCGCGCACCGGGGTCGTCCAACGCAGAATCTCGTCGGCCGCGGTGCTCCACAGCGAAGGGTCCGACGCGAGCCTGGCGCGTTGTTCGGGATGCTCGAACAGCGCGAGCATTCCCTGGGCGATCCCGTTGCGGGTCGTTTCATTGCCCGCGATCAGCAGGAACATGGCCATGTCCTTGATCTCGTCCGGATCGAGACGGTTGGCACGGGTCCCATCGGGCATGTCGTCGAGAAGCCCTTCATCGGACGCTGCGATAATCCGGCTCAGAATGTCATCCTCGGGCTGGGCTCGATGCTTGCGAACCGTTTCAGCGATGTAGGCCTGTAATTCTCCCACGAGCTCGCCCGACCGCGCCAGTTGCTCCGCCGGCGCGTGGCCACCGCCCGCGATCACCATCGCGTCACTCCATTCACGGAACGAAGCGAGATCGCCATCCGCGACACCGAGCATATCGGCGATGATCCGCATCGGTACGGGCACCGCGAGGTCCGTCACGAATTCCGCACTGCGCCGACCCGCGAGCCCATCGATCGCCACGTCCGCATAACCCTTTGCACGGTCAGTCAGGATCGAGACCATACGTGGCGTGAAGGCTCGACTGACAATGTTTCGGTGTCGCAGGTGGGTCTTGCCATCCATGGCCTGCATCGAAAAGCGGTGCTCGAACACGTGCCAGGGTCCCTTGGGCTCGGAGGAGTAGATTTCGGGGTGACGTGAGACTTCGCGGACATCGGCGTGTCGGGTAAGCAGCCACCACGCGTTGTCTTCGTCCCAATGGATCGGAGACTCTCGCCGCAACCGACTGAGCGCTACGTCCCGCGCGGCGTTGTCGTGAACGGGTGCCATGACGTCATACGGGTTGTCGAAGTTGGCGTTCATTCCGTATCCTCGCACGTGCGATCATGTGATCCGGGAGCCGGAGACAAGCCCGAAGCATATCTTCTCATCGCTGCGCGCGCGCAGCCGCCGGACCCAACCCTGACTTCGGCCGCGTCGATCCCATCAGAGCTTGACAATCACGTCATCGCGTGCGTGAATCACCTGATGAAACAGAGCGCACTCGTGATGTGGTTCATTTTCTTGGCAGGCATGATTCTCGGAAGCGGCTGGTTCGCCAGCTTGGCGACCTTTGCCTTTGGGGCGATCGCACTCATTCATGTCGCTGAGTTCTTCGTCAAGAAGAGCGTGTTGGAGAAGGCGGGTGGATCGATGGGCCAGCACTTCGTGCAGACGCTGATTTACGGCCTGTTCCACTGGAAGCCATTGGAAGAGCAACAAGCGAGCGCGGCCTCCGAAGAATCCTAGTCGCTTCGAAAGCCTTCCAAGCAACTCTCCGGGCGTCCGAAACAGGAAGAATTCCTTCGCGCTTTCGCAGCGGAGCTGGAAGAACCAGACGAACGGTCTTGAATCGGAAAAACTCTGGCCGAAAACCCACTGCTTCGTGACGGGGGTCACATCTGACGGTGCCGTTCGGGCCGATCGCAATAGCATGTCACTTCGTGCACCGCCCCGCGCCACGAAGAAAATTGCGAAACGTTTCGGGTTTCACTCCTGGGTTTCGTTCACTCGATACGGCATCCAAATCGCCCTGTTGTGCGGAGTGATGGTTTCCTGCGCAACCCCCGGTCCGATCCGCGCCCGCGAGAAGGTCCTGCGGGTCGAGTCGACGGCCTATAACTCTGTCCGGAGCCAAACCAACGACCAGCCCAACATCACCGCGTGGGGCGATGTCCTCGAGCCCGGCATGAAATCAGTCGCCATTTCGCGCGACCTGATGGCTCTCGGCCTCACGCACGGCATGACGTTGACGATCGACGGTGTACCGGGTGAGTTTCGGATCCTCGACAAAATGGCGAAGCGGTGGAGCAAGAAGATCGACATCTACATGGGCGATGACGTCCAGGCAGCCCGTGACTGGGGGGTTCGAAAAGTGACAATCCGTTGGAAACCCGTCCGACCCGCCAGCTAACCCTGACCCGAAGTTCGGCCTCAGCCCAAAGGAGCCGTCAGAGGTATCGCGAATCCAGAAATCACAAATTCTTCGCGAATCAAACGCTGATGGGTCTGGCAGGTTCGCGCGTATCACGCTCTCGTGTCGGGCAAATCCGATGTATGGGGCGACGGTTTCGCCAACTTCGCCTTCATGAGCTTGGTCATCGAAGGGACGTAGCAGGCGACAACGAATGAATCGGAACAGGCGCTGTTCGTCTCCTTCGCTCGAGAGCCCGCAGCATGCGGTTTCGCGTGACACGCAAGCGCGTCTAGAACACCAGTAGAACCCCGATCGTGATTCCAGCGAGCAGGACACAGACGCCCAACGCGAGTGCGGTGGTCATCAGAATCGTGCGCTTCAGCTCGGTGGCCGTGGTTGCCATCCGGTGCAGTAGCTCCGCCTCGATCCCGCGCATTCCGCGACCGATCTCCTCGAGTATCTTAGCCTCGCGCTCCACGATCTCGGCTGAGATTCGGGTGTCCAGAACGTCTACGGCCACCTGGATGGAAGCCAACTTCTCCTGAAACGCGGCCGAAATATCAGCGGCCGAAGCGATCGTCTCCAGATCGATCTCGATCTGTGGGACCACCGGGCGGGGTGCGCTTGGCTCCGGAGGACGGCGCCGGGGGATCCAGCCGCGCAGGCGATCGCGCAGCCCACCGCTATCGGCGACGTTCGAGTCGCGCTCGCGCTGCGCACGCATCACCGAATCATAGACTTTGCTCATGTCTTCCCTCCCTGCATGCCTCGAAGATTTGGCCCCCACGATCCGCGTGCGTATCCTAGCTTCCATCGGGTCACAAATGTCAGCGTCGGACTGCTTCTTTTTCTGTGATGGAGGGAAAACCGCCAACTACGGAAGCTCGTGGAAGGGTTGCGGACGCGCACGGTGCGAGGTGTCCCCCCGTACTGCCGGCGAACACCTCGTAGCCGCCCGCCCTTAGCCGCCAAGCGCGGCCTTGAGCTTATTCAGCGCGTCGATGTTCTTTTGGAGACCGCTGACGTGCTCTTCCATCTCGACAATCGTCGAGCCGAGTTGGGTCGCCTGGCCGAGCATTGCGCTGGATCCGGCCGCCTCGCCGAGCATGTCGCTGCCCATCTTCTTGCCCATCTCGCCGAGTTGGGCCTGGGCGGGCGATTGCATCGTCCCCAAGAGGTATCCGAAAGAAAAGACCGCTGCGAACCATGCGCAGCGGGTCGCCGTCTGCCGTTTTCGTGTCATGACTACTCCTCCTTGGCCGGGTGTTCGACGTGCATTTCATCCGACCTGGGTATCTTTCCGTTATTCCGTTATTCCGTTATTCCGATATTCCGTTATGCCCGAATTGGGCTAACCACAGCCAGCGCCACCTTGGCACCTAGCCAAAGTGTAGTGGTCCTCGTCGCCGAGACACAGGTTCACAGATCTCGCGTTCGTCGGGATCGACGGGCAAGCAGCGTCACCGCGACGACCGCTGCGACCTGGACGAGGACCCCCGACGGCTCCGGCACCGTGAAGGGAATTCGGGCCATCTCCTCGGGCGGGGCCGGGATCATCGCGTTCGCAACGATCACTTCGTATTCACCCGCGACGAGTTGCCCGATCGCCACGAGTTCGCTCCACTCCGTCGATGCGTCCAGGCAGATTTCCCCGAAACTGGCAGTGTCGATCCGAATCTGTTGATCGCTGATCGACGTAACGGGATTCGTCGGGACGCAGCTATCCGGCCAGGTCCCGGAGATTCGGATGGCGATCTTGTCGACTTCGGTGGGTTGGCCAGGCAGAATTTCGACGCCGGCCCCTCCGAATGTGAACGGGCAGATCAGAAATTCATAGCCGCATTTACCGCCATTGGGATCCCGTGTGCAGTCCGAAGCGGGACCACCGATGTGCACGCCGTCTGCGCAGAGAAAATTTGGCGCTGCCGGCTGAAACCGACACCCCAGCTCGGTCGAATCGCAAAGCCCTCGTTCGACTTCGAACTCGCTCGAACGGACATCGCCCTCGACCTGACAATTCGACTCGCTCAACGGAAGGTCCGCGTCGCAGCGCGCGCCGTAGGAATAACGCAGTCGATAGATCCCGCTGTCACCTGGAGCATTGAAAGGCGTCTCGACGATCGCGTTCATCTCAACAGCAACTGCGATCCCCTCCCAGACACATAAATATGGCGGTCCGATGTCGATCCATCCGCCGGCGAGACTCCGCTCGAACACGAAGGGGGCACAGCCCGGCAGGTAGAGAGGTGCCTCGCGCGGATTCTGGAATGTCGCGACCCCCGACCCTGCAGCCGTGTAAACGTCGCTGTCAGTCTTTGCAAAGCCTGCGCCCAGCAAAAAAACCGCGGCCAGCGCTAACGCCGCCCATTCAGATCGCGTTCCCAACATTACGGCGTCGCCAATGGCCTCTCGGACGTGGAATCGGACGTGGAATCGGGTGTGGTCCCCCACGATCATGGATGGGATCGCGCGAAAACTCAAGCGGTTTCCTGCTCAAAGCTGGTGCGGCGCCGAAGAGACGGCCAACGAGGACGCCAAGAACCAGAGCCATTATGCGGAAACTGACACACGCTGCCGCAGCCCCCGTTACCTCGCTTCCTTCTCTTGGGCGAGCGTGCAGCCTACTCAATTTTGTTTCCGCGAACGACCCATGAGTCTCCCGCGCGATTGCTTCGCTCGATGGGCGCCTCGATCATGGGATCCGCTTGCAGAAGCGGCCAGCAAGCCAGGCGTTGCATCTATGGGATCGTCGAAAAACCGATTGCAACAAATTCTTTCGATTCGATCGCGCGATCGGGTGCCCGCTTCCACGCCGCCGCGTTTACCACGGAAGTGATCGACGAGGAATCCCTTCAAGCGGTCCACGAATCCGCCTGGGATCGCAGAATCCGGAATCGCCGCTCGCGGAGATTCAACACCGATTGAGACAAGCCCGAGCCATCGGGAAGGCGTGAGGCATCGGCAGGAGATAAGATCAAGCCATGGCCGCAGCCGAAGTCCCATCCCCGTTGGCTCGGTTCGGGCCCCCGTTCGGCGCCGCGCTGGTCGCGTTCTGCTGGCAACTGCCGCTGTTCAACCGCTGGTTCAGCGCAATGGATGAGGGACACATCCTGCAGTACGCGGACCTCGTGAATCACGGCGGTACGCTGTATCGCGACGCGACGATCTATCCGCTGCCCGGCTCGTTCTACCTTCTGAGCTTGGCGTTTCGACTCTTCGGCCCGTCGATTCTGGTGGCTCGTTGGCTCGTCCTGTTGGAATTCTGCCTTCTCGTCGCGATGAGCTGGGTGCTGGTTCGAAAGCTCGTCTCGACCCACTACGCGGTGGCATGTGTGGCCCTGCTGTTGCTCTACCGGGTTTGGGCGTTTCCACAATGGCAGATGTACGGCTATTCGAGTCTCACCCTGCTCATGCTGGCCGCATCTATGTTGGCCCTGCTGGCATTTTTCCGCTCCAGTCGACCCCGGGACCTTTGTGTCTCAGGGCTGCTGTTTGGCCTGGGGGTCTTCTGCAAACAGGACTATGGCGCGGCGGCTCTGCTTGCATCGGGTGCTTCGCTCGTCGCGTACACGTACTCACGCCCACGGGAACAGCGAATCGGGCTCGGCACTGCTTTCGCCTGGTTCCTCGCTCCCGCGGTAGGCGTCGGCGCAGTCGCGGGTCTTCACTTTTTTTCGGTGGGCATTCTCGGTCAGGTGATCCAGATGACGGTGCTCAATCACTTCGTCGGCCTGGCGAGCTTCGACTATGCGGCGTTCGCGCCGTTGCTTCCTTTTTTCGAACAGGACCCGGCGCTGCGCAGCGGGGTCGGGTTGCAGCACAATTTTCCGCCCATCGTGTTCATATCCGACTGGCGGACTGTTTCGGAGAGCTTCCTCTATACCCAGACTCCGCTCTACGACGTCGCAATCAAGCTCTTCATCTACGGACCGATAGCCCTGGTCCTGGGCGGTGGTGTGCGCCTGTGGTACTTGCGATCAGCGCTGCGAGATCCGGCTACCCGCGACGTCTACGGGGTTGAGTTCGCCCTGCTGGCGTTCGGAGCGGCATTCGTACTGCTCGCGCATGGCTATCGGCCGCAGGACTACGTGCACCTGTCTGTACTCTACTGGCCACTGATCTGCCTGACTGTCGTCTATGCGCACGCGCTGTTTCGCACGCGGCGCGGGCTGATGTGGAGCGTGGCTGCCGTCGCTCTGGTCCCGACCGTGGCCTTCGTCGGTTATTCCGGTCGACTCGTCTGGAATTTTCACTCGCTCCACGATACACGGCTGTCAGGTCCTCGAGCCGGTATCTTTGTCAAGGCCAGCGAGGCGGCAATCCTCGGCGAGATGGTCGAGTACACACGCCGCGCGACACCGGATGACGAGCCCGTGGCGGTGATGCCGTACTTCCCGATCCTTCACTTCCTTGCCGAACGGCGCGCCCCGCACGGCGCCAGCTACATCCTCTGGCCGTTCCCTGAATTCCCCGAGCGGGATCGGCGCATCATCGACGCCATGGAGGCCAGCAAGACTCCGGTGCTGCTGTACAACATCAATCGCTTCCCGGAGTTTCCCCCGGTCGAGCAGTACGCCTCCGAGTTGTTCTCGCATCTGGTCGGACACTTCGAAATCGACCGCGTCTTCAACAGCGAGTTCTTCGGCTACAGCATGATCGGCGCACGCCGGCAAGACCAGGCGCCTCCGGGCCGGCCGCTATTCGATGCAGCCAGTGCGAAGGGATCACTCGTCATCGAGCGCAGAGGCGATTTCCGCAGCAGCCTTCTGCCGGAACAACGCGACTCCTATCTGCGCGTGGTCAACTGGCCGTTCCGGCCGACGATCTCGGTGCGTCCCAGCACAAACGGCAACCGCACGGTCTTTTCGATCCCGCTTCTGGTTCCCCCCGGAGCGCGGCTGCGTACTGCGGTCTCGATCCACCCGAGCGCCTGGGACCGTTATCCGTCCAGCTGGGTGCGCTTCGAGATAGCGGCGACGATCGGGTCAGTTCGAGAACCGCTCTACTCGAGGACACTCGTGCCCCACGAAAAAATGGGCGACCGGGGCTGGGCGGAAGTGGACATCCCGTTGGACGAATACGCGGGCAGCAGCATTGTGCTTCATTTCTCGACCGAAGCGGGCCATCCAATCAGCGCGCTGCTGGGAATTTCGGGCTGGGATCCACCGCGGCTGCTTGCGTCCGGAACGGCTCAGGTGAATTCCAGGTGAGCGAACCGGGCGGTCCCTGGCGGCGCCTCGGCGTCGCGGGGAGCGTTGTTGTGATCGCAGCGCTGTGTGTCTATGCGACGTTCCCGCTGTTGCGTTGTCTCGACAGCTGCTTCATCGATTATCGAGCGATTCACGGAGTCGCCACGGGAAGCTTCGAGATCCCCGATGCCCGACTGAACGCGTGGATTCTGGCGTGGGACCATCACGCAGCGATTGCCCAGCCGGGAGCGTTCTTTGCCGCCAATTCTTTCTTTCCCGAGCGGCATTCACTCACCGGCTCGGAACACTTGATTGGCGTGGCACTGCAAGCGCTGCCGGCTGCCGTGTTCTCGTCCAGCCCGATTGCGCTCCACCAGTTTGCACTGGTTCTGTCCTTCTTCGTGCTTGCGCTCAACACTTTCGCGCTCGTGCGCTGGGCTTCGGGCCACACCTGGGCGGCGCTCGCGGCCGCTGCGACGACTCTATTCATGCCCTGGCGGTTCAGCGAGCTGGGCCACCTCCAGTTGCTCAGCGCCCAGTGGTTTCCGCTGATTTGGCTTCTCATCGCGCGCATCGCGCTGGGGGCCCGATCGTGGCGAGATACCGGCTTCCTGGCTGTGGTGCTGTCGGTACAGATGCTCTCTTCTTTCTACCTCGCCTATTTCGCGCTCTACAGTGCCGGTGTGCTCGCACTCGGCCTGCTCGTCCAGGTGCGCTTCGACCGCACCGCATTGGCGCGCCTCGCAGTGGCCTTCGCCGCTCCGTGCGTGGTCGTCGCGCTGCTGGCGCTTCCCTACCTCGCCCGCCTCGACCAAGCTGGTTTCGCCACGGGATACGACTTCGTGGGGGATACCGATCCGGCGACGATGTGGGCGTTCATCGCTCCAACGGGGTCGCTCCTCGCCGATCGGGAGCGCATGTTCGCGGGCACGACGTATTACATACCGCTCGTGGTATTCGCACTCGCCGCCTCCGCTCTTCTCGGGCTCACCCCACAAGCGCAGCGCGCCGTGGGCGACGCGTCGACGAAGCGGCTGCCCGCGCTGGTCGCAAGCTTGTCGATGCTGGCAGTGGCCTCCTTTGTGATGATGCTCGGGACCCACCTGCAGCTGGGGAACCTCGCGCTCTCTCTTCCGGCGGGTTGGGCGGCGAAGTTCGTGCCGGGCTTCTCCCAGATGCGCGCCGAGTTTCGCTGGGCCAGCATACTCGGCATGGTGTTCCCGGCTCTCGCGGGCCTCGGGATCGCAGTGCTGGACCGGCTGGCAGCGAGAACCTCTGGGAAAAAACGCGCTCCGCGCCATGTCGTCCTGGCGCTGGTAGGCGTTGCTCTCGTCGTCAACACACCATGGTTTCAGCTTCCGGCACGCGCGGCATGGTCGGATGTCGGCGACATCTCGGAGGCCAGCCGCAGCCTCGCAGCCCTCCCGAGCGGGCCCTCGGCCTCGCTTCCCTGGCCGCTGGATCGGGTCTTGAATTCGAACTTGAGTAGCGCCTATCAACTGTCGAGCGCGACCGATTGGCGCCCCATCCTGAATGGATACACGGGATACCCGCCCGCTAGCCACGAACTGCTCCAACGGATCGCTCAACAGCTCCCGGCGCAGAGTGCAATCGACCGACTCCAGGCGCTGTCGGGGCTCCGCTGGGTCACCTTGCACGTCGATCGGCTCGCCGGAACCGAGCTTGCGCGCTGGGACGCGGCCGTTCGGGAGGGCCGTCTCGCACTCCGAGATTCTCGGAGCCATTTTCGGATCTACCAGCTTCCCGAGACCGCGCAGTCCGGCCGCTGGCTCGAGAAGCTGACCTCGGCGAAGAGTCGCCCGCGGACGCTGACCGATCTGGCGCGCAGTCCAATCGTGCGTTCCGACGATCCCGGGCGCCTCGCTATCACTGTGCCCAACGTGCTCCTCTACGAGCCACTGACCGGCATTCCGACTCCGGTTTCTGTCGAGATCGAAAACCACACCAACGTGGCCTGGCCGGGGCTCGATCTCCAACCCGAGGGGCTGGTCGTGCTGCGCTACCGGTTCCTGTCGAACGAAGGCCGAGAGGCCGGGCGGGATGCCGATCAAGTCGTGTGGGAATCAACCGCGCCTCTCGACCTGGACATTCCGCCACACGCGGCCGTGGTCGCGCAGCCTGTGATCCGCGCGCCCACACGAGCGGGTCGCTATGGCTTGCGCTTCGACCTCGTGCAGCGAATTGCCGAAGAGTGGGTCCCGCTTGGGGTGCCGGCCGTCGAAGGGAAGGTCGAGGTCAAGCAGCGCTCGCCCATCGCAAGCCGCTAACCGGCAAAACGGCTCCGTTTTTGCTGCCAATCTCGCGGTTCGCCTCCGCAATCTTGCGCTGCTCTCGTGGGCGATGTGCAGCCGACACGCACATTGGCCGCGCACGCGTTGCGCGGCCAATGTGCAAAGAACCGAGACAACACCTCCGTATCCATAGGGTAATGACAATAGGGTAATGGCAATAGGGAAACGGGAAACGGCAAGCGATCGACGAGCCCCAAAAAGCCTCTCACGCCGGCCTAACGCCGCCTTCCGCTACTCACCGATGCGTACACGCACTCCGAAGAGTCGCCTTTCCGATCCAGAGGCAAAGCCGCCAGAGATCCGAGAGCGTGTACCATCATAAACGCTGCTGTCACGCGCCTACTTTTCGCAAAAAAGGTCGGTTGCGCCCCTATAAAGACGAAAAATCTCTTGCAAGACATTGCACTGTAACATTATTGTGACCGCGACGTCCGAATGGTCTTCTATTTCCGCGAGTGTCGCGGTACATGGACGTTCGGGTGTCGCCGGGTATCTGCCTGGATTCATAAGGAAGTTCGAACATGCTGACTATGCTATTCAAGATCCTCTCGGTATCTCTTCTGACATTTGGTATCGCGGCCAACGCTGCCGCTCAGTCCGCCGGTCCACCGGACGCCAGCCACGGCTTTCCGGCGTTTTACGTCGACGCGGCGGGCACTTCACTCGACATCTGCGTCGACAATGCCGAGCTTTGCCTGCTGGACAATACTCCGCCCCTCTCCTTTCCAGACAATTTCCCAGGAGAGCTCTTCTACCAGCGATCTGACGCCGCAATGCAGAGCGACAGCACGGGTAACCTCGCGCTGCTAGTGACCGCAGTCGAGGCTTCATTCGTGAACCTGGCCGGGGATGTGATTCCCGGAGACCAGAACACCTTCGGCCGAGTTCGCTTCCGCCTCGATGGCGTCGTCGAGGGTCGCACCTACACCATCACGCATCCCTATGGCGTCGATCAAGTAGTGGCGACAAGGTCAGGGGCGCGCGGTGTCAATACGACCGAGGACATCGGCTGCTTCGTCGCACCTTGCGACTTCACTGCAGTGCTGAGCAGTAGACCCATCCAGTCGTATCTGCGCTGGACCAATGAAGCAGAGGTTGCGCCTGCCGGCTATGTCGGAACACCCCTGATCGAACATCGTGTAACCGGTAGCCCCAACGGGACGAACTTCTTCCGAGTCGAAGGTACGGGAATCGGCGCCGCCTACCCAGAGTTCCAGTGCGGGAACGACTGTATCCAGACGGACCTGTTCGTCACGATGGGCAAGCTTTCCGCGGCACCGCCACAGCCGCCGACTCCGGTATGCGGTGATGGCGTAGTCGATGCCGGTGAGCAGTGTGACGATGGCGGCACCGCCCCCGGTGACGGCTGTGACGCGCTGTGTCAGCTCGAAGTGGCCGTCGGCGTCTGTGGCGATGGCGTAATCGATGCCGGTGAGCAGTGTGACGATGGCGGCACCGCCCCCGGTGACGGTTGTGACGCGGCGTGTCAGATCGAGGCAGTCGTCGGCTTCTGCGGCGACGGCGTAGTCAATGCCGGTGAGGAGTGTGACGACGGCAACGGAAATAACAGGGACGGCTGCAGCAACAACTGCCGGGTGCGCAGCGTCTGCGGTGACGGCGTAGTCACTGCTGGTGAACAGTGCGACGACGGCAATCGCCGCAACGGAGACGGTTGCTCCAGAAGGTGCCGGCTCGAAAGAAACTGAAACTGGCCAGTCCGGTCCGACGGGCGCTTCCTGTCGGACCGGCAACTGGGGCATCTCGAGCGCAGCCGGCTACGACGGACTGCGGCGTTTGCAGGCGTTCGCTGTGCCCCCCGCCCCCGTCTTCGCGACCGTTTTGGTTCGCGAAGACGGGGGTGTTCTGCCGGGCGCGCGAGTGAGCGCGCAGCGGGTGACCGGCGCACCCGAACTGGCGGCGGTGTGTGCCGGGTGCGCCATCAGCATTGGCCCATCCAGCGGCTGCGGCGTCGCTGCTCGAGGGCATTTGAATCGCAGCGAGCGCGAGGGCAAGATTCATCAAGGTTCAGTGTCGGATTCGTTTCATCGCGGGACCTCGTGAGGTTGCGGTCCTCGATTTGTTCTGGATTGGCGCTCCATGCAGTGGGCGATCGGTGTGGACCCCGAACTCGAGTGGTGACGGGAACCCGGCGCCAAACGGGCTGACGCCTGGGCGTTGCGACGTTTGGTACAGTCGGGCATCAACCCTCTGATTCCTTCGCGAGCCGTTTCGAATGCCGCCGCGCGCTGAAGGCTCCATTCATCGGGCATCGGGCGGACCCCGTGACGTCAGCCGTAATCGTTTCCGGGTGTCCAGGCAGCGGGAAGAGCACCGTCTGTCGCGCCCTTGCTGAGGCGAACCCGCTCGGGTTGCACCTCGTCTCAGATACTTTCTACGAGTTCATCCCGCACCTGATCAATCCTGCGACAACGCAATCCCGTCATCAAAACGCGGTCGTGATGCAGGCTCTGGCCGCTTCGGTCCAGGCGTTCGTCAGGGGCGGCTACTCTGTCTACCTCGACGGAATCGTCGGACCTTGGTTCCTGCCTGTCTTCCGGCCGTATCTCGAGCCCGATACACCCACACACTACGTCGTGCTGCAGGTCTCCGAGATCGAAGCCATGGCTCGCGTCAGAATTCGGCAGGGCGCGGGTCTGAGTCCGACCGTGACGCACATGCAGCGTCAATTTGCGGATCTGGGACCGCTCGCAAGGCACGGGATCGACGCTGGAAGCCCTAGCGAGAGGGAGGTGTTTGCCACGCTCACTGAACGGCTTGCAGCGGGAGACCTGATCCTGGACTGGTCGCTCGTAGGCGCATAACAGTGTGCTGAACTGTGCGTGCCTGGCATCAACGAGATTTCGTCTGGTCGAAAAACCTACGGGCAGGCCAATGTTCCTGTCGTCGTTCCGGAAGGACCCGGCGTGCCGCCGAATGCGGCTGTAAAGTACCCGTAGTCGGGGGATCCCGCCGGGCCGATGACGGGCTCACTGTGATCTTTGTCCAATTCGAAAAATCCGAACGCTTGGGCGAAAGCTGCGAAATCGACAAATGTGACCAAACCATCCTGGTCATAGTCCGCGTCACACACGTTGCCACAATCGTCCACGTCAGTGTCGTCCTGTTCCGGATTGGGGACATCGCTGCAGTTGTCCTCGCAGTCATCAACCCCATCACCGTCAGAGTCACCACAGTTGCCGGCGACTTCCGGCGATACGACATCGGGCGGAGAAACATCCAACCCAATGGAACGCCATAGCCAGACGCCGGTGGCAGGATCGACAGACGCAGTGTCGCCCGGGGATGGGCTCACCCCAAGACTGCCACCACATGGACTGCATCCCCAACCCGCTGAACCGCGAATGGGCATGCCGTCCGTCGTAAGCGACGAGGTAGTACCTCTCGCCCCAGCAGATTGATGGTAGGTACCAGATGATGCGTACGTGTACTGAAATCCAATCGACACCAAGTCGGCGGCGGAGCCGAAGTACGCTGGGCCGGTCACGAGGGAAAATTCAGAGGTGAGCAGGTCCGGTTCACTCACAGCCAGTAGGGCAAGAACTTGTTCTGCACTGGCCCAGACCCAATCTGTTAGGTCCGTGTCTCCGACGGTTCCCGAACAGGGTGTTCGCCCATCCGTGGGACACACGGCGCGAACCTCTTCCCAGCTCAGGCCCGTGGTTTCGTTCAGTTGTCGCCAGACCTTCCCGGTAGTGTCTTCCACCGGTTGTGCCTCCACACCCGTCGACACAATCAAGACACCCAGGGTGGTACTAATCAACAGCTTGAAACCCATCTGCTCTTGTCTGATCATCAGTGAAGCCTCGGGAGAATCGTTTTGGAGTGAGACGTCTTGCTCAGTTTGCTTTGGGCCGACCCGCACCGCGACGTCGCCAGACGCCCATTGCGAGACGCCCATTACGAGACGCCCATCACAAGACGCCCATCACGAGACGCCCATTACGAGACTCTGCGAATTTCGTGCCAGGGATCTAGCCAAGCCTGGGCCCACAGAGAAGCCCTGCGCACCACCTGCGCCTCTCGGCGCGCGTGATTTCACTCACCACCTGCGGGCTTTGACACAGCCACGGCTCGGCGTTCTACTGAGCGAGTTGAATTCCCCTCATTCGGCAAACAAGCTGGACCTCCCACCCTGGCCGCATCCCCCGTACCGAACGCGGTTCGCAAATATGCCCTTCGACGCTTCGGGCGCTCGCCGTCTCGGGCGAGCACCCATCAATCCGCGCCACCTGGCAGAGCGGCATTCAAGTTCTCGACGGCATCGACGATGCTCGGTGAAGAGGTCGCGAACGAGTTCAGCGCTCGACTGTGCATCGGCAGGCTTTCAAATGACAAAATCCTTGTCGGTCGTCGAGGGGGTCGGGCGTGGCTTATTCAAGATCACGCAGGCGTGGGCGGACGCGGCGCAGGCCTACAAGGGCGTCGTCACGGCCGGCTTTCTGAACTTGTTCATGCTCTACGGTCCCAACACGAACGCCGACTCGCTGATCACGACGATCCACCACGAGGTCGAGCATGTCGCTCGCGAGATTCGACTTCACCTGATGGCCCCATCGCATGAGCGAATTGATCACACAGCGGGCGGGTCAGCTCATGCGCATGAACCAAGCAAGGTCGCTGTGAAGGAATCCCATTCGAGTCGGTCGAACCGGACGGATACGATCCACTGCGCGTGCCAGCCGACGAGTTGGCCTGCTGCTCGCCGAACTTCGGGGTTCTTGCGATCTGGCTTGTAGTCCGAGCGACGCCGCTGTCGATTTCGATTCAACCTTCGCCGCGGCCCCCGCTGCTGGTATCCTCACCCGCAGCGGGGGGATCTGCAGTGAAGCGACGAGTTCTTCTGATAGGCGCAGGTCACAGCCATGTTGAGGTGGTTCGGCGTTGGTCACAGCAGAAGATCGAGAACACGACGCTTGCCATCGTGGATCCGAATGCGCGGCCCATCTACTCGGGCATGGTCCCGGGTTACATCGCAAGACAGTACGAGCGCAAAGACGTCGAGATCGATCTTGTGGGTCTTTGCACAAAGGCGGGCGCCGACTACCTGCAGGACGCCGTCGTCCGGATCGATGCTGCGAACAACCGGGCAACCTGTTCGACCGCCGCCACGATCGACTATGACGTCGCATCGATCGACATTGGCTCCGGCGTCGCGGGCACGGATATTCCCGGCGTCGCGCAGCACACGCTCCCGAGCCGTCCGATCGAGCCATTCCTGCGACGGATCGACGAGCTTGCAGTGGCATTCACCGCGAGCGCGGAACATCCGCTATTGGTCGTCGGCGCCGGTGCAGGCGGCGTCGAGGTCGCGTTCTGCCTCGACGCACGGCTGCGATCGGACGGCGCAGCTTCGATTGCCCGCGTCCAGATCGTGACCGCGACCGCAGAACTCCTCGATGGCAGCTCCGCTTCCGCGAAAAGCGTGATCGAAAAACTGGCAGCACGCCGCGGACTGGTGGTGCATCGCAACCGCAAAGTACGTGAAGTCTTCGCCGACCGCGTCGAGTTCGATGGCGGTGAAACGATCGCGTGCAGCGGCGTCGTATGGGTGACCGGCCCCGCCTCGCTTCCCGTCGCGGCGAGCTTCGATCTCCCCAAAGACGAGCGCGGTTTCTTCGAAGTCGAATCAACCTTTCGCGTTCGCGGATGGGAAAACCTGTTTGCGGTCGGCGACTGCGCGAGCCTCGACGGGATGAAGAAGGCTGGCGTGTATGCCGTCCGCGCAGGACCGGTGATCGACGCGAACATCCGCGCCCTGCTCACGGATGCCCCACTGCGCGAGTTCAAGCCGCAAAGCGACTTTCTCTCGCTGCTGAATCTGGGCAACGGTGAAGCCGTTGGAACAAAATGGGGAGTGAGCTTGCGCGGTACGGCGATGATGCGACTGAAAGACCGCATCGACCGCTCTTTCGTGCAGAAATATCGATAGCGCGCCCGTAGGCTCCTGAAGGGTAGCCAGGCCCGTTCTCGGCCCGACGGCTCGCGGTCTGCGATCCGACACCATCTCGATTCCGGGTCCGCTCGACGCATGGAAGTCAGACGGGCTACGCTGTTCACTCTCGTCGCTGGCGCGTGCTGGGAACTTCGCGCCGGGTACCGGGTTCCAGTGGGAGAGACCCTATGTTTCGCCTCTTGCTGTCCATTCTTCTGGCCGCACTCGGGCTGCCGGCTGGACTCAGCCATTCCGAGACGCTGTTGTTCGACGATTTCGACGGCAACTCACTCGATCCCGCAGTCTGGCGACAGCCGACGGGGCCGGGGACGTTCTTCGGTCGCACCCAGATCAAGCCACCGAGTGAGGCTCCGATCGTTTCAGCAGGAACGATCGTATTGCAGCTCGATACCCACAACCCGACGGCGTTGATTCCGGGGGACTCATTCTGGGGGCAAGAAATCCAGACGCTTGCGTCCTTCTCGGTTGGTAGTGGACTCTCCATCACATCACGAATTCGCTTTCTCGGGGCGCCGCCCGCCGGGTTGGTGGGTGGGTTCTTTTCGTTCGGGCTGAACTTTCCGGTTCGCGACGAGATCGATTTCGAACTGCTCTCGGCCGATCTCGGCGACGAGATGATCTTCACCAACGTCTTCGACGACGATGACTTCGGTCAGGCGGGCGACTTCGTGCACTCGAGCGCACCGGGTATCGATCTCACACAGTTCGTCGAGTATGAAATTCGTTGGTTAGGCGACCGTATACAGTGGTACATCGACGGCGCGTTGGTTCGCGAAGAACTCGGAACGGTTCCGGGCGACCCGTCGGAGATCAGGCTCAACATCTGGGCTCCGGATGCTTCTTTCCCGCAGGCATTCGACGCAGCGTTGCAGCCTGCGGCTACGGCCGGTGCGAATCAGCAGTACGAACTCGAGATCGACTTCGTCGAGGTCGTGGCTATTCCAGAACCGGCCGGATCCGTCGTGATCGGTGTTGGGCTTTTGCTGGTCGTCGGGCTCCGGCTCGGCAGGCTGAACCGCACAGAGACGCGAATTGCCTGACATTCGCACGAGCCCCTCGTCGTAACCCCATCCATACTCGGGCATGGTCCCCCAGGCTGTCAGGTGGTTCGTTCGGTACGCAACAGCAGCAACGCTCCGATGGCATACAGACACGCTGCCGCCATCGCGACGACCGCGAATCCCCACGACATTGCAATCAACACGGCGAGCGTCGTTCCGGTCACGGAGCCGACGCCATTGATCCCCCAGGCCCACGGCACCAGGCGCGGATGATGTCGGGCTATGCAGGCGATCCCAAGAGGCATGAACATCCCGAGCGTCAACCCGATGGGCAGCTGCGCGGCCACGGCAATCGCGAGTCGGGCCGGGAATGCGAGCGGCAAGAAGAGTTCGAAAATGCGCTGCAAGCCGAACGCGTAAATCACGATGATGACAACGGCGATCGGCGCCAGCCGCCGCAACGCCCACTCCGGCCGCGCGACGAACCGGGTCGATAGCAGGCTTCCAAAGCTCGAGAAGAGCAGCAACGAGAAGATCGTCACCGACAGGGCATAGGTGGGCGACCCGAGAAAGAGGACAAACGATTGCACGAAGCTGATCTCAACGAACATGAAGCCCACGCCGAGCGCGAGGAAGTAGACAAAGTACGAAGCCAAGCCGGGCGCGCGAAACCCTTCGCGTGCGCCCCGGGCCAGCGGGAGCAGGATCAAGGCCCCTCCGAGCAGCACGGACTGCGCAATCATCAGCAGCAACACGAGTTGGCCGATCGACGAGCCGGGGAACATGAAGTTGACCGTGGCGCCTCTGCCGAAATTCGACCATTTGCCGACGTTGTAGAAGAACGGGTCGTCGTCGTGGACCGCGTCCATCCGGAACCAGGCCGCACGCAGCGCCGGTTGGCGTCGTGGTTCATGCTGTCAGAGCAGCGCGGTGAGTGCACCTTCGTCGGCGCTGAATCGCTCGGGTGCATAGAGCACGTCGAATCTCTTGGAGGAAGCGAACTCGCGAACCGTGTCGACCTCGGCCTCTGTCAGTGGGCTTTTCTTCACGATGATCGCCTCGGCTCGAGTCGTGCGCTGTCGATTGAGGGAACCGATCACCATGACGTGATCGGCCGGTTGCGCCACACCCACGCCTGCGAGAGCGCGCTCCGCGGTCAACGCCAGACGTCCCGCGAGCGGCGGAAGGAAGCCCTCTTCGTAGATGCGATCTCCGACGACCAGGGAGATCAGACCCTCTTCGGTGAGGCGACTGAGATAGTCCTGGATGGCTTCGACCGTGTAGAGGTAGCTTTCAGCGAGTACATAGGCGCCAGTCGCCTGCGCGGCGAAAGTGTCAGTCGCGGTGATCTGAATCAGATCGAAACGCTCGTCCGTCTTGCGAACGAAATGCCGCCCTTCGCTCGCAACGAGCCGCACGTCGGGCCGATGGTAGAAGCCACCGGTGAACTCGCGCAGACGCTCCTCGAGCAGGTGGATCGTCTTGGGCTGCAGTTCCGCCCCAGTGACGTGGCTGGCCCCCTGCTTGATCGCATTGATCACATCGATGCCACCGCCCACGCCGATCACGAGTACGCGCGGTTCATCGCTGATCAGGTACGGCGTCCGCAGCAGGTGGTGGTCGAGCATCTGGAACTGCGCGAAGTCTCCCGAGAAGGAGTAGATGTTCGAGCCGTTGCAACCGTCGTAGGTGACGCGCGCGACCAGAGGAACCGGTCCGAAGTAACCATTCATCAGGCCGTGGTTTCTCCAGAACTGGCGACGAGTCGGGCGGTCCCAGCCAGCCGCGTCAACACGGTTGAGTGCGGTCCAGGCCACGTAATGTTCGGCGCCTACCATATCCTCGCGGAGAGTCGGCGGACGTTTGCTCGACGTCACGTCGATCGACATCCGGTTTCCGGCCGGAGCTGCGAGCGCCAGCACGACCGCAGCCATCCCGGCGAGCAGGAACGAGCTTCGAGCCTGCTGCATTCCGATACCGAGCACCGCAGCTGAAGCGAGCATCAAGCCAGACGCCGAGATGACGACGCCGGTACGCCCTGGTATTCGATCAGTGTCACCGCCAGAATGCAGCCAGCCGCAGCACCGAGCAGATCCCAGAAGTAGAGCCGTCCCATCAGCCCCGGGTAGGCGGCGAACGGCACGCCCACGGCAAACCCCGCGAGCAGGAACGGAACACCGACCGCGATGTAATACATGAGCAGGGACGCCGCGAATGCGCCCGGTGCTTCCAGCAAATCGAGCACTTCGAGCGGGAAGCGTGTAAAGAACACGAGTGCGGCGATGTTGAAAAACGCTGCGAGCACCAACAGCAACACGATCTTCTGGTGGCCATGTTGGCGAAACAGATTGGGAAATGCCGCCACGATGGCTCCGCTCGAGCTGAAGCCGAGCAACGCCATACTGATCGTGAGATACGTGAGGTGGTACCAGATCGTGAACGAAAACAATCTCGTGAGCGAGATCTCGAGCATCAGCAGAGCGGCCGACGCGAACGCGACACCGATATAGAGTCCAACGTGGGGTGGCGACGGCCAACCTTCGACGACGACTGCCCCACTGACCGAGACAGGCGCCTCGGGGACGTCAGCCCCGGCCGTCACGAGATCTCAACGCGATGATTCGACTCCCCAGCACCGATCGCATGTTACACGAACCGACCGGACCGAGGGTCGCCGATCCACGCATGCAGTGCCGCGAGAGTCATCGTGTGGTCCACGCGCAATGGGTCTAGCGCGCGCCTGGTCCAGATGCAGCTGGGCCTCGTCGGCAGATGGGGCGTTCAAGCTGGATTCCGGCTCGACGTGGGGTATGAGTGTTATGTGTAGAAGCCTGGTTCCCTCATCGCCACCGTGGTTCCCATTCATGACGCCGCGCCGCATCAACGTCTACTTCTTACTCGCGATCCCGCTCATGGGTGCGTCGAGTCTCATCCCGGGTTCGCCGGTCTCAGAAAAGTGGCGGCTCACCCCACCGGACGTTTCGCAGTATGCGTCTCTTAGGCGATTTGCGAGAGAGGTGTTTCACTGGTTTTACAAGAAAAGCGGCGTTTCGGCTCAATTCCCGATTTGAACGGTTCCGCTTCCCACCTTGTTCCAGCGTTCAAGCCGCACGTTTTTGGTAATGCTGATTGCCGGCGGGTAATGGCCGCCAAAAATGCGGATCGTATTCCCGCTTGCCGCAGCATCGACGGCCGCTGCGATCGTCGGGAATGGGGCGAATTGGCTCCCATTCGGGTTGGGGGCCGAAAAATTGAGATCAACGAAAATGACCCCGGTGTTTGCCGTATCCGTATCCAGAATGAAAGTGCTGCGACCCATCGTGCCGATGATCAGAACGCTGTCCGTCACGTTATGCTTCATGTCATAGACCACCGCGTTGGGCAGGCCCGTGCCGAGCCGGAACCAGCTGCCGAGACTGCTGGTGAAGGAACCGAACACGCCGGTGTCGGTGCCGGCGGCAACGCAGTCGGCACCATTGAGCTTGAAAAATTCGAGCGTGTGAATGGATCCGACACCCGTCAGATCGCCTGTGATATCCGTCCAACTCGCACCCACGTTCGTGCTGTGAAATACGCTCGAAGATCCGGCGACGAAGAGGCGCTGCCAGTTGTCTGAATCGAGGACGATATCCTGGACGGTCCCACCCGGAAAAGCGGCCGCAGTGCCGGCGACCGCGCCACCTGCGATTGTGCGGACTTTCACTGTCGTGCCGGATCCGTAATAGAGAATGTCCGAATTGGGCACGCCGGCGAGAAAGCCACCGTAGGCGATGGGCTTGCCCGTGAAGGTGCCGTTGACGCTCGAGATCGGCGTCAACGCGGTGACGGTGTCGCCCTGGTCTAGCGATTCGTAGGCGGCGTTCGCGCCGCCAATGATCAGCCGCGTGGGTGTGACCTTGTTGAGTTCGACCGGTGTCGTGAATTGCCGGTCGATCGTCGGCCCTCCGGCGAGGACGGCAAGAGCCGGAAATGTTGTGCTGACCAGCGTGTTCGAAGCGTCGTAAATCTTCCGAAAGAAGGAATCGAGAAACTGGAAGCTGCCATATCGGGTGGATTGGCTCGCGACGCTCGTGTCGTCGATCGCGACGTCGCCGCCATCGCCGCTGAAGATACTTGTCCAGATCGACGAGCCGACGCCCTGGATGTGCGTGCCATTGTCCTGGGTGCCGGCCATGCTCACGTTGGCGACGCTGTCGTAGGCCACGTCGTGAGCTTCAATGCAGGCGAGATTTCCGTTGACTGAGCTCCAAATGCCCGTGCTCGCGAGTGGCAAGGATCGCCGATAGAGTCCGCCGTCGTCGCCCTGGATCAGGTTGCCATTGGCATCCATGATCATCTCCCGCGAGTCGGCGTGCGGCGTGGTGTTGCCACTGCCAACACTGTCGTTGGCATTGCCTTCGATGATCGTGGTGAATTGGCTGCCCAGAGCGAGTGAGGCGTTGCCGCGGAAGAGATTGCCGGTGAAGGGCGAACTGGTGATCCGATCGCCGCCGATAAATACGAAATTCGCATTGCTCCTGTCGGCGGTGATGGAGAAGTGGATCTGCCCTTGCGGGCCATTATGCGCAGCCGGCGTGTCCATCTGCGTCCAGGTCGCGCCGACGTCGGTCGAGCGCCAGACGCTCGCGAGGCTACTTGCGTTGATCACGGCGACAAACTCGGCGTTAGTGGTGCCGTTGTTGTGGACCGCCATCTCGACCTTCGTGGTGCTGGGGGTGATGCCGCTGATCGTCCCGGTGACGTTCGTCCAGCTCGCACCGGTGTCGTCGCTGCGGAAGATGCCGACCGTGCGCACTGCTGCGTAGAAGCGGGTCGGCACGTTCGGGTCCGCTACGAGGTCGCTGATCGGGCCTGCGGACAGGCCGGAACCACCGGAGACGAGAGAGAAGGTTCCGCCGGTATTCGTGCTGCGAAACAAGCCGCTGCCACTTCCTCCGCCCCACTGGCTATCGGACGCCGCCATGACGATGCTCCCGCGCGCCGCGACGCTCAATAGATTCTCGTTTGCGAACGAACCGCCCAACACCGCCCAGTTGTTCCCGCCGTCCGTCGTGCGCAACACACCGATGCGCGACCCGCCGACCGCGCCGAAGCTGCTCAGCCGTGCGCTGCCGGCCACGAGCGTCTGAAATGTCCCGTCTGTCATGTCGAACTCGAGCGCGCCGATGTTCAGCGAGGCCTGCGTGTCGGTGAGCGGTGTCCACGTCGGGCTTGCGTTTGTCGCGTTGGATGTCTTCCACACACCTCCGCCGGCCGCGCCGACGTACAGGATGTCGGCATTCGTCGGATGCACCGCCATGGCCTGGATGGCACCGCTGATCGGACTATTCGGGGGTACTGATACCTGTCCGCCGAACGTTGGTGCCGGCCCGATCCCCGTCCATGGGCCTCCGGCCACGGTCGCGGGTACCGGTGCGATGGCGGGCTCGATGTCCGGCCGCGGCGCAACATCTTCCGGTGGCGGAGGGGCGAAGACCGGCGGAAGCGGTGTCTGCGAGGAAGCGATCGGGATGATCGTTCCGGTGAGTACCGCAACAGCGCCTAACGAGCGGAGCACTGCGCCAAAGCGGAAGTGCATGGGGATAGATTTGTTCATGACTGCTAGGAAATCACTTTTTCAAGCCCACCGCTCCCTCGCGCTCATCGGTCCGGGATGGAGGTTTCAACCGCTTCGTTACCTCCACGATTGCTTCGACTGCTTCCGGCTGCAGTGACCCGTCGCCGGGTGGGATCTTCACCCACCGGAAAACGCGTTCTGATCACGGCGGGTGCATGAATCCGGGTACGGCAGCAGCCCCGCTGGTTCCATTGTCTTCCTCAGGCAGCAATGGCCTGGACTCTGGCCCGCCGAGGGAAGCAGCTGGTTCGGGATGTTGCACGCGATCAGCGCCTCCACTTTCTGTCTGGAGAACCTCGATCGCGCCGCCACACCGACCCATTGCCTTCGGCATCGCGTGGTTCTGCCTGGCGCTACTGCCGGCCTCGAGCGTGTTTCCGCTCGCCGAGGTGACGAATGACCACCGGGCGTTCTTCGGATATGTCGGGCTCTCCCTCTCAGTTGTCTGTGGGCTTGCACTTCTTTTCATGCACTGGTCCGAAACCGCGCCGGATTTGCGTCGTGTGATCTTCGGTAGTGCGGTGGCTCTTGCTGTCGTGGCGGTCGGTGGCAACGCCATTGGGACCTACGAGCGCAACAAGGTGTTTCTGACCGACGCATCCCTCTGGCGTGACGTCGCCGAGAAGAGTCCCGCCAATGGTCGGGGGCTGATGCAGATGGCCCTGGCGCGATACGCCAGGCCAAGACGCTCTTCGACCGGGCCACCGCTCTCACTCCGAACTACTCCACGCTCGAGGTCAATCTGGGCATCGTGACAGGCCGCCTGGGACAATCCAGCGTCGCCGAGTCACACTTCATGAGGGCGCTGCAGTTGGCGCCGAACAACCCGGACACGCATTCGTTCTACGCACGCTGGCTCGTGGAAGAGGGACTGTCAGGCGAAGCGATCCCGCATCTGCAGCAGGCCGTGGCTCTGAGCCCGGCCTACGTTGCCGCCCGTCATCAGCTACTGGACGCGTACGCGAAGGCCGGGCGGACTGCGGAAATGAAAGTGCTCGCCTTGGAAACCCTCCTGCTGGCACCCGGAGATCCGCTCGTGACTCGATTCCTGAACCGACGGAACGACACACCGATGTCGCAGCCGGAAGTGGGTGACGTTCAGACGGCTGCCGGCATGCTCAACACATCGCTGCGCCTCCACCAATCCGGCGATTTCCGGGGCAGCATCGATGCCGCCAGGAAGGCGCTCGAACTCGAGCGGGACTACGCCGAAGCCCACAACAACATCGCTGCCAACCTGGCGTCTCTGCGCCAGTGGGACGAGGCGATCGCTGAAGCGCGCGAAGCGTTGCGGCTAGAACCGGACTTTCCGCTGGCGAAGAACAACCTTCGATGGGCCGAGAACGAAAAGGAGAGGACGAGCCCAAATCGAAGCAGCCGCTGAACGTTCGGCCCGTAGGACTCGATACCTGCGGATTGCCAGCGAAGGTCGGTCGCACTCGCGCCCGGATCGGCTGGAGGGCGCGATCCAGGCTCGGGCGCGGCCCAGGCAGCTCAGGACAGCGGCATGATCCACGTGACAACCAGGCATCTCTGAGGGCGGAGATGTGGCGGCCGGTGCACGTCGACCGTCGGGAAGTGACGTCCACACAAGCTCGTGAACTCTGTTCGAAACGGTCGAGCCAGTGCTGCCGACGATCGGGCTGGAACTCCCGCTCAGAGCTGTAAGCAGTCCACCCTGGTGTTAACAGTGGTACGGGCCCCCGGTGATCACCCAAACGGCCGGTTTCGCCGTGAGGTGACCCCAGCGGCCACGAGGCCGCACTTCGATCCCTGCTTGCTTCAGAGTGCGGCTCGTCGTCTCACGACGGATCCCCGCCATCTGCCGGATCCGTCGGACAGCCCACCCGAGGCGGCCAAGCGCCAGTATTTGTTGCTGTTTCTCTGCGTTCGAGACATTTGCCAAAGCCCCCGAGGGCAAGTCGCCCCGCGCGCCGTCAATGTCCCGAACGACTCCTTTCTCTGGAGGCCGCTTTGGGGTGGATCACCGAGGCGGGACCTGTGCGATCTCGCTGGGAGTCTACACGTCGCGTCCGACCCCGCCGTTTTGGAGCTTGGCGAATCTGAAAATGAATCAATTGACCGACGCAGCCAGAGTGTGAGAAGGTGGCCCATATATCGGGTGGATTAACCTACGGATGAGTAGATTTCACCCATGTGCTGCCTATTAACTCCCACACACGAATTAGACCGTTCGGCCCACCGTTCTTCCCCGGGGATCTCCGACCTCACAGGCTGAAACAGAGTTTTGAACATGATCAACCGAGTATCCCGGTCGGTTTCGCTGGCCTCCCATCCCTTCGAGACCTACTCGTGACTTCTGCGCGAGTCTGGATTCGGGTCATCGCCGCTTTTGCACTGTTGATGGCGAATAGCGTTCTCGCTCACGCCGATACCCGGCATCCAACAGACCAGGTGTCTGTCTCATTCGGTACGGGTGAGAACGCACCGTTTCAGAAACTACGCGGCCTACGAGTTGACAACGCGCTAGGACAGACGTGGACATTCGTCCGCTTCGAAACCTCGGCGCTTCCGGATACCACGCCAGTTGACTCGGCAGTTCTCTGGTTGTGGATCAATTACGTGCAGACTCCCGGAAGGGCGAATGTTCATTTGATCCTGGAGAAATGGTCTGAAGAAGATGTCGCTGCAGGCATGATCCCGGCGATGGAAGATGCGTTTACATATTTTTCTGCGACAGAAGAGGATACACGAACGTACGTTGGCGCTGACATTACAGATCTTGTAGTCGGCTGGCTCGACGGTTCTATCGACAATTTTGGCTTAGCCATCCGACCCCGTGACGATGAGCCGATTGGAATAACACTTGAAAACAAAGAGCGCACCGGCGCCGACAATCCAATGGAGATCGAAGTCGTATTTGGCGGCGGTGCGAAAGAGGGAAAGGGGCCCCCCTTCTTAACGGGCGACACGGGACCCACAGGTCCCCAGGGCCCGACGGGTGCAACCGGTGCCACTGGTGCCACAGGTGCACCCGGTGCAGATGGCGCGACGGGGCCAGCGGGTGAACAGGGCCTTCCCGGGGCTGATGGCGGAACGGGCTTGACTGGCGCTGATGGCGCGACCGGCCCGACTGGTGAAAATGGTGCCGACGGTGCAACTGGTGCAACTGGCGATTCCGGCCCGACTGGCCCGACCGGTGCCACTGGTGCCACAGGTGCACCCGGTGCAGATGGCGCGACGGGGCCAGCGGGTGAACAGGGACTTCCCGGGGCTGATGGCGGAACGGGCTTGACTGGCGCTGATGGCGCGACCGGCCCAACTGGTCCGAACGGTGCAAATGGTGCCGACGGTGCAACTGGCGATACAGGCCCGGCTGGTCCGACGGGTGCAACTGGTGCCGACGGCGCGGACGGTGCAACTGGCGATACAGGCCCGGCTGGTTCGACGGGTGCAAATGGTGCCGACGGCGCGGACGGTGCAACTGGCGATACAGGCCCGGCTGGTCCAACGGGTGCAAATGGTGCCGACGGCGCGGACGGTGCAACTGGCGAAACCGGCCCGGCTGGTCCGACGGGTGCAAATGGCGCCGACGGTGTGGACGGTATAGACGGTGCAACTGGCGATACCGGCCCGGCCGGTCCGACGGGTGCAAATGGCGCAACCGGTGCGAATGGCGCGGATGGAGTCCCCACGACCGACGCGAATACTCTATTCGTCGGTTCGGACAATGATAGCGACGAAGCCGATTCCACTCTCACGCTTGGTACCGATGGGATGACTCATCTGACTATTCTGGAGAGCGGCGCGGTTGGTATCGGCATGTCCCCGGTACACGAGTTGGATGTCAATGGCACGACGCGCACGAAGGTGCTCGTGATCACAGGTGGCGCGGACCTGTCGGAGGGATTCGATGTGTCACCGTCGTTCCGCGGTGTACAACCGGGAATGGTTGTCTCTATCGATCCGGCGAATCCTGGCAAGCTCGTCGTGAGCACCGTGGCGCGTGACATTCGCGTTGCGGGTATCGTCAGCGGTGCGGGCAATGTGCTGCCAGGCATGATCATGTCTCAGATCGGCACGGCGGCGGATGGTGAATATCCGATCGCGCTCACAGGCCGCGTTTACTGTCTCGCCGATGCGAGCTTCGGCTCAATCGAACCCGGCGACTTGCTGACGACTTCCACTACCGCTGGGCATGCAGCCAAGGTGCTGGATCCGGCGAATGCGACGGGTGCGATTATCGGCAAGGCAATGACGGGACTTCAGGAAGGTCGCGGGCTTGTCCTCGTTCTCGTGAGCCTTCAGTAGGTTGTAGCCGGTCCGGACATGCTTCGATCGATAGCTTGAATGCGACCCGAGTCGCTGATGTTGCTGGCGTTCGGGCGCTCAACGGCTGAGTTTGAAGTTGATCCTCCGGGAGCAGTCTTGCCTTGAGGCTTCGGTCCTTCTGTCTCACAAAGCGGAAGTACACCCTACTCGCCAAAATTGCAGGTGATTCAACCGTTTTTTTTGCAAGTGGGACTTAATTGTCGATTCCCCGCCCGCGAGTTCGTCGTAGAGTCGAACCGCGCCTCTCGGCGCACATCAGGAGACCCATCCATGGAATTCATGTTGATCATGCTGAATGACCGTGACACCGAAATCGACCCCAGCCTCATGCCCGAGATGGGCAAATTCGCCGGCGAACTCGCCGCCGCCGGCAAGATCCGCGGGGGCTCCCCGCTTCACCCCGAGAGCGAAGGCAAGCGAATTCGAGGAATCGGCGACGCGGCCGTCGTGACCGATGGCCCCTTTACCGAAACGAAGGAAGTGATCGGCGGATTCTTCATGATCGATTGTGAGAGTGCTCAGGAAGCCTTCGAGATCGCCGCGCGATGTCCGCATAACAAGATTGGCGTGACCGAGGTTCGCCAGGTCATCCCGATGGGGCCTCCGCCGCAGTAGTCGCGAAGATGCCGCTCTTTCTCATGCTCGTGTCGCCAGAGCAACCCATGCGCGAAGCTTTCTCGCCGGCGGGGCTCGGTCGTCGTACCCAGGACTTCATGACCTGGATCGACACCCTCCGCCAGGCGGGAAGGCTCTCGAGCGGCGCACTTCTCGGCGCGTCTCCAGAGCGCCTGAGCCTCGACCTGAAGGGGCGCATCCCGGGGCTGCCCGAGCTGAGGGGCGCGGCGATTCGACTTTTCTTCTTGATCGAGGCGGCCGATATGAGCGCCGCCCTCGAAATCGCCGAAGACTGCCCTTCGGCGCTCCCGGGCACGATCGACGTCTACCATCTCGAGACGCAGGTCGACGCTTCACCGCCGATCGGCAGGAGAGTTCAGCTTGAGTGATTCGAATCCGCCCGAGCTTCGGCTCGAAGAAATCTTTCGGCGAGAATGGGGACGGGTTGTCGCGGTCTTGGCGAGGCTCTTGGGCGATCTCGATCGAGCGGAAGAATGTGCCCAGGCCGCGTTGATCGAGGCGCTTGAACGCTGGCCCCTTGCGGGCGTCCCCGAGAAACCCGGCGCCTGGTTGATGACGACGGCACGCAATCGCGCGCTCGACGCATTGCGTGCGGATTCGCGAGCGCGCGCGCGCGAGGATCGCCTCGCCTACCACGAAGCGATGCGCCAAGACGAGGTCAGCGAGTCCCCTGAGGAAGCGCTCATCGAATCAGACCAACTGAAGCTGATGTTCACCTGTTGCCACCCCTCGCTTCCGCGCGAATCCCGTATCGCCCTCACACTTCGATTACTCGGTGGCCTAACGACTCAGGAAATCGCGGCCGCCTTTCTGATCAGCGAGGCGAATGCGGCCCAGCGGATCGTCCGGGCAAAGCGCGCCATTCGGGATCGCCGCTTGCCCTACCGGGTTCCCGACGCCGCAGAGCTGCCCGAGCGACTGCCCGCAGTCCTCGATGTCGTCTACCTGATTTACAACGCAGGTTATGACGCGCACGAAGGCCAGGTTCTCATTCGGCACTCGCTCTGCGAGGATGCCCTCGGCCTGGGGCGGATCCTCGGGCTCGCCTTCCCGCACGACGGCGAAGTGCTGGGCCTGCTCGCACTCATGGAAATCCAATCGTCCCGCCAGAACGCGCGGGTGGCCGAAGATGGATCTCTCGTTCTGCTCGAAGATCAGGACCGATCACTTTGGGATCGCGTTCGAATCGAACGCGCGCGCCGCCTGCTTGACCGCGCAAATGAAGCCGACCGTTCGATCGGAACGGGCCCCTTTGCGCTGCAGGCGGGGATCGCGGCGTGTCACGCAACGGCTGCCTGCTATGCGAACACCGATTGGAACCGAATCGCCGGCCTTTACGGGCAGCTATCGGAGCAGACGGGATCCCCCGTCGTCGAGCTCAACCGGATCATCGCGGTCGGCATGACCGAAGGATTCGAAGTCGCCCTCGATCAGCTCGACCGGCTCTCGCAGGGCGGTCGCCTGGACGACTACCGGCTCGTCGCAGCGACCCGCGCGGACTTTTTGAGGCGACTCAGTCGCCTCGAAGAGGCCGCGGCCGAATACCGGCGCGCCCTTGCACACACGCAAAACGCCACCGAGAAGCGTTTCCTCGAGGCGCGCCTTGCCGACTGTCTTGCCAAGTGCGAAGACGGCTCGACCGAAACCTCGATCGGGCCGCCTGGCGAACCTCCGCCCGGGTTGTCGTGAGTCGTGTTGATCACCGAATCACGCCGGTCCCACATCCCCCTCGATATCGCCCAGGAGTAGGAAGAATAGTCGACCAGGCCCCAGCCCGACCCAAAACGCATACACAGACCGGCTCGAGCGGCAGGACTTCGATCCGGACATCATGGAAGCCCAGGCGCTCGAGTATCCCTGCCCGCGCCTCGCCGCCGCGACGCGAGTCGTCATCCGTGGCAGCTGGCTTTCTCGATTGGAGGGTGGTCGCGAATAGTCCGCCGGTTCGCAGTCTCTTCGCGATCGAGCCAATGACCGCTTCTGGATTCTCCGAGAACTGCAGCGCGTTGACACCGAAGACCTTGTCGAACGGTTCGTCGAAATCCGGCAGATCGGAAAAGGATGCGCGCACTACATCGACATGGCCTGCACGCACGCCTACGGAATTTCGCCGCAGCGCGGTACGACACATCAACTCCGAATGATCGATGCCAACGACCAGGCCAGCGTTCGCGAAACGACTGGCCGCTTCGATCGCAAAGCCCGGTCCACACCCGAGTTCGAGCACCCGATCCATCGGTTGGATATCGAGAAGCTCGATTGTCCAGAGATTGCGCTTCCGGTTCGAAGGACGATTGGCCAGGATGCCGCCCGCCAGTCGCCCGAGCACTCCGTGGGGCCGATGGAACTGTGACACCAACTCAGCCCGCAGCTGGCCGCGCAGACTCTTGCGCTTCATGATGCACTCGCTGTCTGCTGGGTTGGGACAGCGTGTGGTGTCAGATCCTTCCTGAACGGCGACGTCAACAGGTACCCGAGCTGGCTTGCCCGCCGATCGCGAACGTCATCGAGGCCGAGCGGCATCTGTTCGTGTGGCATTCGAGGTTCGGCACGGAACGTCCCGAGAACCAGATCCCAGAACGGCAAACCGCGCCGTAGTTGCTGTCGGTTTCGGGCTGCCACGTCGAATGATGGATGCGATGCAGATCGGGCGTCACGATCAGATACCGGAGCAAGCGATTGATCCGGGGTGGCACCCGGAGATTCGAATGCGAGAACAGAGTGACCGCGATGTCGAGCAGTTCATAGAACGCGAGTACCCATGGCGAGAGTCCAAACAGGACGACGATCGGCAGGCCGATGAAGGGTCCGATCATCATCTCGAGAGGATGAAATCGGACGGTCGACGATACATCGAGTTCGGTGTCCAGATGGTGTACGCGGTGGATCTGCCAAAGCCACGGAATCTTGTGATTCAACAAATGTGTAGCGGTGGAGATGAAACCGCGAACCAGCAACGTTCCGATCATCACGAACCACGCCGGCAGCGCGACCCGATGGAACAAACCGTAACCGTTGACCTCTGACCCCATTGCCGCAGCGACAAACGATACCGGAACGAAGCCAAGCGCGACCACATTGAGCGCCGTCATTCCGAAATTCGCCCGTAGACGGAACCGATGGTCAGCAGAGCGATGGCGCCTTGGAAACACGCTTCGAGCGCTGCGAGGATGGGGAGAAGACCGAAGAAAACGCAGTACTGGAGGATCTCGCTCCGCGCGAGAATCCATTCCGAAAGCTCCATGATCACGCCTCCAATTTTGACAAGTGGAGTTGTCATACTACCCGGCGATTCCTATTTGACAAGTCATATTGTCACTATACAATCCGGCCATGCCCAAAGACGCACGCGAGATTGAAGAGGTGATTGAAGGGGTGATCGACGAAGTCCGCCTGCTCTGGAACGCCCTCGTTCAGCGAGGGAACGAGCTCCATGTGGACGAGCCGGTCACCATGGGAATGCGTGCCGTGCTGGAGTTTCTGGCGAACAACGGCGCGATGACCGTCCCGAACATCGCTCGCGCCCGTCGGGTGACCCGCCAGCACATTCAAGGATTCATCAACGAACTGCTCGAGCTTGGCTTGGTTCGAACGATTTCGAATCCTGCACACAAGCGATCCTCGCTGATCGAGCTGACCGCAAGCGGCACGCGCAAGATCGACGGCATGCGGCGCAACGAGGGGCGCTTGTGGGTCGATGCGAGCATCGATTTAAGCAACGCAAAGCTCCGCGAGATCGGGAACGGGCTGCGTGCAATCCGATCTGCAATCGAGGCTTGATGGTTCGATCCCTGGGTGATTGTTGATATCTTCCGCCCCCCGAAGCGGATGGAATCGCGAGAGAATTCGGACCCACTCAACGCTTCTACCTTGGCCCAGATGCGTCGGGCTCGAGACGCTTCAGCCAGTCGTGTTCGGGCTCGCACTTTCCAAGTGACTCATGGAGCCAGTGGCGCGAGGCCTCGTCGAGCATGGGTAGGATGAGGCGAAAATCGTCTTCGTCGCGCGGTCTCGTCGCCTTGGCTTTGTAGAGCAACTGAAGTTCCGGGCGCAGGTAGGGGATCCCGTCCGCGGAAGTGAGTGTGATATCGCTGGCGAGGCGCCGTATTTTGGGTGAGCGACGAAACACCCAGTCCTGCCCATCTCGTTCATCGAGCAAGACTTCCAGCCACCATCGCTTGGAGGTCTCGGGTCTGCACCACACCGAGTTGACTTCACCGGGTGGCGCCGCACCGGCTTCGATCCTGGTGAGAGTCCCGTGGTACGCCGCGTAGCAGACCCAACCTCCGAGTTCAGCACGGAGCCCCGGTAGATCCGTCCTGAAACAGCCAACGTCGAGATCCGCGTGCTCGCGCGTCGAATGGCCGCAATGCAAGTCGAGCGCCCACCCGCCGGCGATCCACCACGGTACGCCGGCTCGCTCGAGCAAACGGCTGGCATCGACGGGATTTGAATCCCGCCAGTCACGGGTCCCCCGTTGAGGCACGGGTAAAAACTAGCGTTTGGCGATCTGCGACATCAATGGCGAATTTCCGTCTGTGTGCTCTGCGTGCTGTACCTGTCGGGCCTGCTCTGTGTCTGGCAAGCTTTTCCCGTAGTGCGGTCATTCGATCGGAGAACGTCCTGATGCTTCGTGTAGGTCGCGGGGCAGCGACCAATCGACGCGCCGAGTCCAGTGAGGAGCCCGTGTCCAGGATCGAAGTACGAACGCTGCGGCTTGCCCAGCTCGAGTTACCGCAATTCCATCCGGAAGCACCTGGTTCCGACACCATCTATGGGTTCGTGGTGCGCGATGGTGCGGACTGCATCCTCGTCGATACCGGGGTGGGAGCCGGCAGCCCGCTGATCGATCGCCTCTACAAGCCTGATCGTGTTGATCTATTGGCAGCTCTCGCGGGCGTCGATGTTTCGCGCGATCAAGTGACCGCGGTCGTGAACTCTCATCTTCACTTCGATCACTGTGGGAACAATTCGCTCTTCCCGGGCGTTCCCATTTTCGTTCAACAAGATGAATTGGAGGCTTCCCGGGAACCTCACTACACGGTGTCAGAGTGGGTCGACTTTCCGGGAGCTAGCTACGTGCCAATTCAAGGAAGACGTTCGATTTCTGATCATCTGGAACTGATCCCGACTCCCGGTCACAGCGCAGGCCACCAGTCCCTGCTGGTTCATTCGGAGAGCGGAGTCGAAATCATCGTCGCCCAGGCCGCGTATTCCGCCGCCGAATTCCAGCTCTTCCAGACTGGCCACTTCGAAACCCCCGACGCACCGGACTATGAGATCGCCCAGAAGTATCTCCAGTCCAATGCCGTCTGGTCCGCGGAGCGTTATGTCGGTTCGCTCGCGGCGATCGGGCGGTTGTCACCGCGACGAGCGTTCTTCAGCCACGATCCGACCGGGTGGGAGCGCGCGGGCTAATATTGGCGTGGCCGGTACGCACTGCAGATGATTCATCCTCTAGCCGGATTCGCCTGCAACTTCGAGGCCAGCCGCGCATTGCTCGAGCGCGCGCTCCCACCGTTCGCGCTCGTTGTGGGATTCGAGACGGAGCTCCCGGACTTCATGACCGCCCGATCGCGAAACCATATCATGGGGCCCCGATGACCCCGGATACGAGCCCCCGCGCGGACACGCGCCCGATCGATTCCGAGAGCGGTCCTGAGGGCGGGCGCCGTTGGGTGGAACGGCGGTTGCGCATCGCGACCGCAGGGTGCTGGGTCGGCCTGATGTTCGCGAGCCGAGAACTCTGGATGCACGGCTACATCGGGCTGGGTTTCTGGCACACGGCGGCGGACGTCGTGCGCGACACCGCGACGACCGGGGCCGCGATCGCCGCGGTCGTTGGAATCGGGATCTGGGCGCTTCGCGACAACCTGGTCGCGTCGGTTCCGGCGCTGGCCGATCGGATGAGCGGCGCGGGTTGGGTCCGCGCGTGCTGCCGCGTTCGGTTCTGTGCTTCGCTCGCAGTCGCCGCGGGGCTGGTTTACGCGCTGACCCGGGCCAGCGGTCCGTCGCCTGACGATGCGGGTGTCGCTTTCGCGATCGCGCTCGGTGTCGCGACGGCGATGGCCATCACGGGGCGCTGTTGCTCCGAGTCCTCAGGAGTCGCGGCGCTTGCGTCCCTCGCCCTCGCCTTCGGTTGGTCGTTGGCGGGGACGCAGTGGTTGGAAAACGCACACGGCCCCGGCAGCGACGCCACCGCGCTTGTGTGCGGCGCCGGTAGCGCCGCGGCGGTGTTCGCGATCTTGCGCGGCGGCGAAGCCCGCGCGTGGCGACACGCGGCATTGGCGGTTCCGCTCGTGCTGTGGCCGATGAGTCTGGCGGGTGCGATCCCTCGCGGCGTCAAGGCCGCAAATCCGGTCGATGTCGTGCTGATCGGCATCGACACCGTGCGGGTCGACCGGACCGGTCTGGTCGGGACACACCCCGCTACGGCGCTCACGCCGGCCTTCGATCGGTTGGCCGCCCGTGCAGCGACGTTCTCGACCGCGATCGCTTCCGCACCATGGACGCTTCCGTCATTCGCGTCGGTGATGACCGGTCGCTATCCGCACCAGCACGGCGCGTTGTCGCGGCAGGGGTGGTTGCGCGCTTCGGAAACCCCGTTGGCCGAGGTGCTGCGCGAAGCGGGTTATGCGACGGACGCCGTCGTCTCCGGCGTCTACGTCGATTCGCGCCACGGCTTCCGGCAGGGGTTCGATCGCTTCGACGACGAAGCCGCCGGTCGCGAAAACGACATCACCGGCGACGATGTCACGAATCGTGCGCTGGCGTGGATCGGCGAGCGAGCGGAACACGACGCGCCCTATTTTTTGTTCGTCCACTATTTCGATTCCCACTACGAATATCGCGACCATCCGGAATGGGATCTCGCCGAACCGGACGCGAACGCGCGATTTCGCGGGCTCGGCATCGCCGAACTCCGGGCGCAGATCGGGAACCTGCGCGAATGGGACATCGCGCTGCTCCGCCAACTGTACGACGAGGAAGTCGCGTACACCGACCGGGTCGTGGGTCGGTTGTTGGCGGGGATCAGCGCACTTCCCGCGTCGCGACGACCGGCGGTCGTACTGGTCGCCGATCACGGCGAGGAGATTCTCGAGCGGGGTCGGGTCGGTCACATGATGTCGCTGCAAGAGGAGATCGTTCACGTCCCGCTCGTCGTGGATCTACCGGGAGTGACCCGTCCGGGCCAGGTCGTTGCGGCCCCGGTCGAATCGAGATCGGTTCACGACACGCTGCTCGATTACCTGCAGGTCGACCGTGCGCCTCGCGATTCGACGAGCCTGATCGCGATCCTGCGCGGGGCACGACCGGCACCACCGGTCGTATTCGGCTCGGTCTGGTTGGAGGATGGACCGGACTCGCAGAACGGAATCCGCCGCGCGTTCTCGCGCGCCGGCGATTGGAAACTGATCCGCGACCACAACCGTCTGGAAGACCGCCTCTACGATCTGTCCACCGACCCTGCAGAACGCCGCGACCTGGCGCGGGAACGACCCGACAAGCTCGGTGTGCTCGGCACGGCACTCGACCGATGGCTCGAAGAGATGGCCGCTTCATCCGAGGGCGTCCCGGCACGCGAGTTGACCGGTGACGAACGAAACCGGCTGCAGGCTCTCGGCTATCTCGACGATCGCGATCCCTGATACGTCCGGGTGCACGCGCGGATCGACCGTGTTTCCGATTCGGACACGCGAATTTCCACCCGCAGCTGCGCCTCATGACATTTGGCAACGCGGGAAATCCAGCATCTGAGACGGAGCTGGACCGGCGCTTTCGGTGATCCCACGATTTGGAGGGGGTCGGATTTCTTGGCATTCTTGTTCATTGTGGCCGGCCGAAAGGGCGGCCAAGGTCGAAATGGAAAACCGTCTCCTGGCAAAGACCCTCTCGAGTCCGGAATACTTCTCCGACGTACAGATTGGTGGCTGGGAGCGTGGGAGCGACGCACGAAGTTCAACAATTTTCGAAATGGACCGGCACACAGCTGATGCTGGATGTCGCGTCAGTGCGTTGAGGTGTCTACGCATGGCTGCGGACCGGCTGGTGGATTTTCCTCCGAGACCGAACCGGGTCACCCACCTTCCTCCAGCCCATACGAGGCTCGCGCGCGCCGGTAACGAAGGAGGATGAAGATGAGGAAGTGGGTCTGCTTTGCGTCGCTGCTTCTTGCGGGTCTGGCTTCGGCTCAAGCCGACCGACCGTCCAATCTCTTCCCGTTGGATGGACTCAATGCTGCCGAGTTGGATTTGTTCAATGCCGGCGAAGCGGAGTTCTTCCGCGTCTGGTCTCCCGAAGAGGGCCTTGGACCTTTCTTCAACACGCGGACTTGTGCCAACTGCCATTTCCCAGCAAACGGTCTTTCCGGCTATCCACCCAACGACGTGACGGTCTACGGAAGAGAAGCCACGGGGCCAAGAGGCGAAGAGCTGTTCCTCCCCACAAATGGGCTGGTACTCCGAACGCAGGGGATCACAGCCGAAGGTAAAACGCTGGGTCCAGAGGAGCTTCCCGACTGGGCCAATGTTCAGGATTCACGGAAGACACCGCGGATCATGGGACTCGGTCTAGTCGAAGCCGTCCCGGACAGCACCTTCGAGGAGCTGGCGGCCGCGAACGGAGGCCGCGTCGTACGGTCACCACAGACCGGTCGCGTGATGCGCTGGGGAACGCAGAATCAGATGGCAACGCTGATGGAGTTTGTCGAGCGTGCCTATTCAAATGAGATGGGACTCACTCCATGGGAAACCGGAACCGCTCCGCTCAGCAGCTTCCACTATCTCCTCCTACTCGATAGTCCAGAGCCTGTGATTGACGAAGGCCTCCGGATATACGTTGATCGAGGTGAGTTGGTTTTCGATCAGCTCGGCTGCGCGTCCTGCCATACTCCAACACTCCGGACCGCGGATGGACCCTTCGCAGTAGGCGACATCACGGTCGATATCCAAGCTCTCCAGGGCATAGAGTTCAACCCGTACTCGGACTTCCTACTTCACGATATGGGTGCGCTCGACGGCTCCGATGTCCACCTCGGCCAAGCCGGTAAGCAGGAGTTTCGAACGACGCCACTCTGGGGAAGGCGCTTCCAACAGACCCGAGACTTTCACGATGGCGGTGTACCAAACTATCCACTCGATGAGACCATGCTGCGCCACGATGGAGAGGCTGCAGCTGCTCGGGAAGCGTGGAAAAAGAGCGGTATAAGGGACCAAGAACATCTCAGAATGTTCGTGAGTACCCGGTAGGGGCACCAGCTGGCCCCAAGCGGCCCGCCACGAGAATTGTCGCGGGTCAATGAAACCTGTTGAATTCATCGACCCATCGATTCTGAATCCGAGATCGGCGCCGTCGCGCCACCGACGCCGCAACTCATGCCCGCCTCGCACGAACGCATCGGCGAAAGGGCTGTCGGGGGCATCAGGGATTCATTCATCGCTGGTTTGAATCAATGATCTCCGTGATCACTCCGCCCGGTGTAATCTTGAAGACGTTGTTGCTGAATGCACCTGTCACGTAGATGTTTCCGCTGGAGTCCACTGCAAGTGACGACGGTAAGGTCAGCACGTTCCCGACGCCGTCTCCCGTCGCGTCGATGATCTTCGTGATCGCCCCGCCCGGTGTAATCTTGAAGACGATGGATCCCAGCGTGTTCTGCGCGACGTAGACGTTTCCGCTGGAGTCCACGGCGATGCCTTTGGGCTCGGACAGCGCGTTCCCGGCGCCGTCTCCCGTCACGTCGATGATTTCCGTGATCGCCCCGCCCGGTGTGATCTTGAAGGCGTTGTCGCTGACGATTCCAGTCACGTATACGTTTCCGCTGGAGTCCACTGCGACGTCCAGCGGGCGTATCAGCTCGTGCCCGAGGCCGTCTCCCGTCGCGTCGATGATCTGCGTGATTGCTCCGCCTGGTGCAATCTTGAAGACGTTGTCGCTGAATGCACCTGGCACGAAGACGTTTCCCAAAGAGTCCACCGTGATTTTTGCTGGGCGCAATAGCATGTTCCCGACGCCGTCTCCTCTCGCGTCGATGATCTCCGTGATCGCCCCGCCCGGTGTGATCTTGAATGCGTTGTCGGTGTTCCTACCCGAGACGTAGACGTTTCCGCTCGAGTCCGCTGCAATTTTCCGATCAAAAAAACCGAGAACGTCCCCGACGCCGTCTGCCCTTGGGTCGATGATTTCCGTGATGACTCCGTCCGGTGCAATCTTGAAGACGTTGAAGCTGCTTTCACCTACCACGTAGACGTTTCCGCTGGGGTCCACCGCGATCGCTCGGGGATCGTCCAGCGTGTTCCCGACGCCGTCTCCCGTCGCGTCGATGATCTCGGTGATCGCCCCGGGCGGTGTAATCTTGAAGACGTTGTCGCTGATTCCAAGTGTCACGTAGACGTTTCCGCTCGAGTCCACCGCAATTCCTTCGGGGCGTACTCTCGAGTCTTTGTTCACCACCAACACGTAGGAACCGCTCGCTCCACTCCGGCTCGTTGCAGTGTTGATTCCGAGAGTGCCTGAAACGGTTGACCCCGAGACCCCCGCGCCGTTCGCGTCGAGAACCTTACCTGAGACCGTCTGATAGAAGGCTCCGGGTGGCACTGTGACAATCAATTCGCTGGCCGCGTCAGTGAGGGTCGCCCCCCCAGGCTCGACTGTGACCGGCTCGGCAAGAACGATCAGCGGCGGGCACCTACAATCCGACTGACAGAATGTCCGGCAGGCGGCGTCCTCGGCACCGTCGCAGCCCTCGCCGACATCAACCCGATCGTTGCCGCAAAGGACGCAGCTACCGTTGCCTTCTCCATCATCGATGGCATCGCAGTCCAATGCTGGATCGCCGAGAGCCAAGCAGGGCTCGCAGGCTGGTTCGCAAGAACCGGTATTTGCGTTACACACGTGAGTTGGTTCACACACGACGGGAGTGAACTCGCAATCAGCGGTGGCCTCATTACAAGCGCCGACCAAACAGAGGTCGCGATCGGCGCACGCCACTGGGCCGTGCTGACAGAAACCCGCCGCTGCGCCGGCAGCGAAGTTGCAGGAATCGGTCGTGCAGTTCTGAAAGTCATCGCAGTCGGCGACGCCGATGCAACACCCGGGGATGCCGGACCCGGCGCACACCCCCTCAGCATCACAGGAGTCCGATGCGGTGCAAGTATCGCCATCATCGCAAGTCTGCCCAAGCTGCACCGCGTTCAGGCAGCCGTCGAGCGGATCGCACAACAGATCTTCGGTGCACCTGTTTCCATCCGTGCAGTCCACTGGCAAGTGGATGCACCGCTCTGTTTCGTCGCACATGTCGATCGTGCAGGTGTCATCATCGTCGCAGAGCGATTCGCAAAACTCGGCGCAGGGAGCCGCGAGGTCACCGTGTGAGAGATGTGCGGAAAGGGCGTTCCCGCGTCGTTTGATCGTGTGGAAATTGTCCGGGTTGTCATCTGGAATGTGACACACCTCAACCCTATCCTCGGCTGCGGCGTTGGATGCGAAGAGAAACGACACTGCGCAAGTAGCGGCAGCTATGCAAAATTGTGTTACAGAGTGGGACCGGGTGCGATGCATCGTGGAGCCCTTCCGTCGCCCGCCGCTACCCTCGAAGCAACGTCCGGGCCAGGCGCATGCGCGATCCTACACGCAGCGCAAGGGCGCAGGGAAGCCTGAAAACTCCCCCACGGGGGCGTTTGTGTTGCGCCCGGCTGCCACTCCGATCGCGCCGTGCTTTCCGCATTCCGCATTGGAATCAGCCGTCTGAGTGCAGTCTCGCCAGGAGTCGGCGCAGTCGCGGTAGCGCAAGCCGATCCCTTTCCCGACCGGCCGCCTCCTTCGAGCGAATCACATCTTCCAGCGATGCGACGAGAATCTGCAGCTGATCGCCCGCCTCGATTTCGATTGCATCGCGTCGAAGATCGGCGAATCCCTGAGTCCCGCTCGGGCGGAAGGTGACGTGCAAGTCGCCCGACTCCGTCGTCATGTTCACGATGGCGTCGGGAGCGAGGTTGTAGAAGAACGCCGCGGAACAGTCGAAGACGAGGCCCTCCGGTTCCCCTTCTGTCCGGATGCGAGCCTGCAGGCCTACGAGCGCCCGAGCCAATCGACCGAGATTGTCACGTGAACGCTCGGGGACCACATCGACGTCGACTGTTACTCCAACATCGCCGTAGAGGACGGCAGCCAGTCCGCCGATCAGCACAAACTGCACCTCACAGTCGGCCAACGCCGCGAGCATTCGCTCCGGATCGAAGTCCCCGCTAGCCATCGGCCTTCGACGCGACGGCACGCCGGCCACGCAGGACGAATCGCGCGATTCGGGTTGCATCCGAGAGTCGATCTGCTGGGCTTCTGCGCAGGGACCGCTCGAACATCGAGTCCGTCCCGGGGTCGGGCTGCGACAAGGAGACTGAAACTTCGAAGCCCGCCGCACGAATGAGACGCTCAGCCATCGCGGTTGAGGGTACCCGGGTTCGCGACTCGATCCGGCCAACCGTCGACTTCGGCACGCCTGCAAGATCGGCCAGTTCGGCTTGCGACAACCCGGAACGACGGCGTGCCTCGCGAATCAGATCGCTAAGCGACATGCCGATATGATAGCCAATTGGCTATCATATGAAACTGTTGTCAACGCCGAATTTTTGACTCTTTCATCGATTGAGAATTGACCCACCCCCGCCCGTTTGTGTGATCCCGCAGCTCCTTGCCGCGGGGGCCTGAATACGCCCACACGCTCGGTGATGCGGAGGTAATCATCGTGCAAGACAAAAACGAGAGCGGAACCGGCGCGGCGCAAACAGCAGCCATCCGGCCAACCCTGAAGAAGTTCTCGCTGTTGTCGAAGCCGAAAGCAAAGACGTTCGCGATCATCTGGAAGCGGGACATCGACTCGAAGACCTTGTAGACATCACAAAGCTCGCGCGATGCGGGAACATAGAGACTACGCCAGCGCCGAGCAACGAAACGAACACCGATGACGCACACGCCGAGGCGCTCGCGAAACTCAGCCCTGGCGAGTATGACCGGTGCCGAACACCAGAAGCCAAAGCACTCGGGATTCGAGTTGGAACGCTCGACGCTCTCGTAGAAAACCGACCGAAGTCATCGGCAGAGGGTCGGGGGGGTAGTTGAGTTCCCGGCACCGAGCCGTGGCCAGAGCCTGTTGACGGTGCCGAATGATTGAACAGCTTGACGAGCACCCACTGGCGGATGTTAGTCAGCCGGATCGGGCGCGTCTAGATCTCGACAGATCTTGCGCGCGAGATGTTCGTTGATCTCGCGATGCCTCGGTAGGGTCGAAACCTTTCGATTCTCGCGATTGACGTAGACGGAATGTCGGCCGCCCTCGCGCAGTATCTCGCAGCCATTCGCTTCCAAGTGGCGAAGCAAATCGCGGCGCTTCCGGTGATCTTGAAGGGTTCGCGGATGACCTTCGCCGCTCCAACCGATTCCCTCGCCAGCTCGCGGTTCGCCTCCAGAACGAGTTCAACAGCTTCGTGGAGATTTTTGCGGGCTTCCTCGATTGTTGCTGCTTGTGTGTTGGCCCCTGGAACTTCCTCTACAAAGGCGATGAATCCTTCTTCGACTTCCTGAAAGACGGCGGTGAATCCCATACTTGGCGGTCTCCGGCGTGTTGAATCTGGAGGGTAGCTCGCAGGTGCCCCTGCAACAGGGACCAACGGCGCTCATCGTGACCTGGGCCGGAGGCGCCGACAAACCAGCGAGCGAGACTTCTCGGCGAACTGTTCGAGAGCCGGAGACGCGAGATCTATCCGACCCCGACGCGCATGGATACTGATGTTCACTGAGAGATCCCGTCGCACCAGACGACTCTGATACAACCGCGAGCCTGTGTATTGATCGGGCGGCACTCGCGCGGCCGTCGCGCCTTGGCTGCATGATCGCACCAAGCGGTCCGATGAGGTCAGCACACCAAAACGCCCGCGACCTGACTGATCGAGGGCATTCGGTAAACATGGAGCACGAGACCAGGTTCGAACTGGCGACCCCCACGTTGGCAACGTGGGAAGGGATTCCGGAAATGCTGTGTTTTCGCAGTGTTACCGGTGCATTGGGCTGCAGGGAGTACCGAAAATTCACACATTTTACCTGAACCTTCCCTGAGCAAATTTGATCGACGGAAGGCGGGCCCGCACGCGTTTCCTGCATGAATGAGCCGCGACGATTTGTCGGTGTCGCTGACGGATAGGCAAACGCTCGGCAATTCGCGAACCCGATGAAAGTGCCCATCAGGCCGTCATTGTTGCAATCCGCTATCCCGTCGAAGTGTCGCGTCATGGAATCCTTAGCAGCCCAGAACGGCCAGGCTCAAGCGATTCGGTCGGGCAGTTTACGATCTCATCAATGTAGCGCCGAACGACCCGACGGTAGAGTTCAGCCTCGATCAGACTCACCGAGTTCCACGGATTGGTCACTTTCAGATCAATGATGAAGTTCACGCGTCCGTCATTGCCTACCTTCGCAGTAACCTGGGGCAAGCTTCCCCGCCCCTCCTCTTCCTCTTCGCTAATTGGAGTAAGAGTAATCTCGCCTGCGGCGCCCTCGGAGAGTCTAAAGCGCACCGACAATGCGCGTTCTTCGACGTGCATGAGACTATTCCGTAGATCAATCAAGGCCAGGATCGACCTTACGTCGGGCTCCGACCGGTCGAGACAGACTCTCCCTTCGGAGATAATCTGAGGTAGTTCGCGAACCCGCGACCGGAGGGACGTACATCCGTCGATGCGATCGATTTCTCGTCCTCGCTCCGCGGCACCACCCGAAGAGACGAGCAGATTTGCGCGATAGCTTGAGAGTGCGTTGAATACCGATTGTTCTAGGCAGGCCGTAAGTGCCAGAGACGCACTTGCAGCGATTGCCCGCTGCCGTTCCGGTGGAGCTACAGCGCCCACTTCGAGTAGAACCTGCGCCGTCTCGAATGTTCTCTCAACGGTGTTTAGCGAGATAGCAACGTAGGTGTTGGAAGATATGTGCGCCATTTTCTTGCCTCACATCCGATGACCAAGGCAGCGAGATCAGAGCGAGACCGCCACTGTGTCGAGAATTCTCGTAGCCAACCTCGCGGAAGATTGCCCCTTGCTGCTTCTAGGCCTCACTGCGGCCACTTACAGACTTACAGGTATTGCGTTGCAACGCGAAGGGAGCAGACGGAGAGGCTCGGAGGACTGCCCCACGGAGCACATCCCAGCGCGATCTGGGACGAACAATAGTGAGAGCTGGACTCCGCAGGACGGTTCTCACCGAGATTGGCGACAGCTAGGCGCGGCTCACCTTCGGGGCCAGATTTCGATCGCAGCGTTGGCCAGTGTATCCGCCCGCTCGAGGATCTCGGTCTCGCTCCAGTTGTCGCTCCCCCCGTCGAGTTGCTTCTTGTTGAGCAAGAGGACGGTGTGGTTCGCCAACGCCTCTTGCTTCTCTTCCCATGGGTCGTTGGAAAGCGCTGGATTGAGGCTAGCCGTCACGAGCGTGAGGTTTCCGATCGTATGTAGGAGGCGATCGCGTTCGATCTCGGCGCGAGTCGTATCTTCGCCCTTAGGCGGAGGCCAGCGTTTGCGCCATGACCGAGACAGGCTTTGTTCGATCGTCAACTTGCCGCGCGTTACGTGCTGATCTTCGGTTTTCGGGCCGCGTTGGTGGTCTTCGAGAGCTTCTAGAACAAATCGAAGCCGCGATCGGGTGAGCAAGCGATAGAACGGGTAGTCCAGTCGAGGAAGAACTTGTTGTAATCCTTCGTTGTCTGGCGAGTCACCATCCGCCGAACGAGGAAGCTCTCGAGGGTCCTGAGAACGCGAAGGCGTGCCTCGTGGCTGAGTTCGCCTTCAGGTTGGCCAAACAGCCTGAGGAGCAGAGGGGTTGCTCGCACCCGCTTCGATCGTTCGCCAACGGTATAGAAACTGCCCCTCAGGAGAGTATGGGTCTACGCGGTCGATGTCGCGGTAGGTCATCCCCACTGTGCGAAGATCAGAGGCGACTTCTTCGTCGCTTCGCGGACCGTGTCGCCGGCCAGCTGTTTCTTGCCAGCTTCGAGGAAGTCCTTGCTCCAGCGGTAGTAGAGGTT
>JAQBGU010000114.1:0-50327 GCA_032128375.1 Deltaproteobacteria bacterium | reverse complement strand
CCCGACATGATGAGTGAGGCCGCGCGGCTCGACCTCGGGATGACGTAAGAGGCCAAATCAGATGCGTCGCCGGACGGTACAATGCGAACCCCCGGGATTCGCCGGTTAGCCCCCACGCATTGTTCCGTCTCGGTCTCGCGGCGTTCTTCTGCTTCGGCTTGGTGCTTGTGGTATTGGGCGCCAATCAGGCTGGTCTCGAGCGGGATCTCGGGCTCGACCTCAGCGAGACCGGTTTGCTCGCCGCGATGCTCGCGTTGGGACTACTCATCGGTGTAGTCGGTGCGGGCCCCCTGTTCGATCGCTTCTCACGACGCCCGCTGTTCATTGTCGCCGCCACGATCGCAGGCGTGTCGCTTCTGGCCATCCACCCCGGGACCAGCTTTGCTGGAGCCTGTGCGTTGATCGCCATGATTGGGATCGGAACCGGCGCGTACGACACGCTGTTCAACGCGAGCATCGTAGAACGCTTCGGCGATCGTTCTGCGAAGCCGATGTCGATCATGCATTCCGCGACCACCGTCGGCGCGGTGTTGTGCCCTCCTTTGGCCGCCGCCATCGCCGCTCGTTGGCACTGGACCCGCAGCTTTCACGTCATCGGTGCCGCACACCTGTTGCTCGCGGTCGCTGCGCTGGGCGTTCACTTTCCGCTACCGCATCGCGACGTGACGGTCCCTGGCTCTGGCACTGGCTCTCACCCGCGATCGGATCCGGGCTCGTGGAGATCTCTGCTGTCGGCTCGCTTACTTCCCTTCGCGGTGGTGGCGTTCGCGTATGTCGGTTTGGAAGGATCAATGTCGGTCTTCGCGATTCCGTACTCCACGGACGGTTTGGGTCTTTCGACGGCTCGCGGCCAGGCGGGGATCAGCGCATTCTGGTTCGGTTTGCTGCTCGGACGGCTCGGGCCACTGCTGCAACCCCTGCGGCTCGACGCTCGCGCATTGGTCGCAGCTGGGCTGCTTGGGGCGATATCGATTGCAGTGGGCGTCTCGCAGGGCGGCGGAAATATCGAAGTGATCTTTGGCGTCTTCGGCGTCGCGACCGGCTGCGTCTATCCTGTCATGATCTCGCTGGTCGGTCAACAATTTCCGCGATCGCGGGGGACCGCGGCCGGATTGGCAGCGGGTGCGGGCGCGATAGGTGGCGTTGCAATCCCGTGGCTTACAGGTGTTATCGGCGATGGCTTCGGTATTTCGGCTGCGATTGGCACGATGACTCTTTGGAGTGTCGTGATCGCGATCGGTGGACTCAGCGTGAAGCGGTTCGAGAACGCGCCGGAGTAATCGAGTACGTTGCGCGCGATGCAAAAAATGCTCGTGGTCGTGATCGGGTGTCTGATCGCAATCGGAATTTCCTACGCAATGCTCAATTCTCTTGTTGATGCTCTTGTTGAAGGCGTGGTCTTTCAACCGACCCCCGGCGTAGACCTGTCCCCCGAAGAACTCGGAATCGACGCAGAGGACGTGTATCTGACCGCCGACGACGGCGTCGCGATCCACGGCTTCTACCTGCCCGGAACCTCACTCGGGCGAATGCCTGCCCGTGCGGTGCTATTTCTGCACGGCAATGCTGGAAACGCATCACATCGCCTTCCCATCGCTGTGAAACTCATGCGCCTGGATTGCGCCGTCCTGGTACTCGATTACCGGGGTTACGGTCTGAGTGAGGGCAGGCCGAGTGAACGGGGAAGCTATCGCGATGCGCGTGCAGGCTTCGCGCACTTGATCGACCGCGGTTTTGCGAGCCGGGCGATCGTTATTTTCGGCCGCTCGCTCGGTGGCGCGGTCGCGGTCGATCTCGCACAGGATCGCGACCTCGCGGGAGTGATCCTCGAGAGCACCTTCACGTCCATCGCGGACATCGCGCGCGGGATCGGCGGTCCGATCATGAGTTTGATGGTCGGCCGCCGGTTCGAGTCCATCCGAAAGATCTCGAGGGTTCGGGCGCCGCTGCTTTTCCTTCACGGTGATCGCGACGAAGTCATCGACTACGACCTCGGTCGCCGGTTGTTCGACGCCGCACCCGAGCCAAAAGATTTCGAGACGATCCTGGGCGCAGGGCACAACGACACCGCGATGATCGGCGGACGAGCCTACTTCGAGCGAATTCGCCGCTTCATCGACGCGGCAGCCCCCAGCTGACCGCCTGCGCTCGGAGCAGCGGCTTGCGGGATGCTATCGTGCAGTCGCGACCGCGCGATGCGAGAGCTGCAGGAGTGCCCGGGCGGTGTGTAGGTGATGATGAGCGACGAATTTCAGACAGAAGGGGGCACTGCCGAGGGTCCGGTTCTGGTGACTGGAGCGAACGGCCAGCTGGGTCGTCGGCTGATCGAGCGCTTCGCCCGCGACGGCGTCGCGACGCGCGCCGTCGTCCGATCTGACGCTGCCGCGGCAGCGCTCTCGAAGCTGTCACTCGAGGTAGCACCCGAGATCGTCGTGTTGAACTACTCCGATACCGCGCGACTGACCGGTGCCGCGCGAGGCTGCAAGTATGCTGTCCACCTCGTGGGAATACTGAAGGAGGGAGCCCGCAGCCGATACGGCGATGCCCACCAGGCATCGAGCCGCTCACTCGCAACCGCAGCAGATGCTGCCGGGATGCGCAGGATGGTGTATCTGAGCATCCTCGGAACGGATCCCGCTTCCGCGAACTCGTGCCTCGCATCGAAGGGCCAAGCCGAGCAGATCCTACTGCGCGCGAAGACTCCAACGCTGATCTTGCGTGTCGGGATGGTGCTCGGCCCGGGCGACACGACCGCGCGCATCGTCCGCGGCGAAGCGTTGACACGAATTCTGCCGCTGCCCGGGGGTGGGTCGATGCGGACCCAACCAATCTATGCCGACGATCTCATCGATGCGATCGTCGCCGGTACCGTCGGCAATCCGACGAGTTCCGATCTGGATAACCTGACGCTCGACCTCGCGGGTCCCGTCTCGCTCCCGCAGCGAGAGTTCATCGAGCGCGCAGCGGCGCTGTATGGCAAGAAGCCGAAGGTGGTATCGTTGCCCTTGGGGTTGGTTCGGGGGATCACCCGGTTGGCGGAGTGGCTCATGTCGGATCCGCCCTTTACCCAGGCCTCACTCGAAGTCATCAACGAAGATGATGACATCGACCCGAAGCCCGCATGCGACATCCTGGGGATCGAACTCACCCCGCTACCCGAAATGCTGCGGCGCTGCGTTGGACCGGAGGCACCTGGAGCCTGAGCGATTCGATTGAAGCCCCCAACCCCGAGGAAGCGAAGCGCCGAAAAGCGCCGCTGTGGCAGCAGGCGCTGCCCTGGCTGATCACACTCGCTTGCTTCGCCTACCTGTACAGCCGCATCGATGCGCAGGCCGCCCGTCAGAACCAGACTGCTGCGACATTCCTGATCGCAGTATTCGCGAAAGTCAGCTGGGGGAAGTGGCTCGCGCTGATGGTTCCGTATTCCGCGCTGTTCTTCCTGATCGATTCACTTGTCGTGTGGCGCGTCGTCAATTGGTTCAACACCAGCGTACGTTATGTAGACATTCTGCCGATTCGAGGCAGCACTTACATCCTGAGCATCATCAACGAACAGGTCGGCAAGGGCGCGATGGCGATGTACTTGAATCGCCGCGAAGGCGTGCCGGGTTGGCAGGTCGGCTCGAGCATGTTGTTCATCATGTTCTGCGAGTTCCTCTACTTACTGCTCTGGGCACTGATCGGCATTTCTCTGGGCTGGGACGACTTCCCAGACGTGTTCCACGTCATTCCATGGATCGCGCTGGGCGCGGTCGCGATCTTCATCGTGTGGATCGGGTATTTCCGCGGAGTCATCGCACCCTCGAGCGCGTTGCGCGATCGCGATATCCTTCACGCGTTCCGCCTCGCTGCACCGTGGCAGTACGGCGTCATTGTCTTGATGCGTTCGCCGGCTCTGCTTTCGGCCGTCGTGGTCTACACATTGGCGCTACGCCTGTTCGGTGTGGACGTCGGCTTCCTCGAGATGCTCGGTTACCTACCCGTGATCTTCTTCGGCGCCGCGACACCCGGCCCAATGCGCTCCGTGGCAATCTTGCTGTGGGTCACACTGTTCCCGGACAACGCGGGTGAAATGACCGCGTTCGGCCTGGTTCAACACAACTTCTTCATCTTCTTCAACGCCGCCATCGGGCTCTTGTTCTTGCGGCGGGCGAATCGCGACCTGCTGGCAGGCCAAGGGCGACACTGAATATCGAGAGAAAGTCTGATCACTGGCGCTGGATCCGGCCCGGAGCTTTCGTTCTAATTCGTCCTGGTTCGACTGGATCGGATTCGAAGCACGTGCCGAATCATCGGCGAAGCGAAGAGCGCAGCCGATCTCCGATCGACACCAGAGTCGAGACGACGAGCAGCCAGCCGAGCAGCGTGACGAATGTAGGATCGGGCCAGGGCAGTCCAAGGCCGTCGCGAACGATCGGAACCGCGAGCACCGCGAAGTACGCGATTCCGTTCCAGCGCCCGAGCGAACTCGGTCGCGGGCCGTCGGCCTGTGGGCTGCGCGAACTGAGCGCGTATTGGACGAATGACGCGGCGATCAGTGTGGGCAGCAGTGCCGGCAATTCACCTGCGCAGGCTAGCGCCGCGGTGCCAACGCTGACGAAGATCGCGTCTGTGGAGTGGTCGATCATTCGGCCAAGTGCCGAAGCTTCAGCGTAATTGCGTGCCACGATGCCGTCCGCAACGTCGGTCGCAACCGCGAGCGCGAAGATTGCCATTGCCGCCGTCGCTGCATCAGAGTGGATTGCGATGGCCAACAGCGGCGCCGCGATCAATCGAATCAGCGTAAGCCCGTTCGCACGGGTCAACCAGAGGCTTCGATCCGGCATGAATGCATGCTAACTCGAATTCGCAGTCTTGTTTTGAAACGTGGCGTCGCCCGGTGATAGCTGAGCTAAGCTGCACGCCCTTTAGCGAGGGGCTTTCGGCTGCACAGTTTCGAGGTAGCAGTAGTGGTGGTGGTTCAGAAATTCCAGAACGCGATTGCGGCCATACTGGCTCTGGTGGTGCTTACGGCTGTGGCGGCATGCGGTGGTGAGGCCGATTCGTCGGAAGATCCCGCCGTCGCGCGCGGCGAGTTGATCTATCGCAATATCTGCGTCGTGTGTCACAACGCCGATCCGAATCAGGACGGAATCCTCGGACCAGCAATCGCCCAGGCGACGCGTTCGGTGCTGGAAGCCAAGGTTCTGCGCGGCGAGTACCCGGAGGGCTACACGCCGGCCCGAGACACCCGCCAAATGCCCCCATTCGAATATCTGGAGCCGAACATCGACGATATCGAAGCTTTCCTCGCCAGCCGGAGGAAGTGAACTCCGGCCGGCGAGAAGTCACCGTTTCGCGACAGTTCAACTCAATGCAGTAAGAAGAACATCGCGGCGTACAGAACCACTACGAGCCCGAGGCCGGCGTGGATCGTTCCGCTCACGGTTGCCAACGGCTTCTGGGTCGGCAAGCCTGGCCCGAGCAGTGCTCCGGCTTCCAGCACCCCGATCGAAATCAGTGCAACGATCCAATAGACCATCAGCGATCCCCCGCCGGTATCCAGCGACGCTGTCAGCGACGGGTAGTGGCTGGCAGCGGCCATGAAAAACAGCATCGGAATCGAGAGCAGCGTGTTGGTTCGCGAAGCGAGTCCCGCGCGCTGCCCGCGTCCGGCCGCTGTCGGGTCCGGCTCTCCACCACCGGCGACGTTGTTCGCGTTCGCAATCACCACCTGCTGGGCGGGCCATATGATGAACCACACATTGGCCCACATCAACAACCCCATCAGCCCGCCGGTCATGATGCGAGTCATGTAGCCGCCGGTCAGTGAGTTGCCCAATCCCAACCTCATCAGCAGGATCAACACCCCGCTGCCGGCCGTGAACATTGCGCCCCAGCGAAACCACCACAGCGCATTCGGCACCAAGCCGCGAGTCACCGCGCTTTTCGACTCGCCTCCGAGATCGGTACCGAAGAACGGCGTCTGGATGAAGTTGAAGTAGTACAAAATCCCGATCCAAGTGATTCCGGATAGAAAGTGAATCCACCGGAGCAGGAATTCGCCAAATTCCATCGATCGCCCTCCTCGATTGAAAGGTTCGCAAGATGCCCCGATCCGACATCACCGCCCAACGCGGCCCGCACTCGAAGCGCGCTCATCTTAGCCCCAAAATCAGCAGAAAGATCGCGGCCGTTGCTGAGACAAGCCGAATGACGATGACGTAGCCGGGCGTATCACCGCCGCATGCATAGATGGGGTATTCCAACCCCGCCCGGGCGGCTCACGCAAGAGTGTCTACTCAACTCAATCCGCCAACCCGACTAACCGATTCCGGGGCTGAATGATCGCTCTTCGAAGATGGCTTCAGCAACCGTCGCTGCCGCCTTCGCGATCGCGACGTTTCGCGATTGGCCCCCCTTGCGGCGCGTGATTTCGACGACTCCCTCTTCGAGTCCCTTGGGGCCGACCGTCACGCGATAGGGAATTCCGATCAGCTCTGCGTCCTTGAATTTGACTCCGGGTCGCTCGTCGCGATCGTCGAGCAGGACTTCGATCCCCTCAGCCACCAATGCGTCGTACAGCCTTCCGGCAGCATCACTGACACTGGGGTTCTTCGGATTGATCACGCTGATCACTGCCTCATAGGGCGCGACAGATACCGGCCACACGATGCCGGACTCGTCGTGACAACTCTCGACGACCGCAGCCATCGTGCGCTCGATCCCGATTCCGTATGAGCCCATCGTGATGGCGCGCGACTTGCCTTGTTCGTCTTGCACACTCGCGCCGAGTTTTTCGCTGTAGCGCGTCCCCAGTTTGAAGATGTGTGCGACCTCGATGGTCTTGCGCACCGAAAGCGGCGCATCGCACAGCGAGCAGGCTTCGCCCTGCTGTACTTCGCGCAAATCCAACCACTCCGAAACTTGGATGTCTCGCTCGACTTGGACTCCGCGCAGGTGGAACCCGTTGCGATTGGCGCCAGTCAACATGCCTCGCCGCCCGCGCAGCGCGAGATCCGCGAGTACACGCTGGCCTGTCACCCCGACGGCCCCCAAGCTACCGGCTGCTGCCCCGAGTGCTGCTTTGATTTCGGCGTCATTGGCGGGTCGCAGATCGACCGCCCCGGTCGTATCCTGCAGCTTCTGTTCGGAAAGCGGATGATCGCCGCGCAGCAGAACCAGTGTGATCACACCGTCGAGCGAGTACACGAGAGTCTTGATCTGGTGCTCAGCGGGAGCGCCAGCCTCGAATGCTGCGAGATCGTCGATTGTTCGCACGTCGGGCGTCTCGAACGCTTCTGGGGAATCGAGTCCTGGTTGATCCTCTAGCGCGGCCAGCTGCGAGTTTGCCTTTTCGACGTTCGCCGCGTAGCCGCATGAATCACACGAGGCCACCCAATCTTCTCCGGCATCGCTTTGGACCATGAACTCGATCGATTCGTTCCCACCCATCACGCCCGAAGAGGCCTCGACCGCCAACACGTCGAGCCCGCAGCGTCCGAAGATGCGTCGATAGGCTACGAAGTGTCGTTGGAATGCTCGATCGAGTCCTTCCGAATCGATGTCGAGAGAGTAGGAATCCTTCATATTGAATTCGCGCACCCGCAGCACGCCCGACTTCGGCCGAGGCTCGTCCCGATATTTGCGCTGGATCTGGTACCAGATCTGCGGCAGCTGCTTGTAGCTGCGCAGTTCGCTCGCCAATGACGCGAACACCTCTTCGCAGGTCATTCCAAGGGCGACATCCGCTCCCTTGCGGTCCTGGAACCGGAACATCTCTTCACCAACTGACTCCCAACGCCCGCTGCGCTTCCATACTTCGGCTGGGTGTATGGACGGAAGCAAGAATTCCTGTGCACCGATCCCGTTCATCTCCGCGCGCGCGATGTTTTGAATTTTTTGACACACCTTCAGGCCGAGCGGAAGCAACGAATAGACACCACTCATCAGCTGGCGAACGAACCCGCCGCGCACCAACAACTTGTGGCTGATTGCCTCCGCGTCCGCGGGATCGTCGCGCAAGGTCGGAATGAAGACTTGGGACCAACGCACTCGCTCCACCTCTCGACGTAAGAAAAACCACTGAACAGGTGAGCCTAACGGACACCCCGGGGCACGCGCTAGGAACTCGAGCCTCGATCGGCCCGACTATTCTTTGGTCGGCGAGAAGGCCGGCGAGTCTGGTCTCGGGCGAAGAGCCTGGCCCCTGTGTCGAACCGGAAACCCGACCCCTCTCGCGGGTCGCCCGAGTGGACCGTTCTTGGCTCAACGCAGGATTCGCCAGCTATTCGAAAGCCGTTCCCATCGCTGGCGCCGCCGCGAGGAATGCGCTCCGGAGTTTTTCGTAGATGGCCCCGGGACTTCCATCTCCTATGAGGCGCCCATCGAGCGAGCGGATGGGCACGACCCCAGCACCGCTTCCGCTCAGAAACGCCTCGTCGGCACAGAACAGGTCGAAGCGCCCGATCGTCTTCTCCCGCACGCAATAGCCGAGGGACGCGGCCAGTTCCATCAGCGTCGCGCGAGTAATACCCTCGAGCGCGCCGTCTGTCGCCGGTGGCGTCAGTAGTTCGCCGGCGCGCACGACGAACACGTTTGCGACCGCAGCCTCAGCGATCATTCCCGCGGAGTTGAGAAGCAGCGCATCGTCCGCACCGTGTTGCTTCGCTTCGAGTTTGGCGAGCGCATTGTTCAGGTAGTTCAGGCTCTTGACCCTCGGGTCGAGCACGTCCGGTGCGGGCCGCCGCAGGCTCGATGTCACCAAGTCCACGCCGGTTCGCTGTTTTTCTTCTGGGTAGACGGCGATCCGATCGATGATGCAAAGCAGGCGGGGCTTGGGACAGGTGGTCGGATCGATTCCCAAGGGCCCATCGCCGCGGGTCGCGATGAGTCGGATATAGGCCTCGTCGGCTCCGAAATCTCGCGCGGTATCGAGTACGATCTGTCGCGTCGCTCGGATGCCACCCGGCAGCTCGAGAGCCAATGCCTTCGCCGAGGCATTGAAGCGAGCCATGTGGGCTTCGAGTCGGAACACGCGGCGGCCGTACACGCGGATGCCCTCGAAAATTCCGTCGCCATACAGCAACCCGTGATCGGTGACAGGGATGGTCGCAACGGCGCCGTCCACTACGCGACCATCGATCCAGACTCTCATCGCTGCGCTCCTTCCAGCCGCGCGCGAATCCGCGCCGCGGCATCGATCGCCCGAAGGGCGACTTGCTGTACCCCGAGTGCCTGCATGCGAACCGTAGTTGCCGCGAACGCCAGCGCGGCCTCCATACGGGTCGGTGCCTGGGCGCCTCCGAACGAAACGCGAACGGGTGCTGCCACGACTGACAATCCGCCTATCCACTCCTCGGTATTGCTCGCATAGCCAGCCGCGGCGACCCGAGCGACTTCGCGCTCAATGCGGCTGCGATCGATCAGAGTCGCGTCGCAGAACTGCTCCAAATCACCATCATCCAGCTCGACCTCCCCAGATCCGAACGCGAGGTAAAGCTTGCCAACGGCTGTGGCGTGAACCGGAACAGACGATCCCACGCGAGGCGATGCGCGCAGAAAGGCGGAACCCTCTGCCTTGTCGAGTACAACCAGCCGTCCCGCTCTCGCGGCGACCAGGAACACCGTCTCGCCGAGCACGTCGGCTTCGGATTCCAGCACGGGTCGCGCGGCCGCAACGACAGGCTCCCGATCGAGTGCCCCCAGTCCGAGAGCGACCAGCCCGATTCCCGGTCGGTATCGCCCGGATGCGTCCTTTTCGACCAACTCGCGGCGACTCAGTGCCGAGAGCAATCGGTGCGCGCTCGACTTGGGCATGCCCAGCGATCGGGCAATCGACGTGACGCCCAGCGCGGCGGTCTCACCGTGTAGATGGAACAAGACATCGATCGCCTTTTCGACTGTGCTGAGTGCTTCCAATGGCTCCGCTCCCGGCTCTGCCGCCGATCGACTTGTGTTCCATTATATGGAACACAATCCCACTTAACGGAACATTGTAACGAACGCGATTCGAGCTGCCAGTGCGTTTGTGCTTCGAGGGAGGCGGAACGAGCGACGGCTGTGGGCGGGGGTTCAGGCGTCGAGCAGCGCAAGCACAGCGGTATAGGTGAGAAGCTCCGTCGCGCCGCTCCGCGGGGCGCCGATCGGACCGATTTCACACGAGCCGAACATGCCAACGATCGGCAGGGAACCGAAGGCGTTTTCGAGATACGCCGATTCGAGGCCAGCAACACCGAAGAAACCAGCGCCGCGCGCACAGCAGTTGAAATACAGGCCGAGACCGGGGGATCCGCCCACGAGCCCGCTCAGCATCTCTTTGAGATCTGCACGTGCCGAGTCTGGCTCGCGGAGCATGAATGCGACCTGGTCGCCGCGAGACAAGAGCTCGGGCACGGCGAATGCGCGGTTCTCGATAGAAAAGCCCACTACGTGCCGCACGAGGTAACTGCCTGGCCGCAGCGTCTCGGACGGTTCGCGCGGCATCCCCACCAACACGAAAGCGGCCGCTCGCGCCAGGTCGTCCGCCAGCGGGCCGAGCGCCGCGCTGCGGTATGCGTCAAGGGCCGGACGACCGTCGAGTTCGAGAATCCAATTGCCCTGGACCCGGGTAACAGTCTTCAGACCGGAGGCCGGTCTGCACGCCTGGGTAACACCGACGCGCGCTGGTGTATTCCCTCTGAGAACTGCACCTACGACCGCGCCAGTCTCGATATCGTTTCCACACCACTGGGCAGCGGTACTCGACAGCGGATCGGCCGAGCCAGCCCCGACCACTCGAGCGGGACCCAGCGATTGGCGCATGCCGGCTACCAACGCGGACGTATCGAGGTGCGGGTCTGGAAGTACGATGACCAGGTCCTCTGATCTCGGCTCCCCACCCAAACGCGAAGCGATTTCCCTACCTGCGCTGGCCTCCTCGCCTCTCAGGTCCGGCACACAGAATGGCAATACGTCGATCCCACACAGCGCCATCACCGCGACCGATGCAGCCCCCTCACACTCACTCCCGGCCCCGAACACGCCGTGTGCCGACGAACCGACAATCGACTTCGTCCCCAACACGCTATAGGCCCCATCCAGGAGCGCTTTGGGTGAATCGGGGTATGCCGGCGTGACGAACACGAGCGCCAGATCCACACGCTGGCCCAGGCACCCCACCAACGCATCCGCTGACGCGGCCTCGATGGCTCGCTTACCATCGGGATCCAATGAAATTCCGACTCCGGCTCGAAGCATCGGCGCAGTATAGGGATCTGTGCGGCGGTCCCCCGTCTTTCCAGGCGGGTCGCACTCGGCTAGCATCGCCCCGTTCGCGCCGCGCAATCCCTCATCGGTGCGTATGCCCCCCCAAAATCAATGATTCATTCTGGACGGCGGGTTTCGCAGTTCGGGCGGCAATTTAATTGAAGACACCCGCATTGGGGCCGCGATTGGCTGACTTCGAGTTCATCGAGACACGGGCTGGTCTGGATTCCCTTGCCCAGGAACTCATGAGCGAGAATGTGCTCGCCTTCGACACTGAAGCGGACAGCTTCTATCACTACTTCGATAAGACCTGTCTCATTCAGGTCGCGACCCGCCAGCAGATTTATCTCATCGACCCGCTGGCAATCGGCGGACCAAAAGAGCTCTCTCCCCTCGCGCCCATCTTCGCTTCGCCGGACATCCGCATCATCTTTCACGCCGCCGAATACGACATCTTCGTGCTCAAGCGCGACTGCGCGTTCGAATTCCAGAACGTCTTCGACACGATGATCAGCGCACAGTTGCTCGGCTACCCGTCGGTAGGCCTTGCTTCGATCGCCGAACGACACTTTGGTGTGCATCTTCCCAAAGAGCAGCAGCGGTCGGACTGGTCGGCGCGTCCGCTGTCTGCCAAGCAACTCAGCTATGCCGCATCGGACGTGCTTTATCTGATGGAGTTGCACGAGATCCTCACCAAGGAGCTCAAGGCTGCCAAGCGAATCAAGTGGGCCCAGGAGGAATTTGCGGCGCTATGCGGGCGACGATGGCCAGATCGTGAATTCGACGAGTTGGGCTATTTGAAAATCAAAGGAGCCCGAAAGCTGTCCAAGCAGGGTTTGTCGATTCTCAAGGAGCTGTACGAGATGCGCGATGGGCGCGCGCGTGAAATGGACCGCCCCGCATTCAAGGTGCTGGGCAATCGCACTCTGCTCGAAATAGCGGAGCGCGCTCCGGATAAACGGGACGACCTGGGGCAGATCAAGGGGATCACGGATCTGATCCAAAGGCGAATGGGATCAGATTTGATGGCCGCCGTCCGTGCCGGGAAGAAGACCGAGCATGGTCCCATCCCGAAGATCGCCGCCCGGACCGGACGACGCCGGCTGGATCGACAGGGGGATCGTCGGCTGGCCGCGCTGAAGACCTGGCGGGTCGAAAAGGCGGAAGCGCTGTCGCTGGACCCCGGCGTGCTGTGTCCGAACTCATCGCTCGAGGCGATTGCATTTTTCGATCCGAAGACCCGAGCCGACGCTTCGAAGATCGACGAACTCAAGGGCTGGTTCGTCAGGGAATTCGCTTCGGAAGTAATCGATGTCAGCTCGATCGCAAACAAGAGCTGAGCCGCCGCCGGGCTCGAGCTGGCGACCGTCGCTCCGGAGTAGCACGTCGAGTAGCTGCGGCTGCGGGCGTGACCCGGTTCTATGCGCCAGATCGGGCTGATCGGAGAGGCGCGAGGCGGGATGAAGATCTGGCCCCCCGAGTCCCGAGAAGGCTGAGTGCCGTTCTGGGGGAGAAAGCGCCTTCCATCCGTCTGCGGGGCTCCGGGGGAATGAAGCCACCGAATGTGCGCGCCCGCTAAACACCCGGTGGCTCCAGTTCCAGATCTTACAGCCTTGTCTTAAGCAGGTTGCGTGCCAACTTCTAGAACATCATAAGTAGTTGAATTCAAAGGAAATGAATCAATCCTTCCCGCACCGGGAGTTGGCAGGCGAAAGCGCGCGCAGCGGTCATCCAGACCCCCGTCAGCCCGAAAAAAGCCCGCAAGAACGGGCTGTTGGCGGCCCCCACACTGCGCGCACCCGCTCGACGCACTGCAGCCGTAGGCGGCGGTCGGCAACCGTCTTCTCAGGCAGAGCGGGCGGATGCGGAGAGCTGGACGAAAAGTGCGGGCGACCCGATCCCATCCCGTGCTGGTTGGTGGGTCTTTACTCCCGCCGTTTCGCCGAAAGCATTGTCAGACCGCTTGTCAGACATCGACCCATCACAACGGCAGCCTGAAGAATGCGGGGTAAGATTGTCGCGTGTTTGCCGAGCGCCGAAAAAGAGTTTGCGACGCCATGGGCGCCGATGCCGTTGCCTTGTTTCTAGGCGCGCGGATGGTGACGCGTTCGGCCGACACCGAGTATCCATTCCGGCAGAACAGTGACTTCTGGTATTTGACCGGCTTCGGGCATCCCAATGCGGTCGCGGTACTCCGTACTGACGGCGGCCCCGAATTCACGCTCTACGTGGAACCACGCAATCGTGAAATGGAGATCTGGACCGGCTATCGGCCGGGTACCGCTGGTGCAAAGGAGCACTACGGCGCAGACGAAGCCCACTCTGCGGCCGACTTTCACAAGCACCTGCCCGACCTCGTCGGCGCCGCCAAGCGAATCTTCCACGTGCTCGGACGCGACGCCGAGGCCGACGGGGTGATCGCGAGAACCCTCGAACAGCTCCGGCTGCGTTCGCGCCAGGGTATCGAACCAGCAGACGCGATCATCGACCCGCGCTCGATCGTGCACCCGATGCGCCTGTTCAAAGAACCCGCCGAACTCGACATTATGCGAAGAGCCGCAGCGATCACTCACGAGGCGCACGCAGCCGGTGCCGAATTCGCGCAACCGGGATTCAGCGAGTTCGAGATGCAAGCGGCAATCGAATACACGTTTCGGCGTCGCGGCGCGTGCGGCGCCGCCTACACGACGATCGTCGGCGGCGGAAGCAACGCGACCGTGCTCCACTACATCACCAACAGCGAGAAACTTCGCGAAAACGAGATGGTGCTGGTCGATGCCGGCTGCGAACTGGAAGGCTACGCATCCGACGTCACGCGCACCTACCCGATCGGTGGGCGTTTCACAGCGGCCGGACGCGCCATCTACGAAATCGTGCTGGCATCCCAGCGTGCAGGCCTCGAGCAATGTCAACCCGGTAGGACGCTGGCTGACATCCACGACGCCTCGGTTCGCTCCATCGTCGAGGGTCTCGTCGACTTGAAGCTGCTTTCGGGCGACGTCAGTGGATTGATCGAGAGTGAGGCCTACAAGCGCTACTACATGCACAACACCAGCCACTGGCTCGGTCTCGACGTGCACGACGTGGGATCGTATCGAATCGGCGGCCAACACCGCCCGCTCGCCGACGGGATGGTATTCACCGTGGAGCCGGGCGTCTACGTTGCCGCCGACGATGAAGAAGCGAGTTTGGAGTTCCGTGGAATCGGCGTTCGGATCGAAGATGACATCGCTGTGACCAACGACGGCTGCGAAAATCTCACAGCCGCAATCCCGACTGAACCCGAAGAGATCGAGGCGTTCGTCGTACGACAGTGACGTCGGGTAAAACCGGGTCCAGTCTCTCTTACCTCCCGATCCACTCGATTTCACGCAGGCGACCCGTTCGATCGCCAATACACACATCCATCGTGAGGACTGAGCGGCATGGCTGACATCGAATCCCTGTTGAAAGAGAAGCGCAGCTTCAAGCCGAGTCCCGAGTTCGTGAAACAGGCGAACTGGAACAAGAAGACGATCGACGAGTACCGGAAGCTCGGCACCGAGAACCCGGAACGCTTCTGGGCGAAGATGGCCAAAGACAACGTCAGCTGGTTCACACCCTGGAAGCAGGTTCTTCAGTGGAAGCCACCGTTTGCGAAGTGGTTCATCGGCGGGAAGCTGAACGTCTCCTACAACTGCCTCGATCGTCACCTCGAGGGCGAAAATGCCTGGCGACGCAACAAGGCGGCGATCATCTGGGAAGGTGAGCCAGGAGACACACGCGTGCTCACCTTTGGCGAATTGCACCGGGAGGTGTGCAAGTTCGCGAACGTGATGAAGGGCCTTGGCGTAAAGAAAGGGGACCGAGTCGCGCTCTACATGCCGATGATCCCAGAACTCGCAATCTCGATCCTCGCCTGTACGCGCATCGGCGCGGTTCACAGCGTGGTGTTTGGCGGCTTTTCCGCTGAGGCATTGCGCGATCGCATCGAAGATGCGGGCGCGAAGCTTGTGGTTACAGCGGATGGCGGCTACCGCCGCGGCGCCGCCCACGCGCTCAAACCGGCCGTCGACGAAGCACTGGAGGGTGTTGCGGTGGTCGAGAACGTCGTGGTCGTGCAACGGACTGGCCAGCATACGCGGTTCGAGTCCGGGCGCGACCACTGGTGGCACGATCTGATGAAGCAGGCGAGTGCGAAGTGCCCACCGGCGAAGCTCGATTCGGAACACCCGCTGTTCATCCTGTATACCAGCGGCACCACCGGCAAACCCAAGGGCATCCTACACACGACCGGCGGTTACCTGACGCACGTGACTACGACCGCGAAGGCGATCTTCGACCTGAAGGACACCGACACGTTCTGGTGCACGGCGGACATCGGTTGGGTGACCGGACACTCCTACGTGGTTTATGGAATCCTCGCCAATGGTGCGACCAGCCTGATGTACGAAGGAGTCCCCACGCATCCTGGTCCCGATCGTTTCTGGGACATCATCGAGCGCCATCGCGTGAGTATCTTCTACACGGCGACGACCGCGATCCGAGCCTTCATCCGATTGGGCGACGCGCATCCGAAGAACCACGATCTCTCGTCGTTGCGGCTGCTCGGAACGGTCGGGGAGCCGATCAACCCCGAAGCCTGGATGTGGTACCACCACGTTATCGGGAACAAGCGCTGCCCGATCGTCGACACCTTCTGGCAAACCGAGACCGGCGGCATCATGATCTCGCCGCTGCCGGCGGGTGTGGACACGAAACCCGGTTCGGCCACGCTGCCATTCCCAGGAATCGACCCCGATGTCCTTTCCGATACGGGCGAGCCGGTCGTGGCGCCCGATGGCGGATTCCTCGTCGTTCGTCGGCCATGGCCCGGAATGTTGCGCGGGATCTGGGGCGATCCAAAGCGATTCAAGGAGACCTACTGGAGTCAATTCAAGAACACCTACCTCGCGGGTGACGGCGCCCATCGAGACTCTTCGGGCTTTTTCTGGATCATGGGCCGAATCGATGACGTGATGAACGTCTCGGGCCATCGAATCGGCACGATGGAAGTCGAGAGCGCGCTGGTATCCCACTCGAAGGTCGCCGAGTCGGCCGTCGTCGGACGCCCAGACGACCTCACCGGGACCGCGATCGTCGCCTTCGTTACACCGATCATGGGCGTGGAAGCGGGCGCAGATCTTGTCGATGAACTTCGCGGGCACGTCGCGAAACAGATCGGCGCAATCGCGAAGCCGGCGAATATCCGCTTCACCGATGCCCTTCCGAAGACACGCTCCGGAAAGATCATGCGCAGGCTGCTGCGTGACATCGCGGCCGGCAAGGAATCGGTTGGAGACACCACGACGCTGGAGGACTACAGCGTTATCGCGCAACTCCGCGAGGGCGATGAATAGTTCCGCCAGTCATGCCTCACTGCGCCGTTTCTCACCTACACACCCCCGTTTTGAAAACCGGGGTCGCTGCTCTTGCGGCCCTCGAACCATTGACCGTCGGGGCCGCGACTCACCGATGTGATCCCGGCGAGTTCGACTGCGTCTGCGAGCGGTAGGCCTGTGAGGGTCTCGCCGAGCGCCCGAATCACACCCTTGTGGCAAACCAACAACACGCTGCTCGCGCCACTGGCCTTGAGCGATTCGATCCCCTTTACGATGCGGGCCCGAAAATCAGCGCGAAGCTCTCCGCCGGGGAAATCAAACCCCTCGCGTCCCTCCTGCCAGTCCTCGTACAAAACGGGGTCAGTCGCCTCGATCTCTGCGGCCGTCAGACCTTCCCAGCGACCAAAGTCGATCTCTCGGAAGTTCGGGTCCATTCTCACTGGAGCGTTCCCCGAAACGATCGCCGCAGCTTCCCACGAGCGGCGCAGGTTACTGGCCACAACCAGGTCGAAGGCTTCCCCGCGGAGCCGACGAGCGCTCCGCCGAAGTTGGGACCGGCCCTCATCGGAAAGCGGGACATCGCCGCTACCGTGAAATCGAACGCTCGACTGCCCCTCCGTTTCGCCGTGGCGGACCATCACGATTCGACTCAGCGGGGGCATGAATTTCTCCATTCTGGCGCGAACTTGGACCAGGGGGTAGTGGATGCGCCCGCAGCATCGGTGAGTCGCCTCCCCACGTCAATGCGGAAAAAACTGGCGGATGAGGGAGCGTTCACTACAACTTGAGCCACACAACAGGCAGCGCATCTGCGCTGCGTGTTCCAGGATGCCGGGGGGCTTCGTGACTTTTCGTGGACTGATGGGGGTCGCGTTAGCGATCGCTCTGCTCGGCGGTGCGGGTGTTGCATGGTTTCGTGCAGAGGGCGACGCACCGACTTTCGACGCTGCTGCGCCCGCCGCGATCGGTGTCCCAGGTCGAACCATCGCAATCGACGTCGCCGACAGCGGGTCGGGGCTGCGACAGGTTCGGGTCGTCATCGAGCACGCACAGGGCGAGGCGGTATTGCTGGAGACCCTGTACCCCGGCAACATCGGGAGCGGCGGCACCCCTCCTCAATTGTTGGAGCGGATCGAATTTCATATCGATCCAGCCAAGTTGGATCTTGCGGAAGGCGCTGCCACGTTGGTCGCCACCGCCCGCGACTGGTCGTGGCGCGATGGTTTGTTGGGCAACGAGACACGTTGGCAAGTTCCACTGGAGATCGATCTCGCAAAACCGCGCATCCAGGTCGACAGCGGGCTGACCTATGTCACGCGCGGCGGTTCGGGAGCAGTCGTGTACCGCATCGGCGAACCGACTGCGCGCGACGGCGTGCAGGTCGGCGACAGTTTCTACCAGGGTTACCCCATGCCTGGTGACGAACAGAACCTGTCCCATCGCGTCGCGCTGTTTGCAGTGGCAACCGACGCCGCGCCCAACTCGCGGATCGAGGTCATCGCCGAAGACAGTGCTGGAAATGTCGGACGCGCCAGTTGGCCTGTGGTTCTCAAGGAAAGGAACCTCCCGGAAGACGATGTCATGCTGCCGCCCAGCTTTCTGGAAACGACAGTGCGAAACCTGGCTGACAGCGAGGGAATCGCGAAAGAAAACCTCGAGAGCGCATTCAATGAGATCAACACCCGCGTGAGGGCGAGTAACGAAGCGCGGATTCGGGAACTCGTCACCGATTCGGCACAGACCCAGCTCTGGCGAGGAGCGTTTGTGCAGCTGCCAAACTCCAAGGTGACGAGCCGCTTCGCCGAGCGCCGTTCGTACTTCAGCAACGGAGTGAAGATCTCGAGCGCCACCCACTTTGGATACGACCTCGCGTCGACATCGGGCGCGCCAATCGAGGCGTCCAATTCCGGCCGGGTCGTCTTTGCCCACGAACTCGGAATCTACGGCCAATGCGTCATCGTCGATCATGGTCTCGGTCTATTCACCCTCTACGCGCATCTGTCTCGGATGGACGTGGCAGCCGGAGACAGTGTCGAGAAACGCGCCCAACTGGGACTCTCGGGCGCTACAGGTCTCGCGGGTGGCGACCATCTGCATTTCGCGACCATCCTGGGTGGCACCTATGTGGAGCCGCTCGAATGGTGGGATCCACTGTGGGTGCGAACTCACATCGAAGCGCGGATCGAGCCAACTTCGCAGTAGCCGCCGGTGGTTGTTCGTAGCTTGTCGTAGCTAGAGTTCGTCTCGCGATCCATGTCGACTCCGAAGACCTCCGCGACCCGAACCGTGCGCCGCAGGCTGCTTGCGTGGTACCGCGCCAACAAGCGGTCGATGCCGTGGCGCGACACGCGCGATCCGTACGCGATCTGGATTTCCGAGGCAATGCTGCAGCAGACCCGCGTGGACACCGTGATCCCGTATTGGGAGCGGTTCATCGAGAAGTTCCCGGACGTTCACACACTCGCAACGGCAGACACCGACAACGTGCTCGGTGCCTGGGCCGGCCTGGGCTATTACTCGCGCGCCCGAAACTTGCAGGCAGCCGCGCGCGTGATCGACGACGAACACGGCGGTGAACTCCCCGACGATATCGAAACGCTGATGCGTCTGCCGGGGATCGGCCGCTACACCGCAGGCGCGGTCGCTTCCATCGCGTTCGATCGGCCAGAGCCGGTGCTCGACGGCAATGTAAAACGGGTGCTGTCTCGATTGCTCGGAATCCGCGAAGACATCACAAAGCCGGCCATCGTCGAGCGCTTGTGGCGAGAGGCAGACGCGCTGGTGCAGGGCCGCAATCCTGGCGACCTCAACCAGGCCATGATGGAACTGGGTGCGACGCTCTGCACACCCAAAGCGACGCGATGCACCGACTGTCCACTGCTCGAGTTATGTGATGCCCACCGCACCGGTGATGCCACGAAGCTGCCGATCCGGCCGAAGAAGAAAAAGCCGCGCAGGGTCGAAGCCGTTGCCGGATTGGTGCTGCGGCGTGGCAGAGCGCTCGCCGTCAAGCGCCCGTCTGCAGGCTTGCTAGGCGGGCTTTGGGATCTGCCCGGAGCCGAACTGGCACCCGGAGCCGAACCGGCCGGTGCGTTGCGCGACGCCCTTTCCGAGCGAGTCGGATTGACGGTCGCCGTCGCCACCCACGTCGGCTCAGTGGAGCACATTTTCACGCACCGTCAGCTGACGCTCCATGTCTTCCGCTGTACCGGCGCGCAGGGGCGAACCCGAGTCACCGGCTTCGACGCCCACAAATGGCTTGCGCAATCCGCGATCTCGGATCTGCCCCACGCGGCCGTGACCGCGAAAGCGCTAGCGCTGCTCGCGGATGGATCGGGCTGAGATTCTGCGCACACTGGGGCCACCCTGACCCGGCTACGAGATGTTCGGCGTCGCGCGGAAATAGATGAAGACCTGGATCGACACGGCTAGAGTCTTCGCGTGCACGGAATTTGCAGAGTGTTCTCGGCAATCTGTGCGGTGCTCATCGCGTCCATTGGATGGGCGGGTCTGGGCTGCCAGCGGGGAAGCGGGGCGCCTCCGGACGTCGTGTTGATCACGCTCGATACGACGCGAGCCGATCACCTCGGCGCCTACGGCCACAAAGGCGGGACCACCCCGAACCTCGACGCGCTCGCCCGCGAGGGCGTGCTCTACACGCGCGCATGGTCGACTTCGCCGTGGACACTACCCGCCCACGCATCGATGTTTACCGGGAAGTACCCGACACGCCACGGCGCCGACTACGCATCGCAGCCCGGAGTCGGAGTCGGCCTCGACGAGGTCGTGCCGAGGCTCGACTCGCGTTTCCGCGCGAATCGGCTCTCCGACGACGAGATGGTATTGGCCGAATGGTTGGCCGCGGCGGGTTACGCGACGGGGGCTTTCGTTGCCGGGCCCTGGCTGGCGCCCGTGTTCGGACTCCTGCAGGGCTATCAGAGTCGCGACGCCGAGCTATCGGGCTTTGGGGGGAGAACCGGGGCCGAGATCACCGATCGCGCGATCGCATGGCTGCGGACCGTGCCGCGGGATCGTCCGCTTCACCTGTTGATGAACTACTTCGATCCACACCAACCCTATTCGCCGCCTGCCATTTCGCCAAAATTGCCGAAGACGCGCGACCGATACATGCGAGGTCCCTACGTCGGTGAGATCCGATACATGGATCACCAGATCGGGCGACTTCTCGACTGCCTGCGCGAAATCGGACGCTACGAGGGCGCGCTGGTGATCGCGGTGTCGGACCACGGCGAGTTACTCGGCGAACACGGCCTGGTGGGGCACGGCTATTGGCTCTACGAGGAATTGATTCGGGCAGCGCTGATCGTGCGCCTGCCCCATGGCCGGCGCGCCGGTGATGTGGTCGACTCCACTGTTTCGCTCGTCGACCTGCTGACGATCGTGGCCGAAGAGGTCGGCTTTCGCCTGCCGGAGGGTCTCGATGCTGTGGCAATCGGTGAGCGCGACGTGGCATTCGCGGAGTTTCGACGCAACCCGACCATCGACGAAGTGCGCGGGCGCCGGGTTGATCGAGACGTCGATGTCGCGATCCGGTGGCCGTGGAAGCTGATCGCGAGTGGAGACGGCCAATCAGCGCTCTACCGGATTGATACGGACCCGGGAGAGTCGCGACCGGTCGCCAACGCTTCGATCGAGGAATCGATGCGCGCGGGACTGGCGTCCGTGCGATCGACGCTCGTGGCTCCGGAGTCAAAGCCGGCGCTTCCGAAAATCCCCGCGGACGTGGGTGATTGGCTCCGCGATCTCGGATATATCGAATGAACGCGCCGGTCCGGCGCACCGAGCGGGCCGCGCTGCGCGAAGTGCTTGCGGACCGTTGGTTGATCGGGGCGATCGGTGCGGGTCTATTGCTGCGCGCGCTGCTGGCACTTTGGATCGACAGCGGCATGTTGCTGATGGGCGACGAATTCACCTATTTCCATCATGCCCGACGCTTGCTCGAGACCGGCGAATTCGAGACGGGCGTCTTCGTCAGGCCCCCACTGTTTTTCCTGTTCGTGGCGGCGACCGGTTCGATCTCCGATGAGGGCAGTTGGGGTTTGATCACGAGGCTCGTGCAGTGCGCCGTGTCGGTCGCAACGGCGATCCCAATCTACCGCAGCGCGCTTCGGATCGGCAGTGTGCGGGCGGCCCGACTGGCGGCAATGTTTGCGCTGTTCGACCCGACACTCATCGCGTATTCGCACCTGCTGTGGCCTGAAACGCTGTTTTTGCTCTGCGTCGCGATCATCTTCGACGGCGTGGTCGATCTCGACGAACGCTCGTTTGGAAGGTCTTGTGGATTGGGTGCTCTGACCGGGATCGCGATGCTCCTCAAGCCCGTCTTCGGCTTTTTCACATTGTTTCTGGCCGCGAGCTGGCTGCAGAGGTTCGGCTTCCGGCGCGCGATCGCGGTCGCACTCGTCTTCGGTTCGACAGCCGCTGCGGTCATCGCGCCCTGGGTGATCCGCAACCAGCTTCGCTACGGCCCGACCATCGTGCTCGAAAATCAAGGCCCCTACAACCTCTGGGTGGGCAACTCGGAAGTCAGACCGCAGCGCGTCCTGAGCCAGTGGCGAGCGATTCGCGACCCGGTTGCCCGCAGTCGGATCGGAACCAAACGCGGTGTCGAAGCCATCACGTCGGACCCGGCGCGCTTCGCGCGCAACGCAGCCATTCGCATCGTCAACCTGTGGGGACTGGAGTCCTTCGTAGTGCGTCACCTGGTTTTGGGCGGCTACGGACCGGTGAGTCGGGGCACCTTCCTGACCATGTTCTGGGTCATCGAGCTCGCATGGGTGCTTGCAGCAGTGGCGGCGGCGTTGGGCCTGTCGACGCTGCTGCGCGACCCAACGCTTCGTCTCATCTTGTACTACACGCTCACCTTCACGGCACTCGTGTCTGCGATGGTCGGAGCGACGCGATTTCGCGTACCATTCGCGTTCTGGATATCGATCGCCTCGGCAGTGGGAGTCGACCGAGCGCTCGCTGGGCGATTCGGGCGCGCCGTGCTTGCACCGCTATGCGTGGTCGTCGTGCTGCTCGTGAGTTCGGCGGCGCGGCCGATGTTTCTACAGATGATTTCAGCGGATTTCGAAGAGCTCACGGAACTGGACAAGCCCCGCTGGAGGTTCTTTCAGTACTAGACTGTATGATCCTTCCATCGCCGCGACCGCTGGTTGATTGTCCGACCCCTCGAACTCACTCGGCGTAGCCGAGAGAGCGCAGCTTGAGCCGATCCTCTTCGCTGCTTGCATCGCGGCTTTGTTGGATCTCCTGGAGATTGTGAATCAGCAATTCCCAACGAGAGGGGGGCCTCCGGTTGTCAGCATGGATCGCGGCGATGCGTTCCAGCATGGCCTTGCGGCGCTGCAGGTGGCCGGGATCGGCCGAGAGGTCGTGCTGCTCGGCCGGGTCGTTCACCAGGTCGAAGAGTTCCACCAGTTCGAAATCCTGGTTGTAGATCATGTGATAGCCCGCATCGACCAGCGAGACTTTGCTGCCGTTCGGGTCGATCATCGGGCGGGTCTCGGCGTAGGCGGGGAACGCCGGCGCGTCCCGGTCGAAGAGGTCGCGCCCGCGCAAGTTCGGTTTCGCCTCTAGCCCGAGCACCGCCAGCACGGTGGGCACCACGTCGATCAGCTGGCACGCATCGTCGCGGCGGCCCGAGAAACGGTCTCCGCGCCGCAATAACATTGGCACGTGCGTGAGTGTGTCGTACAGGTAGCCGACGTGATTGAAATAGAAGTCGCGCTCGCCCAGACCCTCGCCGTGATCGGCGGTAAAAATCAGCAGGGAGCGGTCGTAGAGGTCCCGCTCAACGAGCGCGTCGAGCAGGCGCCCCACCTGCTCATCCATGTGTCGGATCTCGCCGTCGTACGCTGCCACGTAGTCGTGGAAGTCGCGCTTCCCGCCAAGTTGCTGATAGCTCGGAATGCCACCCAGCCCCGACAGGTCCGGGTTCAGGGGCAGCGGTCGCGCGGGCTTGGCGTCGCGAAACGCGCGCGCGAGCCCGTCTGGCGGCGTGTAGGGTCCGTGAGGGTCCTGGTAGTGGACCCAGAGGAAGAGCGGTCCATCGCGAGGCGCGTCAAGCTGCTCGATTGCGGCGTCTGTGGTTTGCACCGCGGCTCGCTCCGGCCAGTGTTTCCGGTTCCGCTCGCGCTCCTGCATGCGCGCGTCATAGACGTCGAATCCCTGGTTCATGCCCGCCTTCGGCGAGAGCACCCAATTACTCACGACCGCGCGTGTGACGTAACCCTGCTGCTTGAGGATCTCGGGCAACGTCTCGAAGTAATTGGGAAGGCGAATGGCATCGATGACGTTCGTCTCGTGCGGCAAGAAGCCTGTCAGCAGCGATGCGATGCTTGGCTGCGTGTTCGACGCGTGCGACTGGCAGTGCTCAAAGACGAGCGACTCGCGAGCCAGCCGGTCCAGCCGCGGCGACGTCGGCTTGGTGTATCCATAAGTGCCCAAGTGATCGGCGCGCAGCGTGTCAACCGTGAGAAGGAAGATGTCTGGGCTCAGCGGAAACGGTTCGTCAGCACAGGACAGCAGCGACGCAAGCAAGAGCGCTGCGCGCGCCATCGGCAGAGATCCCATAGCTCGACTATAGGCTGCATCCCTGCGCACCGCTGTTTCGTTGGACCTCACCGCGCGCTGAGCATGCATAGCCGGCTGCCCACCGCCAACACCCAGCGTCGATGGCCCAGATAACGTTGCAGATGAATCATGTTCATGCCGGAGACAGCGTCAGTAGCGAAAGAAAGACCAGGCGGGCCGGCGCAACTCAGTCACTCGCTGAAAGTCGCCCGAGCCGATTTTGCGAAATAGCGGCCGGCTTGCAGACGTGAACAGCAGAAGCGCCGCCAAAACCGATGCGACCAACTCCCTGCGCCCGATGCGGCGATCGATCAGGCGCGACAGGCCGACACCGGACGCGATTGCCAATACGAAGTGAAAGGCCACGCGGTATCGCGTGGTGCTGACCATGGCGGCGATCGCGACCGTGAACAGCGCAGCGTACGCGACTTGAAGCCGAAACTGCTTGTCTCGCAGAGACGTGGGCAGGCCAATGGCCGCCGTTAGAAGCGTTATCGTGTAGCCGATCTGCAGCACCCAGAAAACGAACAGAAACGTGTTCTTTTCCACAGCGCCGTAGCCGCCGAACGACATTTGCCGAACCACGAAATACTCGAAGCCCCAAAGGTTTATCGCGCGTCGCACGGATCGGACGGCGAATCGGCTCGGATCGGCGACGATCGCTTGGGTCCCCCTGGCGAAGGCCACCCGACTGCGCACGACTGGGTCTCCGAGGTTGAACCACTCGTAGAAAACCCGGGTGGCCGATCTCGGATCGTTGCCGATCCAGAGGTTGTATGGGCCCAGGTTCTCGATCAGAATCGTCGGGCCGTAGAGCAGCTGGTTGCGCACCACCCAGGGGCTGATCACGATCGCGGCCGTACCCCCAAAGATCAGCACGAGCCGCAACGCGGGTACGGGCCCCAGACGTTTCAACCAACTCGCTGCCAGAAGCAGTGCAAAGAGCCCGAAGACGGGCCTGAGCAGCAACGCCGCGCCGGTCAGCGCACCGAGTGCCAGCGCTCGGGCTGGGCGATCCGGAACCAAGCGGCGGACGCCGTCGAACACGATGGCGACGATCAGCGAATAGACGATATCGGGCCAGATCAGCTGGCAATATGCGATCAGTGTGGGGTCCAGCAGCATAAAACCCGCAGCGAAGCGCGCGGTGCGACGCCCCGCAATCGCCAGCGCGCTCGCGTACACTGGAAGCGCCGTCGCCGTTCCGGCGACGCACTGCAGGAGCTTGATCGCGAGCACCCACTCGATTCCGAGCCAGTCGCAAAACTGCCAGATCATGGCGAGCAGCGCGAAGTAGAGCGGGGGGCGAACGAACCCCCGCATCTTGAATCCTTCCCCGTTCATGAACTGCTCGACCCGCTCAACGTATTCGTTGTCGTCGGCAATCAGCACTGCTGCATCATCTGTCAGCAGCGTTGCGACAACGCGCACCAGCAAGCCAACGACGAGCAGTGCCAGCAAGTAGCGATCGGCGCTGAGCGCGGACTTCTTCTCGCCGACTCCCTCGGTCGTCATTGCGCGAGTATCACGCATCTCCTGCGGTGTCGCCTTCAAGCGAGATCTTCTCGGATCCTGCGAGGCTCGCGACCATGTGATCCAAATCGCGCCGGACCGAAGTAACGACTGCGCGTCGTCCATCGCATCGCCGGGTTGCATCACACGATCAATTGTTGGCCACGCGTTCGCTTCAAACGCCAGACTACACCCGCTGGGGCCCCCAGCCCCACTACCCGCACTCTCTGGGCCCCACAGACTGCACCGCGTGTGGCACAGCTCTTGCGTAGCCCTCGAGGACCTTGCAACGGAATTGCGAACTTTCACACAGGTCTTGCATCGCGGAACGCGAGGGCGACAAGACTGGGAGGAGTAGATGAACCGAATCGCGGCTGACAGAGGGCTTCGGCACCGACTCAAGCGGGCCGCCCGGCGCGTCGCGGACCAGCATCACGCCATCGCCGATTTGTACCAGGCGCTATCCGAGGAACTCACTGAGCGCCCCAAAAGCGAACTGCGCGCGGGATTCGATCGCTACCGACTCGCTCTCACAGCTCACTTCGACCTGGAAGAGCAGATCTTCTTTCCGGCGGTTCGCGGTGCCGATGCGAGCCAGAGCGCGCAAATCCGGAAACTGGTCGAAAGCCATTCCAAAATGCGGATCGAACTGGCACACCTGGGCGACTCGATCGATTCACTCGCAGCCGATGGATTCTCTCGTCGGTTGATCGGCTTCGCAACGATCCTCGCCTCACACGAACGCCAGGAAGAGATGTTGCTGACTGGCGTGATCCAGTCCGCGGTGCCCGAATAGAAGAGTCGATGTGGCATGCATTCGAAAATTGCATTATGCCGTGCGCCCGATCGAGAAAATTCTCTGTTCGACAGCCACGCAATCAACAACCGCAAGTCGAGGTTGAGGGAGGGGCAAATGGCGGAAGAAAATCAGACCTGTACGAACGACTGGGGGGGAAGCCGCAGTAGACGCGGCAGTCGAGCGTTTCTATGGAAAAGTACTGTCCGACGCGAATCTCGCGCCGTTCTTCGACGGTCTCGATATGAAGCGGCCAGGCCGGGAAGCAGAAGGCGTTATTGACTGTCGCCTTCGGAGGCCCGAACCGCTACACCGATCGTGCGATGGTCGCGGCCCATGCCAAGGCGCGCGAGAACGGGTTGAACGACAGCCACTTCGATGCCGTCGTGGACCACCTGGTACAGACGCTGACCGAGTCAGGGGTGGGCGACGCCGATATCCAGCAGGTGGGCGCCGTCGCGGAATCCGTTCGCAACGACATTCTCGGTCGCTAGTCGTCTGGCTCGTCGTACCCCTCGACGTCGACATCGATCTTTGCGCTGCCTTATTGGCATTCACGAAGGCTGATTGATGAACGCTTACAATTTTGTAACGAACGGCGGTGCTCCAGGTTTCGCAGCCCAGTTTGTGTCGGATCCCGCCTCGCCACGTCAACCCGTGTACCGATCTGACCCAGAGGGCTTGCCTCGCATCCAATCGATCCAGATCACCCCGGCACGTGTGTTGCATACATTACAAATCAGGTGCAAGAGCAGGTGCAACAGCAGAAGAGGGCATGCTAGTCCGCGAACAGGAAGTGAAGCCCCGAACCGGGAGATCACGATGCGACCGAGCGAGGTCAGAAGACAAATTCTCTCCGATCACGAACTGATCCTGGCAACAGTGTCCGAAGTGGACACCATCGCGAATCGAATCCTCGCCGGAGAAGATCAGCTGTCGCGGAGTTTGCGCGAACGCGGCAAATTTCTATACATGACACTTTGTCGCCACCTCGACCTCGAGGATGCCATCCTGATAGATGCGCTGCGCGATATTGGAAGCTTGGGAACCCAGCGGGCGGACGACCTCCAAGTGGAGCATGGCGAGCAGCGCGAACTGCTCACCTACCTTCTCCAACGATTGGAGGATGCGACCCAACCACTGATTCTCCTGGTTCAGGATTTTCTCGGTTTCACATCTCTACTTCGCGATGACATGAAGGCGGAGGAAACCCACCTGCTGAACGCCGAGCTGCTCCGCGATGACGTGGAAGCCGTAGCAGTCCGGGACGTTTGAGATAGCGCGGTTGCCATGCGGCGGGATGGATCGCTCGATCGAGCCAGCGAAGCCATGCGGTCAACACTCGTGATGACAAGCCAGGCTGGACTCCGCGGTCGAATGCGGCGCGCTGTAAACCAGATCCGCGAACAACACGAACGAATCGCTCCCCTGTTTTCACATCTGAACACGGTGCTGGTCGAGGGCAACCTGCGCGCCGCACAGACGACTGCCTTTCGACTCCAGGGGGCTCTTCGCGCGCACTTCCTGCTGGAAGAGCAGATCGTGTTTCCGGTGCTTCGCGCGCTCAGCCCCGATCGATCCATCCAGTTCGGAACCCTCGAAGAAGACCACGCATCACTAGAATCGGATTTCGGTGCATTGATCGATCGCATCCTCGCGGCCGCGACGGGGCCTGCGAGAGAATCACTGGGTGCGTTCACCTTCGTGCTCGTGGAGCACGAGAGACGCGAGGACGAGCTGCTTCAGGCCGCCATTGGTACGGGGAGCTGAGCGTACTGCCGCCCGCGCTCACGCATAGCGAACGGCCGCTTCCAAGAGCCCATCAGCTCCCCTCGCAACAATGAGGCGGGACATACAGGGCATGCAATAGACGCGGTCACCCGGGCGAAGCTCCCGAGTCGAGCGAATGACCACCTTGCAAACCGGCACAGGACCTCATTGAGAGCCAGCATGTCGGTCGCGCCTCCCCAGCGCCGATAGAACCGTCGATACTTCTTCGGAGCTTCGTCGAAACCGGTTTCATCGAGCACGAAACGATGGCGTGGCCGATCGGATTCGACCTCTTCGTCCAGCAGCGGATCGATCACGAGTCGAATCCCAGCCGAGTCACCGATGCCAGGTAGCGTCGGCCCAGGTCGCGTCGCTCTGAACGGGGTACGCCGATCTGATCGAGAGTCGCCTCGAAGGCGTCGAGGATGAGCGGGTCCAACTCCTTGCGCACGGCCCCGAGTCGCGCACGAATGTGCGCGGCTTCTTTCAAGCGTCGTCCGATGTCGTTCTCCCCGAAGCCCATATGGCGCCGCTCGTCCTTGATGATCCCGTCGAGCACCTCGCGCATGATCGGGTCGGCGCGTTGGAAGTGCGCGCTGAAGACGGTGAATTCCATCGTCTCGAGGATGACGTTCTGAGCGAAGACTGCGGCTTCCCAGTCCCGCGCGGCGACCAACTCGAGCAGCCGACGCTTGAATGCGAGCAGGCTTTGGTTCGCGCGCCGTTCGACTTCGGCTTCCGGGTCCGACACGCCGAGCTCCGCCAACCGGTGGAGAAGCACCTCGAGGTGTCGGGCTTCGTCAACCACCTGCGTGGCCAAGAAGAGCTTGGATCGCCGATTCGGCGCAAACGCGATCGTGAGTTCCACACTTTTCATTCGAGCACTCCGGAACGGGTCCGGTGCCAGCCGGAATCAAAGGCAAGTTCCGTACCGACACGGATGGTCTGGATGGACGCCTCCCACGGGCTCGATCGGGCGGGCCGATGAGGCGAAGTGTCCCAACGCTGTCTCCGAACTGGGGCATCCCGGACCGGCTCATCACACAAGCCGACCCGCAGTGGCCGCGCCGGGGTGGAGCGCTACTCCGAGTTCGCGCGCTCGGCGCGCTTTCGCAACCAGATGTTCGACACGATGATTGCACCGACGACGACAACCCCGATCAGCAGCACGTCCATTCGAAACGCGCCAGCCACCGCGGGTGCGGATTGTCCAAACGATTCGGGCGTGCCGATCATTTCCGTGGTGGCGACGGCCGGATCGTATTCGACCAATCTTTGATCCCCACCTGACAGCTCGTCCGCGATGATGCAAACCCGATGCCGACCGCCCAGTGATGCGTGCGGTGGGTCACATCACCGCAGCCCACAAGTTCGATGTTGCCAATTGTCCCAACCCCTCCCGCTCCGCCAATTCATTGCAGCAGTGCATCGGGTGTTGAATCCAGAGAACCTTTGCGGAGGAGTATGGGCGACGTCGTGTCACCACTCCACGGCCTCGGCACCGAAGTTGCAGAGTTGCAGAGAAGTTGCAGAGAAGTTCTGACGAGCACCGAGGAGAACCGATGTCGATCTCAAACGTTCCCGTTGCGCAGTACATGAGTTCCCCCGTTCATTCCATCGGATGCTGCGACGACCTGAATACCGCACATTCCCTCATGAACGGATTGGCCATTTCGAGCCTCGCGGTGATCGGAGACGACGGCACGCTGTCGGGCGTGATTTCGATGACGGACTTGATTCACGTCGGCCGTGCCCAGGCAGGCTCGAGCGCGGAGGCGGCCCTACTCACCTTGCCGAACAGACCGGTCTCGAAGTACATGACACGCGACGTCGCAACGGTGGAACCAGCCGCCGCGATTGGCAGCGCGGCTTCAAAGATGGTCGAGGGCCACTTCCACCGGGTGTTCGTCGTACACGATGGCCGGCCCATCGGTGTGCTCAGCACCCTGGATGTCATGTTGGCGATTCGCGACAAACGCACGCGGACGCCGATTTCTCGCTGGATGTCGTCGCCGACGTTCACAATTCGCGCGAGCGAGCCGATCAGCCTGGCGACCGATCGACTGGAGCGAGCGCACATCAGCGGGCTCGTCGTCGTCGAGGCCGGATGGCCAGTCGGGCTGTTCTCGCAACGCGAGGCCCTGGAGGCCTGTAACTTGCCGCGCACCACTCGAGTCGATGAAGCGATGAGTTCCTCGATGCTCGTGTTGGATGTCGATACGCCGCTGTATCGGGCGGCCGCGCAGGCGGCCGAATTGCGGGTGCGGCGGATCATCGCGGTGAAGCATCGAAGCATCGAAGGCATCTTGACTGGCATCGACCTCGCACGTTCGGCAATGGCATGAAGTGAACGCTTCATTGCTTCACCGCTCTACCAATAGGGAATGGAGCTATCTCGGTCTCGGAGCTTGACTCCTCGCGTCTTGGGGCGACCCTTGCTGGATGTCTCGTTCTATCGATCTGGAACAGCGGGTCTCCTACCTCGACCTGACCTCGGCGGATCTCGATCGCCTTTCTAGCCTTCGACCGATCTTGGAAGAGCAGGGAACCCGGTTGGTAGACGCGTTCTACCGTCACTTGCTGGCGTTTCCGCAGACACGCGCGCTGATTCGCGATCCCATCGTCCGGCAACGCTTGATGGAGAGCCAGCACGAGTATCTGTTGAGCCTGGCCACGCCCACTATCGACGACGACTACTTCGAAAATCGCCGCGGCATCGGAGAGACACACGAACGGATCGGGCTCGAGCCACGGTGGTATCTGGGTGCCTTCGCGCTGTACCTGTCTATTCTTATCCCAGCTGTGCATGAAGCCATTGCCCACGACCCTCAGCTGGCGGGGGCGACCATCAGCTCACTGCAGAAGCGGCTGTTTCTGGATGCGCAGATCGCGATGGAGTCGTACATCGACCGCCAGCAACAACAACTCAACGACCTGACCAGTGAGTTGGCCGACGAGGGACGCCGGCTCGCGCGGGATTTCGAGGACCAGAGGGTCGAGTTGCGCACCACGGAAGACCGAGCCCGCGCCGCTGAGGAACTCGCATCGGTTGCAACCCTGGTTGCAGGACTGGCGCACGAGATTGGGACGCCCATGGGAGTCATCCAGGGCCATGCGGCACTGCTCGAATCGGCTGTCTCCGGTGACGATGCCAAATGGCGCTTGCGAACGATTCGAGAACAAATCAGTCGCATATCGAAGATCATCACGACGCTCCTCAACATGGCGCGACCTGGGCAGGTCAAGCGAGTACCGGTTTCGCTGGACCCGCTGATTGAAACGACGCTCGCGTTCATTCAAGAGAAGCTCGCTCGAAATCGTGTCGAGCTGCAAACCACTGGCAGCACCGGTCCGGATCCGGTCTTAGGCGACCCAGAACGGTTGCAGCAGCTGTTCCTCAACCTGTTCTTGAATGCGGTGGATGCGATGCCCGACGGCGGCAAATTGCGGATTGCACTTGGGACGACCGGCGATGGTGAAATCGATGTCAAGATCTCCGACAACGGTGCAGGGATCAACGAGCGCGATCTACCCCACATCTTTGAGCCATTTTTCACCACCAAGGAAGCCGGGTCCGGTAACGGGCTGGGCCTGGTGGTCGCGATCGGTATCGTCACTGACCACGGTGGAGATATCAGCGTGACCAGCGAGCGCGGGAAGGGGACTGAATTCCGAATCCTGTTCCCGATCCACACGACTCCGGCCTCTTGCAACCGGACCTAGACCTAGACCCAAGATATCGGGCCGACGCTCCGACAAAGAACTCCTGAGGATCTCAGAGCTAGGAGCGCGTTTGCCGCTGCGCGGCGAAGGCTTCCACGTCGTCGCGCGACGCAGCTTGGGTCGGGCTCCTACCTAGGATCGAGTTCGGACGTCCGCTGTAATTTCGCCGAGCGACTCCTGCCAGTTGTCGCGATCGGTGCGAATGACATCCAGGTGCATCTCTCCTTTGGCGGGCTCGAACCGCGCGACACTGGTCGCGTAGAAGTCCGGACCCGCATCGGAGGGGTCACTTCCAGTCGCCTGTCGACGTGCGAGCCGGTCTAGTGCAACCTCCGCCGGACAACGGGCCTCGAGCAGGTAGACCGTGGCTCCCGCCTTGTGCGCCAGATCGACCGCGAGCGAGCGGTGTCGCCGCAGGCCAAACGTTGCATCGAGGATCGCAACTCTCCCCGATTCGAGGATCGGGCACGCGCGATCCAGCATTCCCGAGTAGACACGTTCGCTGACCTCGGGCGCGTAGATACCCGCATCAGTGGCGACGGCAACATGTTGATTCGACGACAGTCCGGAGATCCGTTTCCGCACACGATCCGAACTGATCACGACACCATCCACTTGATCAGCCAGGGTCTCGGCGACTCTGCTCTTTCCCGATCCGACCAGCCCGCTGACCAGCACGAGTGCGCCCGAATTGCGGCTCCCGACGGCTTCGGCCGCCAGCTCCACGTGACGGCTCGCGCTGCCCTCGGCCCGAATTCGCTGGGACGCGTCGATCGTGGGGTCCTTCGCCACGATCGATGCAACCTTCGCGCGAACAGCGGCGCGATAGCCGATGAAGAAATCCACGACCGAATAGAGATCGTAATCATCGGTTTCGCGTGCATACCGGCCGACGAAGCGTTCGGCTAGATCGCGCCTCCCGCGATAGGTCAGATCCATCGCCGGGAAGGCGACCTCGGACGCCGCATCGATTCTGCGCAGGGCTTCGTTGAACTCGATGCAGTCGATGATGAGTGGTTGCGAATCGTCTTGCTCGAACCAGATGTGATCGAGGTGCAGATCACCGTGCCCGTCGATCACGCATCCCGCGACACGGCGGCGATCGAGCAGGTTGCCATGTATCTCCGGGAATTCGCGAATCGCCTTCAGCGTCTGACGGATTGGATTCGATAGCGGGTGACCGTCCCACGTCGCCGCGAGATGGCCCAGGGTGTCTTCCACCGGGTCAATGGCCCGCGCCCGCCACTCGTGGGCAGTGAAGGGGGCCGCACCGAGACCGTGGCTACCGTGGAAACCGGCAACCGTCTCCGCGAGCCGGTCGATCTGCTGCGGGAAGAGCTCGCCCCGCTCGAGCAGCGATCGTGCATCCCGACCATCGGGCAACCTGCGCATCACAACGCAATGTTCATGAGTCGGTGAGTACAGCGAGCCTTCGCCCGACAGCGAACCAACCCAATGGTGAGTACCGTCAAACATCAGCGGCGCAATGCCCAAGTAGACATCGGGCGCCAGTCGGCGATTGAACTCGAGTTCACGACAGCAGTCGGAATTGCGTTCGTCGCGGGTTGCGAACCGGACGAAACCAAGATCTACAGGTCTGCGGAATTTGTAGACCCGATCAACCGTCAGAAAGACGTGTGAAATATGGGTCTGTATCGACTTCACGCCTCGGTCGGCTGTGCGGTCTGACGGATACGCGCTCGGCTGCCCGAGGTCTTGCCAAACCAGTGGATCAATTCGATCGTCCATGGACCCTCCAGTGTTCAGTGGGAGTGCACACCGCATGCCAGCAGGCGATTTTCCCCTCTCGTTGGACGAAGGCCGGAGCCGCCGCCTGCACACCCGAGTCGTCGCCGCTCCGCTTCGAAGCATCGATGATTGGGCCGTTTTGACACACCATTGTGGCATAATTACACATTTCTTGCCGATTTCCACTCGCCGTCGGCTCGGGCTGATGGCTCTGGCGCAGTCCGCGCACCGCAAATCTCCTGGCACAGCTCGTGCAGATTCACTCCAACCGAGCTGACTTTCGAGCGCAAGCGAGGGGCGGGAGCAAGCACGCGGCATCGATATACGCGAATTGCTGTCGGAATCGATCTCGAGCCCGACGGTCGCAATATCTGTCTGGGCTCGCGCCGAGCGGTTCGTCGGAGTCAACCTCACACGAATTCGCGGATGAGAACGTCCACACATGGCTGCACTTCACGTCCGAACCCCCAATGCAATCTCCGCGACATTGAGACGGCCAAACCCGAACCTGCTCGTAATGGGGAGCCTGTCGAGAACGGGACGCCCTGGCCAGTTGCTGGGAAACAGCTCAGAACGCGTGTTCCATTGCGCCGAGTGTTCGCTCTTGACCGTCAAGCCGGAAGACTTCGTATCTCCGGTCGAATGAAGTGGTGTTTCGCGGGTGTTGGATGACCAGCCGCGGTACTCCCGGTCGGAGTTTTTCCACATCGATCTTGTACCATGACCCCGGTCGGACCATTCCGACCGAGGCCATGGAGGCTACCTGTGAAACCAATCAAGACGATTGTGGTCGCTGTCGATTTTTCCGCGAACTCAGATGCCGCGCTGGATACGGCGATCGAACTGGCGCACAAACTGGATGCCGAGCTCCATATCGTGCACGCCTACGAGTTGCGCTTGCCGATGATGATGCCGTACGAAGCGTCGCTCCCGCAGTCCTTCATCGACGAAACCCGCAATGCCGCCGCGGTGAAGCTGGCCGAAGAGGTGAAGAAGCCAGGCGAGGCGGGCATCACCGTACACTCGCACCTGGCCGACACGCCAGCCGCGTCGGCAATCGCACAAACGGCCGAAAGTATCAGCGCCGATCTCATCATCATGGGGACGCGCGGGAACACAGGCCTCAAGCACTTTGTACTCGGAAGCGTGGCCGAGCGAACGTTGCGCATCGCCCCCTGCTCGGTACTAGCCGTCAAGGCCTCCGACTAACAGGCGACAATATGCCGAGGGGCGAGCCTCCGCTTATGGGACCTCAGTAGCGAATCCCGTTGAGTAGATCACGGCCTACCTTGATCAAACGCGCCGGAGCAGTCGCCCGGCGCGGCATCAGGCCGCGGAGCAGGCGGCGACGAGCCGATCGCGCGCCGGTCAATCGGCGCCGGCGTCTCGCTCGCCTGCCGGCGGTCGTCCGAGATTTTGTGCGTCGCCGCGTCATCGAGTTCACGGACGACAACCGGCTCGACCTGTTCGACAACGGCAGGGATGGTCTTGCGGTGATGCTCAGCGAGATTCGCCGAGCGCAAAGCAGCGTTCACCTGGAAACCTACATCCTGCGAGCCGATGTGACCGGTCGCCGGTTTCTCAGCGCACTCGAAGAGCGTGCGCGAGTTGGCGTGCAGGTTCGCCTGATCTACGACGCGGTCGGGTCGCATGCTCTCGACGCCCGCGCGCTGGTGCCGCTGCTCCAGGCCGGCGGGCAGGCGAAGCCGTTCAATACGCTACGGCGATCTGTCCGTGCGCGGATCATGCGGCGGCGTGATCATCGCAAGCTACTCGTCGTGGACAGCCGCGTTGGGTTCGTCGGTGGACTCAACATCGGCGACGAATACGCAGCGGAGGTCGGGGGCGCGCCGGCATGGCGCGACGCTCATGCGAGGGTGCAGGGGCGTGTTGTCCGCGAACTCGAGATACGGTTCGCTGAGAGTTGGGCACGCTGTGAGGCAGTGTCCATCACGGACGGTAATTCTTTGCCTGTCTGCGAAACGCAGTCGGTTGCCGGCGCCATCGAGTACACGGGCGGGACGACGCGCGCGGCGGTGCTTGCGGACGGACCGGTTTACCAGCGCCGCCGAATGCGCGACACCGTGATATCGGGGCTCGATGAGGCGCGGTCGAGCGTGCTGCTCGTGAGTCCCTACTTCGCTCCAGGCCGCGGCGTGCTGGACGCTCTTGTGCGTGCAGCACGACGAGGCGTTCACGTCGAGATATTGATGGCTGGGCGTTCAGATCATCCGATCTTTCGCCGCGCAGCTCGCGCCTTCGTTCCGCGGCTGCTCCGTTGTGGAGTTCGCGTGTTCGAGGATGCTGAGCGCATGATGCATGCGAAGGTCGCGGCCTTCGACGACCGGCTGTCGATCATCGGCACATCTAACCTCGACCGCCAGAGCCTGTATCACAGCCACGAAGTCAGCCTGCTAGTCGAGGGCCATCCCACCACTGGTTGGATTCGGGAACATTTCGGACCAGCGCCCACGAACGCTCTGCCCATCGACATCGATGCGCTGGCAAAGCGCGGATGGGTGGCGCGGCTGATCGATCGCGCCGCCTGGTCGCTGGTCAGGTTGATTTAGTCGTGGCCGACGCTGAAACGTGTGCTTCTCCCAAGCGTAGTGTTAGTACCCGTCGGGCTGGTACGCCTGCGGGTCGATCTACCAGAACTCCCACTTCATCGACAACGACACCACGTGGGCGTGATAGTCGGGCGAGTCTTCGCCGGAGCCAATTACCGAGGAGGTACCGGAGAAGCTCAGGCAAGCCGGGCAGATGTTATCGATGGGCCAGTCCTTCGAACTGTAATGCTCGAACAAGTAACCCACTCGGGTCGAGAGGTTTCGCGTGATCTGCAGGTTCGCGTGGACACTGATGTCATGGAGCTCGGTTTTGTCGTCTGGGAAGGGCAACCCTGAGGTGAGTCCCGCGTTGACATCGGTGTCGATCTTCCCTCTGGACTTGGCGAAGAGATACTCCACGCCAATGCCCAACCGATTCGGGATGACATCGATGTCGACTCCCCCGCCCGCTGTGTGGATGGTATCCGTGGTCTTGCTCGTCCAGCGGTTTGCCGAGTCGAATGCTGTCGCGTCGTCCGACCATGATATCGAGTCCTGGTTCGACACGATCCAGTCGTAGTTGTAGAAGGCGTGAAAGTTCAGCTGGTCTGCGGGCATCCAGGTGATGTCTACGCCCGGCGTGTAGGCCTTACGATCCGTCAGACCGTATCTCGTGTTGTGATAATCGTCGTCCGAGTACCGCACGTTGAACGCGAAGTTCAGGCTGCCGATCGGAATCAGATTGAGCCATGTGTGCGCCTCGTTGCGACGCCGGTCGGCCATGTAGTACTTGCGCATGAACGGGTGATTCTCGAAGACCAGACCTGAACCGGCCTCACGCGGACACCCCAAGTCGTCTGCTGGTTGGGCTTCCGTGACGATGAGCGGCCTGACACAGTTGTAGCTGCTGCCTGTTCGATAGAAGCGTTCGTAATGGGCACCGCCGGTGACGTAGCGGCTGGCGTTACTCACCATCTTCACGCCGAACGAGTGCTCGTCGTTCTGTTTGACCTCTTGACGATTGCGCTTGGTGCGATCCCAGGCGTACATGACCGTCAGCTTGGTACGCTTGAACACGTCGTAGCTCACGTCGGCGTCGACCTGGTGGTGCTCGAAGCTGTACGGCCGGTTGAGCCGGGCATCTTCGGGGGCAACCTGATCCCCGACGTCGTTCGGAACCCGGAAGTAGTTCTCCACCGACGTATCGTTGTCGCGTTGATTCCAGCGGTAGGCGGCCTTCACGCCGACTTTCGGGATCGGATTCGACACGAACTCGAACTTCACCAGACGGGTCTTGACGATTCCGTCGAGTCCGTTTCCCGGCAGGGGGAGCGGAGTATTGATGTTCGGATTGATGGTGTACGGCAAGAAGTCGTCGTTCTGACGCATCCAGCCGAAGGCCGCGTTCAGCATGACGCGGCTGTTGTATGGCAGGTTCAAGCCTCCCGAACCGGAAATCTGGTGGAACCAGTTGTCTGGCATCTGCCCCTTCTGGCCCGCGGGATAGCCGGCCGGGCCGCCGCGGTCGGGCCAATTACCGCGCGGTTCGCCGGATACGGGCAGGTAAGGGTTCTCCCAGCGGGTCTTGTTGGCATCGTTGTCGAAACCGGAGCCGTAGTACTGCAGCTGAAGCTGCAGCGCATCGGTGGTGTAGCGCAGATTCGACTCAATCTGATGTGTGACGTAGTCGAGCCTTTCGGGCACGACTGCCGAGCGCGGGTTGCCGCCATTGATTCCGAGGACGGCTCCCGTGAGTTTCTCGCCGCGCTTTGTCTCGTGTGTGTAGCTGGCGTCGAAGTCGAGGTTGGACGGCAGCACCAGCGATGCTCCGCCACCGAGGATCCGTCGCTCATGGTCGATCTGGATGTCGCGCAAGTCGGATTCGAGCGCCGTCATCTCGAAGGCGTTATTGCCTTGCACCCAATCGCTGGGCAGCGTCAGAGACTCCGAGCCCGCGCCGCGGAAGAGGGTGCGGCCCGAATCCGTCTGGAATTTCGGTAGCTCATCGAACACGAAAGACAGCCCGAACATACCGGGCAGTTTGTATTCTGCGTCGACGTAGCGGGAATCGAGGCCGAGATTCAGCCCGAGCAGCCGAAAGTAGTACGGGTCTTCGGCGTCGAACTGGCTGCGCCGACGGATATCGATGTTCCCCAACACAAAGAAGCCCTTGTCGTCGAGACCGGTGTAGTCGCCGAACTTGTCATCGTTCGTGCTGTTGTAGAGGAAGCCCAACTCCGCCGAACTCGAGAGCGTACTGAGATCGTGGTAGGCGTGGTCATCTGCGGAGGCGTCGTCGTCGTTCGCGAAGGCAGCGCCGGCGAGTAGAAAGACGGTCAGCGCAGTCGCGATCTTCGCCAGCATTCCACCTTCCGTTCGAATCGAAGCGCGTCGTCTCATTTTGTGGTCTCCGAAATAGTGCTCTGACGCTTCATGACAGCATCACCGCGACATCCGCGAACCGGACGGATGGTTCGACCCGTGCACTTCGGGGTGACAATTCAGGCAACCCTTTGAACCGATATGAAAGTCGATCACCGGCATCCCCTGCGTGTCCGGGCCAGCGTACGCGGTGCTCGGGTGGCGAGACTCGGCGTGGCAGCGTTGGCAGAGTTGCGGCACCCGAGCGGTGAGCAATGACGGATGGTTCGACCCGTGCGGGGTGTGGCAAGTCGAGCAGTCCTCTGCCGCTGGAGCGTGCTCCCACGCGAAGGGTCCGCGCTTCTCCGCGTGGCACGTGTAGCAGGTCTCGTTCAGCGTAGGCTTCTTCAAATTGGTTGGACCCATCGAGCCGTGAGGATTGTGACAGTCGGAGCACCCGATCAGGCCGTCCCGCAGCGGATGCGACGAAGCCTTGTGAATCTCGGCTCGCTTGTCCTGGTGACACTGGAAACAGACAGCCATCTGCGCCGGGCGCATGACCGGAGTGTCGGGCCGGCGGTTCTTCATCATTACCCGGTCTTCCTTGACGTGAACCTTGTGGCAGCTGACACACGAAACGTCCGAGGCAGCGTGAACGCTGCCCTGCCAGTTGATACGGTCGCCTCCCTGGTGGCATTTCAGGCAGACCGCGTTCTGCGGGGCTGCGGGAGACTCCGGGCCGAACACGATGGAGGTCGCGACGTTCTCGTCCTCCGCGTGTGCGGCGCTCGGGCCGTGGCAGGTCTGACACTCGTGCGTCTGCGCCAGCGGCGTCCGCCCGTCGGCCTTGACGGCATGTGCGGTCGCCAGAATGGGAAGCACCGGGGACTTCTCGGTCTCGTCATGACAATCAAGACAGTCGTCCATTTCCTCTTCGGCGAAGGCCGGGTCGGCGTCGCCCGCGACGGCCGCTGTCGAGATCAGAAAAGTGAGCGCGATCGCGACTCCCAGAGTCTGAGCCGCGATGCCCACATGCCGTGTTCGATAGCCCATGCTCTCTCCCCATTGGTGTGCCGCGCTCCTCATGCTGCCAGTCGTTTCAAGTGCAGCGATGGATTCTGGCTTGGTGTCGGGAGCGAGATTCACTTTTCGCAGGTGCAACTGCAGAAATTCCAATCGTGCGGACTTGTCGGGTCGATCGACCAGGATCTGACGATCGAAGCGTCCGGCGCGCAGCAGCGCGGCGTCCAGGATCTCGCGCCGGTTCGTGGCGGCTAGTAGTACCACACCGTGGCTGGGATCGAAGCCGTCGAGTTCCGAGAGGAGCTGGTTGAGGGTCTGCTCCTTTTCGTCATGACCACCGGCCATCGGGCCGATGCCGCGGGCGCGGCTCATCGCATCGAGTTCGTCGATGAAGATGATGCACGGTGCTCGCCCGCGCGCCTGCTCGAAGAGATCGCGAACGCGGGCCGCGCCAACCTCCACGAGCATCTCCACGAACTCGCTACCGCTGATCGAGAAGAACGGAACGCCCGCTTCCCCCGCGACCCCCCGGGCCTGCAGCGTCTTGCCCGTGCCGGGCGGCCCCACGAGTAAGATCCCCTTGGGCAGACGCGCTCCCAGTCGGCCGCAACGCTCCGGCTCGCACAGAAAGCCGATGATCTCCTTCAACTCCTCCTTGGCTTCGTCGACCTCGGCGTAGATCTTCGCCTTGCTCTTGCCCACGGACATGCCTGCGCCGAGCCCTCCGGCCTGGCCAAGGCGCCGCTGCAGGAACATCCAGAACATGAGGATGAACCCGATCGGTAGAACCCACGCGAGCGCCCGACTGAGCCAGCTATTCTCCACGGCGCCAGTGAACTCGATACCATCCAGCCGGTCGGCCAGCTCGGGGTCGACACGTACCGTGCGAAAGCGTGCTGGCTGGCCTGGCTCTGGCGCGTCGATCCGCCCAGTGATCTGCTCGCTGCCAACCACGAGATCGCTCGCGCGCCCCTCCTGCTGGTACTCGAGGAACCGGCAGTAGGGGATCGTCGCCAGCTGGGTACTCTCATACCAGGACTGCCCCAGAATGAGGAGCATCCAGCCACCCATCAATACGTACCACGGGTTCCAACCTCGAAACTCGAGAGCCGTGTGAAACCGATTCCTCGGCGGCGCTTCGTTGTTCGGGCCATTCGACTGCACGGGCTGCTCCAAGGCGAATTGTGTTCTCGAGTTCGAACACCTCGAGAATCCGAACTGGCGGCGGGTTTGGGGTCGTCTAGATGGCCGCCTTGACGGTCAGTACCGGGCACGGAGCTAACCGCACCACGCGCTCGGCAACGCTTCCGAGCACCAGGTTCTTGAGTCCGGTAAGTCCGCGAGTGCCCATGACGATGAGGTCTGCTGGGAGGCTTTGCGCTTGCGCCACGATGCCGAGCGAAGCCGTTTCCAAAATCGCGATTCCGGTTGCCTCGATACCGTCGGCGGTGATTTCCTTGGCGAGTTTTTCGACCCGTGCGACCGAATGAGACCGGAGATCGTCGTAGAAATCGTGCGGAATCGCATACCCGCCGGCCATCGGCGATAGCATCGGAATGTCTACGCGGTAGGCGTGAAGAACAACGATTCTGGCCTCAAAAATCTTTGCTAGTCCCCTGGCCGTGGAAAGAGCCTTCTCGGCGTCAGCCGAGAAGTCGGTGGGAACCAGAATCGTGTTCACCTTCATTGGGAGTTCTCCGTGGTTGAAGTATGCGCGCCTGGGTTTTGGCAGTCATCACAAGTGAGTCCAGCGCGAAGGCGCGGGTACGTCTCCTGAGAATCGGTTGGGTCTCCGTAATCAAGAATGTGCGCGTATGAACTGCAACGCGCGTGCCAGCATCAAGACGGCTCGAGAGATCCGGACAACGCAGATGGATTCTGCGAATGTAGCCATTTGACCCATCATTGAGTAGTTGCGAACTGGATGGGGTGACTTGACTCATTTGCAATCGACTTCTGCAATCGACTTCTGCAATCGACTTCGGGCAGCGTCCGAATGCACGGCACGGCGGTTCAGAAATCTCCTGCCGTCAGCAATTCGCGGCGGCTAGCTGCTCAGTCAGCGCCCGGCTCGATTCAGAGCATTTTTCGAAGCGCCGTGTTCGCGTCGTGCGTCGATGATCCGCCAGATCCGCCGCTCGATGGCACGCCGATTGCGAAGGGATCCCATTGGATTCAATTGGTTTCAATCGACAGCACCAATACGACACCAATACGACACCCAAGGAGATTCGACATGTCTGCCACTCAGCCCACTTCGATTAGACATCCCAAAAAACAGAGCCACCGCAAGGGTGCGGCCAAGACTGCCACAAAGAAAGCCAGTGGTTCGAATGCGACACGGCGCAAATCCGCGATCGAGCGAATCGAAAGCGAACTCCCGAAAGACCTTCGCGATTTTTCGCGCCTCGTCCGGCGCGACCTGACCCAGCTCGAGAAGCAGATCGAGGGCGCTCAAAAGGACGTGGGCCGCGGCTTGACGCGAGCGCTTCGGGAAGTCAGCCATCAGCTCGGGCGATTCGAAGCCGATGGCGAACGTCGCTGGAGGAAATTGACCACGCAGGCGCGTCACGACGCCGTCAAGGTATTGAGGAAGCTGGCAAAAGTGATCGACCCACCGAAGAAAAAGCCCAAGACGGCTCGAATCAAAGCGAAAGTCGGGCCCGTCAGTGCATAGACGGCCGGCGGCACCAACCAGCGAGTTAATAGTCCCCGCCCGTCCGCGCCGGGATGGTTTCCGATCAGCTGGGGGGTTGCTGCGACATCATGGCTGACGCCGCGCGGCTGCACTGCTTTCCAGACAGCGAGACCTTGGCGCGGCGTCTCTCTCGTCGCGCTGGGATCACATCGGGCGATCTACCAGATCGGTAGCGCCGAATGAGTGCGCGTTCGGAACTGACCGAGGCTGGACCTTGGAATTTCCAGGCAGCGCTAGCAGGGCGAATTGCCCCCATTCTCGGAACCAATTGGCGACTTCCGATGTGGCGCTCTGCGCCCTGATAGAAGAACCAAAAAGTGATCGTAAAACCCTGAGATGGCGACGTCGTCAGACCGCGACAGGGCGACTGTCACCGAGCATCTCCTGCTGGTGTTGTAGAGTCGGAGCACTCTCGTTGGAGGAGTTCTATGACTGACCCCGTCACCGCGCGTTCTTTCCTGTTAGGAGAGGTTGCAGCGCTCGAACCCTACGGCTTCGTGGCCGTGGTGCCGGATGGTCGACCTCTCAACGTCATCGAAGTAACACGAAACGATGACAGCGGCCTCGAGGTGCGCATACCGGGACGTCCGCGCAGCGTCGCTGAACTTTCGATCGAGGTGCGCCGCAGACTCAAGGAGCGAGGACTCACGACGGAGGACCCGGCCGATCCGACGAAATGCTGGGCGCGAACCGTCGCCGACGGCGAGGTGGCCGTGGGCCTGCTGCAGGAATTGCTCGTCGAGGTCTTTGGTGAGAAATCCAACGCCGCTCTCGATGTGGCGCATGGTAGCCATAAATTGGAACACGAAGCGCAACTGAAGCTCACACAGGCCCGAGCGCGCATCGAGACCATCGTTACTGACGTTCTCGGCCACACCCCCGAGCAGGACAGCGATGGGGATTACGTGCTTCCAATCGATGACGTCCACGTCATGGTCGCACCACGCGCAACGCCCGATGGGCAAGTCATTGTCCGCATCTTCGCCATCACCAACATCGGCGTCATCGTGACGCCCGAGCTCGGTCTGTTCCTGGCACGGCTCAACTTCGGATTGATGTTCGGACGCTTCGCACTCGACGCGGAACACAACTCCGTCTGGTTCGACGAGACGCTGCTCGGCGAACAGTTTCGCGAGGAAGAACTCCGCTTCGCCATAAGCGTCGTGTCATCGACCGCCGACAATTGGGATGACCGTATCAAGCAGATGTTCGGCGGCGCCACACATCAGGAGGTCCTCGCCGGTCACGCTGAGGATTCGGGACCCCGGACCAAGCCGGGCGAGGGGGTCGGGTTGTATCTTTGACCCCGCCGTTGACCGGGCGCCAAAAACCATCAGATAGGTCTGAGGCCTCAGAGCGAGTTCGCGATCACGCCTTGTTGCGGCTTCTTCTGCGAAGATTGCGCTCTAGCAGCATCGCTCCGAAGCAGGCGGCACCCAGCAGTGCGGTGGCTCCGGTGCCCACGCGGACGCGAAAATCGGCTTCGCGCGCAAGATGCGCGATCTCGACCTCGGCGGCCTCGAGGCGCTCGCGGGCGACCGAAGCCACCTCTGTGATGCGGACGTGGTCGTAGCTGTGGGCAACAACGACGGCGCGCTGGCGCACCTGTGCGACTTCCCGATCGATCCGGGAGGTGTCGATCCTGCCCTGGATGCGCTCGAGGCTCGTGGATACGCGAGCGAGGTGGCCGCGCGTCTGCTCGAGCAACGCGAGCAGCTTGAATGCCCGATCCGCGTCGTGACACTGGCTGCAGCGTTCCTCAGTCAGAATCTCCGCCGGGACGGCGCGCACGATCGCGTGACCGTCGCCCATGTGGCAGGTGGTGCAGACCGCCACTCGGTTGCCCTTGGCGATCTCGCTGGCCATAACGCTCTGGCCGTAGCCGACGAGCACGTCCTCGTGGCAGGAGCCGCAGAACTCGGCCTCTTCGGTCCAGTCGGGAGCACCTAAGAAGCCGGCCTCGTCCTCGTCCATGCTGAGATCCCCGTCCTGTTCGAAGGGGTCTCCGCCGTGGCAGCCGTCACAAGTGACCTGGGCCTCCGCGTGCACGCTACGCCGCCATTCGTCGACCGGGTCGGAGAGTTCCGAGTCTTCCTCCTCTACATGGCAGCTCACACAGGTGTCGACCTCGTTGTCGCCGCGCCCCGGGATCGCCACGGCGAGGGACACCAGAAACACTGCGGTGCCAGCAGCGGCTCTCATGCGAGCGCTCCCATGACCGTGAGTGCGACTACCCCCGCCACGATTCCGCAGACGCCGAACAGAAACACAGGCCTGCGCAGGATGTTCGAGACTGGGTTGCGATCCAGGAAGGGAAGCAGCAACAGCGCGGCGAAGGCCAGGAGTTGGGAAAGGATGCCGACCGTCTTGTTCGGAACCAGTCGCAGCACCTGATATTGGGCGAGAAAATACCACTCGGGCTTCACGTGAAGCGGCGTGACGAACGGGTCCGCCTTCTCGAAGGCCTCCGGTGGTAGGTACAGATGGGGCGCGAAGAACAGAAACGCGCAGAAGACGCTCAGCGCACCGAGCGCGACAGCCAGGTCTTCGATCACAAACCCGGGGAAGAATCGGCGTTTCGCGAGCGCGTGTTCCGCCGATGCCATCGGCAGCGGCGAGATGCCGGTATGACGCACCAGGATGATGTGCACAACGATCAGTATCGACAGCAGCGCGGGCAACAGCGACACGTGAAACGCGAAGGCTCGCCCGAGCGTCGTCGGGCCCACCACGTAGCCGCCCTGGAAATAGTGCATCAATGTCGGTCCAATCATCGGGACGCTCTCGACGATCTTCATGCCAACGGTCGTCGCCCAAAAGGAGAGTTGGCTCCATGGCAACAGGTAACCCGTGAAGCAGAGGCCCATCGTCGTGAACAGCAGCATGCAGCCGGTCAGCCAGTGGAGTTCGCGCGGTTTCTTGTACGCGTTGGTGACGACGACGACGAGCAGGTGCAGTAACAGCGCGATCATCATGGCGTTCGCGCCGTGGACGTGGACCAGGCGAATGAGCCATCCGAACGGGACCTCGTGCATGATCTGTTCGACGCTCTCGAAGGCTCGCGACGCATCGGGGATGTAATAGAAAAGCAGTAGGATGCCGGTCACGAGCTGGATGCCGACGAATACCAGCACCACGAAGCCCAGTGAGTACCAACGGTTCGTGGTCGCCGGTATCAGATAATCGACGAGCTGCGAGCGAACGAGCTGCCGGAAGCCCGTACGGTCGTCGAGCCAGTCGAGGACTCTGCTGGGGCGCATTACTGCCAAATTCTTCGCTGTCGTCGTCCGCGCAGGAGAACTCGCGCGCGACGGCGCAGAGTCCTAACCCTGCCCGACGACGAGTTTGCCACTGCGCATCGCGACTTCGAAGCGCTGCAGGGGCGCCGGGGATGGGCCGCCGAGGACCCGCCCGTCCGGAGCGAACCTCGCACCGTGGCAAGGACAGAAGAAGACCCGCCGGCTTCGATTCCACTTCACGACACACCCAAGGTGGGGACAGACGGCAGAACAGGCGTAGATTTGCTCCGGCGTACGGACGACGAAGCCCGGGGCCCCGCGTACCAGGATGCTCTCTGCCTCCCACAGGGCGAGCTGGTCGGCGGGAATTCGCGCGGAATCGCCCACGTCTCCCGACGGGACGGGGCTCAGGTATCGGGCAATCGGCACGGCCGCCGCAAACAAGGCGGTGCCGGCACCTGAACAGAGGAGCAAGACCTCGCGGCGGTTGAGCTCCGCGCCTTCTTCCAGCGTCTCGGGGCTTCGTTCGCCTGCCGCCATGGGACTCCTCGATGGGGTCGCGAACCTACGATCTCGCCAGACGCCCAGAATATCGTGCTCTTGCACCTTTCGCCAAGTATCCGCAGCTGAGGATCCGGTCGCTACTGCGTTATGCGTAGTGAAAAATTTCCGCGACCGAATTTGTCACTCGAAACGCGCCTTGCTATCGATCGAGTGTCACTTTGGACTCTGGACTGAAATAGAGCGAGGGCATGGCCATGATAGTTCCGATTTGTTCGAACCCATTGAGAGCATCCATCCAATCGATTGGACTCCCGCGGCGAGCGCAGTCGTGCGGGGCAGCGGTCCTCGCCCTGCTGGTGCTGTTAGCCCCCGCTCACATCGCCGAGGCTAAGGAGCACCAATTTGTTGGCGTCAAGAGGTGCAGGACCTGCCACAAGAAGGAACCGATCGGCAATCAGTACGGGGTGTGGCTGAATTCGAAGCACGCCAAGGCCTACGAGACCCTTGCCAGCGAGAAGGCGAAGAACTGGGCCAGCGAAATGGGAATCGACGATCCCCAGACCCATGGGGAATGCCTCAGATGCCACACGACTGCACACGGCGTTCCCGACGAACTGGCTTACAAAAAAATTGAGCGAAGCGAGGGCGTCGGTTGTGAGGCGTGCCACGGTCCCGGCAAGGACTATCGAAAAAAGAAAGTCATGATCGATAACGAACTCTCGGTTGCGAAGGGGATGATCCCCCAGAGCGAAAAGGTCTGCGTCACCTGCCACAACGACGATAGCCGCGCATGGGATCCAGAGCGCTACACACGGGCGGACGCAACGAAGGTCGGATTCGACTACGAGCAGGCTGTGGCGCGGATCGCGCATCCGGTTCCCGAAGCCTACGACCCCGAAGCCAGCAAGGACGACGAGGACGAGGAGGAATAGACATACGAACCTCTTCCTCAGAATCCGGAGCTACCCGCGGGTTGTGCTCTGTCTCGACACTTCAACCCACGCATCCCTGCTCGATCACTGCCATCAGATCGAGCGTAGAGACAACCCCGCACAGACGGCCCGCGTCCTTCACCCAGACCCGATGGATCTGGTTTTCGCGCAGGGTGCGTGCGATATCGGCGACCGGTGCGTCGGATGGCACGCTCACGACGCTCTTCGTCATGACTTCGACCGTTCGTATTCCGAGCCGATCCTGGAAGTCGGTAACGTCGCCGGACCAATCCGGTGCGGAAAACTCGAGAACATCTCTGAGGTAATCGACTGTAGCCAAGGCCGCGTCGCGCTCGTTCTCCTGAGCGCGAAGTAGATCACTCGTAGTGATCACACCGGCGAGTTGACCTTCGTCATCGACGACCGGTGCGCCGTGAATGTTCTCCGCCACGAAGATGCGGAGCACCTCCGGCAGCGATGAATCGGGGCCAACCGAAACCACCGGGTCCGTCATGACGTCTCTTGCGGTCGTCAACTTCCTTACCTGATCCTCCTCGCCCGAACCAGGCGCAAACAATGCCAACGCAAGCTGTGCTTGTTGCTTTGTCTTGCCACTGATGTGCGGGCGACGTGATGTCGCGATATCGGCCGTGTGACTGATTTTCTTGGCACTTCGTACACTTCGAAAGCAAGCGGCGTGCCAGGCGTGAAAAGGGATTCCATTCTACCCCTCCTTCCGCCCGTGTCGTGCTTCATCGTCGGATCGCGCCGGGGTGGCGCCAGATCAGGAACGCGCCCATCGTCAGCAATCCGGGGATGCCGCCCCACCACAGGTGCAGGCGAGTCAGCGTGTCTCCACCATGACGACTTCCAGCCCGAACAGCACGGCGAGCGACGCTAAGGGCCCACTCAAGAATTAACGCCTGATTCCCAGCATACTCCTCCGATATTCCTGCGTCTATCTGGCGTGACCGTTGAGGGTGTGAAGGCAGCGAATCGTCATCTTGAGTCAATTCTAAGGGGCTAGACGAGATCGCGTTGATAGGGCAGCCACTTGACAGGCTCGCCGATTATCGGAGAATTGTACCTATAGAGGGGGAATTCTCCGATAATGAGAACCGAACGGTTTTACGCGCGCGACTTGGCTCGTCTTCTCCAAAAGCAGAAGATCGCCACCATTGAGGAGTTGAAAGGAGCGTTGGGGACGGAGGTCGACTCGACGCTATTCCGAAAACTCGAGACATTGGACTATCTATCGAGCTACTCGCATCGGGGTCGCTATTACGCCTTGGGCGAGACCGCCCGCTTCGACGAGATGGGGCTGTGGTCCTTCCGCTCGGTTTGGTTCTCGAAGCATGGAACGTTGCTCGCAACTCTCGAAGTGTTGGTCCAGGCGTCGGAGGCAGGCTACACCGCAAACGAACTTGAGAACATCGTGAACGTGTCCGTGAAAGCACCTCTGCTGAAGCTGGTTCGTGAGGAGCGCCTGGTGCGCGAATCATTTTTCGATCGCTTTGTCTACGTCGCGGCGGATGCTTCGATTCGTCGACATCAGTTGGCTTCTCGTCAAGTCTATCAAGCGGAGCCCTCGCTCTTGGGGCTGGGAGTTGGGGTGCGCGTGCTCCCCGAAGAGCTGAAGGCCGCGATTGTGCTCTTCTACAGCCTCCTCGATGAAAAGCAGCGCCGTCTCTATGCAGGACTCGAGTCTCTAAAGATCGGGCACGGTGGTGACCAGCAGATCAGCGAACTGCTTGGGCTCAACCCCAGCACGATCGCGCGAGGGCGGCGGGACCTGCTCGCACGAGACGCGGAGATCGAGCGTGTTCGCAGGCCGGGGGCAGGACGAAAGTCGGTCCAAAAAAAACGCCGGACGTCATCGGAAAGATCAAAGAACTCATGAAACACGAAACCGCAGGCGATCCCATGACCGGGCTGAAGTGGACTCGCCGGACCACCGAGAAGATCGCCGAGCAACTCCGAGAAATCGGGATTACGGTTTGCGCCAACACCGTTGGCAAGCTGTTGCGACAGATGGGATACGCGCTGCGCGTCAATCACAAGAAACTGACAGCCTCCACGCCTGCGGACCGCGACGAGCAGTTTGCCTACATCGCGAATCGGCGTGAGTCCTTCGCAAATCGCGGCCTACCGATCGTGAGCATCGACACAAAGAAGAAAGAGTTGATCGGCAACTTCAAGAACGCAGGATCCGCTTGGCAAAGAGAGCCCGTTCTGGTTCGCGACCATGACTTCCGGTCCGACGCCGAGGGAATCGCCATTCCGTATGGAGTCTACGACCTCCAGGCAAATCTGGGGTCGCTCTTCATCGGCAACAGCCACGACACCCCCGGCTTCGCCGTCGACAATCTCGCTAGGTGGTGGCGTTACGACGGTCGACAACGCTATCGCGGAGCGACGCAGCTCCTGATCCTGGCCGATAGCGGAGGAAGTAATTCCTGCAGAGCGCGGGCCTGGAAGCACAGACTCCAACAAGTGCTCTGCGACCGCTTTCGATTGACCGTGACGGTCTGCCACTACCCCACCGGAGCCTCCAAATGGAACCCCATCGAGCATCGCTTGTTCAGCGAACTCAGCAAGAACTGGGCAGGCAAGCCACTCGATAGCTACGAAACTCTGATCAACTATGCACGCTCAACTACGACCCGTGGCGGCCTTGGCGTCAAGGCGTACCTCGTGAAGAAGGACTACCCCAACGGAGTGAAGGTCACCGATGAACAGATGGAGCAGCTTTGCCTCAAAGCACACACCACACAGCCGGCTCGAAACTACACACTCAAGCCAGCGTCGAGCGCCCATCAAATCAGATAGTTATTGTTGAGTGAGCCCTTAGGGTGATCGGACCGTAGGCAGCGCCGGCCAGCTCCCAGCGCATCGAGCTTTGATTCGGTCAGCAAATCTCCATGCTGGACTACGTCGGCGGCTTCCGCCGCCGTGACCGGCAAGAGCGTCCAGTACTGCGGGTCGTCGCCATCCGCCCAGTCGACCATCTCAGTGAAGACCGAGACGAAGCTCTGAGTGCAACGGGAACACGTGAGAATCATCACGTGGAAGTGCGACTCATCGATGAGTTCAGCCTCGTGAGTGAGCGCGCCGCGCGCCCCCCATGCTGCGTCTGCGGCAGAGGGCCAGCAACGCTCACAGCCGAAGTCGTCCTCCGGTCCGTCATCACCCATCGTGCCTACCTCCGACCGCGGCGCATCCCAGGAAAACATCTGCCCAACGGATCGGCAAATAGCGGCGAGCAGCAACGCTGTCCCGACCCGAC
>JAQBGU010000113.1:0-3884 GCA_032128375.1 Deltaproteobacteria bacterium | reverse complement strand
ACTCCAAATGCGCGCCGATCCCCAACCCGACAGCGAAGCGGGTACCCCTCGCCGCTAAATGCTGCACCGTCGTCATGTCCAGATTCAGAGCAGTCACACAGATCGATGGGTAACCCCCGTTTCTTGATCAAGTTCGGTGATGGGATTGGCTCGGCCCCATCACGGAACGTGATCATGCCCGCGCTGTTGGGCTGATATCACGCCTCGGGCTGGCGCCGCAGTTCGGAGGGTTTCGCCCTCAAACGAGTGCCCCCTCACAGCACTTGACGTAAGCGCTGGAGGGGGCTGATCTCCTTGGGTCTGACACCAAAGGAGATCACCAGTGTGGCATGACCTGCTGCGCGACACCCGTTTTTTCGACCTTCTCTACAAATTCGACCAGGATCTCGCTGATCAAGCCCAGGCCCAGGGCTGTCCCTGCGGCGGACGGCTCGATCGGGCGAACTATCCTCGCAAGCCACGCGGAGGTCCGGCGGATCTGTCTCCGGACCAGGCGCGCAGACAGAGCTTTTGTTGTCACCGCGATGGGTGCCGGTCGCGCACCACGCCGCCGTCGTTGCGTTTTCTCGGTCGGCGCGTGTACTTCGGTGTCGCGATCATCGTGCTGACGGCGATGACCCACGGTGCCTCGCCCCGCCGGGTCACGGCACTGCGTGCCGAGCTGGGTGTCGACCGGCGTACCCTCGCTCGCTGGCAGAGGTGGTGGCGCGACGACTTCCCCGCCTCGCGGTTCTGGCGCGAGCACCGGGCTCGCTTGTCGCCCGCGCTGTCAGCCGAAGGGTTGCCCGGCACACTGCTCGATCGCTTTGCCCCGCAAAGAGAACCGAACGAGATCGTTTCGCTGCTCCGTTTTCTCGCACCGATCTGATCTCTCGGATCTCTGCCTTCGTTCGTCCCGTTCGTCCTCAACGGTGCCCGTCGACGATGACCCGCAGAAGATGCTCATAGATCCCGAACCGCGGACTCCATAGGGTGTGCCCCCACGCTCGGACCGAGCCAAGGGGCACGACAGCGATGCCGAAGCGAGACGAGCCGCAACCGCACGACGCCTGGGCGAGCTTTCGCTTCGCCATCGTGGGACCGCTATTGGCCCGTCCACCTCGCGAGCGCGGCGGGCTGCTGCGCGCCCTCGAACAGCTCGCGCAAACGAGCTGGCAGCACCCGATCACGGGCGAGCCGGTCGAGTTTGCTGTTTCGACGATCGAGCGCTGGTACTACCGAGCCCGTGCGGCATCCCGCGACCCTGTCGGCGCGTTGCGCACCCGCGTCCGTCGGGACGTCGGTACGCACACAACGATCTCGCTTCTGCTGCGACAGGCCGTGCGGTCCCAGTACTCAGACCACCCGTCGTGGAGCGTGCAGCTGCACTACGACAACCTCGAGAAGCTCGTCGTCTACGAACCGGGACTCGGGACGACCCCGTCCTACTCCACGCTGCTGCGCTACATGAAGAGCCAGGGGCTTTCGCGGCGGAAGAAACTGCCGCGCAACCCCACGGCCGGACAGCTTGTCGCCGTGGAGCATCGAGAAAGGCGCGAGGTGCGCAGTTTTGAGGCCGAGTACGTCTTCGAACTCTGGCATCTCGATTTCCACGTCGCCTCGCGCAAGGTCTTGGCCCGAGACGGACGTTGGATCCAGCCCGAGATGCTGTGCGTGATCGACGACCACTCGCGCCTGGCTTGTCATGCCCAGTGGTACAACATCGAGTGTGCCGAGAGTCTCGTCCATGGGCTCTCGCAGGCCATTCAGAAGCGCGGGCTTCCGCGCGCGCTCATGACCGACAACGGCGGTGCGATGCGCGCCGACGAGACCCAGCAAGGTCTTTCGCGCCTGGGCATCAGCCACAAAACGATCTTGCCCTACAGCGCCTACCAGAACGCCAAGCAGGAACACTTCTGGCTCAATGTCGAGAACCGCCTGCTCGCCATGCTCGACAACGAGGACAATCTCACGCTCGAGACCCTCAACGACGTCACCCAGGCGTGGGTGGAGGGGGACTACAACCAACAGCCTCACCGCGAGATCGGCTCCTCGCCGCTTCGCCGCTTCCTCGATGCCCCCGAAGTCGGTCGCGAAGCACCGGACTCGAAAACCCTGCGCCACGCCTTTCGCCGCCAGGTCACCCGAAGGCAGCGCCGCAGCGATGGCACCCTCAGCCTCGAAGGCGTGCGCTTCGAGGTGCCATCGCGGTATCGACAGCTCGAAACCCTCCACCTTCGCTACGCGCAATGGGACCTGCGCACGCTGGAACTCGTCGATCCCCGCACCGGGTCTTCGCTGTGCCCGCTGTTCCCGCTCGACAAGGCCCGCAACGCCGACGGAGCGCGGCGAAGCATCGAGCCACTCGGTGAGGTCACACCGGTCGCCTCGCCCCCGAAGTCTGAGATCCCGCCCTTGCTCCGCAGCCTCATCGAACAGTACGCCGCCACGGGACAACCCCCGGCGTATCTCCCGCAACCCCATGACGATGACCCCAACCTGGAGGATCCAACCCCATGAACAAGAAACTCCTCGCGCTCTATGGCCTCAAATGGAACCCCTTCTCGCCGGATCTCCCCAGCGAGGCGCTGCGCGTGGTCCCCAAAGTCCAGAGCTTTTGCTGGCGCATCGAGCAGAGCCTGGTGCGCGAAGGGGGGTTCGCGCTGATTTCCGGTGACCCTGGAACAGGTAAAAGTGTCGCACTGCGTGTTCTGGCCGAACGGCTCGACGCCCTTCGCGAAGTCAGCGTCGGCGTGATCGCCCACCCCCAGAGCAACATCGCAGACTTCTATCGCGAAATGGGCGAGTTGTTCGGCGTGCAACTCAAGCCCCATAACCGCTGGGGTGGCTTCAAGGCGCTGCGCGAGCGATGGATTGCCCACATCGACAGTACGCTCGTGCGGCCCGTTTTACTGATCGACGAAGCGCAGGAGATGCTTCCCGCCGTGCTCAGTGAGCTGCGCATCCTGGCCACCACCCACTTCGACTCGCGCAGCATCTTGTCCGTCGTTCTCGCCGGCGATGGCCGACTCCTCGAGCGGCTGCGGCGCGAGGAACTTCTCCCGCTCGGCAGCCGCATCCGCGCGCGGCTCGTGATGGAGTACGTCGGACGAGACGAACTGCGCACCTGCCTATCCCACCTGCTCGAAACGGCGGGCAACAAGAAACTGATGACCCCCGAACTCGTCGATACGCTCTGCGATCACGCAGCGGGAAACTACCGCGTACTCACCACCATAGCGGGCGAACTCCTCGCCGCGGCGGCCGAACGTGAGTGCACGCAGCTCGATGAAAAGCTCTATCTGGAAACCTTTGCCCCGCCTGAAAGCGAGCGCCCGCGACGCATCGCACGAGGGCGAAAGAGCCAATGACTTCCCAACCGCCGCTCACCCCGGACCATCTCAGGCGCGATCCCGAGCTCGCCATCCTCGCGGCACTCGACCACACGATGGGGCTCGCCGTCTACGCGCTCGTCGCCATCTACCCCGACCTCACCGACTCGGACAGACCCATGTGGCGGCGCGAAGACACTGAGATCGATCACGCCGCAAACCATCTCGTCGGATGCACCGAACCGCTCAGACACGCGATTGGCGAATTTCGAACCGCGATCCTGCGGGCGCGAGAAGCGGAAGCCAACGAAGAGTTTCCATTCTGACACGCACACGGTTCAGATCGATCCTAGATCGAAGCAGAACGCTCGCTTCTGCGAAACCCATCAAATAGCTTGATCGAAGCGCCATCGATGAACGTGACTACGCTCAGCCAGCAACGCTCACAGCCGAAGTCGTCCTCCGGTCCGTCATCACCCATCGTGCCTACCTCCGACCGCGGCGCATCCCAGGAAAACATCTGCCCAACGGATCGGCAAATAGCGGCGAGCAGCAACGCTGTCCCGACCCGAC
>JAQBGU010000112.1:0-2992 GCA_032128375.1 Deltaproteobacteria bacterium | reverse complement strand
TGGCTCGACGCTTCGATCGATTCAGTCCCGCCGCAAAGCCTGACGGGCAAGGCCCTGCACTACATGGACGGACAGTGGCCGAAGCTGGTGCGCGTGCTCGACGACGGGCGCATCCCGCTGGACACGAACCTCGTCGAGAACGCGATCAGGCCGTTCGTGATCGGCCGCAAGAACTGGTTGTTTGCAGACACGGTCGCCGGGGCGCGGGCCAGCGCGAACCTCTACGGACTGATCGAAACGGCGAAGGCCAACGGAATCGAGCCGGGTCGCTACCTCGCGCACCTGTTCGAATGGCTGCCGACCATCACGGAAGCGGACCAACTCGATGCGCTGCTTCCGCAGAATCTCGATCGCGAGGGCTTCCGAGCTTCCTGAGACTGGATGCGGTTCCTCTACCGCTTACTCGATTCCGGCTTCGGGGACGCGAATCACGACGGTGTCTTGGCCGGGTCTCCGGATGACGACTACTCGATCGGCTTCGACGCCGCCTTCCCAGTCCTCCTGCCCTCTGCGAACCCGTGGTCGCTCGCAGTACTGGTCGCGCTGCTGATCAGCATACCGTGGCGGATACGCGGCGAACTGCATCGTTCAGGTCGCTGACCCCGCGCGAGGACCTTCGTTCGTAGGAACCGGCATTTGGAGGGTCCTTCGGCTATAGCTCAAATGCTTCTGGGCCCCAGCACGGCTCTCAAAGAGCAAAACGGTCGACCGAAGGAATGTTCGAGATCTACCAAGGGGCTCGCCAACCAATCGAAGGTTCGCGCCGATATGATCGCTGTCTGAGTCGGCCCTGGTGCCTTCAGGTACTACAGGTCTGGCTCCTCGACCTTGAGCTCGAGAGATTTCCGCTTTTCGCGCTCACGCTCCCGTTTGATTCGATCGATTCGGTCAGTGATCTCTCGTAGTTCCTCCAGCCGTTCCTGCTCTGCACGGAGTTCCTCATGGTTCTCCATCGCCGCGAAGGCCATGAGTACCTCTACGCCGTCCATGAATCGTTTTCCCTTCTCCAGCTCGCGCGTCCATACGCGGAGGCGGAGCACGCCAGCGTTGTCGAAAACGCGAACGAAGTAGTAGTTTCCGCGCCGATCCAGGTAGAGGTCGATGCGCCCGATTGAGTTGAAATAGGTCACGGTCTTTCGGCGCCTCTGGTTGGTCGTGATCTTCTCAAAGCTCACTTCGGCCTGATCCGGGCCGAGGCCGTGCGGTTGCTCTTCGAGCACTTGGAGGACGAGGCTACGGGCCTCAGCCGGCGAAAATGAGGCCGACGGGGCATAGTCGATTTGAGATGAAAGACATCCGGTCGCGATCGCACATGTCGCAACAACTGAGATGAATGCCGCTTGGCGCTGCGTCACGAACTGCCGCATTGGATCATTTTGTTCCAGTCTGAAATGGGATTACCAGGACCTTCGACTGTGAGCGATGTTACTCGCGCTAGTGTCTTCTAGCCTCGGGAGTCCCCGGGGCGAACCCGGGGGGCGTGCTCGCCGCGGTCAGACTCGAACCCCGGGCGATTCGATCAGGCTCTCGGTCGACTGTCTGTGGAGGATCGGCAGTAGCTCGGCGAGGTAGCCCATCTCTTCGGTCGCGTGTTTGTGGAGCCCCCGAGTCAACTCGTCGTTGATCGTTGCCTTGCGAAGGCCGTCGGCCTGCTCGGCCGAGAACGCCTCCGCGGGGGCGCGGCTCGCAACGTGGCCCAGGAAGAAGCGGGAGCGCATCTCGCAGCCGTAGTCCGTGTTCCTGACGAAATGGACCATGTATCCGGTGTCGATCGGCGCTTCGAGCAGGCCGATTCGCGCACAGATCGCGACGCCATCGAGTCGCGCGTACGCCTCCCGATCGAAGAAGTCCAGCGGATCCAGAAATGTGATCCGGAGCTTGTGCAGCGGGCCGCTCCCACCGAGGTACTCATGGACCAGGTGGCTGGCACCGATGTACTCGCCCGGCGGCCGGTTCTCCCAGTCGCACCAGACGTGATCCCGGGGATGCCAGAGCTTGTACGGGTCGGTCCCGCCGAGCCAACCGAACCACCACTCCACCATATTCGAAGTGCAGCCGGGCATACGCGCGAGTGCACACACTGTGGCGTAGCCGTCTCCGAAGTCGACGACGCCGGACTCGATCCTGCCATAGCCCGGCGCGAGGAGCCCGTCGATATCTTCGAATCGCATCGTGGATTCTCCCAATGAAGCGACGCCCGCCTCGAAGCGTCGGCGCTCACCCATCGAATCTCGGATCGCCTGACCATTCGAGCGACTACGATACTGCGGTCGACGCCGATCTGCCCGATCGGCATGCGGAACGCAGCTACGTCGACGGAATCTACGTGGGTACATGTGCCACACGTGGCTGCCGAACGTGTCAACGAGTTTGAGACACTCGTGTTCAGGGTTTAGTGTAGATTTTTCATTGTCGGTGCCGCACGAACCTGTGTGGATTGCAACGAGTTCGTAACGGCGTCAAGGACAAGCTCGCTGCGCTCGTCGCCTTCGGCGATCCTTGACCCCGCCACGCCCTCGTCGCTACCGGCGAGCTTCCACTGGTCCCGCAACACTCGAAACCAGAAGCGGTTCCCGCGAAGCTTCCCGACATGTGGCCACTGTTCGGCATGCTCAGCGACATCCCCATGCTGGTGATTCGGGGCGAACTGTCAAACACACTCACTGCAGAATGTGTCGAGCAGATGCAGCGCCGCAATCCGAAGCTACCAGCGGCCACGATTCCGCGTCGAGGGCATTGCCCCAACCTCAGCGAGCCCGAATCCGCGGCGGCGATCGATCTCTTCCTCGCCGGACTTGGCTGACGCTGGCCCGGGTTCCGCAGTTCAGAGTTCGGTTTCCCGCTTTTCAGGTACTTATTGATATCTGCATAAGTAATGTCCTATTCTCTCCGCGGGGGGGAGAGGACATGCGACCGAAGGGCAGTCCCAGTGAACTCGAGCGGCGTCGCCGACGCGCAATCGCGTTGCTCGACAAAGGTCACGCACCGGTAG
>JAQBGU010000111.1:0-33669 GCA_032128375.1 Deltaproteobacteria bacterium | reverse complement strand
TCGCAGACGCTACAAGAAGGGAGTGAAGATCACCGATGAACAGATGCGCGATCTCGCACTTTGCAAGGACGACGCCCTACCCAGGTGGAACTACACCATCGAACCTGCCTGAAAAACGGGAGTTATTCTTTCGCGAGTCCTATTAATAAGGGTGCACGTCAGGCTGCCGCGCCCGGCCGCTCGATCAAGCCAGTAGAAAAGCCGGAGCAAATAGAGGCCCTCGTGCGGGCAGCTTTCGACGAAGGGTTCGTTCCGCATATCCTGGTCTTGTTGTGTCTCGATGGCGGTTTGCGTGTCGGCGAAGCACTCGGTCTGCGGTGGCAAGCGATCGAGTGGGGGGATGACCGAGACCCGAACCGTGCGCTGAGAATCGAAGAAGCGAGGCCACGTGGCGGCGAACCCACTGCACCGAAGAGCGGCCGCTCGCGCCGCGTTGCATTGTCCCATCGACTTCGATGGGGTCTGTTGGAGCTGTATCAGTCGTACGACGCCAGCCCACAACCGCGGGATCTTGTGCTCGCGGGCATCGACGTTTCGAACTTCAGAACGCGCGAGTGGCGACGCATCCTGAAGCGCGCCGACATCGGTCACCGTACGATCAAGGACCTGCGCGACACGTTCGCATCGCAGCTGCTCACCGCAGGCGTACAACTCGGCTACGTGTCGTCTCAACTTGGCCACTCAGATGTCAGCGTGACAGCCCGACACTACGCGGGGTGGATCGAGGGCGACGGCTACCGCGAACCGATGAACATCCAGCCCGGCGAGGTCCCCGCGGACCTACTCGCGCGACTCGGCGGCGAAAAAAGTGACCCCACAAGTGACCTCAGCACACAAGTTGGTGTGGTTTCCGACAGCGACAAATCGCCGCAAGTACCCGTACAACCTTGGAAATCAATGGCGCGCCGGGAGGGCCGCGATCCGGCTTTGCCGGATTGCGCAGGCAAGCGAAGCTTGGCCGCGAACCCCCGTTCCCTGCGCGGCGCTGATACGATCTGCTCCCTGATCGGTCACAGATCGCCCTCAGGTTCGAAGCCTGATGCTCTACGCAGGCCGTTTGGATGCCGCCATCTGCTTTTCGTAGCGCGCTCGTTGGAAGGTCGGGCACGCCGAGTCCGCCGGAATTTCTGCGAGCGGGACTGACACCAGCTCGTGTGTGATGCCAAGATTCTCGGCTATGGGCGTGAGTGCATCGAGGTCGAAGCCGTACAGCTTCGCCGCGTTCTCGCCGAGCATCATCCGCACCTCGCTGGGATCGACATCCGAAAATGCCAGCCGCATGTTCTCTCTCGAGTATGGATAGCACCCCTCCACGTGCGGATAGTCGTTACCCCACAGGATGCGATCGATACCGACGAAGGCGCGATCCTTGATGTCTTGGGGGTGCGGAAAGCTCGCGCCGTACCAGCAGTTGCGTCTCGCGTAGAAGCTTGGAGGCTCGGGAAGCACGACGGACTTCGAGTAGTCTACTTCGCCCATCAGTCCCGCCTTCATGCCCATGTGGAGTCCATCCATCCGGCGGAGTAGTCCTGGCACCCACGCGCATCCTGATTCTGTGACGATGAAGCGAAGCCGCGGAAAGCGCTCGAAGACACCGCCAAGGATCAGCTGGGTGTAACCGCGCTGAATGAAGAATGGCATTTCCAGCACCCACATCGCGTCGCCACCGGGGTCGCTGCCGTAGTCGGGCGAGCCCTGACCGGAGTGATTGTTCATGACCAGGTCGCAATCCTGAATAACCGCCCACAGCGGGTCGTACTTTGGGGAGTACAGGGGAGCCAGGTGGGTGTCGTCGAGCGCGGGCAGCGGCAGCAACACGCCTCCCGCCAACCCGTGTTCGGCGATCCACTTCACGTCCTCGATGGCATCATCAATATCGTTTACGTGGATCAGGCCGATCCCCGCGCGGCGACCCTTTGCCTCGGCGCAAAAATCCGCCAGCCAACGGTTGTGGGCGCGCGTCCCGGCTCGCCAGCGCTCGTATTGTTCGGGCTTGGGTGGCGGAGAAATATGGAATGCCTTGTCGTAGAACGGTGGGACCGTGTTGGGGAACGCGACTTCGGCGACCACTCCGTCGCCTTCGAGGTCTTCCACGCGTTGGGCGGAATTCCAGTTTCGGGTCTTCTTGCTGCTGTTCTTGGCGCTGGAAGGTTTTCTCGATGGGTTGCGATAACCGGTGCGCCACGCGTCGAAGTCTTCCCGATATCCGGGATCGAGATACTCGCGATACATCTCGACCGAGGCGCCTGCATGGGCATCAGCGGTGACCGCGACGTAGGGACGTGTGGCCCCAGTCGTTTCGGGATTGGCCGTCCCGGCCGTGTCGTTCGAATGGCTCACGATCTTGCTCCTTGCTGGCTGTACCGGGATCGTTCGCACAACCCGGACGAACAGGCAAGTTCTGTTCCTGCTCGTCAATTTTGGCTCCGCTCAGTCACGTTATAGTGGCTGCGACCGATGTGCGGTGAAGTGGCGCGCTTTGGGTTGAGTCGCAAGGACAGGGGAGGGCGCGAGATCCGACCCTCGGCGAGCGCGGGGTTTCGAGAGCATCGAACGTTCGAATTGAAATCAGTGCCGGATCGAATCAAGGCGCGCCGAGGCGCGCGGAGGAATCATGGAGTTTGGTGTTTGTCTCCCCTATATGAAGCGCCACTACGACCGGAACGCGATCCTGAGTTTCAGCCGAAAGGCAGACGAAGGCGCGTTTGCGAGCCTTCAGTGTGGCGAACGGATCATCGGCCCGACCTGCGAGATGAGAGTGCTGTTGGCGGCCGCAGCCGCAGTGACCGGGCGGGTTCGGATCGTTCCCTCGCTGTATGTGCTTCCGATGCACAATGCGGTCTGGGCCGCCAAAGAGATCGCTACGCTCGACGTCGTATCCGGTGGTCGCGTGACCCTGACCGTGGGCGTGGGCGGTCGCGAGAACGACTACCGCGCCGTCAGTGCCGACTATTCGAATCGCTACCAGCGAATGGATGAACAAGTCGCGCAGATGCGCGGGATCTGGGCCGGGGAACCTCCGTTCGAGGGGTGCGACGAAATCGGCCCGCGACCCGTTCAGCCCGACGGTGTGCCGATCATGGCAGGCGTGATGGGACCCAAGGCGATGCGCCGCGCCGCACAATGGGCCGACGGGGTGTATGTCTTTTCGCTCAACGGTGAAGCCGCCGATGCCAAGCGGATGCTGGACATGGCCGACGCAGCCTGGCGCGAGGCGGGGCGAGACCAGCCGCCAATCAAGTGGGCAGGCTTCTGGTATTCGCTCGCGCCGGATGCGGAAAATCGTCTGCGCAGGTACGTCTACGAGTATCTGCAAGTCGCAGGCGAGAAGATCGCCAGCGCGGTCGCCAAATCGATGACACGCTGCACACCTGATACGGTTCGTGAGTCGATGGAGTCGTTCGCAGGACTCGGCGTCGACCAGATCGTGCTCGTCCCGGCGACCGCAGACCTCGCGGAGTTGGAGGTAGCCGAATCCCTGATCGCAGCGTTCTGAGTCTCGAGGTGTCGAGCCTGCCGCGGGAGAAGGTGAGTTCCATGTGATTGAAGCGCATGTTCGTCATGGCGATCCCGTAGGTCGCGCAGTCAATCGATGCATCCAGCGACCCGATCGCAGACCTTACGGCTCGCTCGCTGCACCGATCGGGGCCAGTTCGATCAGCAGGTCCTTTGCGTCCACCTGGGTACCGTGCGGTGTGACGATGCTCTGGATGACGCCATCGCGCTCGGCGTGGATCGCGGTTTCCATTTTCATCGCTTCGATCGACAACAACACGTCTCCGGCCGACACGCGCTGCCCTTCGGTCACCGCGACACTCGCGACCATTCCCGGCATGGGAGCTGCCACATGGGCATCATTGCCGGGCTCGGCGCGACGGCGTTCCGGTAGTTGATCGGCGGCGGCGTGAAAAGGGACCTTGGCGGCGCGCGGTTGGCCGTTGAGTTCGAAGAAGACCTTCACGGACCCGTCTTCTTCGGTTTCACCGACGGCTTGGCAGCTGATGATCAAGGTCTTGCCCGGTTCGATATCGACCGTGATCTCCTCTCCAACGGTCATGCCGTAGAAGAACGTCGAGGTGGGTAGTACATCGACGGCGCTGTACTTGCGTGCGAAGGCGATGTAGTCGCTGAAGACCTTCGGATACATCAGGAACGAATTGAACTCTTCGTCGCTTACCGGCCGTGCGGCGATCGTGTCGGCCTCTTCGCGCAATGTCGTCAAATCGGCCGGTGCCAACGTCGCGCCCGGTCGATCGGTCAACGGCGTTTCGCCCTTCAACACCTTTTCCGAAAGCGCCTTCGGAAAGCCCCCGGCAGGTTGACCCATTTCTCCGCGAAAAAACGCGACGACCGAATCGGGAAACGCGACTTCGCGATTGGGATTCTCGACCTCTTCGGGAGTCAGGCCGGCCGATACCATCATCAGCGCCATATCGCCGACGACCTTCGAGGTCGGGGTGACCTTGACGATGTCGCCGAACATTCGGTTCACTTCGGCGTAGGTCGACGCGACCTTGTGCCAATCGCCCTCGAGGCCCAGGCGGCGTGCCTGTTCTTTCAGATTGGTGAACTGTCCGCCGGGCATCTCGTGCATGTAGACTTCGGACGCGCCAAAGCGCTGGTCGGTTTCGAACGCAGTGTAGTTGCTGCGAACCCGTTCCCAGTAGTCGGAAATTTCGCGCACGCGCCGGACGTCGAGGCCGGTGTCGCGTTCGGTTCCGCGCAGCGCCTCGACGATGGAACCGAGGTTGGGTTGGCTCGTCGTTCCCGAAAGCGCGTCGCATGCAGCGTCGACTGCATCGGCGCCCGCGTGGACCGCAGCCAACACACTCGCAGCGGAGATGCCGCTGGTGTCGTGTGTGTGGAAGTGGACCGGCAAGCCGGTCTCCCGCTTGATGCATCCGATCAGCAGTTCGGCGGCGTTGGGTTTGCAAAGGCCCGCCATGTCCTTCACGCCGATGATGTGGCAACCGGCAGCCTTGAGCTCGCGCGCCATCGTCAAGTAGTAGTCGAGGTCGTACTTGGGTCGGTTTGGGTCGAGCATGTCGCCGGTGTAGCAGATCGCGCCTTCGAGCAACTTTCCGCTTTCCAGCACCGCATCCATCGAGACACGCATGTTCTCGACCCAGTTGAGCGAGTCGAACACGCGAAACAAGTCGATTCCGCTGTTCGCGGCCTGCGCGACGAAGCTCTGGATCACGTTGTCTGGATAGTTGGTGTAGCCGACCCCGTTGGCCCCTCGCAGAAGCATCTGAAACAAGATGTTCGGGATCTGCTCTCGCAGCCCGCGCAGTCGATTCCATGGACACTCCTTCAGGAACCGCATCGAGACGTCGAAGGTGGCGCCCCCCCAGCACTCCAAGGAGAACAACTCCGGTAGTAGTTGGCTGTAAGCCCGACCGACCTTCCAGATGTCGTAGCTGCGCATTCGGGTCGCGAGCAGCGATTGGTGGGCATCGCGCATCGCGGTATCGGTGACGAGCACTTCGCTGCGATCGAGCATCCACTGCGAAAAACGCTCCGGCCCGAGTTCGTCGAGCAAGTCGCGGGTTCCGCGCTGTGCCGTCCCGGCCGCGACTGCTGGCGGGCTGGGGTTCGACGGGTTGGCGGGCTTTGGCCTCCCGGCCACTGCGGGGTTCCCGTTCACGATCACGTCGGCGATGAAGGTGAGCAGTTTGGTCGCGCGGTCGCGTCGAGCGGGAAAGTGGAACAGTTCGGGCGTGTCGTCGATGAATCGCGTCGTATAGTCGCCGGCTGCGAAGCACTTGTGATTGATCAGGTTTTCGACGAACGCACGGTTGGTCGCCACACCTCGAATGCGAAACTCACGCAAAGCGCGGTCCATTCGGATGACGGCCTCTTCGGCCGTGGGTGCCCAGGTCGTCACTTTCTCGAGTAGCGAGTCGTAGTACCGTGTAATCACGGCTCCCGAATAGGCCGTGCCTCCATCCAGCCGGACGCCGAATCCCGTGGCTCCTCGGTAGGCAGTGATCCTGCCGTAGTCGGGAATGAAGTTCGCTTCCGGATCCTCGGTCGTGATCCGACACTGCAACGCGTTTCCGTTGAGCTTGATGTCGGCTTGCTCGGGCACACCCGATTCTGCGACGTCTCCAATCCGGGCACCCTGCGCGATCCGGATCTGCGCTTTGACGATGTCGATCCCGGTGACCTGCTCGGTAACGGTGTGTTCGACCTGGATCCGCGGATTCACCTCGATGAAATAGAACGCATCGGTATCGGCGTCCATCAGGAACTCGACGGTTCCCGCATTCACGTAGTCCGCCTCGCGAGCGATGGAAAGCGCAGCATCGCAGAGCTGTTGGCGTTGTTGATCGTCGAGGTAGGGGGCGGGCGCCCGTTCGACCACCTTCTGGTGTCGGCGCTGCACCGTGCAATCGCGTTCGTAGAGGTGAACGAGGTTTCCGTGCGTGTCTGCGAGTAGCTGGACTTCCACATGGCGGGCGCGGCGCACGAGCTTTTCCAGGTAGACCTCATCATTGTCGAACGAGGCGGCGGCCTCGCGCCGGCCGGACGTGACTTCGGCCTCGAGCGTGGCTTCTGATTCGATGACCCGCATGCCACGACCGCCACCTCCCCACGAAGCCTTGAGCATCACCGGGTAGCCGACCGCTGCGGCGAGCGTTCGAATCTCTCCGATATCATCGCGCAGAGGACCCGTTGCCGGCATCACCGGAACACCAGCCCGTTCGGCGAGGGCGCGAGCCGAGAGTTTGTTTCCCAGCGTCCGCATGACGCGTGACGGAGGACCGATGAACAGCACTCCCGCATCGACACAGGCATCGGCAAAGTCCGGATTCTCCGACAGGAATCCGTAGCCCGGGTGAATCGCGTCACAGCCGACCTCGCGCGCGACGCGCATCATTTCTTCGATCGACAGGTAGGCTTTGACTGGCCCGAGCGTGTGCCCGACCTGGTAGGCCTCGTCGGCCTTGAACCGGTGAAGCGACAGACGGTCTTCGTTCGCGTAGATCGCGACGGTCCGAATCCTGAGTTCGTTCGCGCCACGCATCACGCGGATCGCGATTTCACCACGGTTCGCAACCAGCAATTTCCGGATCGTTCGCTTCGCCATTCGATGCCCGCCTGTGCCGAGCGTTCGACTCGGCGATGTCTCGGTCTTAGCCGTGAATTGCAGCTACGCACACGATGGGGTTGGAAAGGCGGAAGTTAACGAATATTCCCCAAGAGCCGGAATTTTCGGCCCTGCCGGGCGGATGCAGGCGCGCTGCGGGTTATGCTGGGCTGCCATGAACAGGACACCCAGAACTCCCAAGTTGCTGTTGGGCCCCGGCCCGTCGAATCTTCACCCGGCCGTGCTTGCAGCGATGGCTCAGCCGATGATTGGCCACCTGGACCCCGATTTTCTGAAGATCCTGGACCGCGTCCAGGGGCGGCTTCGCACGCTGTTCGGAACCGAAAACGCGATGACGCTGCCGCTGTCTACGACCGGTAGCGGGGGGATGGAAGCCTGTTTCGGCAACCTGATCGAACGGGGCGACGCCGTCGTGATCGGCGTCAACGGGGTATTTGGCAACCGGATGTGCGACGTCGCCAGCCGACTGGGTGCGAATGTCACCCGAGTCGAGGCCGAGTGGGGAAGAATTCTCGACGCTGGCGCGATGGCGCGCGCGATCGAGCGCGTTCGGCCCAGAGCCGTCGCCTTCGTACACGCGGAAACGTCAACGGGTGTCCATCAGCCGGTCGAGGCGATCGCGCGGGCCGCGCGAGACGTCGATGCCTATGTGATCCTGGATTGTGTAACATCCCTGGCCGGACTCCCGGTGCAGCTGGATAGCTGGGGGGTCGATGCGGCCTACAGCGGAACCCAGAAGTGCCTGTCATGTCCTCCCGGGTTGTCTCCCGCGACGTTCTCGCCGCGCGCCGTGGAGCGCGCGGGCAGCCGTGCAACGCCGAGCACCAGTTGGTACCTCGATATCAATTTGCTCGCGAGCTATTTCGGCGGCGAACGCGTGTATCACCACACGGCTCCGATCTCGTCGATCTTCGCGCTCGATGAGGGGCTGCGATTGATCGAAGAAGAGGGACTGGAACAGCGGATCGCGCGTCATCGCGATGCCGCCGAGGAACTCATCGCCGGCTTGGCGGAGCTGGGATTCGAACCCCTGGTGGACCCGGCGCATCGCCTGCCGATGCTGTCTTCGGTCCGTCTGCCCGAAGCAGTCAAGAAATCCGGCGAGGCAGCTCTGCGGCGGACGCTGCTTTCCGACTACCAGATCGAAGTGGGTGGAGGGCTGGGCGCACTCGCGGGCGAGATCTGGCGGATCGGATTGATGGGAGAGAATGCTCGGCGCGAAAGCGTCGAGCGGTTGCTGGAGGCACTCAGGAAGGAGCTACACTGAAACCGTCCCGTGTTCGAACGTCCGAGTCAGGGCGCCGCCGAAGATGCGGCGTTCGGCAACGAACCGGCCTGACCGCGATCCGGCGTGCACCCGGGGGCCATGCGCGCACGTGAAGCTGCCTTCAGACACCATTGATCGCTTGCTCGACAGTTGGCCGGTGGCGCGCCTCGCCACCACCGGGCCGGCGGGTCCCCACATCGTGCCGGTCGTGTTCGCTCGATTGGCGGACGTGTTGTGGTCGCCTATCGATGGCAAGCCGAAACGCGGTGGTCAGTTGATGCGTGTGATGAACGTGTTGCAGCAGCCCCGTGCCGCGCTGTTGATCGACGAGTGGGACTCCGATTGGTCGCTGCTGTGGTGGTTGCGCATCGATGTCGTCGCGAGCGTCGCAACGCCGATCACCCTGCCCATCACACCGCCCATCACAACGCCCAGGGCGGCAGACCGCGATGCGGACGCTGCCGCCGCAGTTGCCGCGCTGGAAGCGAAGTACCCCCAATACCAACACGTTCCGGTGCTCGGGGAGCCACCGACGCTGTTGCGTCTGGCGATCGAGAACACGCAGAGTTGGTGTGCCAGTGCCGCCGCAATTTCATCGATCGGACCGCAGCACCGCGGGACAGTGCTCGCGTCGATTCGGGATTACTGACCCGGCCCGAGTTTTGAAACCGCCCGATAGGTCGCATCGCGCAGCGCTTTTTCGCGCGGGTCATCGACGAGGTATGTGCCCATCTTGTTCATGATATAGGCGACACCCAGTCGTGCGTCTGGATCGGCGAAGCCGAATGAACCGCCTGCACCGGGTGTCCCGAACCCGCGGCCGCTGGAAGCGAAGTCGAAATCGGGGTTGGGTTTCATGAACCCCAGGGAGAATACCGTGTGGGTCCGCAGGACGTGGTCGTAAGAGCCCTCGGCCGGTAGCGACGCATCGGCCATCAAGTCGTCGAGGGTTTGCTTGCGCAGCTCGAGCTGAGCGCCGCCTGTCGCAAACTCGCTGTACAGCCGCGCGATGCTTCGCGCGTCGCCCATTCCGTTGGCTGCTGGGATCTCGACGGTGCGCATTTCGGGGTCGGAGTTGAAGGCGCCGGCGTTCTTGATTTTTGGATTGGTAAACGAGCGCGCAGTCAGCGAGCGCGGGTTCAACATGGCGAGGATCATCCGCAACGGAATCTGGCTGCGCCGGCCGACCTGGAACGGCAACCGGAGAAGACTCGACGGCACGATCGTAGCGATGCGGGACTCGGGAAAGGAAGCGGGAAGACCGATGTGAAAGTCCAATCCCAGCGGCTCGGCGATTTCTTCTTTAAAGAAGTGGCCGAGGCTGCGGTGTTCGGGGTCGACACGGCGCAGCAGCTCGCCCTGATACCAGCCGAGGCTGATCGCGTGATAGCCGTGGCGAATTCCGGGAGTCCATGCGGGTGGCTGCGTCGCGAGGATCTCGGCCAAACGGTCGAGGTCTCCGAGAATCGCAATATCGAGCGGCGCATCGATTGCGCACAGTCCCGCCTGGTGGGCGACGAGTTGTCGCACCGTGACGTTGGCCTTGCCGGCTCGAGCGAACTCGGGCCAGTATTGTGCGACGGGTGCGTCCCACTCGAACCAGCCCCTCGAGTGAGCGACCGCGAGCGTCATGGAGGCGATGCCCTTGGTGGTCGAGAAGACCGTGGTGAGCGTGTCGTCGCGCCACGGGTGCTGCCGCTTCTTGTCGCGAAACCCACCCCAGAGGTCTACGACTTTCTGGCCTCGGTGATACACGGCGAAGGCGGCACCGATCTCGTTTCGAAACGCGAAATTGTTTTCGAACTCGAGCCGAACGGCTTCGAAGCCGTCCGCCACGCTGCCGTGCACGAGTTCGGAAGCGGGTTGCTTGGACAATGGGGAAACCTCCGGAAAAATTCGCGATTCCGCCCTAGAGTACCAGCTCCCGCATATGTTGGAGGCTTCAGGGATCCTTGTCTGGCAATTTGTCTGGTCAATCGGAAAATGTGCAGGCTGACCGCGAACAGCCCACCGAGAACGACCCGGTACTGCTGGGATTTCTCGAGTGCCCGACCGTCGCCGACCCGGCCACTTGCGCCGCCGATGTGGTCGTGATTGGCGTGCCATACGACCTCGCGACCACCGGGCGCGCGGGGGCACGCGCGGGGCCCGACGCGATCCGCCTGGTCTCTCCCTACGTCGGTTGGGAAAGCCGGCGCTGGCCGTGGCGGTTTGCGCTGCGAGACCGAATTCGGGTCGTCGATGCCGGCAACATCGCGTTCGGGACGGGCGACAGCCGATCCATGGTGTCAGCGCTGCAAGCGCAGGCGCGCAGTGTCATCAGATCCGGCAAGGCGTTGCTCACACTCGGCGGGGACCACTTCATCTCGCTGCCGATCCTGCGCGAGTACGCGGCGAAGTTCGGGCCCATCTCATTGATTCATTTCGATGCGCACGCCGACACCGAAGACGTAGAAGGCGAATTCCATCACGGCAACATGTTCTTGCATGCACAGCGCGAAGGACTGATCGATCCTGCGCGCTCGGTCCAGGTGGGCATCCGGACGCAGTACGCTTACGAAAATTATCCGATGACTGTGTTGGACGCGACGTGGGTTCACGATCACTCGGCGGGCGAGACCGCCGCCGAAATTTCGCGTGTGGTGGGCGATGCACCGGCCTACCTCAGCTTCGATATCGATTGCCTCGATCCGGCCTTTGCTCCGGGCACCGGAACTCCGCATCCGGGAGGCCTCTCTACCCAACTTGCGCTCGCGATCCTGCGCGGCCTGGTGAATTGCAACATCGTCGGCATGGACGTGGTCGAGGTCGCTCCCGCCTACGATCACGCCGAAATCACAGCACTCGCCGCCGCCTCGATCGGTGCTGAGTTCCTCTATGTATTTGCGGCCAATGCGAGCGATCTGGAAGCCACCCGGAACTGAACCCCGCGTCGCTGCACTAATCCCGATCGACTGCGCCGGCCGATTCGGCAGTCTCGATGAGTGAGATCATCCGCCGCAGCGTTTCGCGCTGGGAAGCCGTGTCGCCGGGACGGCCGACGGTCGCACCGATATTCAGTTTGCGGATCAATTGGCGGGGCGGGCGAGCGAAACTGCTGAGCGGTTCGAGAACCGATACGAGTGCGGTAGCGATGCCGGCCTGCTCGATACCTCGCGCGATCAGACTCACGGTCTGATGGCAAACCGGTCACGACGGGACGAGCAACACCGCATCGATGTCATCTGCGACCAAGCTGTCGATCAGCGTCGGGATGGCTTCGCGGATCAGCGGCGCGACGTTCGGCTGAAGTCCCATGACCACCTGCGTTTCGCGCGCGACCGAACCGATCTCGCCGGCCTCGGCCAGCTCGCTGATTCGGTCCAATGGGAGATTGACGTTGATATCTTCCTTAGCGAACCGGTGGTCGTAGCCGATGTGATCGATGCGGAGCTTGGTTCGGTCGACATCGAACGGAATCGAGCGAATTTCCGGAACCTTGTCGTCGAAGCTCGGACCGGGTTGGAACGGCTCCTGAACCCCTTCGATCGAGTAGCCACCTGTAGTGACCAAGCCAAACCGCGCTTTGCTCGCGGGCATCTCCAGCCGGACGAACGGGTCGCCTTCGGTGGTGAACCACGGATAGCTGCCGAAGGCCTGCTTCGCCTTGCCTACCTTGAACAGTGGCATCGAGCTTTCCGTCCAGCTCTTGAATTTCGGCAGCCAATCGGCGAGTGCCGCTGCGTCGCTCATTACGAATCTCCTGTCGAACCTGCCCGATCACGCCATCCTGTAGCGGACAGCGACACAGGGTAGCCTGCGGGAGTATCGGCGCAAAACGCCGGGCGACTGCGCGCACTGCGCTGACCATGCCAGAATCTCTTGCACGAGTTCGTTGGCCCTCGATGTCGATCGCGCGCAAGATGCCCGATGGCGTCTGCACCGGGTATTCTGTCGATTCGAGGTGCGCCCATCACGAGCCAGAAAATCACTATGAACCGATCCATCGTCGAGATCGGCGCCTGCGCGATGCTGCTCGGTACATTCACAACGGGCTGTGTCGCGCTTCGCCACTGGTGGTTTCCCCAACAGGAATTCGTTGCTGTCGGCATTCCGGAGCAGCCGCTCGAAGCTGCGAGGGCCGAGTGTCTCGAAGCATCGGAATTTCGAACCGGCCACACCGGCAACAACGGGAACCATTTTTGGCGCTGCATGGAATCGCGGGGATGGGTCCAAGGCGATGCGCCGGACGCGACGGGTCGCGAGCCGCACGACGCAGCGGGTGAAATTCAGGCAAGCACATCACCCGAAACATGGACGCAGAAGGGCCGCTCCATGAACGCAACGCCCCCCAAGCCGGAGCAACGTCCGCACGCCCTCGAGGCACATGGTGACATTCGCGAAGACGAGTACTACTGGCTCCGCGACGACGAGCGCAGCGATCCCGAGGTAATCGCCTACCTCGAGGCGGAGAACGCCTACACGACCGAACAGATGGCGCCGCTGGCGGCGTTTCAAGAGACGCTGTTTCAGGAGATCGTCGGTCGAATCGATCCCGACGAGTCGACAGTCCCGTATCGGTTCGATGGGGACTGGTACTACTTACGCTACGAGAAAAACAAGGAATACCCGATATTGTGTCGAAGGCGCGAGAGCCTCGATGCGGCCGAGCAGGTCATGATCGATGGAAACGTCGAGGCCGTGGGGCACTCCTTCTACCAACTGGCGGGTGCCATCGTCAGTGAGAGCCGGAACATCGCGGCGTACGCCGAAGACACACTGGGACGTCGGATTTTCAGCGTGCGGTTCCGAAACCTCGAAACCGGCGCAGCGTTCGCGGATGTGCTCGCAGACGCAAGTGGTGCGATGGCGTGGGCTGCCGACGACATTCATCTGTTCTATGCGAAGCGCGACGAGGCGACCTTACGCCCGCATCAAGTCTGGCGCCACGTGCTGGGGACTCCGCAGGTCGATGATCAACTGGTATTCGAAGAGAGCGATGACGAGTTCTTTGTCGATGTTCGGCGCAGCAAGTCGCAGCGTTACATCATCATCGGGAGCTACCAGACCCTGTCGCATGAGATCCGGGTCGTGCCGGCAGATCAGCCGCTGTCGGAGCCGCGCGTCTTTCTCGCCCGGGAGAACGACCACGAGTACGACATCGAACACCTCGGGGACCGCTTCTATATCCGGACCAACTGGAAGGCTCGGGACTTCCGGCTGATGAGTGTCCCCCTCGAACACAGTGCGGACAAGGCGCGCTGGCGCGACGAACTGCCCACCCGACCCGGGGTGTTTCTGCGCGACTTCGATTTGTTCGAGCGTTTTTTCGTCGTCGCCGAGCGCAGCGATGGAATCGCGCGGCTGCGCGTGATCCCGTGGCAGGATCGCGATAGCGCACACGAGATCGCCTTCGACGAGGAGGTGTATGTCAGCGATATCGGCACCAACCGCGAAATCGATACCGACACGCTGCGGTTCGAGTACGCATCACTCACGACACCCCACTCTGTCTTCGACTACGACATGGGCACACGAACGCGCGAATTGAAAAAGCGGCAGAGGGTTCTCGGCGAGTTCGACCCCAATGCCTACACGACCGGTCGCGTCGAGGTGACCGCGAGCGATGGTACGCGCGTGCCCGTCTCGTACGTGCACCGCCGCGACCTCGACCGCAGCCGACCCCAGGCTCTGCTCCTGTACGGCTACGGCTCGTACGGTGTGTCGATGGATCCGGAGTTCAGCGCAGCGCGTCTGTCGCTGCTCGATCGCGGCTTCATCTACGCCATCGCCCACGTTCGCGGTGGCCAGGAATACGGCCGCAGTTGGTACGAAGACGGCAAGCTCATGCGCAAGCGAAACACTTTCACCGATTTCATCGGTTGCGCTCAGCACCTCGTCGATGCCGGGTGGACGTCGCAGCAGCTGCTGTTTGCCCACGGTGGCAGCGCGGGCGGGTTGTTGGTCGGAGCAGTCGCGAACATGGCGCCCGACTTGTTCCATGGCATCGTGGCCGATGTACCGTTTGTCGATGTCGTCACGACGATGCTCGACGAGAGCATCCCGCTGACGACGTTCGAATATGACGAATGGGGTAACCCAAGCGAGCGGGCCGCCTACGACTACATGTTGAGCTACTCGCCTTACGACAATGTCATCGCGCAAAGCTACCCCCACATGTTGGTGCTCAGTGGTTTGCACGACTCCCAAGTGCAGTACTGGGAGCCTGCCAAGTGGGTGGCCAGGCTGCGAGACCGATCGACTGGATCGAACCGGCTGTTATTGCAGACCAATATGGAAGCGGGCCACGGCGGCGCGTCGGGGCGATTCAGGCGACATCGAGAAACCGCATTGATCTACGCGTTCGTGCTCGACCTGGTGGGCAAATCGCAGAGGGAGACCGGAGGCTCTGGCGCGCGCGTCTTTCCCGATCGCTGAGCGTCTTCGGCGAGGCTACCTGCTCGCGGGGAATTCACTAAGCTCGTCGTTCTTTTTCTTCTTCTTCTTTGCTTTGATTGAGCTTCGACGGGATTCGAGAATCGGCGACCATGGGCGCGCCGACCGAAGCTGGGAATCGTTCGTGCAAGAGTCATCCAGCCACTCAGCTGCCCCCTACACAGGTCATTCCGTCAGCCGACTGGCTTGGGCAGATCACCCAATGCCAGAGCTGGTTCGGCTGGGCTGGCCGATCATCGTTTCGATGCTGTCTGCCAGCGTGATGACGCTGGTCGACACATTGATGGTCAGCCGGCTCGGGAGCTACGCGCTGGCCGGGGTAGGGCTGGGCGGCATCATCAACTTCATTGTGATCTGCTTTCCGATCGGCCTGCTCGGCGGCGTGAAGATCTTGATCTCGCAATCGGTGGGGGCCGGCCAACGCGATAGTGTGCAGGCGTACCTGGGTTCTGGCATCTGGCTGGCCATCGTGATGGCCGCGCTGGCTACCCCCATCGCACTCGCGGTTGCGGTGATGCTGCCGATGGTTTCCGCATCGGAAGCGGCGGGTGAGGCCAGTCGTACCTACCTGTCGATCTTGGCAATCGGTGCGCTTCCCGGCTTGATCCGGATCGCAATCGAGCAGTCGCGTTTCGCAAACGGCGATTCGCAGTCGCCGATGCGCGTCAATGTGTTCGCCAACGTGGCCAACGTCGCGCTGAATTACCTGTTCATTTTCGTGCTCGATATGGGAGTCGCGGGTGCGGGGTATGGAACACTGGTGGCTGGCGTCCTCGGATGTCTGGCGATGTGTGCGGTGCAAGCGCGCGACGGGCTGGGGCTTGGTGAAGCGACCCGCCATCATCTCGCAGGCGTCTGGCGGCTCGGTCTACCCAGTGGCATTCAATTCGCGCTCGAGATGGGCTCGTTCGCGACGATGGTGATCATGCTCAATCACCTCTCCGAACTCGATGGCGCCGCCAACCAGATCGCGATTCAGGTGCTGCATTTCGGCTTCCTGCCCTGCATGGCGCTGGGGGAAGCCGCGACGGTGTTGGCCGGCCAGGCGATCGGCGCGCATCGGCGGGATCTCATTCGCTCGATCACCCGTGCGGCATTGGTTCCGACAATCGCCTATGCGTGTTTGGCCATGGTCGTGTTCTTCGCGTTCGGTTCGACCATCCTCAGTGGCTTTACGTCGGAACCGGAGTTGCTGTCCCTCGGCACCCGGTTGCTCTACGTCGCGGCAGCATTCCAGGTGGCTGACGGGATCAACATCGTGTCGCGAAGCGTTCTGCGTGGTACCGGAGACGTGCGGTTCTGCGCGTGGGCTGGAATCGTGCTTTCCTGGATGATGACGCCTCCGTTGACCTGGTTGTTCGCCTACCACTACGGTTTGGGCGCTCTCGGTGGTTGGATCGGTCTATGCCTCGACGTCTTCTTGACGACCGGGGTCTTCTGGTTTCGGCTGCGCGGCAACAGATGGCACAAGGCGGCCGACGCGTCGCTGGCTGAACTCGCCCGCGAACGGGCGGTGGTGACCCCGGCTCCCAGTCTGCGCCCGAGCGCACCGCAGCACGAACTGATCCTGTAGTCGGTTGGGGTGCCGGCTGGAGAGCCGACTGGAGAGTGGCGTGGAGAGCCGGCTGGCGAGTGGCGTGGAGAGCCGGCTGGCGAGCCGCGTGGAGAGCCTGGTAGAGAGTCGCGTGGGAGAGCCGGTGCGGAGAGTCCCGTTCGCGATTTCGTGAAGTCCGGCTCCAGAGCCCCTACGTTACGGCAGTCCGTGCGCTTCCTATTTCAAGTGATCGCGGGTCTACTCGCAGCGGTCGTCTCGATCGTGGGCATCTTGCTGTGGCCGGAAGCCGAGGTGGCCGTCTCGACCCCACCCGGCCCGCAGCGCCTGAGCATCGTCGAGACGCGGCAAGTCATCCCGAGCACGCATCTGCCGCGCGGCCTCGAACTCGGGGCCGCGAACAACAACCTGGATGCCGTACGGCACACCGATGGCTTGGTCTACCTGGCGTTTCGCACCGCGCCGCATCACTTTGCGAGCCCCGAGGCGAGAATCGTGGTCTTGCGCAGCCGAGACGAGCGCCAGTGGACGTTCGAGCACTCGCTTGCGCTCGGGACGGACCTGCGGGAACCGCGTCTGCTTTCGATCGACGACGAGATACTCTTGTATGTGTCGCGTTTGGGCCGCAATGCCTTTGCGTTCGAGCCGCAAGGCACGTCGATGAGCGTTCGGTCGTCGGGCGGTACCTGGTCGGAGCTCGAAGCGTTCGGTCTCGAAGGAATGATCGGCTGGCGCGCGCGCCGTGTCGCCGGATTTCCGGCGATGTTCGCCTATCGCGGCGGCGAGATGACCTACGAATTTGGCGAACCGCAGCAACGCATCGACCTGCTTCGCAGCGACGACGGGCGCGATTGGCGGCTGTGGGACCCAGAACACGGTGCGGTGTACGTCGGTGGCGGTGGGGAGGCCGATTTCGCGCAGGCGGGTAGTGGGGTGTGATTCGGGCCGAAGCGGGCGACGAACGCGGCTGGGGGTCTCGGGTGTGCACGGCGGCTGCGGAGTTCCCCGCTCGCTGGAGCTGCCGGTCGGACCCGCTGAAGTACGACTCGCCATTCGTGTTCGCGCACGACGGTGTCGTCTACGCGGTCGCTCGGCGCAACCTGCGCGGCGACGGTCGCTACGACCGGGGGATCGGCCCGGCCACCGGTCCGGGGCGCGGGCTGCGCTCGATCTGGAACCAGTTGAACTACAGCACGTCGCGCAAACGCTGCGCGCTGTGGCGTTTCGAGCCGGACGGCCGGAGCCTCGCGTTCGTGCTCGATTTGCCTTCGCGCCGAGACACTTGCTTCCCGGCCGTGCTACCCGGAGAGAGGCCCGACGAACGAATTATCTACAACTACAGCAGCCCCATCGACGGCGCCGATCCGCGCTGGATCGAAGGCCAGCGCGCTGAGACGCGAATCTACCGACACGTATTGCGTTTCGATTGAGTCGGCGAGTCGAAGTCCGGTTGGAGCTTGCCCCGTGGATCGCGCCCACCTCGAGGCGAAACTTCGTTCACTTCGATCCGAAGTCGAAGCCCTGGCCGACCCAGCCCTCGCTGACCGTCCATAGCCGGGCCGCCGACTCGGGGTCGCGGGCGTACGCCTCGACGCCGCGGCCGCGCATGTCGCCGCCTTCGATCCCCAGCTGGCAGTCGCCGAGGTACGCACCCCCGTGTTCAGCCAGTTCGGGCGCAGTGGCGGCCCAGACCTGTGTCGCGGCGCCGGCTTCTACCGGCTTGAATGTCATCGCCGGGATTTCGTTTGCGCCCGGGCTTTCGGCATCGCCGGATCCCGCATTGTCCCGCACATGTGCGCTCATTTGCGCCATCACCTCTGGAGTCATGTGGCGTGCGAGTTCAGTCATGATGACACCAGGATGCACGGCGAACGCATTGACGCCCCGGTCCCGCAGTCGACGGTCGAGTTCCAGTGCGAACAGCGCATTGGCGGTCTTGGATTGGCCATAGGCGACCCACGGGTTGTAGTCGCGCCGCTCGAACATCGGATCTTCGTAGTCGATATCCGAAATGCCGTGCGCCCCCGATGAGAGTGCGACGACACGCGCAGCGGGCGCTGCGAGGAGTGCGGGCGCAAGCAGACCCGTGAGCAGAAAGTGGCCGATGTGGTTGGTGCCGATCTGCATCTCGAACCCGTCGGCGGTGGTCCCGAAGGGGCAGACCATCACGCCGGCGTTGTTCAGCAAGATATCGATCCGGTCGTGGTCACCGAGGAAGTCCTTGGCGAATGCGCGCACGCTGGCCAGATGGGTCAAGTCGAGACTGCGCAACTCGAGGTCGGCTGTGGGTACGTTCTCGCGGATTCGCGCCGCCGCTGCCTCGTTTTTCACTGGGTTGCGGGCGGCCATCGTGACGCAAGCCCCCTTCGCACTCATGGCGCGCGCGCTTTGTTCACCGAGACCGCTCGACGAGCCGGTGATGACGACTCGCTTGCCGAGCAGGTCGATCCCCTCGAGGACCTCGTCCGTGGTCGTGGTTTCGCCAAAATGGCTCATGTTGATCTCCTCGAATGCACGTCGTTGGCAGACTGTTTCATGTAGCAGCATCTACAGGAAGCGTGGCATCACCTTCTCGGTGAACAGCTCGAACGACGAGTGGCTCAGCGGTGCACACATCAGGTAGTCGAGCGGCAGCGTTTCTTCCATCTTCTTAAGGTCGTCGATGACCTTTTCTGGAGTACCACAGATGACGACGTCGTTGACGTAGCGCTCGACCACATCGCTCTGGCTCGCATCCAGGGGCGGTCGCGCTTCGATCGGGATCGTCTTGTGCCCGGGCTGTGGCACCGTGCCGACGCCGGGCGGCAGGTAGGAACCGAACATGAATTTCGCGCCGTTGCGAGCGATCTCTTTGGCTTCCTGTTCGGTCTTGCCCAGTGCGATGTTGCGGGCCATCGGGATCTCGCGGCCGGCCATCGTGTGACCCGCCGCTTCGAGTTCCTTTTGGTAGAGCGCGCGCTTGGTCGCGATATCGGCATGAGACGCGTGCGGGTCCATCAGGATCGAGTAACCGTGTTGTGCCGACCAGGCCACGGCTTCAGGCGACGACGACGCCAACCAGACGGGTGGGTGCGGTTGTTGAACGGGCTTCGGGAGTATTTCGACATCGTCGAAGTCAAAGAACTCGCCGTGGTGGGTCAATCGTTCGTTGCGCCACGCCTGCAGCACGACTTCGACGGTTTCGCGGAAGCGTGGGTAGCTTTGCTCTCGACTCACTCCGAACGCGCGGTGCTCGGTCGGGTCGAATCCACGGCCTGCGCCCCAGTTTACGCGCCCGCCAGACAACACGTCGAGAAGCGCCACCTCTTCGGCCAATCGCAGTGGGTGATAGAACGGCGCCAGCGACACGGCGGTTCCGATCCGCAGCCGCTCGGTTCGCGCCGCGATGTGCGTCCCCATCATGTGGATCGACGGGCAGATGCTGTACGTGCTGAAGTGATGCTCTGCGAGCCACACCGCGTCGTAGCCGGTCTGCTCCATCACGTCGATGCGCTGGAAGGCTCGCTGGTACACGTCCTCGAGTGGAATCCGCTTGCCGGGCCAACTGAAGAACTGCAAAACTCCGAATTTCATTGGATCTCCTCAGCGGATCGGGGGATCTCCCAGTATTCGCTGATATGGGTATTCGAGACTGCGGCTCAATTCACCCAGCTCGTGTTCTGGAGGGGGTGACGAAGCCACGACGGAGCGACGATCGCTAAGCATGCCAAGAAGTCCGATGACCTCCAAATCGTCGAGTCACCAACGGCGTCTGCCGAAGTTCTGCCGGTCCACGCGTCGAATCGGTTCGTCGGCGGTCCGAGTTGGCTGGTCAGAGCGTGTTTCAGGCAGGGCTCAGCGGCGGAATGCCCAGCCGCCCGCGAGCCACCTCGATCGGTAGCTCCACGTATTCCCAGAAGTCCCAGTTGTTTCCGAGGTCCACCTTCATCGCCGCACCGCGCTGCAGGCCACGGAGAACTTCCATCGCGAGGTTTCCCTGACCGATGCGCCCGAGCAGGACCGGCATCGGAAACGGTGCCAGGTTGATGAACCCTCCCTTCTCGCCAGGGAACGCCAGACCCGCGTCGGTGTAATGACGAAAGAATTGGTAGCCGAGCGTCTCCTCAGGCAGGTTCGCAAGTGCGCGAAAACGCGACGCTGACACGGAGTCCTCTTGCATGACCCCGCGCGCGACGAGCAACGCGCTGATCATCGGCAGAATCCCGCCGAGCGAGCGGTAGCTGTTGCGCAGGTAGATGCGGATGTGCGAGTGGCGCAGGAATGCGACCCGGAACATTCGTGGCCGGGTATTCGCCAGATGCCCGATGACTCCAACGGCACGCTCTTTGACGCCGAGGGCCGCGGCAAACGACGCAAGCAGTGCGATTCGGTTCTTGCCAGGGGGTCCGTCTGGCGAGCAGCGGCCGACCGAATCTTTGGGGTGCTGGGGAAACGGCTCGACGAGGCCGTCGCCTCGCTCGAGTTCGAGGATCCGCAGGAACGATCGCGGGGCGTAATCCGCGAGTATGTACGCTTCGTGGCAGCACATCCGGAACTCTTCCGCTTCATGGTCGCCGAGGGCAATCGCTCGAGCGCCAGAATGCGCTGGCTCGCAGACACCTACCTCGAGCCGCGCTTCGCATACATGAAGAGTGAAGGCATGCTTCGCGCGGCCGGCATCGAAGAGGCCGACGCGGCTCACGCCTTCTACGCACTGACCGGTGCTGCTTCGTTGATCTTCGCCGTTGCACCCGCGTGCCGCCGCGTGACGGGAATCGATCCCGGCAAACGACAAGCCGTCGAGGCCCACGCCGACTTCGTTGCGCGTTTGATGGTGCCGTAGACCGAACGGCGCGCCGTCGTCTGTCGCAGCCGGACGGACTATGATCGACGACGAGTAGCTGGCCTCTACCCGTCCTCTACCCGAGCCAAGGAGCACGCCCATGCGATTCAGCGTCTGGCCCAGCCCGACACAATCGTTCGAAGAGATTCTCGAGATCGCCCGGCACGCCGAATCGACCGGATGGGACGGCCTGTGGTACGCGGACCACTTCATGCCAGACGCCGACGATACGAGTGCGCCCTGGCCCGAGGCGTGGACAACACTGGCCGCGGTGGCGGCCTCGGTCCCGCGCATCCGTCTCGGCACGCTCGTGACCGGAAACACCTATCGCCATCCGGCGGTCCTCGCGAAAATGGCGGCCACCGTCGACCACATCAGCCACGGCCGCGTCGTGCTCGGACTGGGAGCCGGCTGGCAGGAGAACGAGCACCGACAGTATGGAGTGCCCTTCTACACGATCGCTGAGCGCCTCGCGCGACTCGACGAGGCATGCCAGGTAATCAAAGGTCTGTACCGAGAAAAAAGCGTCAGCTTCGATGGCAAGTTCTACCAGCTGAAGGAGGCGTCGCTCGAGCCGAAGCCGCTCGGGCAGCTGCCTTTGCTGATCGGGGGCGGTGGTGAGAAGGTGACGCTGCGTATCACCGCGCGCTGGGCTGACGAGTGGAATGTGTGGGGCGACGTCGAAAAGCTTCGGCAAAAGATCAAAATCCTCGACCGGCATTGTGAAAGCGTGGGGCGCGACCCCGCGGCGATTCAGCGCTCGGCGGTCGCCTTGCTGTTCCTTTCCGATGATGCCGCGTTCGTCGAGAAGATGCGGGGCCGCGACATCGGTCGGCCGACCATCGTGGGCAACGCGGACGAGGTGCGGGAGATCGTACAGTCGTATCGAGAGGCTGGCGTCGATGAACTGATCGTGCCCGACTTCACGCTCGGGCCGATGCCGCAGAAACTCGCCACTCTCGACCAGTTCATCGAACAGGTGGCCGGGCCTCTGCGTTGATGGCTGGCGAGAAATTCGTCAGCATGAGTAGGGATCAAGCGTGACTGACGTCTATCAGATCTTTGGCGGCCCTGGCTCGCCCTATTCGCACAAGCTCCGCAGTGTCTTCCGCTACCGACGCATTCCTCACACCTGGAAGGTCCCGCAGGGCGGGTTCAGTGGTGGTGGGGCCCTGGGTAGTGATCGGGGTAGTGATCAGGGAAATGATCAGCGTGACGCCGGCACCAACGATCTGGCCAAGGCAGGCAAGGGCGTCGTCCCGGTCGTGAAGTACCCGGGTGGCGAATACAAAGCCGACTCGACGCCCATCATCTTCGAACTCGAACGCCTGCACGAAGGCCGCTCGGTGATTCCGCCCAATCGAGGACTCGCGTTTCTGTGTCACCTGATCGAAGACATGGCGGACGAGTTCCTACCGATTCCGATGTTCCATTTTCGCTGGACCGATGATCAGGTCTGGTGCAGCCGCCGCCAGATGTTCGGGTGGATGGGGGCGATTTCCGACGACGATTTGGGCGAACGAGCGCAGGCCTTTCTCGATCGACAATTCGGTCAGCTCAAACGGGTGTCAGACGCATCGCAGCGCGAGTCCATGCAACGCGCCTACGATCGGTTCCTGGTCGTCATGGAAGAGCAGCTCCGGCATGAGCTGTTCCTTTTCGGAACCCGCCCATCACTCGCCGACTTCGGGATCTACGGCCAGCTGACACAATACGCCGTAGACCCCGGCGTTTGCAACCAGATGAAAGCATCGGCGGTGCGCACCTACCAGTGGACGCACCTGGTGGACGACCTCTCCGGTATCGAGGGCGATTGGTTCGCCCCAGAAGAGGTCCTCACGGATCACTTCGCGGCATTCCTTCGCTACACCGCAGAGTTCTATCTGCCGATGGCGGAGCGGTTGGTTGCCGGAGCCGGAACCGATCATCTGAAAGGCGCTGCGAACGGCGTCCACTACCGCGTCAAGACCTTCCTGTCGTTGAAACAAGAGATGGCGGCTCTCGATTCCGCGGAACGCGAATGCGTGGAGCCGATTCTGAAAGACACCGGCTGTTGGGAAGCTCTGCAGTTCAAGGGCGACGAAGAACAGAAAGTGGTTCCGATCGAACCGCTCTAGCAGCGGTCGGGCGCGGGAACGAAATCGCAGTCTTCTGGATCGGTATGAGGGTCAGCTGCGGCGATCGCCGTGGCGTCGCACGATCTCGAGGATGTCGTCGCCGAAGCGTTCGATTTTTGCGAAGCCGAGACCGGGGATGCGTGCGAGTGCTTCGTGTGAGTCGGGTTGCTCGCGATCGACGGCGAGTAGCACATTGCGCTGGAAGACCATGTAGGTCTTCCATTTGAGAGCGCGAGCCTTTCGCCGGCGGTAGTTGTCGAGTTCGCGGGCGATGGCGCCGCCATCACGGCGTGAGCGCTGCGCGTTGGCACGTGTGCTCTTCGATGCGTCGGCCGTTCTTGCCGTGCGTACGGGCTTGCCGGGGATCCAGACCGTGGGGTACTTGCGGCCGGTGCGCGCGAGCCGGCCATCGGCCAGCATCGTATCCACCGCCGCTGCGATCGATGCTTCTGTGTACGCCTCGAGCTTCCCGTACTCGGGCAGCCTCAGCAGTCCGCCGCGCGAGAGCGTTTTCGCGCGGCTGCCGCGAAGTGCCTTCGCGAGGTTTCCTTTGCCCACCGGACGCCCCAGGCGGTCGACCGCGGAGACGATCAGCGCCAGCGCTTCAGCTGAAAGTTCTTCGATCGGCGCTGGCGCGGCACGCGCGGGGAGGCTGCTTTCGGCGACGGAATCGCTGCAGACGTCGCAGCGGCCACAAGCGGGCGCAGCATCGTTCGCGGTAAAGTGATCCACCAGAAACTGCTGTCGACATTGAGATCGCGTGGCATAACGCTCGAGTGCAGCCAGCGCGTCGTCGCTGCGGCGCGCACTGGCGGCGCTGGTGGCTGCAAGCCGGCGCTGCGTCATCAAGTCGGCGAGTCCGAAGAACATCAAACAGCGCGCGGGTTCGCCATCCCGCCCGGCGCGACCCGCCTCCTGGTAGTACGCCTCGACGCTACCCGGGGCCTGGAAGTGAACGATGAGCCGGATGTCCGGGATATCGATCCCCATTCCGAAGGCGTTCGTTGCGACGAGTACGCGGGTGCGACCCACCTCGAAGGCATTCTGGGCAAGCTCGCGTGCGATCTTGGTGCGGCCCGCGTGGTAGTGGCCCGCGGCGATCCCGCCCGACCGCAGGGCCTTCGACACGCTGTCGGTCGTCTTGCGCGTGCTGCAATACACAATGCAGCGACCGGCGCCGCGGGAGCCCCGTAGGCCGGCCGTCTCGAGTTCTGACATCAGGCAATCAAGGCGTTCCGCTTGCGAGCGCAGCGCGCGAACGCCGAAGCTCAGATTCGGTCGGCCCAGATCCGAACTCACGTAGATGGCATCGCGCAGACCGAGCCGGCTTTTGATTTCTGCCATCACGGCCTGGGTGGCGGTTGCGGTGAGCGCGATCATCGGCGCGGCCACGATCTCGCGCAGTTCGTGGAGGAGCAGGTAGTCGGGCCGGAAGTCGTGTCCCCACTGGCTGACGCAATGGGCCTCGTCGATTGCGACTAGCGCGATCCGCACGCGCGAGAGCATCCGCCGGAAGCTCGACTTCGCCGCGCGCTCGGGGGAAACGTAGAGAAGCGCCAGCTCTCCGCGCAGGAACGACGCGACCGCTTCTCGTTGTTCGGCCTCCCCCTGGTGGCTGTGCAGCGCCGCCGCGCGGACTCCGCGCGCGGACAACGCGCCGACCTGGTCGTTCATCAGCGCAATCAGCGGTGAGGTGACAATCGTGGTTCCGCGGCCGGCGCGGCTCGCCAGCAGCGCAGGCACCTGGTAGCAGAGCGACTTGCCCAAACCGGTGGGCAGCAACACGATGGCGTCTCGACCGGAGATCGCGGCGGCGACCGCATCCGCCTGGCCGGGTCGAAAATCCGGGTGGCCGAAGACCTCACCCAAGAGTTCGCGCGCGTCTTCGAGCGTCGCAGTCGTCGGCATGGACGAGTTGGTATCACGATCACCGCAGCGCCGCCCGGGGAACAGGTGCGCTAAGCCGACATCGCGTCACTGCGAATCGTGCGGACTACGCGTTCGAAACGGGTCGGAGCGCGATCCAACGTCATAGATCCAACGTCAGGCGGATTCGATTTAGTGAACTTCGATCAACGTCCGGCCGGCAATTCATCAAGGGCAAAGTTGACGTCACCTGCTCCATACTCAGCGATCGTCGCGCTCGATTCCCGCTTGCAGGATCACATACCACTGCGCGGTCGACCCGTGGTCGACGTAGCCGCTGATCTGCTTCACTTCGAACCAGCTGAGTTGGGGGATCGCCAGGCTGGCCTTGCCGAGCGCATCGTTGACGGCTGCCTCGAGACCGTCTTTCGAGCGACCGGTGAAATCGCCGGCGGGTTCTCTTCGCTCGACGAAGGTTTCGTCGCTGGCGGAAGCCTCGCGAAGCGCCCGTCCTCTCGCTTGGCGGGTGCCATCTTCGAGGATGCGTTCGGCCTTGGCCTCCGATATGCGAAGCTGCTCGCGCAGCCGACGCAGGAAGTCGGCCTCGTCGGGGTCGATGCGCAGATCTTCGAGAACTTCGGCGACGGCCTGGCCGTAGACGCCGATGCTCACATCGTCTTGCACAACGGCGACGTCGGCATCGCTGAGAGAAAGGATCTGCTGCAGGTGCGCGAGATTGGCGGATTCCTCGGGACTGAGCATCTTGTCTTCGAAGCAATAGTCGAGGTAGCGCCCGTAGAGCAGCTTGCATTCCTTGCGGATCTGGCGGGCTCCGTCGACCTTGACGGACTTGCAGGCCGCTGCGACATCGGCTGCGGTCACCGCGCTGACGCGGCTTGCGCCGACGAGCAGTGCCTCCAACGCAGCTGCAGCCTCGGCCTTTCGTCGGCCCACCAACCGGGTGACGCCCTGTTCGCTCTTGGATTCGCTGAACGGCTTGGCCACTGTGTCGTCTCCAGAATGATCTTCGATTGTAAATCAAATCGCGGCGTTTTGACTATCCGATTGCGCCCGACGCGAAGCCCGCGGCGATTTCTGCGTCCGTCATGCACAGCACCTCGGACAGGACTTGGACGGTGTGTTCGTTGAACAGCGGGTCGCGATCGCGCGCACCGGCGTCGTAGCCACGGATTCGGCTGGCGGGGCCGGCGTACGGGGCGCGCCCGATCTCGGGATGTTCGTATTCGCGAAAGAACCCGCGGTGGCGATACTGCGGGTCGACGAGCAAGTCGCTGCTGCGCTGCACGACACCGGCCGGTACCCCCGAATCGACCAGCGTCCGCATGACATCGCGGGCGTCGCGCGACTTCGTCCACGCACTGAGGTGTTGGTCGATTGAATCGTGGGCCGCGATGCGTCCGGCGACGCTTTCGAGCGCCGTCGCGCTCGACCACGCAGGATCGCCGAGTGCGCGACACAACGCACGCCACTGCAAGTCGGTTTCGACGGCGATCGTGCACCACTGGTCGTCGCCCGAACACGCATACGCGCCTTGCGGAGCGGCGTCGCGCGCGCGGTTGCCATTGCGCGTCGGTGCTTCGGCCCCCGCCTCCACGGCGAGAATTTCGGGCGCGAGAAATTGCAGCGAGGCTTCGAGCTGTGCGAACTCCAGGTGCTGCCCCTCGCCGGTCCGCCGTCTGTGGTCGATCGCAGCCATCAGGGCTGCCACCTGGAATCGCGGGGCCACGGTATCGGTGTAGGCCAGCCACGGCCCGTCGGGCGGGAGATCGGGCCATCCCGTCACTTCGTAGTAACCCGCAATGGCACCCGCGTGATAGCCGAAGCCGGCCAGATGGGATGCGGGACCGCGGCTGCCCATCAGCGACGTGCTGAGCATGACCACCGAGGGGTTGATTTCGCGCGCCACCTGGTAGCCGATTCCCAGGCGATCGACTACGCCGGGCCGGAAATTCTCGATGTACACATCGGCCCAGTCGATCAGGCGCTTGACGATTTCGACGCCTTCCTTCTTTTTCAAGTTGAGGGCGATTCCGAGCTTACCCGCGTTGTAGTCGCCGTAGAAGTGCGAACGATTGAGTCCGGGTACACCATCGCGGTACGGCCCCGCCACGCGGGTCGCGCAGGGTTTCGATTCGGATTCGACCCGCACCACGCTCGCACCCTGGTCGACCAGGTAGCGCGTGGTCGCGGGGCCCGCGACGACCCAGGTGAGGTCCGCGATCTTCAGGCCCGCGAACGGCAGCGTATCGGCGCCATCGGGCACGGGGGTTGGGAATAGCGTGCGGCGGCCGCTTTTCAGCTCCGCTCGGATGGCGTCGCCGTGTTCGTCGAGCCGGGGACTCGGCAGGCGCGTACTGGGCGGGGTTTTCGTCGCGCTGGCGAATACGCCCGGGCCGCGAACCGATCGCCCGTCGGGCAACGCGACGGCTTCCCAGGTACCGCGCTCTTCGAGGTGGGAGAAGGCGAGCAGGTCGCTCACGTTGTTGACCGGTGCCATCGTGATGCGCCGCTCCAGACCCCCTTGTAACAGCTCTGCCTTCGTGCGCGCCTTCAGGAACGCGAGCATCGAAAGCATGATGTCTTGGGGCTGCATCGAGACCGGCTTCCCGGTCATGACCCGCTCTTGATAGGTCGGCCAGTCCTCGTCGGCCCAGCTTGCGGGGACTGCGCTGATATCGATCAGCCATTGGATCAACAAGGGCAGGGCCGCACCAGCGGTCGCGGCGACCACATAGCCGTCCTTGCACTCGAATACGCATGGCAGAGTGATCATGCCCAACTGCAGCAACGAACCCATCCGGGTGTAATTCTTGTCGACCGCAGCCGCGCCCATGCCATTCATCATCGTCCAGGTCATCGCGGCCTGTGCGGACACATCTACCAGCTGCGCTTCGCCGGTGCGCAACATACGAGCGTGGGCGATCAGCGCCGCTGCGGCGGCCTCAGCACCGGTGTGTCGCCACACCTGGGGAACCGATACCCGCACGGGTGCGCGTTCCGCGGCACCCTGCAGCGACATCGGGCCGCCGAGCGCTGCGATGGTGAGATCGCTGGCTGCCCAGCTGGCATACGGACCGTCGCTGCCGAAGGGCGTGATCTGCACCGATACGATCTTCCCGTTGGCGCGTCGCAACGCCTCGAAGCCGAGACCGACGGTCGCGAGCAGGCTCGGCGGGGCCGACTCGACGACGAAGTCTGATCCTGCAGCCAGTTCGAGGAATCGAGCGCGTCCGGCGTCGCTGTGCAGATCCAACACAATCGAGCGCTTGTTGCGATTGTAGGCGCGGAACTGCAGACTGCGTTCGCTGTTTGGGCCGCTGTCGAGCATCGGCCCTCGGCGTCTGGCCTCGGAACCCTCGGGCGGCTCGATCCGGATGACGTCCGCACCGAGATCGCCGAGAATCATCCCCGCGATTTCCCCGCGGTGGTCGGTCAGGTCGAGTACGCGATACGGAGTGAGCATGGGTCCATCCAAGGGCGAATTGCGTGATGCTACCACTACCGTCGAAAAGCGGGCGCCGAGCCGGGTGATTCCGAATCGGCGATCTATGCGATGACTTGTTCGATGACTTGTTCCACGACTTATTCGACGACCGGGTCGACGGTCAGGGGCCCTGGCTTCGCCAAGTCGGAGTATTGGATAAGAGCATCGGCGAGCCTTTCGATGAGGTATGCCTGGCGATCGCGGCCCTCGGGCTTGCCGGCAAGATTCTTCATTTCGTCGGGGTCGGCTTCGAGATCGAACACCTCGGTCTCGCCGCTGGCATAGCGGGTAATCCGACCCTGCTCCGTGAGCAGCGTTCTGGCCTTCTCGGGGAGCACCTTCATGCGAGCGGCGTTGGGGTTGTCGTCTTCGATGTACACGTGATCACGCACGCTCGTGCTCGGGTCTTCGAGCAGCGGGCGCAGACTCACCCCCTGCATCCCGTCAAATTCCTGGAGGCCGCAGAAATCGAGCACGGTCTGTGCCAGATCCAGGCTCGAAGCCATCGCCTGGGTACGCGAAGGAGTGCCAGTCGTATTTCCCGAAGCAGCGGAAACCGGCAGCGCGATCACCAGCGGAACCCGCAACGTGCCCTGGTAGTGCATCCAGCCCTTCAGCATCAGACCGTGGTCGCCGAACATGTCGCCGTGGTCGCTGGTGAAGATCACGATCGTGTCGTCGGCTGTACCGCTTCGATCGAGCGCAGCGAGCACCTTGCCGACGCCGTCGTCGATCATTTCGAGCATTCCGTACTCGGCCGCGAGGGCGTGCTGGACCTGCTCTCGGGTCGGGCCGAACATCTGAACCGGGTTCTTGCCCGGTTTCAGGTTCTGGATCAATTTGAGGTGCCGCGGAGCATCTTCGAGCGGATCGTCGAAGCTATCGGGGATTGGCATCGCTGCCGGGTCGTGTGCGTCCCACCAATCGCCCGGCGGCGTGAAGGGATGGTGCGGGTCGGGGAACGAGCACTGCAAGAACCACGGCTCATCGGGTCCGCGCCGGTCTTCGAGCCACGCCACGCTCCGCTCGGTGACGAACGTCGTCGAGTACAGCGACTCGGGTACCAAGGGTTGATACACCTGCCACCACCCGTCGTAGCGTTGCTTTACTGGCTGGTCGGGACCCCAGGCCCGGCACAGCACGTCCGGGTCTGCGCCGCGATCGAGTGCCCAGCGCAAGTGGTGTCCGGCAATCAGATCGCCGTGGCCGATCGCGAACTCGACGTGACCGAAACCGTAGAAGTCCTCGGGGACATCGACCGGGCCCGCTTCGTAGCGTTCGGGGTCCTCCAGGGTGTCCCAGCCGGCCGCGTAGGGGTCGCCGAGCGCCGCACCCAACTCGGGGTCATGGACCTGATCGGAACTGAGTCCGTGTTGGAGATGACTCTTGCCGATCAGCGCGGTGCGGTAGCCCGCCGATCGAAGTGAGCGCACGAAGGTGTTCGTACCCCACGCCAGTGATCGGTCGTTGAAGATGCATCCGTGTGCTGTGGGTACCCGCCCGGTGAGGATCGTGCTGCGGTTCGGCATGCAGACCGGGTTTGCGACGTAGCAGCGATCGAAGATCGTCCCGCGGGCTGCCAGCGCATCGAGGTTGGGAGTTCGGACGATGTCGTTACCACCGAAGCCGACGTGATCGGCGCGTTGTTGATCGGTAACAATCAACAGCACATTCGGGCGTCTGGAGCAGCTGTCAGTCATTGGGGACCGGTAACCTTCGGCGGGTGAACTCTCGAATCACGTAACAGTACGGAAACTGCAGGCGCTGGCCAATAAATGCCGGGTGAATGACACACTTGGGTTCTCCCTATGCGCCGGCCTCGCCGCAGACCATCCAAGAATGAGGATCGTCGAGTACCGATCGGCCTCCCTCACTCAGCAGTCGGACGTGTGGCTCGCAATAGCGGACGTAGAGTGCGGGTCGAACGCTCGGCGAGTGGTTGGGTCCGGAACCGTGCAACGTGAGTCCACTGAACGCGATGCCCTCGCCAGCCCTCGCTTCGACGGGTGTTGCCGGATGCGGCGTCATCGCTTCCATCAGGACGGGGTTGATCCCGGCGCGCCCGTGTTCGAGAAGACCGCCGCGATGCGACCCTGGTACGATGTGCAGGCAGCCGTTCTTCTCATCCGTGTCGACGAGTGGTATCCAAACGCTGATGTCGGTCATGGGATCGAGCTGGCCATAGCCGTTGTCTTGATGCAGGGGGATGTCGCTGCGCTGTTCATTCCTGTCGGGAAGCTTGGTGACGAATTGTTGGTGGGTGAGACACAGGTTCGGTCCGACGAGCTGTTGCAACATCGGCAGGTGGGGGCCGGCAATACAGAAGCTGCGCACCGGCTCAGAGCGATTGCAGAGCTGAATGTTCACGCGCAGGTTCTGGTTCTCGGAGCCGCCGTAGCCCACATCGAGCCGGAATTTTTGTTCCTGCGCGAGTAGTGCTCCGATCCCAGCCGGGTCGAGGAGTCGTCCCAGACTCAGCCAACCCAGCTCGCGATAGGACGTGATCTGTGATGCAGCGAGCGGCTCGAAGCGCATCGATCCATGGTAATCAGGTGTGGGTCGCCACCGCCAGCGCATCTCGGAAGAAGCCTTCTTCGGCGTCGGCTTGTTCTGCGGCCAGCTCCGCAGCGCGTTCGAAGAGGCTCGGGTCGCACTGTTCAAGCTCGCTCTGCTGCTTCAATGTCTCGGCGAGGTCGCACCAACGCGTCGCGATGCGGTCCATCCGATCCGCGAGTTTGGCATCCCGAATGGCGGGCAGCGTGCTTTCCGATTCGCGTAAGAAGGCCGAATACAGCGTGCGGAAGAAGCTGCCCCCGGCGCCGCGCTTGATCACGATCTGGTAGCCGAAACGCGCGGCCCACGACCAATCCCCGATGTCGGCCCACGACGCAAACTCGTCTGCCAAATCTCGCATCGCGGGGATTCCACTCGGCCAATCACTGCGCGGGGCGAGCATGTCGTTGGCGTTGCGCTGCAGCGCCAGCCGGATCGCCTCCTCGAACGGCCGACCGAAGCTGATATCGGCGCCGAAGTCACCCCATTGGTTGTGACACTTCATCGGGTAATCCGATGCATTGCGCGCTTGGCGCAGCTCGTCGAACGAACAGCGCTGGTACTGCTCGAATTTCCGGTCTGCGATCCACACCGATTCGGTCTCGTCGTCGTAGCCGACTGCGACACAGCGGTGGCCGGGGAAGTGGCTGGTCGTCTGGTGGTAGCCCAGGTAGAAGGTGTCGGTACTCAGCATGACCGGCTCGCCGGAGCGCAACCGCTCGCGCAGGATGCGCCACGCCGTATCGTCATCGGGTTCCACCCGGTCGACAAAATCGATACCGGTGTTGTCGCCGAAGTCGCTCTCCAGCGTAGGGGTGCGGCCGTGGAACATCCGGGTCGGGCTCATCTGGTCACTGCGCAGGTAAAAGAAGCCAAGGCCACTCGCCAAGCCGAAGATCATGCCTTCGGAGAGTTCGATTCCGCGGTGTGATAGCAGGTTGCGTAGCGCAGTAGATGCGCAGTGTTCGCCGGTACGGTGGCGAAAATCGACCGATGCGTGACCCGTCTTTGCGGAAACTTCGATTCTGGGATTGGCGTCCGTCATGGTTGGACCTCTTTTTCAGTGGGTGATCGATGCGAGTTTCGTCGGTGAGGAGCTGTTGGGCAAGTTTCTCGATGCTGATCCGTACCCGGAGGGTGCGTTCGCACCTCGATGAGCGAAACGGCCACGCACGCGCTCGGTTCGAGCGCCGACCAGATGGCGCAGTCGATTTGCGGTCGCCCGATCACCGAGTTCGAGATCGAAGGCTCACCACCCCCGGCCTGGCCGCGAAGGATCGCGGGCGGTCTGCGCTACCTCCACTACCTGCTTGGGCAGCGCGCTGCTCGAAGAGCGCTGAAGCGGCTCAACGAAAACCTCGTGTTTCCGGATGCAGAACGCGCCAGCGAGTTGTGGCGGCTCATCGATGCCCGGCTGCCGGCGATACATCACGCGATGGATCACCACCTGGTGTCGTCTGCGGGTTCCGGTGCGCTCGCGCCGACTCTGCTGGGGATTCTCGCAGGCGGACAGACGCCGACCCGGGCGCATCACGTGGAGGTGGCGGGGTTGCTCGCCGGCGCCGAGGGTGTCGAGAGCGCCGACATTGTGGCAGGGGCCGAGCACCTTCAAGCGCAGATCGCTGCACATCCAGACGGCCCGGTGCGATTCATACAAGCGGCGCCCGAGCAAGCGCTCGAGTGGCTGGCAAGCTCCGCGTCGGGTGGAGCTGGGCAGGCGTGGCGCCGCTACTTGGATCGCCACGGACACCGCGTCATCAAGGAGCTGGAGTTGCGCCAGCCGGAGTGGCGTGAGGATCCGACACCGCTGATCAAATCGATCCAGCTGCCTCTACGTCAGCGTTCCGCTGGCCGTGCGAGGCAGTTCGTCGCGAAGCCGCCCGCGGCGAAGGCTTATGGCGTGATGATTCGCTGCCTGACGCGCGTGGCGCGTCAGACGGTGCGCGCGCGGGAAGAAACCAAATCAGGGTTGGTCACGACCACGACACTCTTCAAGCAGGTGTATCGGCGGCTTGCAACGCGCATGGTCGAAGAGGGGTTGTTGCCCGATACCGATGCTGTCTACTTTTTGCGTCACGAGGAGCTGGGACGCTTGGCGTCGACGGGAGACACCCAATTGACCGCGCTCGCGATCGCGCGTAGAAAGGTCTTTCCATACCAGGAATCGCTTCGCTTCCCAGATGTCTTTCGCGGAATGCCCGAGCCGCTGACGGCTGAGGTCCACACAGACCCGACGCTGAAGGCGGTCAGCGGCGCTTCGGTGAGCCGAGGCCGTGTGGTGGGTGTGGCACGCGTGGTCACGCAGTTCGAGGGCGCAGAAGCGCTTCGCGAGGGCGAGATACTGATCGCGTCCGTTACCGATGTCGGGTGGTCGCCCTATTTCAGTCTGATTGCGGGGCTGGTGACCGATGTCGGAAGCGCGGTCTCGCACGGTGCCG
>JAQBGU010000110.1:0-30392 GCA_032128375.1 Deltaproteobacteria bacterium | reverse complement strand
TGCTAGAGATCGATGGATAGAGATCAGAGATCAGATAGAGACAGGTACAGAAAGACAGGTACAGAGAGATAGAGACAGAGACAGAGACAGAGACAGAGAGAAGGATTGAAGACAGGGTCCCTTGGGAAGGGGTGGCTCTACTCGGATTGATCCCACTTCAAATGGGATTCGACGCGGCTTCGACGCTGGCATGCGTTCCGACCGGCCCCGTGCCGGTTTTTTTGTTTCTCGCGCCTCGACCGAGCATGCACCGGGTCGTTGCGCACACTTCGCCGAAAAAGGGTCGGAAGTGGCCGTATTCTCTGAACTCCGCGGCGACGTGCCGCTTGCGGTGTACATCGATTTGAAGAGCCCGTACGCGTTCATCGCGCTCGAGCCGACACGCGCGATGGCGTCCGCGTTGGGGATCGCTATCGACTGGCGGCCGTTCACGCTCGATATCCCGAGCTATCTCGGTTCGGCCAAGCTTGATCAGCGTGGCAAAGTGGCCAGCAGTCAGCGTACACCGCAGCAATGGACCGGGGTGCGCTATGCCTACCGCGACGCGCGACGCTACGCGAGCTTGCGCGGCAAGACGCTGCGCGGAACCGAGAAAATCTGGGATTCGAGTCTGGCTGCGATCGCGATGCTGTGGGTGAAGCAGCAGCGCCCCGACTTTTTCGACGGCTTCGTCGACGAGGTCTATTTGCGTTTCTGGCGCCGTGATCTCGATATCGAAGACTACGAGGTGCTCGAAGCCACTCTGAGCTCTTTCGACGCAGAACTCGTCGCTGGCGGCAGTTTCCGGACATTCGCAGACGGGCCCGGCCGACAAGCGCATGACGAACTCAACCAAGCCGCGTTCGACGCCGGCGTGTACGGCGTTCCGACCTACCTCGTGGCTGATGAGATGTGGTTCGGGCGCGAACACCTCCCGCGCGTCGAATGGCTGCTTGGCGGAAAATCGGGGCCGCCACCGGGCGTCGCCAATCGGGCGTTCGGCGTGTGACTGCGGCGTTCGGAATCGATAGCGCGCGTCTCAGCGTTCTGCTCGATCTGCGTCACCCGCTGGCCTACCTGGCCCTGCACCCCGCTATCGAATTCGGCGCATCGATGGCGATCGAGATCAATTGGCTGCCGCTCACCGCGCCGACGCTGAGCCCGCCGACATCTCCCCAGCCGAGCGACGACAGGGGCATTCTCCATCGCCGTCACCGCGCCCGGGCGATCGCGCGGGAGATCGAAACCTATTCGCGAACGCAGGGGCTCGTTGTTCGCGGCCACTATCGGAAAGCAAACGCGGATGCCGGCAATCTCGGTTGGCTGTGGATGCGTGAGCGACATCGCGATCGGTTGCAGTCGTATCTGACGGAGTTGTTCCGCCTGTATTGGTCTGTGCAGCTGGATGCCTCGAGTGTCGACCAGATTGCGGCCTTGCTGGAAAGCTTGAATGCGGGTGGCGCTTTCTTCTCGAAATGGTGCATCGACGAAGGGCCGTCGATGGCCAATGCTCTGGCCGATGAATTGCGTGGCCTCGGAATGTTTCAAGTGCCCACGTTCGCCATCGACGCTGAGATCTTCATCGGTCGCCAGCATCTCCCCATGATTCGCTGGGTTTTGGATGGGCGGTCCGGGCCGATCCCCATCTGAAACGGGTGTGTTCAGACGTTCGGGCGACACCCGGCAGTGGGAACTGCTACGCAGTTCAAGAACTGCGCAGCTCGCAGAGCAGCTTTTTCCAGCGCGGGCCGAGCCTCGGCCATCGCGGCCGGGTCGTGATCGTCCCAGCTGGTATGGGAAAACCCGTGGCCCGCACCAGGATAGACGCGAACCTGGACGTGATCGGCGTCGCCGAACGCGTCGCGGATGGCCAAGACCTCTTCGATCGGTGCGACCGGATCGGCGTCTCCGAACTCGATCCGCATCGGACACTGGATTTCGCGAGCGCGTCCCATCAATCCGCCCAAGCGGTTGCCGTGCCAGATAGCGGCCGCGGCCAGTTCTCCATCCGCGGCGGCGTTCAATACGAACGGTCCACCCAGACAGATCCCCAATGCAGCCACTCGCCCATTGCAGGCGGGGTCCGACTTCAGGTCAGCGATGAGTTCGCGAAAATCCCGATTCATGCGGCCAAAGTCGACGCCCGCCATGCGTGCGATCGCCCGCTCGCGATCAGGCTCACCAAGTCCGCCGCACGCCTGCCGTGCGTCTCGTCATCGGTGAATCTCGCGTTCGACATCAAAGCGCGACGCTCGATCGAGATCCCCGAATCGATTCGCGCGGGCTTGGAGTCGCAGTACCACCCCGACTTGCTCTGGCACTTCGAACGATCAGGATGGCGGGGACGTCAGAACCAGAGCTGAAGCGTCAGCCCGAAGAGGTGAGCGGCGAAGTCGCGATCGACGTGCCCGAGAAACAGCGCTCCCGAGTTTTGCACCAACGTCCCGGAATCGAGACCGCGCTGGCTGAAATCCGAGATCTTGGAGCGCTCGAATCGGTAGAAGAAGCGCAGCGCCGCATGCTCGTGAATCGAAATGCGAAGACTCGCGTACAGGTTGTGGTCTTGGCGACGCAAATTCGGTAGGTCACCAGCCTGGGTCAACCCGGTGGCGAGTGCACCTGCAGAAGAGATGTCGAAGTCATTTTTCTCGAGCGAGCGGATGTACGTATAGTGGATATCGACTTCTACCTTGGGGTGGACTTGGAATCGCACGCCGGTCCCTGCACCGCCGATGGTTCCGTCGGTATCGTGCTGCCAGGCATTGTCGAACGGAAAGATCGGCCCGCCGGCGTTGGGATCGTCTGAGCTGATGAACGCGGCGTCATTGATTCCAGTGAGCCGACCGCGGCGCTGTTCGAAGTACCCAAAGCCATAGAAGTGGGCTTTGGATGATGGCTGGTAGCCCAGGTCCATGTTGACATTCCAGCGGCGTTCCTCTGTCAGCCCGTAGCCTGCCCCGTAGTCGTCGTCCGTGAATCGCCCCGACACCGAAAGGTCGAGGTCATCTCGCGCCAGGAAGTTGGCGCTGAGCTTGGCGTCGTGGCGCTGCCGATCTGCAACATCGTACCTGCGAAGCTGAGCGAGGGTGGAGGGCCGGGCGCCCAGCAAGGAATTGAAGCCGTCGAGACTCGATACGTAGTCGTTTTGGTTCGGGAATAGCTCGTAACCTCCGCCGTCGCGATCGCGATACTCGTAGGAGGCGCGCAGCGTGGCCCAACGCACGTCGCGGCTGGTGACGCTCAGCCGGCCCTGATGCTCGTGGGTCTTGTCGCGCTCTCGCGCGTCCCGGTCGATTCGTTCGTGACGGTAGCGCCCGCTCAGCGTGGTCTTTCCCGCGACGCGATAGTCCGTGTTGAGTTCGGCCTCGAGCTTGCGGTAGTCGTAGGGACTGCTTCGGTAACGGAAGTCGTCGGTTGCCGGGTTTTGCTCGCCGGGACGAAACGTACGCGAAAAGGGGGTGAGTACCGCATGCGCGCCATCTTCGGCGACGTATCCGAATTCCCCCGTTTCTCGGTTGAGTGCGGTATAGCGTGTGTCGTTGTCCAGATCGTAGTAACGAGCGCTTGCCTGGACTCGCAACGGCTTGGTCGGTCGAAACTGAACACGCGCGTTCAGCAGCAGCGTATCGACTCGAGCATCTGCTTTGGACCGTTCGAGTACATCGACGCTATCCCATTGATCGAGACGGAAACGGTTCGGTCCCGCCCCGACCTCGCCGCTAGCATTGACGGTCGCAGGGATGAGGTCGTCGTTTTGAAGCATCCGGCTCCACGATGCCGTCGTCGTCAGACTCCCGTTCCACGGCAGTGTCAGACTCGCGTCGGCCTTGATGTTGTGTCGGTCGTTGTCGGGAGCCAACGCGAACCGTCCTCGCTCGACGCTTCCCGGATCGCCGAAGCCGATCAACTCGAAGGGGTTGTCCCAGGTGAGAGACGAGTTGGAGTTTCGAAACAGCGATCCGTCGTATTCGAGGTTTGCCAGCACGGCTGGGCTGCGATATCGCAGACCGCTAGCGAAATTGTGAGTGCGCTGATCGCGTGGTTCGATCGTCTCGACGACGCGGGCCGGGTCGCTGCCGAAAAACGAATACAGGAGCGAGCCGCCGAAAGGTCGCTCGCCCTCGCTCTCATCGAGCCCATAGCGCGCGAACAGCGTCAGCCAATCGAGCGGATTGAATTCCAACCGGATTCGGGTTCGATCCCGCTGAATCGACAGCGTACTGTCGCTCGTGCTTGCCAGAGCTGCCGAGATATCGGCGTTGGCGAGATCTGCGGGAATGAATCCGGGTCCGAGCGGCGACCGGAGTTTGAGTACATCGGTTCCGGCGCCTTCATACAGGGACCTGGCGTCGGTTGCAAAGACGTGCGGGACTCCGCTGAAGCTGCCGCGCAGGCTGAACGAGCCGGGAATGCCGAGGTCGACGCGGTAGTGTTGATCGTCGGCCGCGATCCTGGCCGCGGCGAATTCTCCCGCAAATCCGCTCGCCTCGTGGAATATCGTCAGATCGGCGAATTCGACGATCGCCCGATCTTTCCAATCGGCATACTGACCGAACCGCGTTTCCTGTTCATCACGTTTGTGGTCGCCGTTCGTCCATTCGCCGCCAGCTTCGATCGCTGCGCGGATCGACCAGCCCTCGCCGAGATCGAAGAATTGATACGGTCGCAATGGATCGGGGTATAGGAAGCCCGCTGGACTCCGACTGCGAACCGATATAAGCTGAGACATTCCCCGCGGATCGGTAGTGCGGGTGGGGTCGCTGCCGGTCGGGTTCAGCGCGTCACCCGGCGCGACTTCGGCGCGAGCGGTGCCGGCCGCCGCCAGCGCCAGCGCGCCAAGTGCGGCCAAAAACCGGCGCGCTCTCATCGATGAAACCGCGCGCCCGAGGGATGATTCGAACCATGAATCTGGGCATGGCAGTTCACGCAGCCGCGATTCAAGATCCTCTCGTCGGGACGAGCACCGCGAGCGAGATTGCCCTCGACCAGAAGGTCGTTGGGGTGGCCGAAACTTCCCACCTCGCCATGACATCGATTGCACAGAAACGGCGCGGGGGCGACCAGCAGCGCTTCGTGGTTGGAACCGTGCGGGTAGTGGCAGTTGAGACAGCTGTCGACCACGGGTGCGTGTTCCCACAGGAACGGCCCGCGCTTCTCGGCGTGGCAGCCCGTGCACAAAGTATTCACGCTATCGGCTCGGAGCAGCGGGTCGGTCGCCGAACCGTGAGGTTGGTGGCAATCGCTGCAGGCGACTTTGCCCTCGAGAACGGGCATGTGGGAGCGCTTTTGAAACTCGATGCGCTGTGTTGGATGGCACTTCAAGCAGACTTGCGAGACACCTGCATTGGCAAGCAGGCCCCGAGGTGATTGTGTGGCCATCGGGTTGTGGCAATCGCTGCAAGCCAGGTCTTGTCGCTCGTGGGTCGAGCCGGACCAGTAGATTCGCTCACCGCCATTGTGACATGCCAGGCACATTCCGTTCATGGTCTCGACGGGCGTGTTCGAATCGCGGGTGAACGCAACGATCTGCTCTCGATCGGACGGGTCCTGGATGTGCGCCGAGCCGGGACCGTGGCAACTCTCGCAGCCAGATTTTTCAACCGCGTTGCTGGCCAGCCGCGCGTGGATCGTGGTCGACCAGTGTTGTGCCTCGAGGGTGTGACAGGACCGGCAAGTGGCCTCGCCTACAAAGCCCGGTTGCGCGTCCGAAACGGGAACCTTTGTGGATTGCGCGCGGGCCATCGTGCCGGATAAGCCAAGCGTCAGAACAACGGAGACGAACAGCGGCGGGAAGATGGCGGCCTGCTTGGACGGTCTGACCCGAACGTTCGTCTCGACGTCGAGCGTGGCACCGCGGGAGGAGGTTCTGCAGCTGGACACGATGGCGCGTCCTTCCGAAGCTTTCCGAAGCTTTCCGATGGATTCCGATGACGTAGACGCAACAGGCTACCGCACAGCGGTTGGAACGGCCCGAAGGATGTTCGAATCGCCAAGGCGCGACAACCTTCCCAGGAATTCTCAATGCTTCGAATCGCGCCAGCGCGGCACCTTCTCAGGAATTTTCCCATTCGAGAATCCGCGAGGCGCTATCACCCACAACTTCGGGAGCGCGCCCGGGCGGGTTGTGGCTGTGCTCGATCACGGGGAAACAAGACCCCTTAGTAGGCGCCTGGCGGCGCCCCGCTGGCCCGCCTGCGGGCAGCCATCAGCTGGCTCTTCGCGCGCTGATCCCATGGCAGTAGTTCGACGAGCCTCTCGTACATTTCGACGGCCAATTTCGGCTGACCCAGCGCGAGCAGCGCCTCGCCGGCGCCGCGAAAGGATTCGGCATTCTCGGGGTCCAGCTCGAGGGCGGCGCGATATTGTGCGAGCGCAGCGTCCCAATCGCCCGCCTTCGCGAGTTGTTGTGCGCGCTTGTGGTGAGGCGAGATGGGATGCATCAAACCGGCTCGACGATCGCGCCGACGGCCGGATTCACGCACGTAGCGCTCATGCTGGATCTGGGCCGCTTCAACGCCAACCCTCGCCTCATCGCTGATGTGACTGACCCAGTTCACGCGCTCCATGATGGATCGCGCGTCGTCGAAATCGTTTCTTGCGATGGCGAGCGGGAATAACAGATCCTGATGTGCGTACTTGAAAAACGCCAGCATGCAGCCCGCGATCGCAATGGCCCAGATACTGCGCCGCTGCCAGGGCCGAGCCGGGTCGCGCCGGCCGATGGCATCGGGCGCAGTGGCATCGCGCCGAATCAGGATCGAAGCGATGCGGCTATCGCGCAACTTCCAGATCGCCCCGTCGAGGATGAAGTGGTGAATGTTGACCGCGGAGGCGACCATCAGCGCCAGCGAGCTGCTGTTGGGAAGAAACCCGACCCGCGCCGGATCGAGCAGGATGACCGGGAAGGTCCACAGCGCGGTGCCGACCACCAGAATCTTCCCGAAGTAGCTTCGGTAACCGGCCCAATCGCCCGACTCGCGCGCATAGTAGGTCGTGATCCAAAGGTATTGCGTGGAATGCCCGAGCGCGATCCAGAAAAAGTAGTAGTCGCGAAGTTTCCAGCCGAGTGGCTCGATTCCGATTGACAGCTGCCAGTGTCCGAGTACGACTGGAATCGAGAACCACAGCGCCTGGGAGGCCGCCAATGCCGCCGTCGGTAATGCGTCGCGTAGCGACGACGCGCGCACCAGAAGCCAGCCCGCGCCCAACAGCGCTCCAAGGTATGCCAGCAAAGCCAATGGGAAGACGATCTGGATGATCGGCTGCGGGATCCCGATCGACCAGAACAAGTTGCGCGGACCCGAAGCGAACTCCGGTGTCGGCACGCTACCGGAGGCGCCGTGGAAGACCAGGAAAGTCATCAGGTACGAGATCACGAATGAGCCGTACAGCAGCCGTTTCGTCAGCGGGGTGATCGCGACGCCGCGGCGCCTCGCGAACATGATCGCGAGGCCGTAGTTCTGACCGGTGTAATGCCACGGGCTCCAGGTCAGATAGACGGTAACCAACGCGCTGGCAATCAACCCGCTCCACAGGCTTCCGAGGAACAGCGCCGCGATCAGCAGGGTCGCGTAGACCGAAAAAATCGCATAAGCGCGGCGGCTGGCCCGTTGCTCGTAGACACGCAGTAGGGTCGCGCCGTAGTGCGGTGCCCCGAGCAACAGCACCAGCAGCGGGCCGAGCCAGATGGCTTCTTCGGCGCGAAGCTCGGGTCCTTCGATAGCGAACGCAACCAGCACGATCGCGTACAAGCCCCCGCATCCGAGAAGCAGGTCTGAGACGGGCCCGAAAAGCCAGCGCCCTGCGGTTGGGCTGGTTGCCGTCATGATGGGAACATACAACATCCCACGAGTGCGAATTCGCGCATCGGCCCGCGCCTGTCGCGCGCGTGATGCGGGAGAACGCGGCTGGGATCAGGTCGGCAACCCCAACCACTTCGCGTATAGATGGTGGAAGTGGCGGATCTTCGCCTCTTCGTAGTTCGCCAACACAACCGTACCGCCGCCGCCTGCGACCGCGGCCCGCAGGCCCTTCTGAACTTTCGGCAGATTGAAGATGTCCTGGTTGAACACGCGGGATAGGAAGCCCAGCTCGGTAGCCTTGGTCCAGTCGTCGTCCTCGGTCAACCAGGTGATTTCCGCCGGTTTCGGGCGCTTGCCGCGAAACGGCTGCAGGTACAAGCATTCCATCAGGCTCTTGTTCGGATCGTTGCCGAGTGGACGAAAGCGGTAGACGATCCGGTTGAAGGCCGCCCAGGGGTGGAAGTTCGGGAACAGCGAGTAGTAGAACGAGTCGTTCAGTTCTGCGTCCGAGATATCGTGCACGCCAGCAACCACAGCTTGCATCTGCACACGTGCAGCCTGTGCCATCAATTCGCGCGTCCCCATACCCGCGGGCAGCTGCATCAGCGCTGGTCCATCGACGTTGCGGCCGGTGAGGTTGTCGAGCTGCTCCTGTTCGGTGGGTGTCCAGTTCAGATGCGGGCTGGGCGTGCCGTTGGGCGTGATTGCGCGACTGAAGTTCTCCCAGACGTCGTATTGCGAGTTTGCATCACCAATCGATGCCGCAAGCTGCGGATGCGTGCCGACGACGTGGTACGCCTCCATGAAAGCTTCTTGTGCCACCTTCCAATTGCAGCCCACGACCTTCGCGACGTGGGCAGCTTTGTACTTGTCTTCGAGTGGCCACTTCTCGAAGTGGCGCGGAAGATCGCCGAGAAAAGCCTCGAGCGGTTCGCAATCGAGGTCCATGTTGATGAAGACGAACCCGCCCCAACAGCCGACCTTGACGGGCGGCAGTTTGCGATCTTCGCGCTCGACGTGCGGGAAATCCCAGCGGCACGGGATTTCAGAGAGCGATCCGTCGAGCTTCCAGGCCCAGCCGTGGAACGGGCAGCGAAACTCGGATACGCGGCCGCCGTACTCTCGCAGCTGACGACCGCGATGCTGGCACACATTGTGAAACGCGTTGATCTCCCCGTTGTCGTTGCGCGCAATCAGTATCGTGAAGTCGCCGATGTCGTAGACGCTGTGATCGCCGACTTCCGGTATCTCTTCCTCGCGGCATGCGAACTGCCAGACCCGGCTCCACAGCTTCTCCATTTCGAGGTCGTGGTATTGCTGTGTCACGTAGCGTTCGCGCGGTACGAACGTCGACGGTAGGTGCAGTGGCGATTGTTCGCGCAGGATCTCGGGGACAGGATGGCTGTCGGTATCGAGCAGCTCCTGGTAGGTGATCCCACTCGAGTGCGCGAGCTCCGGTGTGCGTTCGGCTGTCGACATGCAACTTCTCCTCGGTTGGGTACCTGCTGTGGGGACCGCCAGGTGTCCGCGACCGCTAAAACGCGACTCGCTTGGTGAACCCGCCGTCTGCAACCAGGTTGGCGCCGGTGATCAGGCTGGCGGCGGGACTGGCGAGGAATGTGACGGCGCGCGCGACTTCTTCCGGTGTGCCCATACGTCCGATCGCGCATTGCCCGAGCGCTCGATCGTAAATCGCCGGCATGGCGTTCTTGATCATTTCCCAGTTGCCGCCCTCGAAGAAGATCGGTCCGGGCGACACAGTATTGACGCGAATGCCGAGGGGCGCGAGCGCTTGTGACAGGTCCGCTGCGTGTGCGATCAATGCGGCCTTGATCGCGTTGTAGGGTTGCGCGACGCCGAGGAACTCGAGCGCCGCGGTGCTGCTGATGAATACGATTGCTCCGGATTCACTCTCGGAAAGCAGCGGTGTTGCAGCTTCGACAGCACGCGCAGACCCCATCAGGTCGACATTGAAGTTGCCTTGCCAGCCGTCGTCGCCCATCGCGGAGCCGCCGCTCGCATTGCAGACCACGATGTCGAGCCCGCCGAACGCCTCGCCCACCTCGCGGACGAAACCGCGAATGGCGTCGCCGTCGCCGACGTCGACGGCCTTCGTGAAGACCTTGACGCCGCGCGCTTCGAGATCTTTCTTGGCGCTCTCCAGCCCGCCTTCGCTGCGCGCGCAGATCGCCACATCGACGCCCGCATCCGCGAGTTCCTGAGCGATCGCCAACCCAATACCGCGCGTCGCGGCGGTAACCAGTGCCTTCTTGCCGTCCAGTCCCAGATCCATTTCCGAACTCCCTCTGTTGGTGTTCGCGTCGCCGTGGCTCCGCGATGTCGTCTTCAATTTCGGCGGAACGCTCGTGCGGGGCGGTCGCCCCCGCAGCGAGGTACCCGCACCCAGCATTCCGCCCTTCACCCCCGGGCCGCCGACCCAGAGGATCATGTGCGGGTCGGCGTAACGCAGCTCGCCCGATCGCCAGCGCCCGGTCAGGTCGAACACACCTTGCTTGCCATTGTGGGTCACTTTGACGAGGCCATCGTCCTGTGATTCGTAGATTGCGCGCGTCAACGGATGTTCAAGCTTGGGCATCCACAACCTCCGCAATGCTTCTTTTATCGCGCGGGCGCTTCTGAATGCGACCCTGCGCACGTGCGACGCGCAATGCGAGCATGCGGTGGCTGGCGCCAGTCGCCGCACCGAGCAGCATGAGTCCGACGCCATAGACGGCCGCGTCCGGTAGCTGTTTGGAGTCGAGTTCGCCGCCCGCCCAGCGCATCGATGTGATCTCGAGCTGGATGGTCAGGCTGCGTGCAAGGGTCGAGGGGTCCACCCAATCGACGAGTTCGCCTGCGTCGCGCAACTGCGCGAGGGCCGACTGGAATTCGCCAACCAATGCTCGATCGACCAGGTCGCGCATCCCACGAGCCGGTTCGGATTGCAGCAAGATTCCCAATAGCGACCGGTAGTAGCTCGGCATGCGCAGCATCTCGCGCGTACACGAGTCGACCACGGTCAGCGCCCGCGATCCAGCGCACGGTTTGCCATCGTATTCGATCGCGGCCAGAAACTGTGCGGTCTGCTCCTCCACCGCCGCGAACAGCACCGCTTCCTTGCCGCCAATCAAGTTATAGATCGTGGGTACCGTCACACGCGCGGCGCGGGCCAGGTCGCGCATCGTCAGTGACTCGTAGCCACGTGCCCCGATCATCTCGCGGGCGCTACCCAGAATTCGCTCGCGGCGTTCGGCCTTCTGTTCGGTCCGCAGATCCATGGGGGGCCCCTACGTCGACCGCGGAGGCCCGACGAAGTACCGAGTTTATCACGTACAATTAATTGAACACGGTAAAATTGTATTTTTCCATTTCAACCCCAAAATTGCGCAGTATCCCGAGAGAAGGGGTTCACGATGTCCCAAGAGGGCCAACTTCGTCCAACGTCCGGTGAAGGGCGCCGATCGGGGCATTTCACGTCGAAGGAGATCCGCCATGGAAGCCACTCTGACCTACCCCGAACGAAATCTGTGGGCGGCTGCACGCGACGGCTTGATCTGGTTGTCGGGCCCGGTCAGCGAACGCGGCGCCTCGCGTGGATTTCGCATCGCGATCAACATGGGCGGACGCAAAGTGCACGAGCGGCGCATGGCCATGCGCGACCATCCGGTCGGCCGGCGCTTGCTCGATGAACGCCCGGATCTGTGCGCCGCGCTGAACGATATGCCGGCCCTCGCAGCCATGCCCGAAGGTTCGCTCGGCCGCGCCTATCACACATTCATGGATCACCCGGAGACGGTCCCCGGCTACATGCTCTCGGGATTGATCTACAAGGACGACTGGTTCGACTCGGTTCCGATGGACAACGAGCTGCGTTGGGCCTTCGAGCGCTGGATCCAGACCCACGACCTGATGCACGTGGTCAGCGGCTACGGCGCCGATCTCGCTGGCGAAGGGCTCAATATCTACTTCTCCGGAGGCTACAACGTCGGCATGTCGTGGCGGACGACGTTCTGGAGTCCGTTTGGCCTCGCGCCGCGCCTGATGCGACCGAGCATCGGAAAGCGTCGTTGGATCGGCTACCTGCGCGAGGCCTGGCAGCGCGGGACGACGGCGCGCCTGCACCTCCCGTTCGAGTCGGTCCCGTGGGAGGACCTACTGTCGCAGCCGCTTGCCGCCGCGCGAGTCACTCTCGGTCTGCCGCCGCTCGCCGACCCGAAGATGAACAGTGCGGAGTGGACGGACGAGAGTTTGTTCACCCGGAAATTCCTCGCCTCCAACGTCGACTACGAATCGGTGCAGGGCGTGAAGGCCGCCGTTGAGGCCGGCGTCCCGGTGAGGGACCTGATGCGCGCAGACGCCGCCGTCCGCGGCCGCGTGGAGAAGCTGGCCCGGGAGGGCGCGGAGGCGGCCGTCCTGGTCGATGCGCTGGCCGTCTGATCCTGCTGATCGTTTCGCAGCTTCGACGGGATCAGGGCCTGCCGACGACCTCGCGGTTCCAAGAACTGCCACGGAGGTCTCGGCTGCTGCACGGCTGGCAATCACGAGGTGGTAGTGCACCTTCACACACACCGTGCGCTCGTTCAGCGCGATCCGAAGTCCCACCCGTCGCCGATCGCGTACGACTTCAGAACCCTCCGCGCGGTTGTCATCACGTGGACCTCGTCGGGGCCGTCGTAGATGCGCGCGAAGCGCGCCTCGCGGTACATGCGTTCCAGCGGTGTATCGTCTGTGACGCCCTTGGCGCCGTGGACCTGGATCGCGCGGTCGATCACGTTGTGGAGCATCGTCGCGCCGACGACTTTGATCATGCCGATTTCGACACGTGCTTCGTCGCCCTGGTCGATCTTGTGGGCGGCCGCCAACGTCAACATGCGGCTTGCCTGGATTTCGCAGAGGCTGTCGAAGACGAATTTTTGAATCTGCTGGTGCTCGCCGAGCCGCTTGCCGAATGCGACGCGGTTGTTGGCCCTGTCGCACATCAAGTCGAACGCGCGTTGAGCCTGGCCGAGCCAGCGCATGCAGTGAAAGATACGGCCGGGGCCGAGCCGGCGTTGGGCGATCTTGAAACCGGCCCCCCGAGGCCCGAGCAGGTTCGACTCGGGGACCCGAACGTTGCGCAGTGAAATTTCGCAGTGCCCTCCGTGTCGACCCATCACGCGCGGTTCGCGTGCAATCTGGTAACCGGGCGTATTCGTCGGAACCACGATCATGCTGAAGGCATCGTGGTCCGCCGCCTCTGGCTCGGTGCGACACATGACGGTGGTGTAGGCCGCGACATCGGCTCCCGACGTGAACCACTTGCGCCCGTTGATCACCCATTCGCCTGCCTCGAGGACCGCAGCGGTTTGTAGTTGGGTCGGGTCAGAGCTGGCGACATCGGGTTCGGTCATGCCAAAGCTCGGAAACACCTCGCCATCGACCAGGGGTTTCAGGTATCGGTCGCGCCACTGTTCGGATGCGAACTCGTTCAACATGATCGAATCCTGCAGCGAGTGGGTGCCGAGCGCGACCATCGCCGGTGTGGATCGACCGATCACCTCGTTGATGTACACGTAGTCGAGAAACGGCATGCCCTGGCCGCCGATTTCCTTGGGATGTCCCAGTGCCCACAGGCCGGCTTCTTTCGCCTCGTCCATCAGCCGACGCATCACCACTCGCGCTTCGCTCGAACCTCTCTCCTCGAGAATCGACTCGACCGGGTAGATTTTCTCTTCGACGAAACTCTGAACCGCGGCGCGGATGGGTTGTACGTGTTCCGGTACCTGGAAGGACATGATTTCTCCTCGAATTCGGAATAGTTGGCCCTTCCGAACTGTCAGGTTCGGAGTGAGGCCAATTGATTTCGTCAGAAACAGAGTAGCGAGCGTTGCTTGCGCTGGGCAGTTGGCGGGACGATACACGCGACCAGCAGCCGACGATGCGATGTCGAGATGGCCGGCGCGTACAGGCTGCGAGGCTGTCGTAGACTGGCTCGGCCCGATTGGGAGGAGCCCATGCCCACTGACGATGTCTTGATCGAATGCGATGAGCTGTTGCGATCCTCACGCTCAATCGTCCACGCTACCGAAACGCACGGAGCTGGGCGATGCTCGACGCGCTCGATGCGCGCCTCGACGAGGCGATGGAAAACCCCGACGCAACCTAGACTACACGCTCGAGTGTCGAAACAATCGAAGCCTACGATTGCGATGGTGCAGGGTTATTGCATTTTCGGTGGCTGGATGATTGTCTCTGCGATGGAACTCGTCTTCGCGAGCCCCGACGCGCGCTTTCTCGCCGGGCTGGTCGAGACTTCTCGATTCCGTGGGATATCCATCCCCGCAAGGCCAAAGAGCTGATTTTCGAAAGCCGATTTCTCGAGGCAGAAGAAGCGCACACGCTCGGCCTTGTGAATCGCGTCTACTCGAGCGACGAGCTCGAGACGGCCGAGGGGGATGATCGGGATCTGGTCGAATCCGCCCGCTTCACCGACCTGGCTGGCCACCGCGCTCGATGACCTGCTTGCTGCGTGCTGCGATCTCGCGACTGCCGATCTGCTTCGACGCTGCGACGCCGGCTTCGAATTCCGCTTGCAACGCGTCAGCGAGGTGCATCGAATAGCCGCGGTCGATGAGCGTCTTGTACTGGCTGACGATTTCCGGCACGCACGACGCAAAGTCGCGAGCCAGCGCTCGCGCGCTGTCGATCAGCTCGTCAGGTTCGACGACTCGATTGACGAGGCCCCACGCGTAGGCCTTCGCTGCATCGAGCGCGTTGCCCGACAGGCTGATTTCTTTTGCGCGGGCGACCCCGATGCTGCGCGCGAGCCGAACGCTCAGCCCCCAGCCCGGTAGCATCCCGACGCGTGCGTGCGTGTCGAGAAACGTGGCCTTCGACGACGCCAAGATCAGATCGCACGCCAATGCGAGTTCGAAGCCGGCCGTTGCGGCTGCTCCATTGACCGCGGCGATCACCGGGCCCGAGAAATTCGCAATGCCGTCTCGCATCTCCTGTTGTCCCACTACGCTCAATTCGAAGCCGCTGGTAGCCTCTCCGCCGCTGGATAGTTCCTTCAGGTCCATACCGGCGCAAAACGCGCGACCGGCTCCGGTCACGATGACTACGCGAATTTCTGGATCCTGCTCCAGCTCGCGAAAGGCCCGTCCGATCGCGAGTCGCAGCTCGGTCGACAGCGCATTCATTTGATCGGGACGATTCAGCGTGACGGTGGCAATCGGCGCGTCGCGTTGGACGACAAGTACCGGATCGGGCATGGAAGGCTCCTGGGCTCGCGTTTCAGCGGCTCGATTGGCTTGCGGCACGGTTGTTTATTGGCTCGAGGCTGTTCATGGGCTCAATCGTTCGCGGCAAGGGCGAGCGACATGCGGCTCGTCGGCGCCGGATGCTGCTGGTCGAGGGTCTCCAACTGCGGATTGATCCACGGAGACTGCCACACGGAGATCGCCATGTCCGTGATCAGGACATTGGCGTGGCTGTGCACGTCGCTCTTTGAAATTCGGTGTTCACGACCCATGCCGAAGGCATGGAGCCCGCCGAGAGCTTGTATCGCCAGGCCGCCCCGCCCGAGCACCAATGCCGCTTTCGCTCATGGCGATGCCGAGGCACTCTGGGGCGAGGTCACGGCGGTAACTTGGACACGTGCTAAGCAGGCAGCAGAACTCGGTGGCGTTCTGGGACAACCGCGCTGTACCGCACTACGCGGCCTTCGACTATCACCCGGCAACACGGCACGTGGAGCGCGTCACGGTGACTGGAGACAAACCCTTCTGATTCGGCCCCGTGCAAGGGCGGCCTCAGAGGCGGTCGCGTCCGGCTCGGGTATCGGGCAACGCATTGAGAAGCGCGATTCCGAACACCGACATCGCGATCGTCGTAGCGAAGAACATCGCGAAGACCCGCAGGTCAATGCCCGGCGCGATTCCTTCGCTGCGCAGGCCCAGGCCCCACAACATCGGCGCGATCCCGGATAACAGCCCGGCTACCGCGCCGAAGATGGCGATGGTGATCGGTCGTTGGTGCGGCTCGGAGAGCTCCGGCAGGTAGGTGAAGTGGGCTGCTTGCGACAACCCGACCGCGACCCCGAACAGCAGGTAGGTGAGCCACAGCACCGCTGCGAACTGTCCGGCGCCCGAGAGGATTCCGAGCCACAGCAGCGCGACTGCGATCGCGAAGCCGCTCGCCACTTGGAAGAAGCGCCGGATCGACACCCGGTCGATCCATTGACGGATACTCCAGGCACCGGCGATCTGGCCGATGAACTGCACGCCGGTATACGCGAGGATGCTGCTCGATTCGATGCCCGCCTCGACTTTCAAGTAGTACGCCGCGAACGCCGGGATGGGCGCCGTCGCTACCAACCACAGCAAGCTGACGATCAGATACTGACGGAACAAACCCGGTTCGACGCACAGGCTCAGCGTGCGTCCGGCCATCTGCGATAGCGGAGAGCGGGGCGCGGGTGGGCCGGCCGGCAGGCGCAGCAGGTTGACGACCGCGAGTGTCGAGCCGACCACCGCGATCGCGTACGCGGCGCGAAATGCGTGATAGGTCGGCAGCTGAGCGAACAGTGCCGCGCAGCCGAATAGCGCTGCCACACCGACCGCGCTGGTGATCGCGTTGTCGGTGGCAAAGAACCGGCCGCGCGACGCGTCGGGCAGAATCGCAGCGAACCACGGAATGTGCGCGGCTACACCGAAGGCGCGAAACGTGCAGAACCCGAACACGCTCGCGACGACCGCGTTCGGCATCCAGGCCGTGGGACTTTCGGGTGCCAGCCAGGCAAGCGAGAGTGGGACCCCCAAGAACACCGCGCGGCTGCTCCAGCCGAAGACCATCTGGCGCTGATAGCCGAAACGGGGCAGGGCAGCGGTCGCTACGACCTGAATCGGAAATAGCAGCAATACGAACGAACTCGCGAGCCCCACCTGAAACGTCGATCCGCCAAGCTGCTCGGTCAGCAGGACCATCGGCGTCCCGAGGCCCATCATCCAGGTCAGTCCGTTGAAACCGCCGAACCAGTAACCCGCACGAAATGCTCTCAGCGGGTTCGGATCGTCGGGTTCCGCTCTTCGGGTGGTCAAGGCTGCCGTCATTTCGGTCGGACGAGTTTACCGGTGGAACTGATCTCGCAATCGGCAGTAGAATCAAATGGTTCGAAATGCGGTCCAAAAGGTTCCCCAGGGCAAATAAGCCCAGAGGAGGAAACTTCGATGATCCAACTCTTGAGCGCAGACAAGCAAATGGCCGTTTCGACCCCGCCCGATCGGCCGAAAGACGAATTGTGGATCACCCGGGATGTGCTGAGCGCACTGACCGGCTGGCAGCTGAAACCGGAAGGAATCTGCAAAGGAGAGGTCTGCAAGCCGCTGGACGCTGCGGCAGCCGCGATGCTTCTCGAAGGCGATCTGGTTCACGCTTCGGGCCTGTGGGAGTTGCTCGGCCGGCCCGTGCTTCGCGATTCCGAACCGACAACCTGGCTGTTGGGTGAGGCTGCGGCCGACCGGAGTCGCCTGCTGGAATCACTCGAGGCGCCCGACTTCACGCTTCCCGATATCGAAGGCAAGCTGCACAGCCTGTCGGATTTTCGCGGCAAGAAGGTCTTTCTTGCAACCTGGGCGTCGTGGTGAGGCTGCCGATTCGATCTGTCCGTGTGGCAGAAACTGTACGACGAACTCAAGGACCAGGGTTTCATGATCATAGCGGTGGCGATGGACAGCCGCGGTCTCGATGCAGTGCGCGGACCGATCACGCGCGCGAAGACGACCTACACTTCCTTGCTCGATGAGAATCACCTGGTAGCCGAACTGTATAACATGGTGAACGTGCCACAGGCCGTCTGGATTGACGAGGCGGGCAAAATCGTCCGGCCCAGCGAAGTCAGTGGTGCCGCAGTCACACTGAATCTCAGCAAGATCAGAAGAACCCGACAAATCTACTGTGACGCGATTCGCGACTGGGTTCGCAATGGTGAGCGGAGCGAATTCGCGTTCTCCCATGAGCAGGCGCGCGCCCACCTGCCGGTTTTCACAGAAGAGATCGCGCTCGCGCACGCCAACTTCCACATAGGTCAATTTCTCTGGAAACATGGTGACCAGCACGAAGCCGCGAACTTCCTGAAGCGCGCGGTCGAACTCAACCCCGATTCGTGGAATTTCTTCCGCCAGATGAAGAACCTGGAACACATTTTCGGTTCGGGTGGCCCCGAGTTCATGCGCCGGGCGCGCCGCTGGCGCAAGCAGGGAAAGGACTACTACCCGTTGCCCGATATGGCGTCGATGCGCGAAGTCATGGACTAGTGGCACATCCGGAAAGTTCTGGTACATGCTGACAAAGGGATCACCGTCGCGTTGTCCGACGGAGAAGAGCGTTCTGTCGGCTTCAATCATGGGTACCGAAACTTGGCGGGTGTTGCACTAGTTTGCGCGTTCGCCGCTGCGCGGCGAATGCTTTCACGCAGTCGCGACCCATCTTGGGTCGCGCGACCAACCCCGATTCGAAACAGGCCAGGCGGACAGCGACGCGCTTGACTTCCGCGGAGGCCATACCTGGCCGACTCCGCTTCCGAAGTCATTCGAATCAAGGCATCGACTGCTGACGGACGGTTTCCTGACTACTCGGGAGGCTACTTCATCAAACCCGTTCCGGTGACGAGTGGCAGATCGAGAGCCGTGAGTGGGCGCGGCTCGCCTGCTACCACCGATGGGATCGCGTTGACGATGCGTGTGGCGGTCAGCACGACGCCGCCGACTGCGTGGTCGCCGTGTTCGTCCTCCATGTCGAGCCGGCACACGATCCGCGGAACGCCCTCGATGACGATTTCATAGCCGCCGGCCGACTGCGGCCAGTCGGGCGCAAGCTCGTCGTGCATCCGGGTCACATGCTCGACGACCAGGCGCACCTGGCCGTCGACGATGCCCTGCACCTCGAAGCGCAGCGCTGCACGCGTGCCGGCTTTGATCGTACCCATCGCAGTGTCGAGATCGCGCGGGGCGGGCAGGCATTCGAACTGCTGGCGCACTTCGTCGAGTTCGACGCCGACGCCCTGTGCGAGCAACCGGATCGTCCCGCCCCATCCCGATGCCAGCATACCGGGCTTCAGCAGTAGCGGCATTTCGTCCATCGGTTTGCCGAAACCCATTGTTCCGAGCACCACTTCGGGTTGGTCGTAGGTCGCGTAGTTGACGATTTCTCGGATGCGAATCTGAGTCCAATGTTCACTCAATCCAGACAACGTCAGCGGCAATAGGTCGTTTGCAAAGCCCGGGTCGATACCCGAGATAAACAAGGACGCGTCACCGTCGCGGCATGCTTCTTCGAGGCGTTTTTGCAGCTCGGGACCGAGCGTGGTGGGATGGACCAGGCTGACGAGCGAACTCGACACGACGTTCTTGCCGGCTCGCAGGATTCGGCAGATGTCCTCGATGGCGGCCATCATCCGAAGATCGGCGGTCGCGGTGTAGATGACGCAATCGGCATCGAGCGCCAACAGTGCGTCGGCGTCTCGCGTTGCGGCAATCCCCACCGGTGCGACACCACACAATTCGCCCGCATCGAGTCCTTCCTTCGCTTCTGAATGCACCCAGAGACCGACCAGCTCGAGTTCGGGGTGAGCGATCGTGGCTCGCAGCGCGTAGCGGCCGACATTTCCTGTGCTCCACTGGATGACGCGGTAGGTCATGGGGTCTCCCGGTTTCTCCAAATACCGTCTATGCGATCGCCGTCTACCCGGCTGCAACAAGCCTACTCCATCACCGGGTTCGCGATCGTGTCCAGCCTGTAGGCCTAGCCGCGTCGACTCCGCCGTCAGGGCAGTTCGTCGCGGCTGAGCTCGGGGAATACCTTCGAGACTTTGCGCAGCAGGTATTCGCCGTAGCTGCCGTCGAAGGCGTGTACGTTCTGGCGATCCCAGCGCGAGCTGCGGTCGTCGGAGGGGACGTGCTTCGGGTCGATCGGGGAGACTCGTGTATCGAACCCGGGGTCGAAGAAAAACGGAAAGGACAGGCGTCCGCGACCGCTCGTGTTGCGCACGCGATGGGGCGTCGAGCGGTAGCGACCCCCGGTCATCCGATCGAGCATGTCTCCGAGGTTGCACACCAAAGATCCCGGCACTGGCGGGGCGTCGATCCAGTTTGAACCCGATCGGACCTGGAGTCCTCCACAATCGTCTTGCAACAGCAGCGCGATCAGGCCGTAATCGGTGTGTTCGCCGACACTCCAAGAGTCGTCGCTTTCCGCGGGCGGCGACAGAGATTGCCGGTCTGGCAAGGGTGGCCCGCAAGGCAAAGAAGGGTAGTGGAAAATCCGAAACAGGATCAGCGGGTCGCGTGTGTAGCGGACATAGAAGTAATCGGGTGCGAGATCGAGACTCATCGCGATCCCCTCGAGCACTGCATGACTGACTCGTGTCATCGCCGATAGGAATGAGAGCACGCTCTGGCGCAGCCCCGGTACCTGATCCGGAAACAGGTTCGGGCCGTGCAGGGGCAAACGCGCGCGCACACGTGGGTCGTCCGGGGAAAGCTCAGCACCGAAATAGATGCCTTCCTTCAGGTCGGGCCGACCCGATGTCAGTTCGGCACCGACCGGGAAGTAGCCCCGCCAAGCACGCCCCGCGATCGCCATTCGAATCGCGAGTTTCTCGTCGGCCGGGAGTGAAAAAAACGCGCGGCTCGCCGCCTCGAGTCGAACTTGGAGTTTCGCGTCGACACCGTGGCCGGTGACGTAGAAAAAGCCAATCTCGCGACACGCGTCGCCGATGGCGCTCGCGGCGACAGTGCGCCGTGCTGCAGGTGCGTCGTTGACGAGTGCATCGATATCGATGACCGGGATGGTCGTGCTCGGGTTCGTTCTCCCGGTCGCCTTCACCTGTTCAAGGTTCTCCCAGGAACTCGACGATTTTTCGCAGTGCGCTGCGGTCTTGCATCAGGAACATATGTCCGCCTTCGAACAGCTCCATCCGCGAATCAGGGATCGCTCGGGCGAGCGCTTCCTGATTGGACGCAGGCGCGATCCCGTCGTGGCAACCGCCGCAAACATAGACCGGCATCGGCAGGCTCGAGAGCCGATCCCAGGTGTCGTGGGCGGCGCGGGCTTCGAACTGGCGGCGCGCGCCCATCGCTCGTCCGGGTTCGCTGTCAGCGATTTCCGATCGCTCGGTGATGAATTTGATCATATTGCGAGTGGCTTCGGGGTTGGCTTCGCGCCATGTGGTGTCACAGCGCGTGTCGGAAAGCTCGATGCTGCGCAACGCTCGATCGGCCGGCGACAGGTGTTCTAGTTCGTGAAGTGGGTAGGAGGGCTTGCCTGCGCCTCCACTCGAGGTGCAGGCCAACACGAGCCGCTCGATGCGTTCTGGCTGCCGAATCGCCAGCTCCTGTGCGACCATTCCGCCGAACGAAACACCCATTGCGCGACACCGATCCCAACCGATCGCGTCGAGCAGCGCTGCCGCGTCTTCGCCGTAATCCGCCATCGAGTACGCGATGTCGGGAGCGTCGGTTCGCCCGAGGCCGCGCTGGTCGTACGACAGCACTTCGAAATTTCGCGCCAGCGGACCCTCGAAGACGGACGGCTTCTGGCGCAGATCCCCACCACTGCCGCCGACATACAACAGCCGCGGGCCAGAGCCGTGAATCTCGTAGTAGATCCGTATTCCTCGGATCGATTCTGTAGGCATTTCGGGAGGGTAGCTCGGCCGCCAACTTTGGGATCCAGCAGCGCATGACCTCGAGGATTTGGGTCGACAGGTGCCGAAGACGACAGTTTTGGTAGATTCCTCCGTCCTGAAGTGGGCTCTGAAAGGGTCCGAGATGGACCGAACGGAGAGACGTAATTCCGATTGATCGGTTTGGATTGATTGGACAGGATTGATTGGACAGGATCGATTGGACTGAATAGGTGCTATCGATCCACGTCCAAACCTTCCGAATGCCCTTGAGTCAATGCCGGCTCAGTCGGCCAACCGTCCGTTAGGACAGGCAACATCATAGAGGAGATTTACCATGCGGTTGTGGGTCGCAGTCCTGATGTTCTCGGCGCTTTTCTTCGGTGCCGCCCAAGCACAAGCCGCCAGCTGCTCGAGCTTCACCGTGATCAAGTCGTTCGATCCGGACTCCGGCACGATCGAGGTGAAGCACGCAAAGGGCAATATGCGCAAGTACTTCCCGAAGCCGGAAGGCACTCCGGCCGGCCCGAGCAAGATCCCCGAAGGCTGTAAGGGCAAGATCACGAAGCAGACCAGTCTGGCCGTGAAGGCCACCGGCGGGCGCTTGTCGATGACACAGATTCGATCCAACTTCCAGGGAAACATGCTCAACGACGTCGACGATTCGAGCTGGCTCGCGACGGAGCTCAAGAAACTCATCGATTCCAAAACGGAGGTCGTTTCGGTTATCCGTCCCGGCATGGGAAAAGATGCTCCGCTGGGCGTCACCACGATTTACCTGCCGATCACAGCGGAAGAGGAAGCCGAGATCAAGCGTCTCGAGGAGCAAGGGGAAGACAGCTAGGCGAACTTCTCTGAAACTTTTCTCTTCGTCCAGCCATTGCTGACGTTGACCGTGCGGTAGGGCGGATGCTCTACCGCTGCCGTTGTTGCAACGCACTCTCGAATTCAGCCGAGCTCCCATCGTTTCCCGAAATCGCCAGTGAGACCGCGAGCGGTCGATGCGGGGTGCTGCGCGGTTGGCTGCGCGACAAGGTGCACCGCCACGGGGTCGACGCCCTGATCGAGCGCGCCAGCGGCGCCCTGCTTCGCATCGATGCGTATCGAGACTACCTGCATGCGAAGTTCGGCGATCTGCATCGAGTTGATCGATCGTCGGCGCCGGCGACTGCTGAATGAACGAATTTCCGAAGCACACTTGGGAGCGGATGAGGGGCCTGTTCAGTGATAAAATTGCGGTCAGCTGTTCATCACCCCGCCGCGCATTCACAAGTTGAAGAAGTTCAGTATGAGTGAAACCGACGACAACCGGGTCTACCTGCGATGAGCAAAACGGGTCGAGTCCGGATCCATACGGCGTGCCTCACGGATACCGGAATGGTACGCGAGGAAAACCAGGACGCGTGCCTGGAGCTTCGCGGCCCGGACGGTGAGCAGCTGATGCTGGTCGCTGACGGCATGGGAGGTCACCAGGGGGGGTCGACGGCCAGCCGGCTGTTGGTCGAGGTTGTAAAAGAGCACTTCCAAACCGCGGCCGTCTGGGATTCGCATACGCTCGAAGATGCGATCAACGAGGCAAACGCGCGGGTCTACGGCGCGGCTTCTGCCGACATCGAGCTGACCGGTATGGGGAGCACTGTGGTTGCGCTCCTGTTCGGTGGGAAGGGCACTGACGCGTGGGTGGCTCACGTCGGCGACAGCCGCGCCTACCGGCTGCGCGATGAGCGCATCGAGCGTCTGACGGCCGATCATTCGACGGTGGGCGAACTCGTCCGGCGAGGCGCGATCAGCGAGGAGCAGGCCGGCTCTCATCCACGCCGCAATGAGATCTTGCGATCGGTGGGTGCAGGCTCGAGCGTCAATATCGAAGTCGCGGCGCTCGATGTTCAGGTGGGAGATCGTCTGATGTTGTGCAGCGATGGGCTGTACGGCGTGGTCGGCGATCTGGAGATCGCCGACACGCTGCGCCAGTTTCCACCCGGGGAGGCGGTCCCGCATCTCGTGTTGGCGGCCAACAAAAACGGTGCTCCGGACAACGTGACCGTGATGGTCAGCGCGCTGATTCTCGACGAACAGGGGAAGGCTGAGGTGTCGCTTTCCAGCAACGGTAGGCGGCGTCTATTTGCCATCGCCGCATCCGTCGTTGGGGCATTGCTGCTGGCAATCGTGTTGTTGCTGTTCGGGTGACGCATTGAGTTACAGCGGAAGAGGGCAGTCAGAGGACTGCATCGAAGGCCCAGATCGAACGAATAGATCGAAGGACCACATCGACACACGAGGAGGACCGCATGGCGATTGAACATCTTCCAAATGACGCGACACCAGACCAGGTTGCGAAAATGTTGGAACGTGATGGCTGCGTGGTCGTGGACCAGCTGGCGGATGTCGCGTTACTGGCGCGCTTTCGCGACGAGATCGGGCCCTACATGGATGCCACGAAGATCGGAACCGACGCGTTCGCCGGCAAGTCCACCAAGCGCACTGGCGCGTTGATTGCGCGCTCGCCGGCAGCCCGCGAATTGGTCATGCACCCGACCGTCGTAGGCACGACGAAGCTTGCGCTCGCTCACGCAAAGAATTTTCAGCTGCATCTCACACAGGTGATCGCAATCGGACCTGGGGAGTCCGGGCAGGACATTCATCGCGACCAGTGGGCGTATGACTTTTTCCCGTTTCCGAAGGGGTATGAGGTGCAATGCAACACGCTGTGGGCCGCGACCGACTTCACGGAGCGAAACGGTGCCACACGAGTCATCCCGGGAAGCCACCTCTACGACGACAAACTCCGCTTCCAGCAATCGGACACCGTACCCGCGGAGATGGAGCAGGGCAGCGTGCTGTTCTATTCCGGCGCGCTCTACCACGGGGGCGGCGCGAACCGAAGTGCATCGGTCCGCATCGGCATCAACATCACCTACAACGTCGCCTGGCTTCGCCAGGAGGAAAACCAGTACCTATCGGTACCGCGGGAAATCGCCCGGGAGTTGCCGGACCCGCTGCTGCGTATGATGGGTTATGCGCGCGGCGCCTACGCGCTCGGCTACATCGATGATCTGCGGGATCCCATCGAGGCGCTCGGACGGACGCCGTCTGAAATGGGGATGGGAAATCTTCCCGATCTCGAATTGCGTCTGCCTGGCGCTTGAGTGCGGCTCCAGTCGTCGACTCCAGCGTACCGTCCATCGACCCTCCCGGCGCTTCGCGGCGTCAGGGCTGTGTCCGGTGGCTCGCAAGCTCGAGGCCGCCGATCAGCGCATTGCGCAGATTGCGGGGGTCGATGACATCGTCGTAGACCATTCCGGCAGCCATCCCCCACGGTCCGCCGAACTGCTCGGATTCGGCTTGCGCCTGGGTGTCGGCATCGAGGTTCGCGGAGCGACCGCCGGCTCCGGCTGGCATCGAGCCCATCGTTACGGCTGGAAACGCCAGCGTCAGCGTCTGCGCATCGAACGGGTTTTGCGCCATCGTCGTGGATCCAAAGCCGAAGGATTTGCGCAACGTGACGTGGAGTTTCGGGACCCGGGCGCGACGTTGGGCCTTGAACATTCTGCCACCCCATTTCAAGATGCCGTCGCGTTCGGCTTGTGGTCCAGCGAGTACACCCGGATTGTCTGCGAGAAATACCAGCGGCAGGCCGAACTGGTCGGCGGTCTCGATGAAATCGGTGGCTTTGATGGCTGCTGCGCTGTCCACCGCGCCCGCGCGCACCCACGGTTCGTTTGCGACGATCGCGACAGCGCGTCCGCCCAGGAAGGCGAGGGCGGTGATCAGCGACTTGCCATAGCCGGGCTGGATCTCCAGGAAGTCGCCGCTATCACATAACAATGTCAGTACGCGACTCATCTTGTACGGCTTGCGGTCTTCGGGCGGGATCAGTTCCAGGATCGAATCCAGTCTTCGCAATCCGGCATCAGGACCCTTGCGAGTTGGGGCGGCGTCCCAGCGGCTCTGCGGGAAGTGCGCCAGATAGCGCCGGGCGAGCGCGATCGCCGTCGGGTCATCCGCCGCGACGTTGTGGGTGGTTCCGGCTCGTTCGCACACGCTGGCTCCGCCCAGTTCCTCCTTGGTCACATCGATACCCAGTGCGCCTTTGACCAGTGTTGGACCGCCTGTGAACATCGAAGCGGACTCGGTCATCACGGTGAAGTCCGACAATGGAGAGGTCAACGCGCCATGTCCGGCCGACGCGCCGAGCACCAGACACAACATCGGGACGTTTCCCGAACAGTCGGCCAGCCCCAGCAGATCGTTGGGGGTCCGCCCGCCGCCGGTATCGGTCAGTCGGTGCCCCGCGCCATCGAGCATGAAGACCAGCGGGACCCGCTCCTGCAGCGCGAGTTGACACACCCGATAACGCTTCGCCATGGAGCCCGAGCCAATCGAGCCGCCTAGCACCGTGAAATCCTCGGCCGCCGCCATCACGGTTCGGCCTTCGACGCGGCCAAACCCCGCAACCAACGCATCGGCGGGCGTGTGCTCACCACCGACCAGTGCGCCCAACTCCGAAAATGTGCCCGCGTCGAACAACAACGAGATTCGGGTGCGCGCGTCGAGCTTCCCGCGTTGCGTCATCAGGCGATCGATGCGTTCAGGGCCCCCCATCGCGCGACTCGCCCGCAGACGGCGTTCGAGTTCTTCGAGATACGGATCCCAGCCGCTCACCCGCAATCCCCCCTACGGGTGGGAACGTACTTGGAATGGCACCGTCCCAAAGCCGTTCGATTGACCCGTATCATTCACTTCCCTCTTACTTTCCGGTAAATACCGGCTTGCGCTTCTCGAGAAACGCGCGCGGCCCCTCGACGGCATCCTTGGACGCCATCGCGGCCATCCCATGCCGGGTTTCGATCTCGAATGCGTCGGCTTCGGGAAGCATTTCGGTCTCTCGCAACGTGGCGAGAATGCTCCTGACCGCGATCGGACCGTTCTCGGATATGCGCGTCGCAATCTCGTTCGCCTTGGTCAGCGCTTGCCCGTCGGGCACCACGTGATTGATCAGGCCCAGCTCCATCGCGCGCCGCGCCGGGAGGTCCTCGCCGACCAGCAGCATTTCCGCGGCCACCGCATACCCGATCTGGCGCCGCAGCCGCACCGCGGAGCCCGCCATCGGAAACAGGCCGCGCAGCACCTCGGTCACACCGAACATGGCACTTTCGCCCGCGACTCGGATGTCGGTTCCCTGCAGAATTTCGGTTCCGCCCGCGCGTGCAAAACCCTCGGCGGCCAGGATCACCGGCTTCGTGGGGCGGTATGTCTTCAGCCACGCGCCGAAGATGACGTGTGGCTCCTTTTTGACCCGCTCCATCCATTCATTGTCAGCGATGCCCTGCTGCATTTTGCCGATTTCGGACAGGTCCATACCGGCGCAGAAGGTATCCCCGGTGCCGGTCAGGATTGCGACGCGAATCTCGTCGTCCTCGTCGAGGCGAACCCAAGCGTCGTATAGCCGACACATCGACTCGCAGTTCACTGCGTTCTTCTTCGCAGGTCGGTTCAACGTGACGGTCATGATCGGGCCATCGGACGCAACGAGAACTGAGGGCTCGGACATAGATTGGATCTCCTTCGGTGTGCGCGAGGCGCGATTGTGGGCCACAAATGCAAAAAAGCCTCAAGTGAAAACCCCATGAGGTCGAACCCCCCCATTGAGACCGGTGCGTGGGGCTCCACGTCAGCTGGCCTCGAGAGTCCTACCAAACCGCATGGCTCCGCCAGAGTGGAACGCCCGGATCTCCCCACCAGTGGGATCCGGGCGTTTTCTTTGGCTCCGATTCAACGTGTTCCTCATCCTTATTCAATTTCAATCCACTTCGCCTCACGGCGCCTCGTGCATCCGATTGCAGTCACTGCAGCGCCCATGCTGCGGTGTCCAGCGCGCTCTTGCTCTGAAAAGACCCCGCGAGCCGTGCGCGCATTGGTCCGGGCATTGCACTGCGGAGTTGCGTGATCGAGCGACTCGAGGAGACCATCCATGCCGTCCAACTGTCCCGCTTCCAATTTTGGGGACTTCGATTTTCGTGATCCTGCGTTCCAGGCCGACCCGTATCCGACTTACCAGTGGCTGCGAGAGAACGATCCACTCCTGTATCGCCAGGACTCCGCTGGGGAGTACTACTGGCTGACTCGACACGAACACGTGGTTGCGTCATTACGTGATTCGCGCCTGTCGGCCGCGCGTGAAATCGGCGGGATGATGGCGCCCGGAGTACCGGAGAAATTTCGGCGTCTCGGAGAGTTGCTGAGCCACATGATGCTCAACAAGGACGAACCGGATCATATGCGGCTCAGAGTCTTGGTGAACGAAGCATTTACGCCGCGGATCGTCGGGCGATTGAGAGCGCGCGTCGAATCGGTGGTGGACGACCTCCTCGGTGCGGTGTTGACGCGTGGCGAGCGGCGCATGGACATCATCCGGGATCTGGCGACCCCATTGCCGGTGATCGTGATTGCCGAGCTGTTGGGCGTGCCGTCCAATGACCAGGATCGCTTCAAGGCCTGGTCGGACGATATCGCGATCGTCTTGGATGGCTCGGTGCGCGGAGCCGGGCTGCCGGCCGCTGCGGACAGCGCAGCCGATCTCTCCGAGTATCTGCGCGCTGTGGTCGATCAGCGCCGCCGCGAGCCGTGCGAGGACCTGATCTCGCGAATGATCGCAGCGGGTGATCGCGACGCTGCGCTGAGCGACGACGAGTTGGTCGCGAACTGCATCCTGCTGCTGCTCGCTGGCCACGAAACCACCACAAACCTGATCGGTAACGGCGCGCTGGCGCTGATGCGCCACCCTGACCAGCTGGAACGCCTGCGTCTCCACCCTGGGCTGGCCTCGAGCGCGGTCGAGGAGTGCCTTCGCTACGATGCGCCGGTCCAGTTGACGTCGCGCCAGCCTCTGGAGGATCTAGAGCTGTTCGGCGTGAAGTTCTCAAAGGGCATCGAGATCAATTTGATAATCGGCTCCGCGAACCGCGACGCAACACGCTTCGACAACCCCAACCGTCTCGACATCGGCCGCGACGTTTCCCGCCACATTTCGTTTGGGCACGGCGCGCACTTCTGTCTCGGGGCACCGTTGGCGCGGCTCGAAGGCGAGATCGCGCTGGGTCGGCTGGCGACGCGACTGCCAGCACTCGCGCTCGCCGAAGAAGAACTGTCGTGGCGGCCTGGTCTGGTGCTGCGCGGTCTACAGTCGCTCCCCGTTTCGTTTTGATCCGATCTGCACGCCCGGGATGCCCGGGATGAGTATCGCATCGTCGGTCCAATCGATCTCAGTCGCGCGCCCGGTCGCCGGACGCATTCCCGTCGGAACCGTCGTGCTGTTCAGTGCGCCTGCGGTCGGGCAGGGCTTCATGTTCATGCTGACCAGCATGTACCTGTTGAAGTTCTCGACCGATGTACTGGGAATCGCGCCGGCTGCGATGGGCCTGATTTTTTTCCTGTCGCGAATCTGGGACGCGGTCTCCGATCCGCTCGCCGGCTACCTGTCGGATCGGACGCGATCGAGGCTCGGCCGGAGACGACCCTGGCTGATCGCCGGCGCCATTCCAGTAGCCGCCATCTTCTACCTGATGTGGGCGCCGCCGCGGTCGCTTTCCGCCGACGGCCTGACGCTATGGATGGGTACTTCTGTGATCCTGTTCTACACGGGCATGACGATTTTCAACATGCCGCACGACGCGTTGGCTGCGGAGCTCTCCGATGGTTATGAGGACCGCAACCGGATCTTCGGTATTCGTCGGGCGTTTTTCGGTGTCGGGGCGCTGCTGGTATTCGGGGCGATCGCGTCACTTTCTTCGGCTGCGGATCCGCGCAGCGATGCGCGACAATTTGCGGCGATTGCGGCGGTTGTTACCGCTGTCAGCATGCTGTTCACCGGAATCTTCATTCGCGAGCGGCCGGACTATCAGGGGCGAGGCAGCAGCGAGCCATTTGGAGCCTTCCGAGAGGTGTTAGGCAACCCGCACGCGCGCGTGCTGCTGGGGGTGTTCTTTCTCCAGCAGATCGGTGTCGGTGCGATCACGTTCATGGCCGCGTACTACGCGGAGTACATCCTCAACGAACCCGGTTCGCTGGCTCCGATGATGGGATTGTTGTTCGCGACATCGCTGCTCTCGATCCCATTGTGGATCTCACTGGGGCAGCGCTTCGACAAGAAACCGCTGCTGATGATCGCGATGTGCGTGGTTGGCGGTGCACTGTTCTCGATGGGGTTCCTGGGTGAAGGCGACTTCATGTGGGTATTGATCGTGGCCGCGATCGCCGGAGTGGCCGTCGGCGGGCTCGACGTGTTGTTTCCTTCGATGCAGGCCGACGTAATTGATTTCGCAGAGCTCCAAACGGATGAGCGCAAAGAAGGTGTCTACTTCGCCGCCTGGCACTTTGCCGCGAAGACGGCGACGGGCATCTCCGGCATGTTGGCAGGCCTGGCGTTGAGTGCGACCGGCTATGTGGCCGGAGGCGAGCAACCTGAAGACGTGGAACTCGCGATCCGCGTACTGATGTCCGGTATCCCGCTGTTGGTCTACGGAGCCGGTACCTGGGTGTTCCGGCGTTTCCAGTTGACCCGAGAAGTTCACGCGGAGATGCGCCGCGAACTGGATGCGCGAGCGCTGTCGCGACGAACCAGCGGCTAGCAGGCCGACCCAGGCCGGGTCAGTCCGACGCCGTAAAGCGAATCCGATGGGTTCGCCAGCTAGTTGCGCGTTCGTTGCTGCGCGACGACAGCTTCCCCGTCGTCGCCCGACCGATCTCGGGTCGCGCAGAATGGGGCACTTGCCTCTGAGTAGGCATGGATTCACATCCCCCACTAAATTTCCGATAACCACATTTTGTTCGATGATCGCCCGCTGTTTGATTTACCCCGCAGCATTCACGAGGCTATGATCATCAACGCGTGTGATTCCTGCCTGTTCGTAGCTTCCCGATACGATCGGAGATCGGAAGGTCGGAGATCG
>JAQBGU010000109.1:0-14829 GCA_032128375.1 Deltaproteobacteria bacterium | reverse complement strand
CGCATGCGGTGATAGGCCCGCTCCAAGGCCGACACATCCATCAGATGCGCCAGTGAGACGCGATCGCCGAGGCGGCGCCAGGGGCTGGCCCGCCTCGGGGACGTTGGCGATCCGGGAGCGGACAGGCGCGGCCAGGAGATGGGCGCGCAGAGGATCGTCGGTCGCCAGGGGGTCGTCGTCCTCCGCGAGTCTCCGCGCGTCGAGGAGTCGTAGGAGGCGGCGGGCCGTGCCGGCGAGAACGCGGGCGACGTCGTCGGTTTCGGGTGGGGGAAGCGGCAGGAACGGGCCCGGGCTGTGGGAGGGTCCGGCGTAGACACCGTCGAGGACAAGGCTGTGGAAATGCGGGGTGAGATTCAGCGCCGAGCCGAAACGCTGAATGCCGGTGACGGCGCCGCAGTGCCCGCTGCGCACACCGTGCAGCTGCCGGGCGCGGCGGCGTTGCTCGGCGAACACGGCACGCAAGAAAGACGCGCAGCACAGCGGTGGTGAACCGGGCATCCCAGGCACAGCGGTAGCGCAGGGGGTACGGCAAGGTGAGGACCCACTGCCGGACGGGCACATGCGGGAGCACTCGGTCGACGAGATGGGCCGCGGTGTCTGCCGTGCGTCGGCCCCCACAGGAGGGGCAGAAACCGCGGCCCTTACACGAGAAGGCGACCAAGCGGTCGTGACCACAGGCGTCGCAGTGCACACGGAGGAACCCGTGCGCGAGCACGCCACAACGGAGGAACGCGCGAAGCTCCTGCTCGACGAAGCGCGGAGTGGGTTGCTCTCGGTGCGCGCCGCTCGCCAGGAAGCCTTCGAGCTGCTCGCGAACGACCTGATGAAGGAGAGCCTTCTCCGGCTCATGGCGTTCGTACTCGGCCACGAGGTCCCAGACCGGGACCGGCGTGGGTGGAGCGCGGACGAAGAAGTTAGAGCCGATCGGTCGAGATGGCACTGGAGCGATGCCGGACGAGCGCGTGTCGTTCGATGCGGCGCAGCGATCGATGGCCGAGATGCACCCGGCACAGTCAACGAGTGGTGTCAGGAACGTGAACGGCGGTACTCAGCCAGCAGTCCACGGTCACAGTCGGGCACAATTTGGTCACAAGCGTCGACTGCCGTGACTCAACCGATCTCGACGGCGATGCCAAGTGCTCGCAAACAAAGAATTCAGTGGCGCGCCGGGAGGGACTCGAACCCCCGACCCTCAGGTTCGAAGCCTGATGCTCTATCCAACTGAGCTACCGGCGCGCATTCGGGGCCGGGGCTCGAAAATCTCCGGGCCGACGACCTCCACCGCGGAACGGGCCGCGGCAAACCATGGGGCAACGGGTGGATACCTGACGCTCCCAGCCGACGCCACTCTCGCTGCCCGTCGGCTCGCTACGGCCCGCGCGTTCCGGCTCGATGCGGCCTGATACCGCCAGCAGCGACCCGATTCGGACCCAGCTACGGGTCCTACCCGCGGCTGGGGTAGGGTCTACCCATGTGCGATTCCGTCGTCGCTGTGGGCTCCGAGACCGCTTCTCGGGCCACGTTGTTTGCCAAGAACAGCGACCGCAAGGCGGACGAGTGCCAGCCGCTGTTGCAGTTTCCGGAGTCGAGTTACCCGCCCGATGCGCGCGTCCGCTGTACCCACATTCATATCTCCCAGGTCGCCGAGACTTATCGGGTGCTGGGGCATTCCCCTTGGTGGGTCTGGGGATTCGAGCACGGGGTCAATGAGTATGCGGTCGCGATTGGCAACCAGACGGTTTTTTCCAAGGAACCGATCGAGGAACAGCCGGGGTTGATTGGGATGGACCTCGTGCGGCTCGGCCTCGAGCGGGGTCGCACAGCGCGTGAATCGCTGGAGGTGATTGCCGGCTTACTCGAGACGCACGGCCAGGGAGGTGCTGCTTTCGGCCTGGGAGCCGGTGGCTATCACAACAGCTTCATGCTGGCAGACCCGGATGAAGCGTGGGTGCTCGAGACCTCGAACCGGCACTGGGCGGCCCGGCGCAGCGGGCTCGAAAGCCTGTCGAACCATCATTCGATCGGGTCCGATTGGGAAATCGGATCTCTCGATCTGGCTACGTTTGCGAGTCGGGAAGGCTGGTGGACGGGAGCCGGGAGAATCGATGTGGCGGCCGCGTACCGCAACCCCAATGTTCCGGCACGTATTTCCGAAGGTCGCCGGCGCCGGTCGCGCGAACTGCTCGAAACCGATCGCGGCCACCACGACGTCGAAACGCTGAAGCGCATGCTGCGCGACCACCTCGAAGGCGGGCTGGCCTGGCAACCCGGCTCTACGCCAGACGACGAGCGACATTTCACGCTGTGCGCCCACAGCGAGCCGATTCACTGGACGACGGCCAGCGTAGTCGCCGAGCTACCTAGCGAACGCAGCGATCCGTGGCCGATTTGGATTTCCTTTGCAACACCGTGCAGTGGCGTTTTCTTGCCCATCTATATCAATGGCGTAATTCCCGCATCGCTCGCGCAGGGCGGGAAGAGCGACAACCCCGATTCCGCTTGGTGGGCCTTCAAGCGCTTGCAGGACAAGGCCAGCGCAGATCCAGCGCGTCACACACTTCAGTTACGCGAAGCGTGGTCGGAATTCGAAAAACGCGTGGAGTTGGAGCGGATCGATGTGGAAGGGGCTGCGCGCGCGCGATCTCGACGAGGAGATCGTGATGGGTCAGCCCAGCTGGTGACGCACTTCATGGATCGCACATGTGCGCAAGCCATCGAACGCGCGAATGAGTTGAGTAATCGAATCGCCTAACAGAAGGCCACTAAGCCGAACGCGCCTGGTCCGCTGCAGCCGCACGACGTACGCTTCGCACGCCCTGGAAGTACTCATCGCGTAGGTCCCAAGGCACGCCAAGTGCGTTCAGGATGCGACGCTTCGTCGCTTGCCGACACGGGCGACCTTTTTCGATCGCGTGAATCGTACGGGCGGAAATTCCCGCCTTGCGCGCAAGCTCGTTCTGAGTCCAGCCGAGTGATTGCCGAGCAGCTCTGATGCGGTTCATGGATTGGGGGCTCCACACGCGCGGTGAGGCCCGATCATAGCGCCCTGATTCAGCCAAAACAGCGATGTTTTTAAGCCCCGACTTACGTTCATTTTTATGCTGGTGAAACGAAAAGTGCTTCAGTTACCGTGCTTTCGGGCAGATGGGCGCATATGGGCGAAGATCGCTCTCGCCTTCGAATCGGTTCGAGAAAAACAGCGTTCTTCTTGTCGAGCCGATTGCGCCCGGTCGCCGAGATCCGACTCGAAACCTGCGTCCAGCGCGGCTCGCAAATCCGTTGAACCGCGCCCAAACGGTCCAGAAGCAAACCATGGGGTGGGCGAGGGGGATCGAACCCCCGACCTCCAGGACCACAACCTGGCGCTCTAACCGACTGAGCTACGCCCACCACAAGCGGTCCGAAACGTATCGCCGGGATACTCCCTGTCAACGACACCCAAAGCCGCTACGGGCGGCTAATTTCACTGCCACGCCCCGGTAGCTCAGTCGGATAGAGCAGCTGCCTTCTAAGCAGCGGGTCGGGGGTTCGATCCCCTCCCGGGGCGCCATTGGATGATCAATCGGATTAAGTAGTTGGGGCGGCAACGCCGGCGACCAGCCACGCCCGTCGCCCCAGTTTGACTACCAATTGACTACTGCGCGGGGGATTGCGGGTACGGGAACGGGAGCGCTACTCCGGATCCACCACGCGGACCTTGGCGTGCGTGACTCTAAACCCCATTCGACGGAGACCGCTTGCATGTTTTCGCAAGTTGACTTTGCTGAAGAAGGGAAGATTGCGCAGCTGTTTGCCTTGCCAGTCTCCGACGATCGCGTAGACGACCTCGAACTCGCTGGCCAGGAAGTGCTCTCGATCGAACAGATCGCGGAAGGCAGGCTCGTTCGGGCCGATCTTGTCCAGCACAGCAATCCGGAAGTCGCGGGATCCCACGAGCAGCTCTGAAGATACGTAGCCCTGGGCGAACAGGTGACTGAGCGAGGACGAGGCGAATTTTCTCTTCACGTGGACGAGTGCGGGTGAGAGTGTCAGCACATCGCAGATCTCGATGGGACTGGTCTTCCCGGGGATGGTGATCGTCTTCTTATCGAGGAGGAGATGGCTGGCGCGATGGCCCGCGGCCAACTCGTTGTAGCGTCCCTCCACGATCTCCTTGAGTTCTCCGTCTTCCGGTTCGCGCACGGAGTCCGGTAGCTCGACTGCTGACTCATCGATACCGTCAATGTCGCTGTCCAACTGGGCCAAGTAGTCAGGCGCGATTTCGAAGTACTCGCCCGCCTCCATCACGATTGTGCGGCCGCTATGCGCGATCTGCCCGTCGAGAACTTGCGATAGGGACCAGGCCGAACTGGCGTTCCCCTCTGCATCGAGCGCCGTGATTCTCCCGTCGCGCAGTAACGCCGGTGAGACTTCGACCTGCGTTGCGGCGAGCGTCTGCACTATCTCCTCAAGGGTTGGGTCCGCGCCTTCGAAGGCGTCCACGCCCGGAAGTTGTATCCGGTACCGATCCACGCGGTCGAAGTCGATCAGGTCGGGAGGCGCGAGAGTCCACACATCTGGACGCTCTGAAAGACTCTCCACGGTTAGGTCTTCGAGAGTCGCGATGAGTTCAGGGTCCACGATGCGTCGGTAGTTGTCGATGAACTGGAATCGGTGCAGGTAGTTCTTTCGCTCATGCAGGCTCGCGAGACCGCGGCAGAGACTTCCCAACTCTGCAAAAGAGGATCGGCGAGCGAGACGCAGGCTATCTGCGCCCTTCACCCGGGTACCCAATGCGTGCCGATCGTGGACTCGCCCGACGATGGCATTGAGTTGGTCGGCATAAGCGTCATAGCCGAAGCTGTCGAAGTCTGCGCCCCGGTTCGCCTGTCGCAGGGTGCGGAATGTATTGGCTGCCACAGTTCGCGTCTGGACCTGCTGAATCCGATCGAGGGTCTCGGCGGCCGCATCCGAGCCAGCTCCGTAGATCGCGTTCAACGCGGCACGCAGTCCCCAACGCGACTCTGTAACACCACTCCGGAGCTGGTACCGGCCGGCGCCGAAAGTGAGCACGAAGAATCGCTCCCGTCGGAAGAACACGTTGATCGCCACGACGACGCGAGTCTGAGAGGTGTCTGGAACGGTCAGATCCGCACCGAAGCCCTCTTGGAGGAAGGCAAGCCAGGTAGGCGGACGCTCCTCGCCAGGCCAGAGGTAGAGCCGGGCAGACCAATCCCGGCCATCCTCGTCGATACCGTCAAAATCGCGCGTCTCGGCGTCCTCAAGCCGGTCGGGATCGATTAGGTCGTCGAATGTTTCGACGGAGCCGTCGTGGGAGCTGCGTACCGCGTACAGGGTTAGAGACTGAACTACCGACACTTCGGCCTCCCGGCTTGAGAGTAACGGTCACTGGCCCACAAGAGGGCCACATCTGTTACGACGATCACCTTCTCATCCTGTAGACCTGATTCAAGCGACGAGTTCAACGGCTACTGACCGCGGATACACTACTGGACGTTGACGAACATTGTTAATAGCCTGCCGCCTCGCCTTTTATATATCGGGTCGGGGTTTCGATTCCCTTCCGGGGCGCCAGCGAATTTACTGCGGAACCAACACGTTAGGGTGATGACTTCGGCAACTTATCGGACGGCCAGGAGCAGTTTGACTAACGCGCGGTTGGGTTCAGGATGCGAGTTCTATTCCGACGATCTCTTGAAACTCGCAGAGAGGAAATTCAAAGCGCGAACCGCGTGATTGTCTGAGTACGGTCGCGTCGTCAAGAAAACCGGGGATCGCTTGGAATATCACGCCCCGGCACGGGATAACCTGATTCCAGAGAGCTATTTCGCGGCCGAGCCATCGAGGGGCACAACTTGTATCGCTTCTCGATCCGAAATGTGAATTTAGTACGTCGGAAGAATGCGATTGGACTCACTGTTGAGTTTTTCAATATGGGCGGTGCGCAACGCCACCGCTGATGGAGTCATATAGGAGATCTTAAAGAGACGCGAGGTGTCGATTGATTGGCGCTCATTGTGGGCGAGTCCTATTGCGTACAGCCCGCCGTCCCAAGACATCTCCACACTCGTCGTCCCGTTATCCTGTTCCGCACGTGAATAGTGATCGGGACGACCGGCATCAGAAAATACGTCGCTCATGCGAATTCCCGAGGACAGATCTCGCTTCATCACTTTCTGTGATCTGACCCTCATGATAATGCTCGATTCCGTCAAGGGTACGGATACGATGAAGGACAACTTCTGTGAGTTCGCGTTCATGAAAGAGTAGTCCTTGGCATATTCAAGTAGAACCACGTCGATATTCGGCCCGTCCTCAAGGAACTCGTTGCCGATCGCGAGCCGGACGGACGCCGAACTGGGGCCAGATTCGCTTGTCTCATCACCAGGGGATGCGCTGAGAAACCAGTCGAATGCACTGTCTCCGATGAACTCTCGCAGCTCTGCGAATTTGCTTTGCCCCGGCACCATCCCCCCGTACGGGTATTGCCCTTGATCTCGCGACCGTGAGGGACTCGATCCTGACAGCACACCCTCAGGCTCGGGCATCGACACGCTGCGAGGCGATGGATCTGGAACCGCCAATTCTGGCTCGATACTGACTTCATTGCACGCCGCAGTCAGCGATATCAGAACCAATGTTGTAGCGAGTTCGCGAGGAAATGTTCGACCAGTGAATGCGAGCATATGCGGCCTCCTATAGGGTTGGGACGGACATGCGCCCCGGCGTACCAAACTATTCGGTGTCTAGTCGTATGTGATTGAGCCAAAACAAAAGCCGAAGCAGCATGGCCAAGCCATTGTCTCAAGATTTGAGGGCAAACTCCCTCGCGACTGTAAGCACGCTAGCGGTCGGAAAGAACCGACCCGGGTTTGCCGGAGGCTCTGTTGATGGCCGTCTGGAGACGAAAGCCCAAGCAGTCGGTGATCATGCACTCGGCTCAAGGGTCACAGGGTGCCATTTGGATGTTCAGTTGGATCAGACAGTTGCGGCATTGGAGCAGGTGACGCTCGACGGGTCGTAGCTCGGTTTGACTACTAATTGACTACAGCGCGGCGACGTCCACGGCGGATAGACACTCAACGGCGTCTTGCCGATGGTAGTGTTCAGCGCTGAGCGAACTGGATCAGAACCAGAAGAGATCCTTGTCGGCAAGCCAATTCAAGCTGCCGGCTGATCGGATACCCTGCCGATCACACGGGTTGAGGGAGGGTTGCCGGGTCTCGCAGGCTGGCAAGCTTCGGCTTAGTCGTCGATCAGGTCCGGAGCGATCCGGTACGCGAACATCGCCCACGAAATCTCATTCGCGACCTCAGTAGCGGCCGGTAGCTAGTTCCTGTTGCATAGGTGCACAATTCGATCTTCATTTTGTCTCGGTTGATATATACACTGTATGGTGAATAGCTGATTTTCGCTCTTTCTGGGCTTCCACAGGCAGAACTGGCCGCAGAGCCAGTTCGCGGGCGTACACCGCCCATCCGCTCGCCAGTGAGCGCGTTTCAAGCTTCGGGAAACCCGGTCGAGTCAACATCTCGCGAGGATCAGCAGGTTGTGGCCGAAGATGCTCGCGCCGATGGTGGACTGAAAGTGCTCCCACCCTTTGGTGTAGCAGCGCGATAGTCGCAGGACGCGCTTGAGAAAAGAGATTGTCCCCTCCACACCCGCTCGAAATCGCTGGGCATGGCGGTAAATCGGGTCGTGCTCACGAGCGGCTTCCGCGGCGCTTCGCCTGCCCTTCTTACCGATCGAAACGGTCTCGATGTGTTTCTCCAGCCTGTTGACGGTCTCTCCGTCGAAGTAGCCCTTGTCGGCGGCGAGGCGCGAAGGGTCGGCGCCAAACAATCTGCGATGAGAAGCCAACGCGCTGTCCAGCAGAGCGGGTTCTGCGGGCTTGTGTTCGAACACGTCGTAGTCGGTAATGAACTTCTCGGGGACCTGTTGAATTTGAACCATGTGACCGAACTCAATCGGCTTGCCGGCCCTGCCTCGCTTGAGCAGCTCCGTGTGGGGCTCGAAGATGCTGAACACCTTCTCGTCGTTAGGAACAGACTCGCCTTCGAGCACGCGTCGCCGCGACTGCGAGACGACGCGCCCACCGATTTCGATCAGCTCGATCAGGTGCAAGGCCAGCGACTGACTCTTGGCGGCCAACCACTCGCGCAAGCACTGCGCTACCGCGCTCGCCTCAGCCAGGATTTCCTCGACAAGCCGAATCAGCCTCTTGTACAGCGCTTTCAGGCCTTTCGAAGAAGTTCCCTTTCCACGGCTCTTTCGAATGATCCGCAGCCCGAGTTTGCGGATCGCACCCAGATGAAAGCGGCGTCCTTCGAGTCGTGCGACGCCGAGCTTCCGAGCCTGGTCGAGATCTCGCTTGATCGTTCGAAATGTGTCGACCAGAAGCGAAGAGTCTGTGGGCCAGTGGACGTTGGTCTCGACCGCGGTTGTGTCCAGCCGAAGGGCGTCGCCGGTGATTTCCTCGCGAGCGAGCGCATGCTTGGCGAGCAGTTCGTTGATCTTCTTCCAACTGCTCGGGGTAATGGCATTGCGCAGACGACAGAAGGTCGAGTAGTCCATCATCGCCCCACTATCGACTCGAACGAAGCGCCGAAGCGCACTGCACGTGTCGACCCGAACGATCGTCTCTCGCAGCGACAGGCCTTCGATGACTTGGCAAACACACAGTCGCAGAACCGTATCGGTGGCGTAGCGGGAACGCCCCGGGCTCTCTTCTTCGGCAAGCGCCTCCAAATCCGCGTGCGCCTGATTCAGGATGAGGGGTGCCTGGTCGAGAATTTCGGAGATCCGTTCATACTTCGAGTGAAAATCGTAAGCGATCGACAAAGCCATGTTTCCATTCGGGCTGATTCAGCGATGTTTCGCTCTCCATTTGACGGGAGGTCGAGATGTCGAGAGCGAAGGGCAAGCAACGAGCGGCGGGTGAGCTGACGATTCGGCAGCGTGAGTGGCTGGCGCATCTGAAGCGCTGCTCAGCATCAGGCGAGACAAAGCGGGCGTACGCGAAGCGTCATCGGTTGTCGGTCCAGGCGATGTACTACGCGGCCAAAGATCTTCGCCGGCGGGGTGCGCTTGCCCCTGCTGGCCGGCCGGCGCGGACTGTTTCGTTCGTTCGTGTGCCGACTCCCGTTTCGCCCGCCGGTGCTTGGCGGGTGCGGTTCGCAAACGGTGCGGTGCTCGAAGGCACGGATGGCCTGACGAATGAATCGTTGACGGCACTGGTTGAAGCGCTGTCGGCATCACAATGATGCGACCCGCTGGCGATGTTTCGGTCTACCTGTGCCGCGACATCGTCGATATGCGTAATTATGCCGAGTTCACAGTTATGTAGAGCCCATGGGGTAGATCCTTGTTCTGTTGAGGGAAGCTCGTCGCGCGACTCCGCATAAATCAGGTCCTGGTCAGTTGGGTTGAAGCATCGCAAGGAGCCGGTCGGGTGCTTTGAAGCGTCCGGCGCGAAGCGACGGCGCCGTGCCGGCCTGCAAGGCGGCAAGTTTCTCGGTCGGGTCTGCGCGCAGGTAGATTTCCGTCGATTGGATGCTGGCGTGGCCGAGCCACAAAGCGACTTGGCGCACATCGCGTGTCGCGCGAAGTGTGTGCATGGCGCAGGAGTGGCGGAGCACATGGGGCGAGACCCGTTTACCGGCGATCGACGGGCAGGTTCGTGCGGCGACCTTGACGTATTTTCGCAGGATGTACTCGAAGCCGGACCGGGTCAGCGGGGCGGCTTGAGCGTTTAGAAATAGCTCCGTCGTCGCAGCTTCGCCGCGCACGACGAGCCACGCGCGTAGCGTCTTGGCCGTCTCCTTCCATAGCGGGAGAATACGCTCTCGCCGCCCCTTCCCGCAGACGTGGATCGAGGCTTGGGGATGCGTTTTCAAGTCGCTCCGCTGCAGACCGATCAGTTCGGAGACTCGAAGTCCAGCGGCAAACGCAAGATGCAGCATCGCCCGGTCACGCGTTCCCTCTCGCGTGCGTGGATCCGGAGCGTCGAGCAGCGCTTGGACTTCGTCGCGATCGAGCGAGTCGACCAGTTTGTGATCGGTCTTCTTCGACGGGATCGCCAAGATGGCTCCCATCTGCTCGAGGCAGGACGGGACACGGTATTCCACGAAGTGAGCGAAGGACTTGATCGCGGCGAGTCGAGCGTTGCGCGTGGAGGCGGAGTTTCCACGTATTCTCTCTAAGTGTTCGAGGAACGCGGAGACCAACGGGGCATCCAGTTGTTCGAGCGCAAGGGACGAGGGAGACACTCCGCAACGTCGCGCCGCAAAGCCCAGCAGAAGCTGGAACGCATACCCGTAGGTCTCGCACGTGCGCGGGCTGCAGCCCCGTTGTCGCGGCAGGTAGTCGCGGATGAATGCCACCAAGTGAGATGCGAGGGGCGTCATGCGGCACCTCCTTGGAACAGGGACTCTGTACGGAGGCCGATGCTCTCCATCAGCTTGGGCGTGGCCTGGAGATACCAGTACGTGTCCGAGGGATGGGCGTGACCCAGGTACGTGCTCAACGCGAGAACGTGGCGCGCGATCTCCACGTCGCTGCCGCCGCACTGCTCGAGTGCGCGGACGGCAAAGGTGTGCCGCAGATCATGGATACAAGGACCCGGCGCGCCGGGTCCCTCGCGCAAGCCCGCCGAGCGCATCAGCTGCAAGAACACGGCGTAGACGGTGGAATAGCAAAGGCCGCATCCTGCGGTGGAGACGAAGAACGAGCCATCAGACTCAACGACGTGCTTACGCCGAGCCAGGTAGTGTTCCAGTGCGTCTCGAGTGGAGGGGTGCAGTGGCACGAGTCGATTCTTCCGGAACTTGGTGCTTCGGATGACGAGCGTGGCCCCATTGAAGTCGACAAGCTGGAGTGCCAGCGCCTCCGAGATCCTCAGTCCGGTCGACGCGATCAGCGCGAGCAGGGTCCGGTACGTGACCGGCCGGATGGAGCCACTCGCGGAGAGTTGCCCGGCCTCGTGTAGGAGACGTCGGATCTCATCGGCCGAGTAGATGTGCGGCATCCGACGTTCTCGTTTGGCTTTCCCGAACGCAAGCGCAGAGGGAACCTCGTAGCGGTCATCTTCGGCTTGCATCTCCAGAGCGAAGCGGCGGACGACGAGCAACCGTTGCCGTCGTTGCGCCGCGGACGGGGCTCCGGCGGCCCAGGCGAGGACGGTCTCCGTCCGCACCCAGTGATCTCCGAGGGGCTCGGCAAACGCGGCGAAGTGACGGAGGAGGCCCGCCTGCAACTTGAACTTAAGGCCCATGGCTTGGTGGAACTCGATGTAGCGCGTGATGTCGGCGCTCAGCATGGCGCCCCCTCCGGCCACGGCTGAGCAACGAGTTCCAGCAATGCGAGGTCGACCTTGGCATAATGAGCGGTCATGTCCGACGATTCGTGCCGAAGCACCGTCGCGACGGCATCGAGGCTGGCGCCGGAGCGCAGCATCGCCGTCGCCGCCGAGTGGCGGAGCAGGTGAGCGCCCTTGGAGGGCGGGTCGGTGATCCCCGCGCGCTCGATGGCGAAGCGCACGATCATCGAGACCACCGCCGACGTCGCGAAGGGACGGATCGGCGCATTCGTGCACAGGAAGACGCACGCGTGGGTTGAGTTCGGTCGAGCGTTTTTCAAGTACTCGGCCAGCGCCTCTCCCGCATCCTGCGGCAAGGGCAGGCGAACCTCTTTACGGCCCTTACCCCGAACGCGCACGGTGCCCTGCTTCCAGTCGAGGTCGTCGATTCGCAGGGCAACGATGTCTCCCGCGCGCAGGCCGAGCCGCGCGAGCAGGAGCAAGACGGCCCGGTCCCGGACTCCTTTGGCGCGCGTCCGATCGCACGATTCGATCACGCGATCGACGTCCTCGGATTCGAGATAGCGCGGAAGAGAGGAGAGCCTCCACTCTCGGACGGCCGGGACGGCTCGGTCTAGATGAGGCCGACAGCGCTCCTTTGCGGCGAGAAATCGCAGGAACGCACGCAGGGCCGTGACAAAAGTCTTCGCGTAGGTGCGGTGCCGATCACGCACTTCTTCCAGAAGGACTTCCCGCGCGAGGCGCGCGTCGTAGCAGGCGGGGTCGCTTCCGAGTGCCGGGAGCATTCTTTCGATCCGATTCTCGTATTGATGGATCGTGCGCTGGGTGGCGCCGTGATGATGCGTCATCCATTCCCGGAACCCGACCAGAGGCGCCGGGATCTTCCGGAGACGCGCTTCGGAGCCAACCGCGACCACACCTCGATCCTGAAGATGTCTCACAAACCGTCGGACCCTAGCCACGGTGCGCCGCGAAGGGAGTCGACCGTACCCACCGGCCCCCGGACACCTACACTCGTGCTGAGTAAAGCGCGCGACGGCCTCATTCGTGAGTTGATGGAGGCTGACCTCGCTCTCATCCATCCACCGCCCCAGATGCGCCGCCGATCGCACGTAGTCCCGAGCCGTCAGAACGGTGTAGTCGCCGGCGATGAGCTCGGCCCCGAAGGCTTCCAGGTGGACTTGAACACAGCCGCCCGGGTTGATCCCGGACAGCACACTCTTGACGTTTTCGATCCCCATGGTGTTCTCCCTTCGGTCGTCGGGATGACGACCCTCGGGAGAAGTATCCTATTTATGCGGAGTCAAGATCCGGCGCCGAGCAGGAAGCACGGCAGGCCAGGCCGCCGTGAGACTCGGGCCCGAAGCGGGCTCTACATAACTATGAACTCGGCATAATTGCGCTTATGCAGATCTCCGCATAAGCGCAAATCGATCAACGGTCTATCGATCCTGGTGGAGCAGGCACTGGAACTCGACCTGTTCGCGCCGAGCCTGTTCGTGTTCTGCAACCGCAAACGCGACAAGCTGAAGCTGTTGTACTGGGAGCGCAATGGGTTCGTGCTGTGGTACAAGCGGCTCGAGAAGGATCACTTCCCGTGGCCGCGAACCGCCGATGAGTCAGTCATTGCTCTGACCGGCCGCGAGCTCAACTGGTTGCTCGATGGGATCGACATCTTTTCGCTTCGTCCGCATGAAACACTTCATTTTGAGTCGGTTCTGTAGTTGAAAATGACTTGACATGTGCTATGTATCCCATCAATGCCGACGTCGTCCAATTCACTTCCCGATAACGTCGAAGCGCTGCGCGAGATCATCCTGCAGCAGCAGGCGCAGCTCGAAGAGTTCACCGAGCAGTCCGAACACATCGCATTCCTCGAAGAGTACATCCGCCTGCTCAAGCACCAGCGTTTCGGCGCAAGCAGCGAAAAAACCAACAGCGCACAGCTCGGCCTGTTCAACGAGGCGGAGTGCGCGGCGGACGCCGCCGACGTCCCAGACGCTGAAGAGGTGGAAGACGACGAGACGATCGAGGTCCCCGCTCACAAGCGACGCAAGTGCGGGCGACGACCGATTCCGGCTCACATCCCGCGCGTCGAGATCCTCCACGACCTATCCGAAGACGAGAAGGTCTGCACGCACGACGGTCACCGTCTCAAAGAGATCGGGCGAGAGATCTGCGAACAGCTCGAAATCATTCCGGCCACGATCCAGGTGCTGCGCCATGTGCGCCCCAAGTACGCGTGCCCCCACTGCAAGAGCGGAGTCGTGATTGCGCCGTTGCCCCCGCAGCCGATTCCGAAAAGCCTGGCGGCTCCAGGCCTGTTGGCCCACGTCGCGATCTCGAAGTACGGCGACGGGTTGCCCCTGTATCGACAGGAGAAGATGCTGCAGCGGATTGGCGTCGATGTTCCGCGGGCCACACTGGCGCATTGGATGATCCGCGGTGGCGAACTCGGCCAGCCGCTGATCAACCTGATCCGGGAAGAGTTGGTCGCTGGCGACATCGTCGGAGCGGATGAGACGCGTTTCCAGGTGCTCAAGGAACCGGGCAAGGCCGCAACGAGCTTGTCGTACTTGTGGGTGTGGCGTGGAGGACCCGAAGACCACCCGCTTGTGCTCTACGACTACGCGCCGTCTCGAGGAGGCGAGGTTCCCAAGCGCTTGCTAGAGGGGTTTCGAGGGTATCTCCAAGTCGATGGTTACGAGGGCTACAACGACGTGTGTGAAGCGAACGGCCTCGTTCGCGTGGGATGCTTCGCGCATGCGCGAAGGAAGTTCGACGAGGCACTGAAGGCACAGGGCAAGGGCAAGAAGACCGGCCAGAAACGCTCGGTGAAGGTGACGAAGGCCCAACAGGGCCTCGACCTCATCCGCGTGCTGTATCGAATCGAGCGGAAGATCGCCGACGAGTCTGCCGAGGAGCGCTATCGGGTTCGCCAACAGCACGCGAAGCCTCAGCTCGACAAGATCCGCGAGTGGCTGGACGGGGCACTGGGCAGCGTTCCGCCGCAGAGCCTGACCGGCAAAGCGCTCGCCTATCTCGACAACCAATGGGATCGGCTGATTCGCTATGTCGACGATGGTCGACTTCGCATCGACAACAATCTGGTGGAAAACGCGATCCGTCCTTTTGTCATAGGCAGGAAGGCATGGTTGTTTTCCGACACCGTTCGCGGTGCCCAGGCGAGTGCCAACCTGTACAGCCTGGTCGAGACCGCGAAGGCGAATGGCATCGAGCCCTACACATACCTCCGCCACGTCTTCGCCGAGATCCCGAAGGCGACAAAGCTGGAACACATCGAAGCGCTCCTGCCTCATCGCATCGACCCGGGCCAGATCAGGCGCTACATCGGCCGCTGAGCCGGACGTGCTTGCTCAATCGCTTACTGAAAATCCTGCGTGATCTTCAACATCGGCGGGTCGAAATCTAACTCGGGTTGAGCGACAATCTTCTCGCGCATGCGGTTCCCCTGTTTGTTTTGAAACCCTGTGGACACCGGCGACTGTCGC
>JAQBGU010000108.1:0-22100 GCA_032128375.1 Deltaproteobacteria bacterium | reverse complement strand
GCTAGAGCGGCTCGAGGGCCCGCGGGTTGCTCGTGCTGTGGACGTGAGGTACTGAACCCAGAATTGATACTTCGATTCGCCGAAGCGGTGTCGTGAGTGGAAAAGCCGGAATATCGATGGTGAATATCTCGCCCTCGAAATTTCGCGAGTCCAACTGCGTGCGGCCGCCGGGCTCGATTCGAAGCGCGTAGGCGGCAGATGGGTCGGCACCTGAACTGGCCGCAATCGATTCGACTTCGCGAACGTAGCCGCGAAGCGCCACAGAAAAGTGAGTCGCTGGAACCCGGCGAGACGCACTGCAGACGCCGGGTTCATCGACGTCGTCGATGGTGGCCCAGTTTCCGTTTTCGAGGTCGGTCCGCACGACGTGGCAACCCCCTTCGACGAAGCGCAGATCGAGGCTCGACCTGCCATCGGCGGCAATTCGGTAGTGGGGGCGCCCGAACCGACCCGGTGTCCCGCACGGTTCACCCGGTAGCGACAAGGTATAGATCGATCCGTCATCTCGATGTATGCGCAATTCATCGCTGGGTAGTCCGGTTTGGGGATCGGGGAGCTGGTTCAAAATGAAAGAGCGACCCAACCAGCGTGCATCATCTTCGTCAGTCCAGTTCATCGGGTCGATGGGGGATGAGGACTCTGCGTCGGTTGCCGATCGGGCTGGACCGGCGACGGGCCAGATCTGCTCGAACCGATTCGTCGAAAAGCCAGATAGCGGGGTCGGCTGCTGCGATTTCGGCGCGGGATCCCACAACACGAGATCGCCGAGCCTGGTCCACGCCAAGCGGCGGAGCGCCGATTGCATTTGTGCAACGGTAGTTGCCGTGCGGCTGCCCTGAAGCTCGAGGATTTGGACCATCGCATTGGCATCACGCGCAACAACGAATGCCGCGCGCCGGCCGTCTGGCGCGAGCGCGAGATCGAGGACGGGTCCGCGGCAGTTCCGGCCGAATCCGAACGCGGATCGCGCAGCCAGTACGCGGTTGATTTCCGCACGGTCAGCGCTTTGTCCAGAATCTGGGTCCGGAAACAGAGCACGCCATGCAGCCATGTATTCAACGGCTTCCCCCTTTGCCGCCGGAACAGGTCGACAGGTCTGACGCCGTGCATATCTGTCGAGAGAAGCGTTCAGGCCGATCCGAATCTCTCCGGATGAATTCGTCGATGAATCTCTTGGTGAATGCAGATCGCTGGGCCGCGCGCACTGATACCCGTCCCTGATGACGGCGATGACGCGCGCCTCCGTCTGGTACGCCGGCCACACCGAAAGGCCCGGCCGAACCAATGCACCGATCGAGAAACGACCCGAGGCATCGGTCCGTCCCTCGCGGTGCCCCAACAGCGCGCGGTCCGGCAGCACATCGTCGTAGTGTCCCTCGAATCGGACCACCACCAGTGCGTCCGCCAGTGGCTCGCCCGTTGCACGGTCGACGACTCGCCCGTTGACCCCGGACGCGAATCGGACCGGTAGCACCACACAAGAAGTTTGCACCAACAGCGCGGCTGTGAGGCCAACGAGGGCCAAGCGGCTGGCTCCGATAGGCTTTGCTCGGCCCCTATTCGGGACGCGACCATCCGTCTTTGCAGCCATGCGCATTTTCCTCGCGTTTTCCGGGGAAGACTCGGGATTTACCCGGCGAAAGACATTTCGACCAAATCCGGCATCAACCTGAGTAGACAGGTCGAGCCGATTGCGGATGAACCCGACCGGCCGATTGGACTCGCGCTCAAGGCTCGGTCGGAACAGGACGATTAGACCGCCGTAGCGACCGGTACGCCGGTCTCAGGGGGAGCCTGCGTGGAGCTGAACGACATCTTGAAAATTGCGCTCAAGGGGGGCGCCTCGGATATCCATCTGAAGCCGGGCCTGCCGCCGATGTTTCGCGTCGATGGGGCGCTGGTGCCGCTCAAGAACGGCGAGAGACTGGGACCGGAAGACCTCACCAAGATGGCTTACTCGATTATGAATCCGATGCAGAAACAGGGGTTCGACGACACTCGCGAAGTCGACCTCGCCTACGGCATTCCCGGCTTGGGGCGGTTCCGTGTCAACGTATTCCAACAGCGCGGAACTGTCGGTATCGTGTTTCGCGTCATCCCATTTGGTGTGAAATCGATCGAACACCTGCACTTGCCGAAAATCATCGAGCGGGTTGCGATGGAGCAGCGCGGTCTGGTGCTTGTCACGGGAACCACGGGTTCGGGCAAGTCGACGACGCTGGCGGGAATGATCGACTACATCAACTCGAATCGAACATGCCACATCATGACGATCGAGGATCCGATCGATTTCTTGATTCGTGACCGCCGATCGATCGTCAACCAGCGTGAAATCGGGGTCGACACACAGAGCTTCTCTAACGCTCTACGAGCAGCGCTGCGGCAGGATCCAGATGTGATTCTCGTTGGAGAGATGCGCGATTTCGAGACGATCGAGACTGCGTTGACCGCCGCCGAGACTGGCCACCTGGTCATGAGCACCCTGCACACGCTGGATGCTACCGAGACCATCAACCGGATCATCTCGGTCTTTCCCCCGTACCAGCAAAAGCAAGTTCGGCTGCAGCTGTCGTCGATTTTGAAGGCCGTGGTCTCTCAGCGCCTGGTTCCGCGGGCGGACGGCAAGGGGCGCGTACCCGCGCTGGAAGTGCTGATCTCCACCGCCCGTGTTCGCGAGTGCATCGCCGACAAGGAACGGACCAAGGAACTGAGCGACGCGATCTCGAAGGGCTTCACGACCTACGGGATGCAGACGTTTGACCAGTCGCTGATGCAGCTGGTCAAACAGGAACTGGTCACCTACGACGAGGCTCTGAAGCACGTCTCGAATCCGGACGACTTCGCATTGCGTTTCCGGGGTATCGCTTCGACCTCGGATGGCACCTGGGACGATTTCGAGAAAGAAGAAGCCAAGCCGGTCTCCGAAGAGACCAAGACTGAGACCGCATCCGGCCAAGAAGTGGATGACGACTTCATCCAGAGGTTCTAGCCCAAGCCGACCTTGGTCTGATGGAGCCGTTTCGGTTGGGTCCTACCCGCACGCGAGCTACAGCGGGCGGTGGGTCTTGCGACCCGTTTGGTTTGTTCTGAGTCCAGGACGCAATCGCGAGCGATAGATCCTTCCGGGTCGCAGCAGAATCTGAGCGATTGCGATTCGGTTCGCTTGACCCACTTGATCGATGATGGCTCGCCCCGCGCTGTCCGCGAGACGACCAGCCACGGCTGGGTGTTTTTCAGCCGGATTCTGGGTCTTGGCATCACTCGTGGAATACTGGCTTGGGCAGACCTGGCTGTGGCTGGGCGCTATAGTGCAGTTTTCCTCCGCGATACCGGAGGGTTGGAGGGTTCATGGCGCTGAGCGCTGGGGAGATCCGAGAGACGTTTCTGCGCTTTTTTGAAGCCAGGGGACACAAGATCGTCTCGAGCGGATCACTGGTTCCGGAGGGGGATCCGACCCTGTTGTTCACCAACGCCGGGATGGTGCAATTCAAGAGCACATTCCTGGGGCTCGAAAGCCGCGGCTACCAGCGCGCGGCAACGTCGCAGAAGTGCATGCGGGTATCGGGCAAGCACAACGACCTCGACAACGTCGGCCGAACGGCTGGGCACCACACTTTCTTTGAGATGCTGGGAAATTTCTCGTTTGGTGACTACTTCAAACGCGAAGCCATCGAGATGGCGTGGCAGCTGCTGACTGAGGCCTTTGAAATCGACCCCGCTCGGCTCTACGTCACGGTGTTTCGCGAAGATGACGAAGCCCACGATCTGTGGCGCGACGGCATCGGCCTGGCATCGGAGAGAGTCATCCGTCTCGACGAAGCCGACAATTTCTGGTCGATGGGAGATACCGGTCCGTGCGGTCCGTGTTCAGAGATCCACATCGATTTCGGCATCAACCGGAACTGCAAGAGCCCAGTGTGCGATCCGTCGTGCGACTGCGGTCGTTGGCTCGAGATCTGGAATCTGGTGTTCATGCAGTTCAATCGCGACGCGTCCGGCAACCAGACGCAGCTGCCAGAGCCGTCGATCGATACGGGTGCCGGCCTCGAGCGCGTTTCGGCCATTCTCCAGGGTGTCGATTCCAACTACGACACGGATCTGTTCACCGGCATCCTCGAGCGCGTCCAAGAACTCTCGGGCGTCGTCCGAGGCGCCGACCCCGAAAAGGACATCTCGATGAACGTGATCGCGGATCACGCACGCGCGTTGGTGTTCTTGATTGGCGATGGGATTCTGCCGTCCAACGATGGGCGGGGGTACGTTCTGCGGCGTATCTTGCGCCGCGCTGCTCGGCACGGCGTGCTGCTCGGGATGGAGCGACCGTTTCTCTACCGAGTCGCCGATGCGGTGATCGACGAAATGTCGGGCGCGTATCCGGAACTGACCGAGCGCCGCGCCTATATCGCAGGACGGATTCAGCGTGACGAGGAGAGATTTCTCGAGACGCTGTCGAAGGGACTTGCGCTCCTGGAGTCGGAGATCGACAACTTGAAGTCCGAGGGTGAGAGTGTTCTGCCCGGCGACTCCGCTTTCAAACTCTATGACACCTTCGGTTTCCCATTCGATCTAACCGCCGACATTCTGCGGGGTCAGGGGTTCGAACTCGATCAAGGTGGCTTCGACTCTGCGATGGGCGCGCAACGCGAGCGCGCACGCGCCGCCTGGAAGGGATCGGGTGACGCGCGTGTTGAAGCGATATACGGCGAGCTGTCCACAGATCTCGCCACGGAGTTTTGCGGATACGAAGCGGTGTACGCCGAATCGACGCTGCGTGCGCTGCTCGTTGATGGCGAGAGTCGCGACGCGGCAGCCCGCGGAGAGCAAGTCGAAGTGGTGGTTGACCGGACGCCTTTTTACGCCGAAAGCGGTGGTCAGCTTGGCGACCGGGGCCTGTTGCGCTGCGCGACAGGTACGATCGAAATCCGAGATACACAGCGACCCTCGGGCCAATTGGTGGTGCACCGTGGGCACGTCCTCGATGGCGAAGTCCATGTCGATTCTCGCGTCGAACTCGAGGTCGACGCTGGCGCCCGTGCTGCGACGGTTCGCAACCATTCAGGTACCCACCTTTTACACGCTGCACTGCGAAGCGTGCTGGGACCCCAGGCCATGCAGAAGGGCTCGCTGGTCGGTCCCGATCGGCTGCGCTTCGACTTCACCCACGACTCTCCATTATCCGACGACGAGATCGAATCCATCGAGGACATCGTCAACGACTGGATCGAACGAAATGTCGGGGGGTCCACACGCGAAATGTCATATCCCGAAGCGATCGAGTCGGGCGCGGTCGCGATCTTCGAAGAGAAGTACGGCGATCAGGTGCGTGTGGTGCAGTTCGGTGATTTCTCGACCGAGCTGTGTGGCGGGACGCACGCGCGCGCTTCCGGCGATATCGGGTTGCTGAAGATCGTTTCAGAAACCGGTATTGCCTCGGGCGTGCGCCGGATCGAAGCGCTCACAGGGCTCGTCGCGCTCGGCCACCTACGTCGCCAGGAGCGCGCGCTGCGTCAGGTTGCGGATCTGCTGAAGAGCCCGGTTTCAGAGGTTTCGACTCGAGTCGAAAAACTGCTCGATGAACGTCGCAGCGCCGAACGGGAGATCGATCGGCTGCGCGCCGAACAACGCGGAGAAGCTTCGAAGGACCTGAGCGGTACCGCCAAGGAGATCGCAGGCATCAAAGTCATCGCGTCCCGAATCGACGGTGTCGCGGCGAAAGAACTGCGCGGAATGGTCGACCAATTGCGCGACCAGCTGCGAAGCGGCGTCGTACTGCTCGCCGTCGAAGCTGAGGGACGCGTGTCGCTGGCATTGGGTGTGACCCAGGATCTGACCGCTCGCTTCGGGGCCGGTGACTTGATTCGAGAGGTCGCCCAAATCGTCGGCGGCAAGGGTGGCGGGCGTCCGGACTTCGCGCAAGCGGGCGGCAGCGATCCCAGCCAGCTCGAAGCAGCGTTCGATCGACTCGAGGCGCTGATCGCGGGGAGCTGAGCCCCGCCATCGCAAATGCGGCGATAGATGGCGATACATATAGATACAGAAGGGAACTAGCACCAGCATGAACGACCATCCCATCGATTCGCGATATGTCGAGGACCCCTACTCACCGGCGCGCCGCGTGACGCGGGTCGTCTATGTCGGTGGGGTTGCAATCGGCGGTGATCATCCGATTCGCGTGCAATCGATGACCACGACCGACACGCGAGATACCCGGGCCACGGCCGATCAAGTCGAGAGACTCGCCGATGTCGGATGTGAGATCGTGCGCATCACGGCACCGTCGCTGACCGATGCCGAAAATCTCGGCCCGATTCAGACGGAACTGCGCAGACGCGGAGTTCGCGTGCCGCTGGTCGCCGACATTCACTTCACCCCCAATGCAGCACTGGTCGCCGCAGAACACGTCGAGAAGGTTCGGATCAACCCGGGAAATTTCGCCGACAAGAAGAAGTTCGCGGTCGTCGAATACACCGATGCGGCCTACGCGCAAGAGATCGAGCGCGTCGCGAATCGTTTTCGCCCTCTGGTGAAGCGCTGTAGCGAGCTGGGCCGGGCGCTCCGAATCGGAACCAACCACGGGTCTCTGTCCGATCGGATCATGAACCGGTTTGGAGATACTCCGCTCGGGATGGTGGAGAGCGCGCTCGAGTTCTTGGACGTCTGCGAGGCCGAGGGTTTTTTCGACGTCGTATTCAGCATGAAATCCAGCAATACCCAGGTCGCAATCCACGCGTATCGGCTACTCGCTGCACGACTCGCGGCGCGCGAGCCCGGCAGGCCGAGCTATCCGTTCCATGTGGGGGTGACCGAGGCCGGCGATGGCGAAGACGGGCGCATCAAAAGTGCGATTGGGATCGGCTCGCTGCTGGCTGACGGCATCGGCGATACGATCCGGGTCTCGTTGACAGAGTCTCCAGAGCTGGAAGTGCCGGTTGCAGCCTCACTCGCGAAGCTCTGCATCACCGGCTCGGGTACGGGCGAGCGCGGCATCGACCCCGGCGCCCCATACGTCATTGATCCGTATCAGCACAACCGTCGGGAAACCCGGAGTCTGGGCGCGCACGGCCTGCGCTTGGGTGGTGACGAGGCCATCCGGGTCGAGATTGATCTCGGTCCGCTACCGACCGACCCGAAAGCGGCTGCATGTGAACTAGCCCGTGATCTCGCGAAGCTGCCGGAACTGCGCTGCGAGGGGCTCGCGGTGCAAATTTTCGATTCTTTCGCGATGGACGCTTTGGATGAGTTTGCGTGCGCGCTGTCGGATGTGGGTCTCGATCTGCCGATCGCAGTCCGCGTGGAACCGCAGATTGCTGCGGTGTGGCCTGCATGCGTTTCGCGTGTGGTGATCGGCTGCGGGGCGTTGATATCCGACGAGCAACTCAATTCGGAAGCCGAGCGCGCAGCCGTTTCCAATATCGAGATGGAGTGGGACCTGCGCGGAAGAGTCGAAGAGATTCCCGCCCAGCTCGATCGCATTCTGGATGCCAGCGGCCGCGCCGGATTGGTCGATTTTTGCGTTTCGATAGATGCCGACTTTCCAATCCAGGCCGTGCGGCTGGCTGCGGCGCGGCTGGCATCGCGCGGAATGCCCGACATCCCGATCGTGTTGCGCCACCGCCGTGACGAGACGGAATCGGAGGACGAGTCGTTGCTGCGGGCCGCCGTCGTGTTGGGTGCGCCGCTGTGCGATGGCATCGGAGACGCGGTGTCACTGGGCGGTTTCGCAAACCCGGCACGCGCGTTGGATCTCGCCTACCGCATCCTCCAGGGTTGCCGCCGCCGAACCTCTCGAACCGAGTTTATCTCGTGTCCGTCGTGTGGCCGCACACTGTTCGATCTGGTCGAGACCACGGAGCGGATCAAGCAGCGCACCAGCCACCTGGTTGGCGTGAAGATCGCGATCATGGGCTGTATAGTGAACGGCCCCGGCGAGATGGCCGACGCAGACTTCGGATACGTCGGATCGGGTCCGGGCCGCGTGAACCTTTATGTCGGAAAGGAGCTGGTCGCGCGAAACGTGTCCGACGTGGCAGCCGACGACCGGCTCGTTGAACTCATTCGTGAACACGGTCGCTGGGTCGATCCCAGTATCTAGCAGAGTACCCGGCTTGGGCCGAGCTCACCTGGCCAGCGGCGAAATCCGTCGGCGCCGATTGACCCCGAGCTAGCGATTGGGTGGCGGGGCGGCGACGTCGACATCGGCCGGCTCGTCGCTTGCAATGGCCTCCAGTCGGCCGAGCGTCGCGACCGCCTGCGTGTGCCTCAGCGCAGCGTGATCGAGACCGACCGCGCGACCGGCCAGAACCAACAGGATGGCGACGACCAATGCGCCCTCGGCACCACCCAACACGGCTCCGCCGATGCGATCGACCAGACCCAACCCGACGGCGCGCACTCCGCGCCGCGCGACCCGTCCCAGGGTCGTGACCAAACCAATCGTGAGGATCACCAGGCCGATACCGGCCACGAAGGGTGCGAACGCCGGCTTGATTCCCCCGTCACTGACGGAAGCCAACCACCCTGCGGTGGGTCCCCCAAGCATGGCTACGACCAGATAGGCACCGCCAATCCCAGCTAGAGAAAAAGCTTCTCGAACCAGTCCCATCACGAAGCCCCGAATCGAGGCGACAACGAGCAGTGCCATCACGATCATGTCGACGGGTTCGATGCCCACCATCCGGCGCGAGGATAGCCGAAAAAACCGGTCGTGCTTCGAAAACGGAATCGCCAAAAAACTCGAAATCGACTCGCTGTGAAGACCGCTGTCGATAGACTCTGGATATGCGAGCGGACGTTGCGGTGATCGGGGGTGGGCACAACGGCCTGGTGACGGCGGCCTACCTGTCCCGCGCCGGCTTGAAGACCGTCGTACTCGAGCGCCGCTCGGTGCTCGGGGGCGCCTGTTCAACCGAAGAGATCTGGCCCGGCTACCGCATCTCGCGGGCCGCATATGTGGTCGGACTATTGCGCCCGGTTGTCGCGCGCGAACTCGGATTGGCTTGTCGTGGATTGAAGTTGCTTCGGCGCTCACCGTCATCGTTTACTCCGCTCGCCAATGGTCGCGGTCTCATGCTCGGTTCGGATATGGACGCGAACTGTGAGCAGATTCGGCGCTTCTCTGCGAAGGATGCTGAACGCTATCCGCGCTACGAGCAATTTCTCGATCGAATCGCGCGCGTTCTAGAGCCGATGCTCGATGCCCCGCCACCGGACCCGGCCGCGGCGCAATGGCGAGATCTGATACCCGTTTCGAAACTGGCGCTCGGTGCGTGGCGGCTGCGAGGTGATCTGCCACGTGGGATTTCGCTGCTGTTGGGTGCCGCGCGACCCGCTCTCGAGGGGTGGTTCGAGAGCGAACCGCTGCTGGGTACGTTGGCGACGGACGCGGTGATTGGAGCCTGGGCCGCGCCGTCGACCCCCGGAACCGGATACGTGCTCTTCCATCACGTGATGGGAGAGACGGGCGGCGAACGCGGGGTCTGGGCCTACGTCGAAGGGGGCATGGGCAAGCTCGCCGAATCGATCGCCATGGCGGCGACAGACGCCGGCGCAACGATTCGCTGCGAGCAGCCGGTCGCCTCGATCAACATCGCAAATGGCCGCGCGGTGGGCGTGACACTGGAGGGCGGCGAAACGATCGATGCGCGCGCGGTCGTCAGTGGCATCGATGCGCAGCGCACATTGCTCAGTCTCGCCGGCGTCGAGCATCTCCCGGAGGACCTCGTTCGGGATCTCGAACTGCTCGACTTCCGCAGTCCAAGCCTCAAGATCAATCTGGCCCTCGATCGCCTCCCGCAGTTCGCGGGAGTCGATACACCGGGTCTTCACCAGGCCCACTCTGGGACGATCCACCTCGGCGCATGTACGCTCGATGCGCTCGAGGACGCGTATGACGCCGCTTGTCGCGGGATACTGCCGGCGCTGCCGCTGATTGAATTGACGTTGCCTTCGGCCCTCGACCCGACGTTGGCTCCAGAAGGGCACTACGTGGCCTCGATGTTCATTCAATACGTTCCATACACGCTCGAGGGTACAACGTGGGACGAACAACGAGATCGCTTTGCCGACCGCGTCTTCGAAATCATCGATCGGGTCGCACCTGGCTTCTCATCGAGCGTGCTCCACCGGGAGATCCTGGCGCCACCCGATATCGAGCGTATCTTCGGACTGACTGGCGGTAATATTTTTCAGGGTGCAATGTCACTCGACCGCTTGCTGTTCATGCGTCCTGTCCCGGGTTGGGCCCGCTACCGAACGCCGATTCAAGGCTTGTATCTTTGCGGTGCGTCCACACACCCCGGCGGTGGTGTGATGGGCGCGTGCGGTCGAAATGCGGCTCGCGAAATGATTCGCGATTTGCGCTGAGGATTCCGATTGCCCGTATCGAGTGCCGCGATTGATGGACCCCTGTCTTGAAGATCAGAAGACTGTGAGCTTCGGAATTTGCGCGACGTGGACATGTGACACTCCGGTCGGCTCGACAGCTGGAGTCCCGGGGCTGATCGCGTTCGACGGGGTGAACCCGAAGCGGTACGCAAGAACGCGTGCGAGTCACTGGTGGGCGGCTGGAAGGCATGGCTCGCACGCGTTCGTGGCGACCCGATCGAGCACGATCCGCCGCGGCAAAGAGCCCTGGCCGCGCCGATGCGCTCTATCGCCCAGCCTTCTAGCCGGTGTCCGGTTCCAATCCCGCGCCGTGGGTGCGGAAATGCGCGCCGCCACAGCAGCTACGAGCGGACCATGCGCAGGTACATCAGCGCGTCCGCGTGATTCGGCTGTTGCGCGATTACAGCTTCCCACTCGGCGCTGGCATCAACGACTCGACCGAGCGAGTAGTAGGTGAGGCCGAGCTGGACGGCCGAGTCGTAGTAGGTCGGGTGGTTGCGAAGCACGCGGCTGAACTCGGCGATCGCCCGATCGGGAAGCCCCGCGTTTCTCAATGCGACACCTAGACGATGACGAATATCGTGAAAATTCGGGCAGCGCTCCAATGCCTTGCCGTATGCCTCGATGGCATCACGAAGCTCTCCGACATCGCGGTACGCATCGCCCAGCTCCGCCTGGAGGTTCGCAAGCTTGCCGCGCGTGGTTGCGTCGAGCACGCCATCGGTAGGCCGCGCGAGGGAGCCCGCCCGTTCCGCGATTTCCCGCGATCGATCGTAGTCGCCCTGTCGCTCGTAGATGTTGGCCAATGCCAGCATCGCCTCTGTGTATGCGGGGTTGATGCGCAACGCTTCACGCAGGGATTGACTAGCCGCGGCCAGATCGTCCTTCCGCTCGTACATCACACCCATCATGTAGTGGACGTCTGCGAAACTGCGGGTACCAATCAGCCGATTGAAAACAGAGAGACCGACATCCGGGTCACCGCGCTCGAAACACCGCTTGCCGAGCGCATAGGCTCGGCGCTCGGTGCCTGTCATCGGTTCAGTCTGGTTCATGGAACGCCCTCTTGGACCGCGGGATCGAGGCGATTTGCACGGCTTCGATCCCGCTATTCGATTTGGGATCCCTGCGAGATCATCGTAGCCGCCGCCTCGGCATACTCACTGTTGCGATAGTTTTGGACGATTGACTGAAAGATCCGATCGGCCTCGTCGGTTCGTCGCATCGCGGAATAGCACACGGCAAGGTTGTAGAGCGCCTGTGCATCCAAGCCCAGACCCGGATACTCGTTGAGAAGCGAGCGATAGCGTTCCGCGGCGCTCTCATATTCCTCGAGCTTGAGGTAGTACTCCGCGATCTCCGTGACATTTTCGGCCAGACGAGTTCGCAGCTCGCGCCACAACCTTTCGCCCTCCGCGGCTTCCTCGGAATGGGGGTACTTCGACAGGAGCCGATCGAGGTGGTGCAACGCATCGCGGGTTGCGGTCTGGTCGCGGTTCGCCGTCTGGACCTGGCGTTCGCGGCACAAAGCTGACCGCAGGATCGTATAGGGGACTTTCTCGTGAGCCGGGTGGAGATCAGCGAAATCGCGGTAATACGACAGGGCCTCTTCGTACGCCTGATCTTCGAAATACGCGTCGGCTATCCGCAGCTCCGCAAGGACCGCGTAGTCGCTGTAGGGGTAGTTGTCGATGATGGCTTGAAATGATTCGATGGCGAGCGTGTAGTCGACGAGCGGCAACCAGGTCACCCATCGGCGGCCTTCCATGATCTTCAGCGCATCCGCGTAGAGAACCTCGGCGGGTGCGATCTCTTCGAAAACGGGCGGCGGCTTCGCGCAGGCGAGGCCGGAAGCTGCGATGAGAACGATGGCGGAGATCCTGCGCAAATTCACTCCGGAAGAGTTCTCGATGTGCCGCAAGCTATCGGATCCTTCTGGGCTGTCAATTTGCTAAGCTCCCCGATTCAATCAATTCAGTCCATGAATGGGGGCGAGATGGATCGCAGGTCGGTCGAGAACATGAAATTGGATCGGCGTCTTATCAACAGACGGGGCTGGATTGCACCGGAAGATCTGCAGCGAGAGCTAGCGGCCTTGCCGGACGTGTCCCACAAGGTAGCTTCCGATGATCCGAACTCGAAATCGTCGGCCGACATCGCGGTGGACAGCCCAGCCACGCCCGCGCAATCCACCCTGCAGCCTCAGGGGGTCACGACACAGGTCGCATCAGACGCCCGATCCAGTGCGCCGCCCGGTACTGTCCCCGAGGATTAGGCCGGCCCATATGGCCCGACGAAGAGTCCGTCGGCGGGCTCTTATGGCGCTTCTGAAAGGTGTTGCGGCAAGTGGTCGTGGCTGGAAATCGGGCCGGTGATCCGGTTCGATTCCCGGCCTATTCCCGGAGATCGGCTCATGATCAAACAGAAATTCGGCGACCGGATCGATGGCTGGATCCTCATCGCTTTTCCGTTTCTGTTCATCCGCCAATTGAATCCGAACATGCTGACCATGATCGGGGCCCTTGGCTCGATGTTGGCCGCAGCCGCGTTCGCGTCCGGATGGCTCGCCAGCGGTGGTATCTTGATGCTCGCGAGCGGCTTTTTTGATTTGGTCGATGGAGTCGTCGCCCGGCACAACAGCGTCTCGACACGGTTCGGACAGTTCCTCGATTCGACTCTCGACCGATTCGCCGACATGGTGGTGCTGGTTGGGATCGGTACCCACTACGCGGTGGTCGGTGAACCCGCATTGGTGCTGTTGAGCGGTTCGGCGTTGTTGGTGGGGGTGCTGGTTTCCTACTCGGCGGCCTGCGCGAAGCTGGTGGCTCCGTCGATATCGAATATCGGTTTATTCGAGCGGGGCGAGCGGGTCGGCATCCTGGCCGCGGGAACGATTCTGGGGTTTCCGGTCATCGCATTGTGGATTCTGATGCTCGGTAGCCTCGCTACCGTGGTCCAACGCTTCACCCAGGCCTACCGCGAAATGCAGAGTCTCGATGCGCTCGACCGTTCTGGTCTAGCAGACCAGGCTGGGACTGGAGGCTGACGAGGAATCATGGGAAGCGATGAACGAACGCCGGATCGAGACGCTTACAAGCGTGGCTTCACGATGCGCGACGCGGAAGCGGCCGGCGAGCAGGAGGCTCTCACGGGCACCGATTTTTCGACGTTCGTGCTCTCACTGGGCACCTCGGTGCTCTACCATTTGGGATTGGCACCCGACCCAGACCGTGATCGTGACGGGCCGCCCAAGGCACTCGACGAGGCAGACCGGTTGATCGCTCGCCAAACGATCGGCACGCTCGAGATGATCGCGGAGAAAACCCGCGGGAATCTGCAGCCGGATGAAAAAAAGCTGCTCGAGAGCATTCTCTTTGAACTCCGAACGAAGTACGTCGCCGTCCGAAAATAAGCAAAGCGGGTACGCGTATGCGTAGACTCAGCTGTTCGGCGTCCGCGAAAATCAATCTCGGACTCCGGATCGTCGCCCGTCGCGCCAACGGATACCACGAACTGGAGAGCCTGTTCGTGCCCCTCGACCTCAGCGACGAAATCGCGATCGAAGTCGGCGAGGCGGATCCGGTAGGGGTCGAAATTGAAGTGGTCGGGCGAAAGCAGGGGGTTCCAGCGGATGGCACCAACCTGGCTGCGCTCGCCGCTGCGGCGTTCGCCAGAGCGGCGGGGTTGCAGGTTCGCATTCGGCTGCGGGTCACCAAGCGTATCCCGACCGGCGCTGGCCTCGGCGGGGGATCGAGCGACGCGGGGGCCGTGCTGCGGGCGTTGCGGGACGCATTCCCGGAGGCCGTCAGTGCACCAGAGCTAGTGCAGGTCGCGCTGGGGTTGGGAGCCGATGTCCCGTTCTTTCTGGATCCACGACCTTGCTGGGTGACCGGCATCGGCGAGAACCTCGAGCCTGTTTCCGGCGCACCTGCACTGCCGCTTCTGCTCGCCAACCCGGGCGAAGCCCTGACGACCGCACGGGTCTTCCGGGCATTCGACGACGGACCGAACGCTGCATTGACGCCGGTCGCGCGCGACCGTACGATCCGGCCGCCTCAGATCACGCCCAGGGTTGCGTCCGATCTGCGATGGGACACTATCGCGCCTCGTTCGCAATCGGTGCACAATGATCTGCAGGCAGCCGCGGTTTCTCTGTGTCCGCCTGTTGCGACGTTGATCGAGCAGATTCGAAAACAGGGGCCACGGCAAATCGGTATGTCGGGCAGTGGGCCCACCGTCTACGGGGTGTTCGAATCGCTGGATTCGGCCCAGTCGGCGCTCGAGAGGATCGGGTTCGAGAGTCCAGTTTGGGCTCGGGTCGCGACAACGATTGATTCTCGTTAGCCTGACTGATCCAGAGCCGCCAAGAAACCGGCGTCGGAGTATGGAACCCATGCAGCGTGCAAAACTCTTCGCCGGTAACTCGAACCCTGACCTCGCCCGGGCCGTGGCCACGTACCTGGATACGCCACTCGGTTTGGCGACCGTCGGTACCTTCAGCGATGGAGAAGTGAACGTCGAGATCGGCGAGAATGTCCGCGGAATGGACTGTTTCGTGATCCAGTCGACTTGCGCACCGGCCAACGGCTACTTGATGGAACTGCTGATCATGATCGACGCGCTGCGCCGGTCATCGGCAAAGCGAATCACCGCCGTCATGCCGTATTACGGCTACGCTCGCCAAGATCGCAAGATACGGCCCCGGGTTCCGATTTCCGCCAAGCTGGTAGCCGACCTGATCGGCACACCGGGCACCGATCGTGTGCTGTGCATCGACCTGCACGCGGGGCAGATTCAGGGTTTTTTCAATATTCCGGTCGACAATATATTCTCGACGCCGGTGTTGCTCGACGAGATCCGGATCCGCTACCCCGGCCCGCTGACGATCATCTCGCCCGACGCTGGCGGTGTAGAGCGCTCCCGCGCGTACGCGAAGCGGCTCGACGCGGGCCTGGCCATCATCGATAAGCGCCGCGAGTCTGCGAACATCGCTGAAGTCATGCACATCGTCGGAGATGTGAAGGGCAAGACCTGTGTGATCGTCGACGACATGGTGGATACGGCGGGTACGCTGACGGAGGGCGCCCGGGCACTCGACCGCGAAGGTGCGAAGGCCGTCTACGCGGTCATCACGCACCCCATTCTGTCGGGGCCGGCGATCAAACGGATTGCCGAAAGCCCGCTCAAGGAATTGATCGTGACCGACACGATCCCGCTGCGCGATGACGCTCGGGATTGTCCGAAGCTCCACGTCTCATCGATCGCCCCGTTACTGGGTGAGGCGATACGACGCATCAACAACGAAGAGAGTGTGAGTTCTCTGTTCGTTTGATTGACTGAAATTAATGTGAACCAAACGGATCGCCAAGGTCTGCGATGCCGCTTGGAACTGGAACTGGTGCTGGGCTATCGGCCTTGGCCTTGGCCATTGGAAAGAAGGATCGAATCGCATGGGTGATTTCGCACTCGAAGCCGAGCCGCGCAATGAAACTGGCAAGGGCCCCGCACGCAGAATGCGTGCGGCTGGCCGCATTCCGGGAACCTGCTACAAGCATGGCGGAGCGTCCGTGTCTGTCAGCGTGGAGGCGCGGACACTTTCCCTGCTGTTGAGAACCAGCGCGGCCGGCCTGAACACTCTGATCGATTTGAAGGTCGCCGGCGGCGGCGTCTTCGACGGTGCTCAGGTGCTCGTCAAGGAACTCCAGATCGATCCGGTCTCACGAGCGTTGATCCACGCCGACTTCTTCGCGGTCAACCTGACCGAGACGATCCACGTATCGGTGCCGATCCAGCTGGCCGGGATTGCTGCCGGTGTGAAGACGGGCGGCATCGTCGATCACGCGCTGAGAACGATCGATGTCCAATGTCTGCCGAGCGCGATTCCCGAGGAATTTTCGGTCGATGTGAGCGTACTGGAAGTCGGTGATTCGATCCACGTTCGCGACATCGTTCTTCCGGATGGCATCGAACTGCTGACAGATGGGGACTTGTCGATCGTATCCGTCGTTGCACCGGTTTCTGCGGAAGCGGAAGGGGTCGCGGAAGAGGGCGACGATGAAGCGGCGGAGCCCGGCGACACGGGCGCTAAGGCTACCGAGGCAGCAAAAGACTCGAGCGCCGACTGACGGGGGCAGTGAAACTGGTCGTCGGCCTGGGGAATCCTGGCCATCGCTACACGCGCAGCCGCCACAATATCGGTGTTCGGGTCGCGGAGCGTTTCGCGGCCGATTGTGGTTTCTCTTTGAGCCGGTCGCAGTTTTCGGGGCGATTCGGACAAGGTGTAGTTGGCGCGCAGGCTGGCGCGCAGATTGCCGCGCCCGATGCCGCGTCCGTTCGCACTTCGGTCGCAGTCACTTCGGTCGCAGTGTTGGCGCCCCAGACATTCATGAATCGATCCGGTCAGGCGGTTGCGCAGGCACTCGCAGAACTCCGCGTCGTGGACCCAGCGACCGATCTGATGATCGTGTTCGACGATGTCGACTTGCCCTTTGGTCGCCTGCGAATTCGTCCGCGGGGAAGCTCGGGGGGACACCGTGGACTGGCAAACGTGATCGATTGCTTGGGCCACGGGGATTTCCCGCGCCTGCGCTTCGGGATCGGACGGCCTGACCAGCCGACTGCTACGACGGTTGATTGGGTGTTGCAGGATTTTTCGGATACCGAGGAGTCGGCATTGGTCCCGCGCATCGGCTGTGCGGCCGAAGCGCTCGCTACGATGATCTTGTTCGGCGTGACGCCTGCCATGAACCGCTACAATCGCAGCTTCGATGCTCTGGACCAGTCCGATGCTCTGGACCAGTCCGGCGACGAAGGCGATCTGAAGAGCGTTGATTCCAAAAACCAGGCGGCAACATGAGCAAGCCCGTGCCGCGGTCGCGTTTCGGATCGGATGCTCAGCGCAATCGAGTGTTTTCATCGAGATGGACAAGTAGGTGGACGTGATCGAACAGAGCAGGCCGGGCTTCATCAATTATCTCCAGGAGTTCTCCCTTCCGCTTCTCATCGGTGTTGCGATTGCGATGCTCTGGGCGAATCTCGATTACGAGTCGTATGAACACCTGATTCACTGGGCGCCGCTCGGTGACCTACACGTGCTGGGTCACCACTTCACGCTGCACTGGGTCGTAAACGATGTGTTTATGGTGCTCTTCTTCGGCATTGCAGCGAAAGAGATCACCGAGTCGTGCTTGCCCGGCGGAAACCTGAACCCGATCCGCAAATCGATCAATCCTCTGATGGCAACGGCTGGCGGGGTCGTAGGGCCCGTGTTGGTTTTTCTGGTCGGGCTTTCGTTGGTATACGGAGGCCCCAGCGACGATATGGAGACCCTCCGCCGCGGCTGGGGGATCCCGACCGCGACGGACATTGCGCTCGCCTGGCTGGTCGCGCGCGCGGTGTTCGGAAAGGGTCATCCCGCGATCGACTTCTTGTTGCTGCTAGCGGTTGCAGACGACGCAGTCGGCCTGGTCATCATCGCAGTCTTCTATGGTGACCCGTCGATTCCCGCGCAGCCGCAGTTCCTGGGGCTGATCCTCGTCGGAATGGGTGTCTGCTACGCGATGCGAAGAATGAACATCCGGAACTGGGTGCCATACATCTGTGTCGGCGGTCCGCTCGCATGGCTCGGTCTGGCGATGGCGCACCTTCACCCGGCACTAGCGCTGGTTTTCATCGTGCCGGTGCTGCCCGGTCCACGCCGCGACACCGGTCTATTCAAAGAGCAGGACGAAGTCGATTTCATGGGCGAGATGCTCGCCGCGGATCTCCACATGCAACATTCGCCGCTCCACCAATTCGAGCATCAACTCAAACTGTTCGTAGACCTGGGGCTGTTTTTTTTCGCGTTCACGAATGCTGGTGTCCAACTGGCTTCGATCGGTTCGATGACCTGGTTGATCCTGGGCTCTCTGGTGATCGGGAAGACGGTTGGCGTCACGCTGATGGGGGTGATCGCGATAAAGATCGGCTTCCCGCTGCCAGACCGAATGGGCTTGAACGAACTCGTGATGGCGGGATTCATTGCCTCACTCGGGTTGACGGTCGCTCTGTTCGTCGCCGGCGCTGCATTCACCGACCCGATCCTGCTCGGCCAAGCCAAAATGGGCGCTCTGTTCTCCGGTTTCGTCGGATTGGCCGCGATCGGTCTCGCTCGCATACTCGGAATGGGCAAGACGCTACCGATGGCTTCGGCCAGCAACGAGTCTTCCCAGAGCGTCTGAAAACCGCCGACGCTGGCAGCACGGCGATTCGATTTCGATGTGAACATCCGCACGCAGAACAATTTCTCGAGACCTTCTCGATGTCGATAATTGTCTGGTAGGCGGTGGTAATTTTGTTCCAGAATTTGAAGTACTGTCCGGACATTTGACAATTGACCGGCAATTGGCCCGTCTGTAGAATGCCGCAATGGAGATCGCGCTGGACCGCGGAGTTCATCGGGAGGACGGACGACCGGTTTACCGGCAGATTGCTGACTCGATTCGCCAGCAGGTTGTGGAAGGCACGCTGGACCCGGGAGAAAGGCTGCCAGCCATTCGCGATCTGGCGCGTCGGCTCGGCGTCAACCGAGACACGGTTGCTCTCGCCTACGAGCAACTCGCCGGATCCGGGGTCGTCGAGTCATCGGTAGGACGCGGCACCTTCATCGCGAAATCGGCCACCTCCGTCGCCGCGTCCGCTGCGCTGGTCGCCACCTTGTCGCCGATGACAGAACGCCTGCTGGCATTCGAGCGTGCGCGTCCGCGATTCGGCAGTGCCACCAACGCGGTGGCTATGCACTCGTTGGTTCCCGATCCGTCACTGTTTCCGGCCGATGAGTTCCGGCGCGTGCTCAATCGCGTGTTCGTAGACCACGGTCCGGAGCTGCTGCTCTACGGTGGGCCGCAGGGTCACCCTGCTCTGCGCGGGCTGCTGGCCGAGCGCTTTCGCCGCGCTGGGATCGAAATCGAACCCGACGGTGTCGTGCTGTGCCACGGCGCAAGCCAGGGGATTTCACTGACCCTTCGCCTGTTTGCGCAGCCCGGCGACGTCGTTGCGATCGAAGAGCCTACCTACAACAACCTACTGGCAGCCACCATCGCTCTTGGCTTGGAAACGGCTCCCATTCCGATGCGAGACACTGGACTCGACTTGTCGGTGCTCGAGCAAACACTCGCACGGCCCGAGGTCAAGGCGCTCTACACGATTCCGACATTCCACAATCCGCTTGGCACAACGACGACGATCGCGCATCGCCGCGCACTGCTGGCGATCGCCGCCCGTTTTCAAAAGCCGATCATCGAGGACGGCTACGAAACGGACCTGCGGCTCGATGGCCGGGCCGTACCATCGCTCGCGGCGCTGGACTCGACCGGCGCGGTCTGCCACCTGTTTTCGTTCTCGAAATCGTTATTTCCGGGCGCTCGCATCGGCGCCATTACCGCGCATGGTCGGCTGGTTGGCGCGCTGGCCGCTCTGAAGGCATCGACGGATCTCTCCGACGCGCTGCCGCTTCAAGCGGCGCTGGCGGAATTCGTTTCCAACGGAGCGTACGACCGGCATCTCGGCCGGGTGCGGCGGGTTCTGTTGGAACGCCGCGACGTCCTACTGTCCGCCTTGGTGGCTGAGATGCCCCCCGGTACCCGTTGGACGAGTCCCGAGGGTGGGTTGCAGATGTGGGTTGAACTCCCGGCAGGGCTGGACACCAGCGAGCTGCTACCGGACGCGGCAGGGGCGGGAGTGCTGTTTTCGCCCGGTGCCCAATTCTACCCCGATGGCCGCGCGTCGAGTGGACTGCGCTTGACCTATGCAATGGCCGACAGCCGCGCGATCCGGGCAGGGGTCGCAGCGCTGGGCAAGGTCGTGAAAGCGCGGCTCGCCGACAAACCCCAAGCCGCGCGCCTGCACATGTAGTGGATACGGAAAGCAGACACGAAATGTAGACAAGGTATTGGGAAGGGCTCGGAGAAGGTTCAAAACCGGAGCGGATCGTTCCGCTCGATGGAGGAGACGATGGCTGACAGTAGTTCGAACGGGAACGGTGAGGGCGCCGGAGCGACCGCTCAATCATTCGAAATCAAGGTTGGTCTGGCCGAGATGCTCAAGGGTGGCGTGATCATGGATGTGACGAACCCGGACCAGGCCAAGATCGCCGAAGATTCGGGCGCCACCGCGGTAATGGCACTCGAGCGCGTGCCTTCCGATATCAGGCGGGATGGGGGAGTTGCGCGGATGTGTTCGATCGAAATCATCGAGGGCATCCAACGCACGGTCTCGATCCCGGTGATGGCAAAGGTGAGAATCGGCCACTTCGCCGAGGCGCGAATCCTCGAATCGCTGGGTGTCGACTTCATCGACGAAAGCGAAGTGCTGACCCCTGCGGACGACGCTCACCACGTGGCCAAGTCCGATTTCCGATCGCCGTTTGTCTGTGGCGCGCGAGACCTCGGGGAGGCGTTGCGCCGCATTTCCGAAGGCGCCGCGATGATTCGGACCAAGGGTGAGGCCGGAAGCGGCAACATCGTCGAAGCGGTCAGACACCTTCGCTCCGTCGTGGGTCAGATGCGGTCGCTGGCTGCGCTACTTCCAGAGGAGCTGCCGGCGCGGGCGAAAGAACTGCGCGCGCCGTTGGATCTGGTTGAGCGGGTTGCCCGGACTGGCCGGCTTCCGGTTCCGAATTTCGCCGCTGGAGGAATCGCGACGCCTGCGGATGCCGCCCTTTGCATGGCACTTGGAGCGGAAGCGGTATTCGTGGGGTCCGGGATCTTCAAATCGGACGACCCGGCAGTCCGCGCGCGCGCCATCGTTCGTGCCACTACGCACTGGGATGAGCCCGAAGAGGTTCTCGCGGCGTGTCGCGGGTTAGGCAAAGCGATGGAAGGCATCGAAATGGAAACGTTGGCCGAGCATGAACGAATGGCCAACAGAGGCTGGTAGGGCGATTCGGGTGGGGGAAGACCGCCGATCGGGATGGAAGCCGCGGGTCGGCATCCTGGCGATTCAAGGTGACGTGGAGGCCCACGGAGCAGCGCTGGTGAGATCGGGTGCTGATTGGGTTCGCGTTCGCCACGAGAAGGATCTCGATGGGATCGACGCGCTCGTGCTGCCCGGAGGTGAGTCCACGACGATTTCCAAGGGATTGGCTCGAGTGGGGCTGTATGAGCCGCTCGAGTCCTTCGCCAAATCGGGCCGGCCAATATTGGGGACCTGTGCGGGGGCGGTGCTGGTTGCACGTGAGGTCGAGAACCATCCAGTGCGCAGCCTCGGTCTGATCGACGTGGTTGCGGTCCGAAACGCGTACGGGACCCAGGTGGATTCGTTTTCGGCCATCGCGGAGGGGGTGTTTCCGGGTCTTCAGTGCGTGTTTATCCGCGCCCCCCGTCTGCGTCGCCCCAGTGCCGAAGTCGAAGTTCTCGCGCGGGTGGACGGATGGCCGGTCTTCGTCCGCCAAGCCAATGTGATGGCGACGACTTTCCACCCGGAGCTGACCCTCGATCTGCGGGTTCATACTGCGTTTATCGAGCAGATTGGTCGCGGGTAGACGGGTCGGATATGGATATGGGGGGGCCGGCTCATTTGTGAGGCGGGAGCTCATTGTTCAGATCGGAGGTTTGGGGTGATCGCCCGCAGAAGAGGTTTGGGGTGGTCGCCGCAGAAGATCTGTGGGCTGATCGCCGCAGAAGATCTGTGGGCTGATCGCCGCAGAAGATCTGTGGGCTGATCGCCGCAGAAGATCTGTG
>JAQBGU010000107.1:0-149209 GCA_032128375.1 Deltaproteobacteria bacterium | reverse complement strand
TATCTTTTGGGAACGGCTTCTCCCTCTGAGCGCGTAGCGCTCGCAAGCGTTTTACAGCGCGCTCGACGCGAGCGGCAATCTCCCCGGTCTCTTCATCGCCGACCGACTCGGACAACTTCGCACCGGTGTGTGACAGCGCGCGCAAAGAATCCCATCGTGCGATGACATGCCTCGCTGAGCACGGGATCAGGTACAGTGCTGTGCGAAGCTCGGCAGTGGCGGATTCGAGTTCCTTGGCGAGGATGACCTCTTCTTCTCGCTTGAGCGTGCGGGTACCGCCGATTTCTTGGAAGTAGGACTCGAGCGGTCGGCGCTCCCGGCCCGGATCCAACTCATCGGCTGCGACGGCCCGTTTAGCGCCCGCGGCAGCGGCGGCTGCCGCGGCAACTCCCTGCACGCCAGTGCCTGCCGCCGGTTCCGCCTTCTGCTTCGGCTCGTTGCTCGTATTGATCTCTTCTAGCTTCACGAATTCACCCTCAATTTCTCAGTGTGCGATGCCGGCACTGGTAGGTCCGATACCGCCGGGGGCGATCTGGTTTCACTTATCCAAATTCTGAACTCTGTATCGCCGCCATGAGTACCCCGATCCGAGCGCTGGGAGATTCCTGATCATTCCGTCGATCCGTCGATCCGTCGATCCGTGAATCCGTCGAACCAGATTGCCTTGTGCTCGCCGGACGCTGGACGAGCTGGGCGGACGATCGATTGGCCGGACGCACGATTGGACGATGGAAGAAGTCCACTAGTCGTTTCGGAGGGGCAACCAATTAGCCCGTGATTCTGGACGTTCCAATCTGAAATTGCCAGAGCATTTTTCGGAATTTTCCAGCGATATTGAACTCTTAGTCCACCCAAACGCGAAATATTCTTCCCTCTGAGAAATATGGGTGGAATAGCACCCGATAAAGCGATTCTATCGGTTGATCAGCGCTCCGTCCAAAGCCCAGGATGTAGTGGTTCCGCTACTTTCGATATGTCACCAGAAATGCGCGCCGATCAGAGGCCGACGTTCTCGCCGCTCCGAACGGTCGAGGAACCGAGGATTTGCCATTTGAGCGGCAGCGCTGGCGAATTGGGTGGCGGAATTCGATCGCACGATGTGTGGAACGTTCAAAGTTCCCGCGATGCTACACGGGAGCGAACGGCCAGATGAGCGGGATCAACGTCAGTGCAACCAACGCGCAAATCGCGTTGAGCGGCAGACCGGCGCGAACAAAATCGGTGAAGCGGTAGGCGCCGGGGCCGTAGACGATCAGGTGCGTCTGGTATGTGACCGGCGACGCAAACGCGCAGCAGCCCGCGACTGCAACCGCCATCACGAAGCCGCGCGCATCGACTCCAATCAGGTGCGAAGTCCCGATCGCGATCGGGAACATGAGTGCGACAGCCGCGTTGTGGTGCAGTAATTCCGAGAGGACCAGCGTCGTGGTATAAATGATGACCAAGGTTGCCAGAGGTCCGACATCACCCGAGAGATTCGCGATGACGCCGGCGATCGCAGTGGCCGCGCCGGTCTTCTGCATCGCCAAGGCAATCCCGAAACTCGCACCAATCACGATCAGGATCGACCAATCGACACTGCGCCGGGCGGCGGTTCCCGGAATGCAGCGTGTTACGATGAGCAGGCCGGCGGCGAGGAACGCGCCGATCGCGATCGGGTAGAGACCCAGGCTGGCGGCCAACACCATCGCAACCAGGATGGCGATTGCAACACCAGCTCGGTCGTAGCGGAGCACCTCGGTACCGGCGACCTCGCTGACCAGATAGAAGTCGGGGCTGTTCCGATGCGCGCGTAGGAAGCCAGGGGCTCCCTGAAGCAACAACGTGTCACCCGCTTCGAGGACGATCTCGCCGATTTTACCGGCGACGCGTTCGGCGTTTCGATGTACTGCGATCACGGCGGCGTCGTAGACGGTTCTGAAGTTGGCGTCTCGAATGCTCCGATTGATCAGAGGGGAAGAGCCCGAAACAACAGCTTCGACCAGTCGGTGTTCGGGTCGGGATGCTACCGGCACCTCATCGCCGGTTGCAGCGACCAATCCGCGAATGCGTTGGAGCTCAACGATGGTCGAGATGACGCCGGCAAACACGAGCCGATCCCGAGCGCGGATTACGTCTTCAGGACCGACGGGTGTGATGATGCGCCCCCCGCGGTCGATCTCGACCAGGAACAGTCCCGGCAAATGGCGCAAGCCGGCTTCCTCGACGGTCTGAAGGATCAGTTCACAATGATCTTCGACGATCATTGAGGCCGTGTACTCGCGTCTGCGAACGCCCAGGGCTTCGGTGGCTTCTTTTCGCTGAGGCAGCAGGCGCGGCGCGACGAACTGCAGGTACACCAGTCCAGCGACCGCAATCGGGATACCCACGGGGGCCAGTTCGAAGAAACCCATCTCGACCATTCCCGCGTCCGTCATCAAGCCTGCGACCGTCAGCGTCGTGCTCGTTCCGATCATCGTCGTCGGGCTGCCGAGAATCGACGAATAGCTGAGCGGAATCAGAAATCGGCTCGGTGACAGCCCACGCCGGCGCGCCCAATCGATCACGGTCGGAGTCATCATCGCGACGATCGGGGCTTTGTTCAAGAACGCGGACAAGAACGCGACTGGCGAGCAGATCCGAGCCAGCCCGGTGGCCTCTGCTCGCGCAGAGGCCATCAGTCGCCCAACGGTGGCCTCGAGCGCGCCGGTTTCGCGCAGTGCTGCAGACACGACGAACAAGGCGGCGATTGCGGCGAGCGCGGGGTTTGCAAAGCCGAGGAACGTCTCGGTCGGAGTGAGAATCCCGAACGCGGAAAGCGTGAACAGCCCGCCCATCATGATGATGTCGGGTCCGGCGAGTTCCTTCATCATCGCGAATAGCGTGAAGAAGACCACCGCCAGCGTCAGCCAGCCCTGCCAGTCCATCGAACGCGGCACGATACACCAACATTCGCAACACTGTTGGTGCAATGAATACGACTGTAGATTCCAAACCGAAATCGGCGTCCCGCGAAGGCGGAGTTCTGGCTGACGCGACACCCTTCTCCGAGAAGGGTTTCTACCTGAGCGAGCTTCGCGACCGCACGATCGCTATCGCGCTCGGGTCAGCGACTGGCGGCTCGCTCGACTCGCTCGCTCACGTGCTCGAAGAACTAGCCGAAAACAGAACCCGCGTGGTGATCGTGTCAGACGCCGGGGCGCCAATCCCGGGCCTTGATTCCGACACCCTACGCGCGCCGGTCGAACCCGTGGGCGACCTCGAGTCGCTTCCGGGGCGGGTCTGGCGGTTGCTCGGCCCGGTTGCACGGGTGGTCGTAGTTGCCGACGTGCAACACGGCTTCGAAGCAGGCTGCGCGAATGTCGTACGGCGCCTCGGGATCAGGAAACTCGTCTGGGTAGATGCCCGAGGTGGACTGGTGCGCAGCAATGGTGCGAGAGATTCGTTCATCGATGCTGCGGAACTGGGCGAGCGCCTTCGAGAAGGCCGGATGGAGTCGTCTCGGGTCGCGCTGTTCGGAGTCATCCTGTCCATGCTGAACGCGGGTGTCACCGCCGTGAACCTTTGCCGTATCGACGGAGTGGCCGATGAGCTGTTCACCTACGACGGCTCCGGGACACTATTCACCGCACAGGGTTACGTGGAAGTTCGACGCCTCGGCATCGACGACTTCGATTCAGCGGCAGACCTGGTCGAGCGCGGCATAACGGAGGGGTACTTGGCGCCCCGTACGGCCGCAGAGGTCGAGCGTGTGCTGGCCAGCGGTTTCGGCGCGTTCGTCGGAGGAAATCACCTGGCGGGGATCGGGACGCTGCTTCGCTTCGCTTCGGATCGCGCGGCAGAGATCGGATCGCTGTATACGCTGACCCGATTCCTCGGTGAAGGAGTCGGTGGCCACCTTGTGCGATTTGCCATCGATGCAGCCGAGGCCGAGGGTTGTGAGTTCGCGTTCGCCAGTACCACCGCCGAGCGCGTGGTTCGCTTCTTTGAACGCCACGGCTTTCGCCGGGTCAATCACGACCAGGTCCCGGCCGGCAAGTGGCAAGGATATGACCCCCTACGCCGCGAAAAGATCATTTGCGTCCGCCGCGAGATTTGAGCGCTGGAAACCCATGTTCCCACTAGCGGGTCGATGGTGGGGGCGGCCTGTCGGCCGCCCCCACGAGACCTTGTCGGAGCGCCGGGGCGTGGCAATTGCTTCTTCCCCCGGGTCTGGCTGCGCGAACGCAACCAGAGTGGGCTGTAAGCCGGGTCCTGTTCCGACTCCGGTTGCCCGGAAGCCGGCGAGGATCATTCATCTAGGCGACGTATTGCTACGCCGCTCGAGCACTCTTACCCGGATGCTGACCAACGCCTTGCGACGCCGATTTCGAGCGGGCCGCCCTCAACAGCACCCCTATTCAAGCTTGCTCCGGGAGGGGCTTGCCCCGCCGCCGGTCACCCGGCTGTCGCGCGTGGGCTCTTACCCCACGATTTCAACCTTACCTGTGCCTCCCCTCGGGATCCTCTCAAACCCCGAGCTTCATCGGCCATCGGCGGTTCAGTTTCTGTTGCGCTTTCCCTCGGGTTACCCCGGGTCGCCGTTAGCGACCTCCCTGCCCTTTGGAGCCCGGACTTTCCTCCCGTGGACGGTTTGTGTCCACCGGCGATCCTCCATCCACCTCCGGCGCGGCTAGCCTACACTGCTGCTGGGGCGTCGCCAAGCAGCTGGACCCGCGCGCCGGGTCGCGGCATGCTGGGTTCATGAAAGCCATCGTTATCGAAGCAGCTGGTGAAGAATCGTGCATGCGACTCGGCGACGCTCCGGCCCCCTCGCTGCGAGCCGGCTGCATTCGAATTCGAGTTGCCGCGACCGCCGTGAACCGCGCGGACCTGTTGCAGCGGCAGGGCCTGTACCCGGCACCGCCCGGCGAATCGGCAATTCTGGGCTTGGAGTGCGCGGGGGAAGTCGCGGAAGTCGCATCCGATGTTCACAACTGGCGCGTTGGCGACCGCGCGATGGCGTTGCTGGGCGGGGGGGGCTATGCGCAGGAAGTGGTCGTCGATGCGGGATCGGTGATGCGTGTTCCCGCGAATCTCTCGTTCGACCAGGCGGCCGCGATTCCCGAGGTTTTCTTGACGGTCTTTCTGAACGTGTTTCAGCTTGCGGGACTCCCCGATGGTGGTTCGGCGTTGATTCACGGCGGAGGTAGCGGGATTGGCACCGCGGCGATTCAGCTCGTGAAGGCCGCCAGCGGCACTGCGATCGTTACCGCCGGATCAGACGAAAAGTGCGCTCGCTGCTCGCAACTGGGAGCAGACATTGTGGTCAACTACACGACGGGTGATTTTTCGAAGTCGATCGCAGAGCACACCGAACGTCGCGGCGTTGATGTCATCCTCGACTCGATCGGGGGACCGTACCTCGAACCCAACCTCGCCTCTCTGGCAATTGGCGGGCGATTGGTGTTGATCGGGTTGATGGGAGGTGCCAAGTCTGAGATCAACCTGGGGCAGTTGCTCGTCCGAAGGCTGGCGATTATCGGCTCGACGCTGCGAGCCAGGCCGCTCGATGAAAAGGCCCGCCTCGCGGCAGCTTTCATGGATCGATTCGGCACCGCGCTGGGCGAGGGCACAGTGAGTCCCGTCATCGATCGCGTGTTGGACCTGGCCGATGCGCCCGAAGCGCATCGGGTGCTGAAGGCCAGCGAGCACTTCGGCAAAGTGGTATTGCGCGTTCCCTAGGGCTCGCATCGGAGTCGGATTGGATCTCGCCATCCGACCCGTACATTCGACGACGGCACCACTTCCCACGGACGACCGCTGCGGCTACGCTCCGCCGCCGTCTTGTCGGCCTGGTCAGCTCCGCGAGCGTTGAGCGTTACCCCTCTCCGTCCCTCAAATCCGAGAACTAAGGAGCCTGGCAAGATGCCCGATGTGGAGCGAACTCTTTCAATCGTCAAACCCGATGCAGTCGCCGCGGGAGCCACGGGCGATATTCTGAGCAGATTCGAGAAGGCGGGACTTACGATCATCGCTCTCAAGAAGATGCAACTCAGTGAATCCCAGGCCCAGGGCTTCTACGCGGTCCACAAGGAGCGGCCGTTCTTTGCTGACCTGGTGAAATTCATGACTGAAGGACCGATCGTGGTCAGCGTTCTCGAGGGACCCGATGCGGTTGCCAAGAATCGCGAGCTGATGGGGCCGACGGACTCGAAGACAGCTGAACCAGGCACGATCCGGGGCGACCACGGTACCGATATCGAGCGGAATGCTGCGCACGGGTCCGATGCGGCAGAGACGGCTCGGATTGAGATCTCATATTTCTTCAATGCGACAGAAATACAAGCTCCGCTCGAAGCCCTACCGACGTAGGACGGGCGGAAGGCTGACCCCGGCTATCAGGCGTAGGTGCGGGCCATCAACAGAATCAGGCCCAGATAGGCCAGTGAAAGCCAGAACTTTTGGCTCTTAAGTGCGCGGGCCACTCGGTTGTTCCCCCATCCTTTGCTGGTCAACTCGTACTCGCTGACTCTTGTTGCACTGCGTGTTGCACTGCGTGTTGCACCATCAATATCTTCTTTCGAATATCTGTCTCGACACTTGAGAGTTAGCACACACTATTTCCTGAACCGTGAGCGCGATCACAAAAATAGACTGAAGTAGCAGTCCCGATGCGGCCCCCGACGAGACGCTGATTGGCTTTTAGGTCAGCGGCGCGAACCGATGAGGAGTTCCCAATGTCTGAACGACCCGTGCTCGAAGAGTTGGACGATGGTGTGCTGCTGATCACTCTGAACCGTCCAAACAAGAAGAACGCGTTCAATGATCCTCAATGGGACGGGTTACGCGACGCGCTGAATAGGGCGCGCGAAGACAACCGCGTAGCGGTGGCGGTGATCACTGGCGCCGGCAAGGATTTTTCCGCTGGCCAGGATCTGGCTGCCTTCTCGGGCGGAGGTGAGCCCCGCGAAGACGGAAACCCAAACGGCTTCGCGGGTTGTGTGGAAGCCGTGTTCGGGTTCGACAAGCCGCTTCTGGCCGCCGCGAAGGGAGTTGGGGTGGGGGGAGGATGCACACTGCTGTTCGCGTGCGATCTGGTCTATGTCGGCCACAGCGTTCGGCTGCGGTTGCCGTTCGTCAGTCTGGGCCTGGTTCCCGAATTCGCCAGCAGTTATCTGCTGCAGGCTCGGATCGGGACGCAGCGTGCGAACGAGCTGTTCTATACGGCGGAGTGGATCGACTCCGCCCGCGCAGTCGAACTCGGCATAGCGCTTCGGTCCGTTGCCGATGACGCGCTACTGGAAACGACTCTCGCCAAGGCCCGAGAGATCGCTCAATGGCCCGTCTCTTCACTGCGGGCAACCAAGCGTACGCTGACTGTCTCGCATGAGGCTGCGATCGCGGACGCGCTACAGGCTGAAGGCGCGGCAATGATCGCGCAAGCGGGATCTCCGGAGAACATCGAGGCCGTCACCGCATTCTTGCAGAAGCGTGCTCCGGATTTCTCCCAATTTCGCAAGGGTTGAGCATTCTGCGGTCCGAGCCTGGGTTCGCACCGCGTGACCCAGGACTGCGTTTGGGTCTCCAGTTTGTTCAGGCGACCTGTTCCTGCTTGAGTTCGGGCCGATCTTGGTAGAACGACACATAGTCTTTCAATTCTGAGACTTCGTCGAACGGGTCGGGATAGGTCCACACTGCGTTCTCTTCGACGTGGTCGCCCACGCGAATCGACCAGTAGGCCGCCTCGCCTTTGAAGGGACAGAATGTCTGATGGTCGGTCTCCTCGAGGTGGATCAGACGGACGTCCTCGCGCGGGATGTAAATCACCGGTGAGTGCTTGGTCTCGTTGACGACGACTGCCCGCTCGCTGTCTGCGATGGTCTCGCCAGCGAGCGTCACCCGAACGCGTCCGGGGTGCTGTTTGAGATCGACTCGGTAATCGGGGTACTTGTGGTAGAGCGATTCTCGCTTCGGCATGCTGGGTTCTCCGATTGGTTCGCGACGTTTACTCAGTTTAGCTCGCAGCCGCCTGGCTCCGCTCGCGATAGACTCTCTCGTTCACGCCCGATTGTGCGCTGCTGGGGTCGATGCTTTGCAATTGCCCACCCGAGGTCACCCTTTACATACCCGCTCGCTGACAATCACAGCGACTCACGGGCACGATGGCAGCTGGCACGCGCGCGGTGACATCATCGACCTGAGAAAATGCAGTTTCGTTCCGATGACCGACGACATTCAGCCCGCCGGCATCGTCCACCACATGAACATCGATCTACGGGTCGACCCGACCACCCGCAGGATCGAAACCATCGACGTGGCGCAGCCCACCGTCGCGGTCGAGCCTACGGAAACGAGCCGCGGCGAATGTTGTCGCGATCCGGCACCGCGCCTGCAACCAATGATCGGTGAGAAGATTGATCCAGACTTTCCGAAGAGCCTGTCCCGCGTCTTCGGCGGGCCTCTGGGATGCTCGCATCTGTTGACATTGTTCCAGCTGATGGGTTCCGCGCTGAGCCGTGCGCTCGAACTCGAATTTGCGCTCGCCAGTGAACTGGGCGTCGAGAGGAGACCGGGCGAACGGATCTTCCGTCGGGCCGCCTTCCTCGACGGGTTCGAAATCGATGACGCTTCGGTTGGTGTTGGCATCCAGCTTGCCGATTTCATGACGCGTCCAAGAGCGGCAGTAAGGCAGCCACTAGAACGACTGGCGCGACAGAACGACGCTCGCTGTTACGCGGTCATTGCGCGCGACACGCTCGCGATCGTCGAACTCGAGGCAGCAACGCGTGAGCGCACACCTGCCACGCTTGGCGATGCTTCGTGGGAGACCTTGGACGAAGAAGTCGACGAATTCGTCGGCACGGCCGTCATGGCGGGCCTCGCCGGAAAGCTGCTACGGCGCTACGCAGATTCACCGGAGCGCTCTCTGCTGCTCGATAGTCTTCTGCAACTTGCGCCGGGCTACATCCAGGTGATGGCTGCGCTGATGGAGAAATGGTTTGAGCAAAGTTCGGGATCCGGCTTGAAGCTGTTTGGGGACGACGCGCCCAGCGTCGCGGCCGTCGGAGGAATGCCGGATTCTTGTACCATCTGGCGCGCGGGTGGCCCGATGGCCGACCGCGGACCCAAAACACAATGAATGAATGAATGAACGAACCAGAAACGGAACCCGGCAACGGCTGACGCGTCGGCCGTTCAGACAATCACTCAGAGAGCGATTAGAGCCGACCTCCACGCAGGCTCGTGTCGTCGCTCGCTCCCAAGCGAAAAAGTTGCAAAGCGGTCACGCGGTCGAGCACAAGGTGGGCAGCCAGATTGCGACTCTCGACCAGCTTGCACAGCCCCCTTTCGATTCCGGCTAGCGCCTTGTTGCTGGCTTCCGTGGCCGAATCGGGGTCTCCGAGTTCGAGCCGATCCGCGATCGCCAGTGCGTTGGCAACACCGGCGATGTATCCCAACAACTCGCTGGCGCGGCCCGCGGGCAGCTGCCGGAGTGCATCGCCGAGCATCAGCTTGCCGAACCGGCTGGGGATCAATTCCGTGGATCCGCGCGGTGATCGGCTGTCGGGTCCCGCCGTCGACTCATCCGGGCCGGTCGTCGGCTGTCGAAACTCGACTTCAGCGACCGACAATGGCTGGTACACCCACATCGCCTGCTCGCGGGACGGAAACCCGAGATCCGCAAGCCGTGCGTCGCGCCAGCGGACAGCCCACTCTTCGCACTCTGCCGATGCGCCTTCCATCGCCGCATATGCCACCTGCCAGTAGAGTCGCGGGTTCGAGCTGAACAGCGTCTGCAGAATTTCGCGGACGCGCTCGAAATCCGAGTCCGAGTGAGGCGTATAAAAGACCACCCCATCTTCGGTGAACGCGTCGCCGGCCTCCGCCCCGATCGAAAAGTGCGCCATCCAGCGCAGTCCGAGTGCCCAGATTTCGGGGTCGAGTTCCTCGAACGCGGCAGCGAGCGTGGCTGGACCCGCATCGATCAGTGCATCGATCCAGCCCATCATCCGTTCCGGCTGGAAGCCCTCGAGGTCGAAACAATCCATGTCGATGCACGCGATTCGCTGCTCCTCGGTAGAAAAAGCCAGCAGCCAGCCGGCTTCGTCCTTGCCGATCGCGTTGAGGGCCAGTGCGAACTCGGACTCCGGCAGTAGCGGAACGACCTGCTCGGGGTTGTCGATTCTGATCAGGAATTCCCCGCGCGATCTTGCATCGAGCTCGATACAGCCTTCCGCGATTGCGTCGGCAGACAGCTCTGCGAGCAAAGCCCTGGCCCCAGGGTCATCTGATCGAGCGAGTTTCAGCAGGTCATTCGGGCTGCGAACCACTTTGGGAGTCGACGCATTGGGTTCATCGGACGGCGAGTTCGGTGTCATGGTCCCCTCGGCGTTGATCATGGCGTAGATTGCGGGCTTGGCCGATCCCGCCAACGGGTTTTCGCACTACCCGCGGCCGGCGCATCCCGTTGGGCCCACGCCGGGCTCGAGGAACCCGTGGCGGATCGGAAGGCAGATACCATTAATTCAAATCGCGAATCAACCAAAAACGTGCGATCCGGTACAGATTATTCAGGAGGCGCGCTGTGGAGACCTCAGACACGGTCGTTGTAGGCGCTGGAATCGTGGGCTGCGCGATTGCATTTTGGCTGGCTCGGGCCGGTCTCAGCGTAACGGTGATCGAGCGTGACCAACTCGCGCAACACGCCTCAGCGGCACCTACCAGTGTACTGGCGCCGCTTGACGCCCCCGACTCCGAGGCGCGTGTTCGAGCGGGATGGTCGTCGTTGGAAACGCTCCGCGAAATCGAGTCCGAACTCGAAGACGTCTCGACGCTCGAACCGCGCATCGGTGACACAGGGCTGCTCCGGCTGGCCGAGCAGCGCGACTGCGACGCGATGATGGCGCACGCGACTGGGGCATCACAACACGGCTGTCAGTGGTACGACCGCGCCGAGTTGGAATCGTGGGATTCGCGGCTGGATCCGCGCTGGCACGGGGGCATCTGGTCTCCCCGCGAGTCGCAAGTGGACGGCGCACGCCTGACGCGCATTTTCGCTCGCGGCGCCAAACACTATGGCGCCCGTTTCGAGTTCGGTACGCCCGCGGTTGGTTTGGCGATGTCTGAGGGTTGCGTTGCAGGCGTAGTGACCGAACCCAACCAGTTGTTCGCGGCGGGTGACGTGATCATCTGTGCGGGCAATTGGTCTGGGGACGTCGCTCACTGGGTCGGCGCTGCGGTCCCATTCGAGCCGGTCATCGGAGAAATGCTCAAACTGGAAGCACCGAGGCCGAACTTGCCGAGCAGCGTGTCGGCTGGCGGTCTGCAACTGGTTCCCGAGTTTGGCGAATTGTGGGTTGGAAACCATCTGGCGGGGACGCTCGAGGTACCTTTCAAACCGCAGTCTGAATTGGATCGGGACGGCGCTGGGGACGATTTCGACACTTCGAGGCCGCTCGCCGAGCAGGCGGCGCGTGTATTGCGCGGCATAGCCGGACTTCCGTCGCGCGAGACGTGGGTGGGGTCGTTTGCGCTGACTCCAGACGGGATGCCACTGGTGGGTCGCGTACCGAACGTGGAGGGTGTGATCCTGGCGACAGGACATGGCCGGCATGGGGTGCTGCTCAGCGCATTGACGGCCGTTGCGATCGTCGAACTGATCGTCGAGGGACAGGTTTCCGACGAAGCTCTGCCGTTCTCACCGAGTCGCTTCGCTTGAGGTTTCGCTACGCATCCTGGTGACGATTGATTGGCAGAGCGGGCGATTGGATTCTAGGTGCCCGTAAATCTTGGGGATCGTCTTTCCTTCGCGGCGGCGATGCCTTCCTGAGCGTCCTGCGTCTCGAAGCAGATGGCTTGCTCGTGGGCTTCGAAGCTGAGCTGGTCCTCGAGTGTGGCGTCGAGACTTCGGGCTAGTGCGCGTTTGGTGGATCGGACCGCAGCCGGCGCATTGCTCGCAAACTCGTTCGCCAATTCTTGGTGTTCAGCGGCGAAGAGGCGGCGCAAATCGGGTTGGTCAACCGCGCACTCGTCCCCGACCGCGTAGTCTCCGCTGCACGATGCGATTCGGACATCGCACGCCAACGCTACACAGAACCCCGCACCCACCGCAGCGCCATTGATTGCGGCGATTGTCGGGCAAGGCAGGTCGCGGACCGCGAGAAACAGCTTGTAGAACGAGTGCATCGAGTCGCGAATCCCACGTCGCGCGATGCCAGGCGCCGCTGCGCCTTCGTCGGCGCGCTGCTGGATCATGGCCAGGTCCCCACCGGCAGAGAACGCACGCCCGGCTCCGGTTAGAACCACCGCCCGCAGTGCGTCGTCACTACTCAGCGTCGCGACTTGTGCGGCAAAGGCTTCGCCCATTGCCTGGCTCATCGCATTCAAGCGCTGCGGATCATTGAAGGTCAGAATTGCAACGTCTTGGTCGCGCTCGACGAGGATCAGGGGTTCCGCCATGACGGAAACCCTAGCAGTTCATTGAAAGATCCTCGCAGTGCCTCAGCCGCGCGCCGCTCGCGCAGATTCGAGCCTTGCATACATCGGGACATCGAATCGAATGGATGCCTGTATGTGCGGGGGGTGAAACACAGACGCGATGCTGGGAACGGATTGGGCGAAATAGGGGAGAGTGAAACAGACAAAGGCGCCGTTCAGTTTAGGCTGACCGGCGCCCTTGTGTTGGTTCTGTACTGAACTTGCTGATTCGCCGATCGCCTCAGTCTGCTGAGCGCCGGAGGAACGTCGGAATGTCGAGTTCGTCATCGAATGGCGACATGAATTCGCTGCCCGTCCCCAGGTCGCGATTGATCTGCTCGTCGCGCTGAGCGGAATGGTGAGACTCAGGCAACTGAGCCGGCGGCTGTGTTTCGATATCTCGGAATTCGGCCTGAACCGGCGTCTCGTAGATGGCAGCCGGCGGCAGGCTGGCTGGCGAACTGGGTATCTGTACCGATTCGGGGCGCAGCGGCGTCACGTTGGCATGCTGGCGGCGCCCGACGCCCATTTCGGGGGACCGTCGCACCCGCTTGTCGTCGAGGCCCGTCGCAATCACTGTGACGCGCATCGTGCCCTCTTCTATTTGGTCGTCGATGACAGCACCGAAGATGATGTTGGCATCTTCATGGGCCGCTTCTTGGATGAGTGTGGATGCCACGTTGACCTCGAACAGTGACAGGTCTTCGCCACCGGTGATGTTGATCAATACACCGTGGGCGCCATCGATCGACAAATCCTCCAGCAACGGGCTCGAGATGGCTGCTCGTGCCGCCTCGACCGCACGATCTTCGCCGGAGGCCGTACCCGTCCCCATCAATGCGGCGCCCATTTCGTTCATAATCGTGCGCACGTCCGCAAAGTCGAGGTTGATCAATCCGTGGATCGTGATCAGGTCCGAGATTCCGCGCACGGCGTTGAAGAGCACCTCGTCGGCGAGGCGGAATGCATCGCGCATAGACGTGTTCTTGCCCGCCACTGCCAGCAGCCGCTGGTTGGGGATCGTGATCACCGTATCGACAACTCGGTGCAATTCGTCGAGTCCCTCTTCCGCGTGGTTCATTCGCGTTCGCCCTTCGAAGTTGAACGGCTTCGTCACGACCGCCACCGTCAGCGCGCCGAGTTCTCGGGCGACTTCGGCGATGACCGGCGCGGCACCGGTTCCGGTCCCTCCGCCAAGACCGGCAGTCACGAACACCATATCGGTGTCCTGCAGTAGATCTGCGATTCGATCTCTGACTTCGGTTGCCGACAGGTGTCCCTTGTTGGGATCGGCGCCGCAACCCAGGCCGCGCGTGGCCTCGCTGCCGAGTTGCAGCTTCATCGGAGCCAAGTTGTGCTGGAGAGCCTGGGAATCGGTGTTGGCGGCCACGAAATGGACACCCGAGAGACCCGAATGAATCATGGTGTTGACGGCATTGCCGCCCCCCCCACCTACGCCGATGACCTTGATCGAGGCGCGGCCGCGAGGCCCCCCTTCGAATTCCAAAAGTGCCCGGTCGCCCGTCGAGCTAAGCAACTCGTTGGTCTCCGTGGCTGCGCCAGATGTCTTTCCGAACCAATCTCCGCCTGTTTCTGAACCCGGCTGGGATGTGCCCGAATCGGATCGGTCTTGCCTTCTTTTGGACATTGATCTAGCCCTCCGCGCGATCTCGAGAATTCGCTGAATGTAACATTAAACTACGAAATTTGTGCGGCCTTGCTCGAGGTCGGCCGCTCACACGCTCCCTCATTCCCCCGGGGGAGATCAAGAAGCCTCATTCGCCATCGGTGAAGAACCATTGGCGCATACGCTGCCGGACCTTTCCGAAAATCGATTCGTCGCGAATCCGGAATCGTGATTGCCGTGGCCCGTCCTGGTCGGCTGCGCCAATCAGCGCCAGTCCAACACCGGTGGAGTACATCGGGCCGCGAACCACGTCCTGCAGACCTCCGACATGCGTCGGGATGCCCTGGCGAACGGGTGCCTCGAAGATTTCCTCGGCCAAGTCTCCGATGCCTTCGAGCGATGATGCCCCCCCGGTCAAGACAATGCCCGATGGGAAGTGACTCCCGAGCCCTTCCTTTGTGAGTTCCTGGCGTGCGAGGCTCAATATTTCGTCGACGCGAGGTTCGATGATCTCGCACAGCATCTTGCGGGACATCTGTCGCGGGCGCCGACCACCAACGCTGGGAACGCTGAGGATGTCGTCGCCAGACAGAAAGCGTGCGGCCGCTACACCGAACTTTTTCTTGATTCGCTCAGCCTCATCAAAGGGCGTTCGCAGACCGACCGCAATGTCGTTGGAGATGTGAAACCCCCCAACTCCCAGCACAGATGTATGCTTGATCGACCCGTTTTCGAATACTGCGATATCGGTTGTGCCGCCCCCGATGTCGATCAGGCAAACGCCGAGGTCCCGCTCGTCCTGGCCCAGGCAGGCTTCTGCCGATGCGAGCGGCTCGAGCACGATATCCATCACGTTGAGCCCAGCTTTGTTTGCACACTTCACGATGTTCTGTGCGCTCGTGACGGCGGCTGTGACAATGTGGACCTTCGCTTCCAGCCGTACGCCGCTCATGCCGAGAGGTTCGCGGATCCCGTCCTGATCATCGATGATGAACTCCTGAGCGATCACGTGGATCACTTCACGGTCCATCGGGATTGCCACCGCCTTGGCAGCGTCGATCACCCGCCGAACGTCCCCATCGCTGACCTCACGATCCTTGACTGCAACCACACCGTGAGAGTTGAAGCCATCGATGTGACCACCCGCAATGCCCGCGTAGACGGATGTGATTTCGCAGTCCGCCATCAATTCCGCTTCTTCGACCGCCAGTTTGATCGAGTGCACTGTGGCGTCGATGTCGACCACCACTCCCTTCCGGAGGCCACGTGACGGATGCGTCCCGATTCCGACGATATCCACGCCGTTCTCCGTCCGCTGTGCAACGATTACACAAATTTTGGTAGTTCCGATATCGAGCCCGACGATGAGCTCTTCTCTCCTGGACATGGTTTCCCCCCTGATTTCTGCGAGAGCCCGTTAGCGACTCTCACGCGACGTGCGCTTCGCACGTCGGCTCGGACCGCCGGTCACCCGGTCGGCCTCGGCTTGGGCAGTGACATACTTTCGTGCGCCGCTGCCGCTTGTGTCGTCCCTTTCGAGGACGGCGTACTTCGCAGAACAGCCTGTTCGGCGAAACGAAGATCGATGGTTTCTGCTTCCGCCAGCTCTTTTCGGCCGGAGTTCAGGATTGCGGCGAGTGCGGCGAGTCGGTCGTCGAGGTTGTCGCGCCCGAGAACCACACGCGGCTCGAGGCTTGGCAGCCGAACGACCCACCCTTCGGAGCCGACACCCTCGTCGATCACGAGTTCCGACGGAGTCGGCAAGTCGAACTCGGGGAATCGAGCGGAGAACTTGATTGCATTCGCGAGTGCTTCGCTGGGCTCAGCCGTCGCCAGTGCAGACCGGGTCAGTAACCTCGGCAACGACTCGATATCGGATTCGCTGGCGCTGGCGAATGGAAGTCCAGTCGACGAAACGACGCGCCACTCGAGCTCGTCGCTTCCTTGGCGTCCTTCCTTGGCGGTGTTGGCGACGACAGCCAGCGCTACGCGCTCGGTGATCCCAATCAGCAGTCGACTGGCTGGAAGCCGCAACACCGCTGCATCCGAAATCCAGGGATGTGAGAGCAGGCGGGCTTCGACCTCACTCGGCTCGATTTCAGCGATCAACACCCCCTTAGGTAGAGCCGTCGCACGGCCGATTTCTGTCAGTGAGAGGCGAGCCGCCCCGCTCACCGAGATCGACTCGAGCCGGATGGGTTCGCCGGCGATCCACGAACGGGTCGCTGCCAAGAGGGGGCTTCCAAACAAGACGCCCACGATGAGTGAAGCCGCGATCCCGATCGGCGCTACCCGTGACAGGCTGGGGACGGGCCTTGCTGACTGTCCTCCTCGCACCCGCTCGAGATGCGCGCGCGCACGCGCGCTGCGGTTTCTTGCGGTGTCTTCTCGTCGCGAGGCCGGCGCCTTGTTGGTGTGGCTCCTCGCGCCTACATGCGGGCGCTTCTCGTTCATGCTCGACCTCCAAGTGTGCGCACTTCGGGAACCAGCCATTTTCCGGCGGTCTGCCAGACCGCATCACGGGCCTCGTCCATCAAGCCCAGAATGTCTGATGCGCTCGCGCCTCCGAGATTCGCGATGAAATTGGCGTGAACCCGCGAGATCTCGGCGCCGCCGCGTCGTCGCCCCTTCAAACCGGCTGCCTCGATCAGCCGTCCCGCGAAGTCACCTGGAGGGTTCTTGAACACCGACCCACAGGAAGGAACATTCAGCGGCTGTGTGGACGAGCGACGGGCGAGCAGTCGGTCGACTTCGGCCCGCACCTGCTCGCCAACCGAAATCGAGACTTCGAAGAGTGCCGAGACGATCACCGAGCCGGGCGCCAAGCCGTGGAGCGCGCGATACACAAACGACAGGTCGTCGCGCGCGATGTGCTGCAGTCTGCGGCCCGTTGGACTGATGACCTCGATTTCGCGCAGCGCATCTCGCATCTCTCGGCTCGGAACACCGGCGTTCATTGCGATCCATCCGCCCACCGTTCCCGGTATCCCGCAGGCGAATTCCAATCCCGACAGACTGTGTTCGACACAGAATCGGGTGATCTGGCTGTGCGAGACGCCCGCTTCGGCACGCAAGCCGCCATTCGGACGCTCTTCCAGGCGTCGCAGCTTGCCTAGTTGCAGCACCACGCCTTCCAGCGGCTCGTCTAGTGCGAGCAGATTGAAGCCCGAACCGACGACGTAGTGCGGGAGTCTGTGCTGCCTACACCATGCGAGGGTTTGCACGATCTCGTCTCGCGTGGTCGGTGTCGCCAGCGCGTCGATCGGTCCACCAACCCGCAGTGACGTGCAGCGCGCGAGGGGGAAGTCGAAGCGAACGAGGTCGCCCAGGATTTCTTCGAGACCCTGGCGCGCGGCTCGCGAAATCAAGCCTTCCTCGCTTCGAGCTGCTCGACCAGCCGACGCCCCAGACCGGATACGCTGCCCGCGCCCAGGGTCAGTACCATGTCACCGGATGTTGCATGATCGAGCAGCATCTCCAGCACGCGCTCGAGATCAGCTGCGAAGTGGGCTTCTCGGTGTCCATGAGCGCGAATATCCTCCACGAGCAGAGCAGACTCGACCCCGGCGATCTTCGATTCTCCTGCTGCATAGATGTCCGAGACAATCAACATGTCCGCGTCGTTGAATGCGGTCACGAAATCAGCGTATAGATCCCGTGTGCGGGTGTACCGATGCGGTTGGAATGCGACAATCAAGCGGCCGGTATGCAGCGCGCGAGCGGCTGCGAGAGTCGCCGAAATCTCGGCCGGGTGATGGCCGTAATCGTCGATGACTGTGACCCCGCCGACTTTCCCCTTCAATTCGAAACGACGTTCGATACCCAAGAAGCTGTCGAGTGCGTCGACGACGATGTCGAAGGGAATCTCGAGTTCCCGGGAAACGGCAATCGTGGCCAAAGCATTCAACACGTTGTGTCTTCCGGGAAGACGAATGCGTACGCCTCCGAGTGCGCTGTTGCGTTCCCGGACTGAGAAGCGTATCCCGATACCATCGATCTCGAGGTCCTGGGCGATCACGTCAGCCTGTGACGAGAACCCGTAGGTCACCGTTCGTCGGGTCATCTCGGGCATGACCGCCTGCACGCCGGGATGATCCAGACACAGCACACTCAACCCCCAGAACGGGATCCGGTTGGCGAAGGTCACGAAGGCTTCCTTCAACGCGTCGAAGGACCCGTAGTGGTCGAGGTGTTCCGGATCGATGTTCGTGATGACTGCGATCACCGGTGCCAGGCGCAGGAACGAGCCGTCGCTCTCATCGGCCTCCGCTACGAGCAGGTTTCCAGCACCGAGCCGTGCGCCGGTCGGTGCGCTTTCTGATGCCAGAACCCGCCCGCCAATGATCGCGGTGGGGTCGAGTCCGGCAGCGTCGAGTACGTGCGCAATCAGCGACGTAGTCGTCGTCTTACCGTGACTGCCCGCTACTGCGATCCCGTCCTTCAGCCGCATGACTTCGGCGAGCATCTCGGCACGCGGAATCACAGGAATCTTCAGCTGCTCAGCCTTCTGGAGTTCGGGGTTCGTCTCACGAACCGCGGAGGAGTACACGACGACGTCGGTATCCCCGACGTGCGCTGCGTCGTGGCCGATCGACACGGCGACACCGAGTGATCGCAACCTTTCCACGGTGGCCCCGACCTGCAGGTCCGATCCGGTCACGTGATATCCCTGGTTGTGCAGCAGTTCAGCCAGTCCACACATGCCGATCCCGCCGATGCCGACGAAGTGCACGTGTTGAATGCGTCGGAACACGTCTATTTCCCCAATCGACTGGCGCAATCCGCGAGGATTTGCGTGGCGGCGTTTCGCCGCGCTTGTTTGGATGCGTTTCGACTCATCTCGATCAGCTTCTGTGGCGTCTCGAATAGCTGAACCAGTGCTGCGACGACTCGCCTGCCCGGCAGCGGCTGCTCGTCGAGAATCAAGCCTGCGCCGGATTCGGCGAACGCGCTGGCGTTCGCGGCCTGGTGGTTGTCGGCGGCGAACGGGTAGGGGACCAACAAAGCGGGCAGCCCGGCGAGCGCCAACTCTGCGATCGTGATGGCGCCCGCGCGGCATAACACGAGGTCCGCCCAACGGTAGCGAGCGAGCATGTCGGCTTCGAAATCGATCACCAGCGCCTTGACTCCAGCCTCTCGGTAGGCCGCCTCGGTTCGTTCGCGATCCGCCTGGCCGGTCTGGTGCACGACTTCGATTTCGAGCGCCGCGGCCCGTAGCAGTGGGGCTGCTTCGATCATTGCGTCGTTGAGCTGGCGCGCGCCCTGGCTACCACCGGTGACGAACAAACGAAACGGCGGTTCCGGCGCGCGGCGGGTGTTGTCTGTGTCGAACGCTGCGACGATGCGTTCTCGCAAGGGGATGCCGACGGTTTGCACACAGTGGCTCCCGGCGCGCTCGAAAGTCGCTTTGGCCCGTTCGAAATTCACAAAGATCTGCGAAGCGTGCCGGGCAGCAGCGAGGTTGGCTCGACCCGGTATGGCATTCGGCTCGACGAGCGCGATCGGAATCCGACGCAATGCGGCGGCGATGACCGCTGGCACAGACGCGTAGCCGCCCACCGAGATCACGAAGTCGGTGCGAAACGACCCGAGAGCGCGCCACGCCAACCAGCACGCCTTGGCCATGCCCGGAATGGAGCGCACACGAGAAAGCAGGCTCGTGCCATAGACGGGGTTTGCGGCGAGAGCCAGCAGCTTGAATCCCGCCTCCGGAACCAGTCGCGTTTCCAAGCCGCGCTGTGCGCCGAGCAGCAGGACCTCGTCGCCACGCGATCGGGCCTTCTCGGCCAACGCGATTGCCGGTGTGACATGTCCCCCAGATCCACCTCCGGCGACGACCCAGTGAATGACCGCATTCGCCGAGCTCATGAGACACTCGGGCGCCGCGCCGCGCCAGAGATTCGCACGACTTGGGGCGCCGCTTCACACGCGCTGATGCGCAGCAAAATTCCTACGGTCACCGCGCACATCAGCATCGAATTGGCTCCGAATGAGACGAATGGCAACGTGAAGCCAGTCGTGGGCAGAAGCCCCATGACGACCGCCGCATTGATTGTCGCCGGAAGACCGACGAGTGCTGTCATGCCAAATGCCATCTGTGTCGCGAAGGAGTCTCGGGTGCGCATGGCGATGCGTGTCCCGGCTGCGATGAAGGCGGCGAAAGCGCCAAGGACTATCAGGACTCCGAGTAACCCCGCTTCTTCGGCGATACCCGACAGGATAAAGTCGGTGTGGGCTTCGGGCAGGTAGTAGAGCTTCTGACGGCCATCGCCCAAAGGCACGCCGAAATTTCCACCCCGACCGAATGCGACGAAGGACTGGACGAGTTGAAAGCCCTCTCGGTTTGCTGTCGCCCAGGGATCGAGGAAACCGGTCAATCGCGCGTACGCGTATGGGTTCATCGCGATATAGCCGCCAGTACCGAACGCGCCAACGAGCAGGCCGATTCCGAGTTGGCGAATCGGAGCGCCGGCAATGAAGAGCTGGATCCCGACTACTGCGCAGATCACGAATGAACTTCCGAAGTCCGGCTGGCCGAGCAGCAGCGCGACCGGCGGAAGACACATTGCCGCAGTGGCCACCAGGGGTCGCAACTGCGGACGCCGGCTGCGGCCTTCCGAGAAGAACGCTGCGGCGGCGAGGACCGTTGCGAATTTCGCGACTTCCGCGGGCTGAAATCGAATCGCCTGCCAGCCGACCCAGCGACGCGCACCATTGACTTCGATACCGATCATCAGCGTAGCGACCAGTGCCAACAGGCTCGCGCACCACAGAGGGAGCGCGAGCTTCTTCCAGAGCGCCAGCGGAACCCTTGTGACGGCGACCACCAGGAGTAGACCGACGCAGATCCCGACCAGGTGGCGAGTGAATTCTGGCGGCAACACGCCCGCGGCCCTCGGTGCAGTGATGCTGTAGACCGCGACCAGCCCGATGGCCGCCAGCAGTGACACCGCGGTGAGCACGCTGCCATCGGCGGCGGCGAGCCGAAACGAGGGAAGTTCAGAGTGGAGTCTGTTCGACTGCGGCGAGTAACGACGCGGCGGGCGACTGGTCATCGCGCCGCTCCCCTCACCGACAGAGAAACAACTGCGGCTTTGAATCGCTCCCCCCGTTCTTCGAAGTTGCGGAACTGGTCGTGACTCGCACATGCCGGAGACAACAGCACCACATCGCCCGGTCGGGCGATTTTCGCTGCGCGCGCGACGGCGTCTTCGATTGATTCGGCGGCGATGACTTCTACACGATTGGCCAGCGCCACTTGGAGCTTCTCGGTTGCTTCTCCGATCACGAGGGCGGCACGCACGCGTCCCACCGCTGCGTCGACCAACTCGGAGAAGCCGAGGCCCTTGTCTCGCCCACCGGCGATCCACACGACCTTCTCGGTGAAGCCCGTCACCGAGCGCATGGCCGCACCGGGGTTGGTGGCCTTGGAGTCGTTGACGTACCGAACCCCATCTACCTCGGCGACGAATTCACAACGGTGCGCCAGGCCCGAGAAGGTCGGGAGTGCAGACGAGGCCGCAACCGGATCGACACCAGCTGCGGCGACAGCCGCAAACGCCGCGATCACGTTCTCCCGGTTGTGTTGACCATCTAGGCGCATCCCGTCGAGTGCAATTCGAAGCGGTGCCGCGGGTGGATCGCAAAGGACAACAGCACCGGTATCGAAGAACGCACCGCGAGCCACGGCGCCCGAACCTCGAAACCCGAAGACGCGCCCGCGCGTCGTGTTGGTGCGAGCCGCAACAATCGGGTCGTCGAGGTTGAAGATCGCGCTGTCGGACTCTCGCTGGTTGACGAACAACCGATCTTTGGCCTTCGCATAGGCTTCGAAGCTGCCGTGGCGGTCGAGGTGATCGGGTGAGATGTTCAACAGCACGCCGACATCTGGACGAAACGACTCGGTGGTTTCGAGTTGAAACGACGAAACCTCGAGGATCGCGAAGTCGAGCGGCTCTCCGACGAGTTCCAGCGCGGGTGAGCCGAGGTTTCCGACCGCTCTCGCGCGCGCACCCGCAGCTCGCAGCATGGCTTCGATCAGCAGCACCGTCGTCGATTTCCCATTGGTTCCTGTGACAGCGATGATCGGGGCGGCAATGGCCTGATACGCGAGCTCGATGTCGCCCCAGACCCGGCCGGTGTGACTGCGATAGCGATGCGGCGGAATTCCGGGGCTCGGCACCAGCAGGTCGAAGTCGTCCAGGTTCGGGAACGGAACGCCCAGCGCGCGATCGACGCGTGAATCGACCGACGCCAAGTCGTCGATCGCGTCGGCGCCCCGCTCATCGAACGCGCACACGCGTGCGCCTCTCGCAGCCAAGAAGTTTGCGGCCGAACGGCCCGAAACGCCGAGTCCGAGTACCCCGATTTTCCAGTTTCCGATTTCTTCCATTTCCGCGATCTCTTCGAGACTCTCTCCGTTTTCGAAGTACGCCTAACGCAATTTCAAAGTAGACAGTGCCAGCAGCCCCAGAATCGCCGAAACGATCCAGAACCGGACCACGATCTTCTGCTCTGCCCAGCCGAGCTTTTCATAATGGTGGTGGATGGGTGCCATCAAGAAGACACGCTTGCCGGTGTACCGGAAGTACACAACCTGGATGATCACGCTCAGGAGTTCAGCGACGAAAATGCCCCCGACGATCGGGAGCAGGAATTCCTGTCGGATCAACACCGCGATGGTTCCGAGCGCACCACCCAACGCGAGAGATCCAACGTCACCCATGAACAACTGTGCGGGTGATGCGTTGAACCACAAGAAGCCCAATCCACCGCCAATGAGCGCGCCGCAGAAGATCGCCAGATGCCCGGACCCGGCGACGTACTTGATAGTCAGATATTGGGCGATTCCGGTGTGGCCGGCCGCATAGGAGAGCAACAGGAATGTTCCGGCAGCGATCATGACGGGTCCGATCGCAAGCCCGTCGAGTCCGTCGGTCATGTTGACTCCGTTGCTCATCGCAACGATCACGAACGCGGCGAACGGTACATACATGATCCCGAGGTTCGGTGTGAAGTTCTTGAAGAACGGGACGGCCAACTCGGCGTCGAAACCCGGGTCGCTGTAGATCGCGATCGCGACCCCAAGCGCCAATACGGTTTGCCAGAACAGTTTCATGCGCGCGGAGATGCCTGCGCTGCTGCCCTGCCTGACCTTCTTGTAGTCATCGATGAATCCGAGGATTCCGTAACCGACTGTGATTCCGATGACGATCCACACGAAGCGGTTGTCGAGGTTCGACCACAGGAAGACCGACACCAGCAGAGAGAGCAGGATCAGCAAGCCGCCCATCGTCGGCGTGCCTTCTTTGGCTTTGTGGTCCGGACCGATATCTCGGATGGGCTGGCCGACGCGCAGTCGCTCGAGAGCGCGGATGAGCGCGGGTCCCACCATGAAGGCGATGAACAACGCGGTGAGCGTGGCCGCACCAGTGCGGAACGTGATGTAACGGAACACATTGAAGCCACTGAACTCGGACGCCAGCGGATACAGGAAATGGTAGAACATCAGGCTCGTTCGCCTCCGACCGCTGTTGCTTTCGCGGCATCCCCGTTTCCGGCTTTCGCTACAATGGCTTCGACGACTCGCTCCATTCGCATGGATCGTGAACCCTTCACCAACACGACGTCCCGTTCTTCTAAGAACGCGTTTGCGAGTGCGCTGGCATCGTCGTGGTTGTGGGCCACGACCACGCGCCCGGGTTGCATGCCCGAATCGAGTGCGCCGGCGGCGACGGACTCCGCTCGCTCACCCAGCGCGATCAGGAAATCGATTCCGAGCTCGGCCGCCAGCGTTCCCGCTTCGCGGTGAGCGACCTCTGAGGCGTCCCCGAGTTCACCCATGTCACCGAGTACAGCGACTGCACGCCGTGCACCCTTCCTCCCCGCAAGCATCCGCAATGCTGCTTCGGTGCTCTGCGGGTTGGCATTGTAGGTGTCGTCGACCAGCAAGATGTCTCCCGGCAGCTTGCGCTGCTGGAGTCGGCCATCGATCGGCACGTGATTCGCCAGCCCTACGGCGATCGCGGGCAGGCTCGCCCCGGCGGCAAGAGCGGCTGCTGAGGCAGCCAGCGCGTTGATCAGCGCGGTGTGACCGAGGCCCTTCACAACGGCGTCAGTCGTTCCCGACGGCGTCACGAGTTCGAACGTGTAGCCCTCGCCCGCCAGTTCCGATACTCGCACCGCGCGCACATCTGCATCGCTCCCGGTACCGAAGGTCAGTATCTTTGCGGCGGTCCGCTCTGCCTGGCTCATCACGGCTGTGTCATCGGCGTTGAGAACGGCTGTGGCTTGTGATGGAAGCGATGCCACGATATCGCCCTTTTCCTTCGCGATCTCTTCGCGACTGCCGAGATATTCGATGTGCGCACTGCCCACGTTGGTGATCAATGCCACGTTCGGGCGTGCGAGCCTTGCGAGTTCGGCGATCTCTCCGCGGTGGTTCATGCCGAGTTCGACAACCATGCTGCGATCGTGTTCGTCACGACCGAGGAGAGTCAACGGCACACCAAATTGGTTGTTCAAGTTTCCGGGTGTTCGGTGGCACGGCGCGCCAACAGACAGGATCGAAGCACACATCTCCTTAGTGGTGGTCTTCCCATTGCTTCCGGTAATTCCAACGACCGGGCCAGAGAAAGTGGCGCGGTGTCCGGCGCCGAGTGCACCTAGAGCGCGGGTGGTGTCATGGACGGACACGATCGCAACGCCTTCTGGTGAATCGAGCGACTCCTCGCGTCCTCGCTCCACGAGCAGGCACGCGGCCGTTTGTGCTGCTGTTCCACAAAATCGGTGCCCATCGTGATTCGGTCCAACGATCGCAATGAACAGCCCACCGGCCTCCATGTTTCGCGAGTCGATCGAAGCGCCACGCAAGATCGCGTGCGGAGCGCCCCGCCAGAGCACCCCATCCGTCCACCGGACCAGATCCGCGATTTCGAACGGGACCTTCATTTTGGGCTCCGCGCGTTGAGTGCTCGCCGAGCTTCGTCTCGATCGTCGAACGGCAAACGGTCGCGCCCGATGATCTGGTAGTCCTCGTGGCCCTTGCCCGCGAGCACAACGATGTCCGAGGGCCCAGCGATCGCGATTGCAGCTTCGATCGCCGACCGCCGGTTCGGAATCACCGCGTAGCAGCCGTCGCTTGTTTCGAGTGCGTCGGCCTCGACGCGGCGCAGCCGCGTGAGGCCGGTTTCCACATCGAGGAGAATTTGGGTTGGGTCTTCGGTTCGCGGGTTATCGCTGGTTGCGACCACCCGATCGCTGTAACGCGCGACTGCCTCCGCCATCATCGGTCGCTTTCCGCGATCGCGGTCGCCCCCGCAACCAAATACCGAGATCAGTCGACCGTCGACCAGCGGACGCAGCGTGCTGAGGAGTTTTTCGATCGCGTCAGGTGTATGGGCGTAGTCGACGATTACGGTCGGCTCGTTCGCGCCGTGAGCAGTCACACGCTCGACCCGACCCGGAACCTGCGGACATTGAGCGATCCCTTCAATAATTGCCTCTGGAGCGATGTCGAGCGCGACGCCGATTCCGCACGCAATCAGCGCATTTTCCAGATTGAAATCACCCATCAGTGGGATATTCAACACGAATTCGCCGCCGGGCAGCTGGAGCCGCGCAGATGTGCCGTCCAGCCGAAGCTCGGCTGAATCGAGGCAGATCTCCGCATTGCGGCTGCGGTCGCGCGAAACCCGAATCAGTCGCGCGCCGCGCTGCAGTGCGGCCTGTTCAAATTCGGAGCTGTTCGGGTCGTCGATATTGACGACTGCCGTACCCTGCGGGTCGAGATACTGTTCGAACAGGCGGCGCTTCGCGCGACGGTAGCTGGGCATGGTTTCGTGGAAATCGAGATGATCCTGAGTGACATTCGTGATCGCGGCTACCGCGAACAGACAGCCTTCTACCCGGCCCAGTTCGAGACCGTGTGAGGAAACCTCCATCACGACCGAATCGACGTTGTGCGTGCGCATTGCGCGCAGCGTTCGCTGAAGTTCGTAGCTTTCCGGTGTTGTATTCACAGGGCGCTCCCGCTCGCCTGCGAAGCGCACGTCGACGGTTCCAATCAGGCCGGTGCGTGCGCCGGAACGCCGCAAGATCGATTCCACCAGGTACGAGCTGCTGGTCTTGCCGTTGGTACCGGTGATCCCGATCAACCGAAGTTCGGAGCATGGATTTCCGAAGAAGCGGGTCGAGATCGTCGCCAGCGCTTGGCGGCTATCGCGCACGGCGATTATCGGGCACGAAGAGTCGAGCCCGTCCGGAGCCGACTCGACGATCAAGGCGGCAGCTCCGAGTTTGATCGCATTCGGGAGAAACTGGTGGCCGTCGACTTCCGAACCACGCAGTGCAAGGAACAAGTCGCCGGCCGCGACGCGCCGAGAATCGTACGCGATTCCCCGAATGATGGGATCTTGCGCGATTGAGAGAGTCGGGGCTTCGAGCAACATCCCGGGCGGAAGCGAGGAGAGCAGTTGCGACAATCGCATCAACCGTCTCCTGCAGGGCGAGCAGCGCCGGAGGTTTCGAACACGACGCGTACGGATCCGGCATGGACGCGAACGACCGTCCCAGGCGGAGGATCCTGCTGTACCGCACGACCCTTGCCGGAGATCGTGATCGACAGCGCAGTGTCGGTGGAGATCTGTCGGACTTCTTCGACGGTCAATCCCACGAAATCCGGCAGCAACACCCGGTCGTTGAGGCGCACGAGCCTTTCCACGACGCTCGGTTCTGAATCGCGCTTCGGCTTCGATGCGAGCGTTGCTTCAATCGGCGGGTCCGTCACATTTCTGGGTTTCGATCTGGAGCCGCTGGTTGCGGCGAGTTTAGCGTTTTGACTGCGTACCGCTTCGCTTGCGACATTCTGTGCCGGAAGCTTCTTTTTTGTCGGATCAGGGGTCAGATCAGAGCGCACTCGCGACGCGGCCGCCGATACCGGGGCAAGAGCAGGTGGCGGCCGGGTGGCTATGGTGATGGTGGGAGCGGAGCGTTCGGGTAGCGTGCGGCGGGGCTCGGGCTGGGTGGCGATTCCGAAACGTGTCAGCTGTGCTGCAGCAACCTTTGCGAACAGAGGTGCCGCCGTCGCACCACCAGTATGAGCGGGACGACGAGGTTCGTCCACGCCGACGACGATCACGAGCTTGGGGTCATCAGCCGGAACGACTCCGATGAACCAGGCGACGAAGCGATCGGTAGAGAACGATTTCGTCGCCGGGTCCCATTTCTGCGCCGTTCCTGTCTTTCCAGCGACCCGTACTCCGCGGAGCCCAGCGCGGCTAGCGGTGCCCGTCGGCCCTACGACGCCCTCCATCATCTCGAGGACTTGCGAAGAAGTCCGCTCGCTGACGACGCGGCGAACCGCCTTGTCGGTCACGGAGTGCCACATCCCGCCCGGCGCGCGTCGCGCGGAGACCAGCCTGGGTTTGACGAGCATCCCTCCGTTGGCGAGCGCGCACGTGGCCGATGCGAGCTGGATCGGTGTAACGGTGATGCCTTGTCCGAACGCGACCGTGGCATGGTCAAGCGGCCTCCACGACTGCCACGAGCGCATCTGTCCGGCGGACTCGCCGGGGAACCGGCTAGCAGTCGAAGCGCCAAATCCGAAAGCGCGCAGCATGTCATGGTGGGCACTCGCCCCCATCCGGTACGCGATCTTCACCGCACCAATATTGCTGGAGACACGCATGATGTCGGCCACGGTCATCATACTGTGTGGGTGGGTATCGCGAATCGTACTGCCTGGGACACGAAACGAACCGTTGTCTCCATCGAATTGATCGCTCGGCGTGATCGTGCCGAGTTCGAGACCGGCTGCAATCAAGAAGGCCTTCAGGGTCGAGCCGGGGTCGAACGCGTCGAAAAATGCCTGCGATCGAGTCGACTCGAACGGCAATTTCCGAAATTGGTTGGGATCGAATCCCGGGCTGTCGGCAAGTGTCAGGATGTCGCCGGTCCAGGGGTCCATCACAATGACCACACCACCCAGCGCGTCATTGGCCTCGACGGTTTCGTTCAGCGCGGACTCGGCCGCAGCCTGAAGTGTCACGTCGATCGTCAGCGCTACGTCTCCGCCCGAAGTGTTCCAAGGTTGCGTGTTGCCCAGCCAGAACAGATCCCCATGCGCATCGCGTTCGACCGGAATCCGCTGGACCACCCCCTGCAACCACTCGTCTTCCTGTTGCTCGATCCCCCGAACACCAGCGGCGTCGATGTTCACGAAGCCCACCAATTTCGCCGCCAGCCCCCGGTGCGGGTACACGCGGCGAGACTCGTCGAGGAGCCCTACCCCCTGAATGCCGAGATCGCTGATTTGCTTGGCGCGTTCCGACGTGACCCAGCGCGACAGGAACAGGAACGACTTGTGGTCCTCGAGTCGTTTCGCGAGTTGGCTCGTTTCCCATCCGAGGATCGGTGCCATCTGCGAGGCGGCCGAGCCGATGTCGCGGATACTCGACGGAATCGCAAAGATCGACGGAGACTCGACCGACAGAGCCAGCTCGACGCCCGAGGCGTCGACGATCGCGCCGCGGTGGGCCGCTAGTGTCAACGTGCGTTGCGTCTGTCCGATTCCGCGCGTCCGGCCGCGCTGGTCGGTGCTGAGATCTGCGGCGCGCAATCCGAGTATCAGAAACGGCAACAACAACATCACGCGTGCGATCCGGATCCTGCGGCCGGAATTCTGCACGCGCGGCGATCTCATGGTCGCAGCTCCGTTGGCCGCTGCTCCGCCAGTTGCGACAGCCATATTTCCCGCTGCGGCTTTTCGAAGCCGCGTTCGCTCGCGAGCGCCGTCAATCGATCGCGGTTTCTCAGGGCTCCAGTTTCAGCTTTCAACACCTGTCGCTTCGCCAGTAACCTCTCGACTCGTTCGATGGCAGCGGCGCGCTGATAGCCCTCCTCGATCAGCCGCACTCGAATGTGCACCATCACCAGGGAGGCCAACACACCGGCCACGAGAGCGGCCGCCCACCAGCGGCGGCCTTGGGGCTCGACGCGCGAATCGGAGAAATCCCGCCCGATGGGTGAGTGGGTGTTGCCGCGTCGGCGTTGCCGAAGGAAACCAAAGCGCGGCCGTCGCGGCCCATTGCGGAGAGTCATCACATGATTCATCCGGCTGTGATCGCCGGAGCCACGCGTTCAGCTGCGCGAAGCTTCGCGGACCGCGCGCGCGGGTTTTCGCGAGTCTCGGCGGCACTCGCCACGACCGGCTTGCGAGTCAGGTTCTTCAATCGCACCTGCTGCCCGCATACGCAGGCTGGCAAGCGCGGTGGGCACACGCAGCCGCGTACGGCGTCTCGAATCCGGTTCTTGACCAGGCGGTCCTCACCGGAGTGGTAGGCCAGTACGACCAGTCGACCTCCGCCGCCGAGGCATTCGATGGCCTGTTCGATGCCATCGTCGAGCGCGCGGAGTTCGTCGTTGGTTGCGATGCGTAGCGCCTGAAAGACCAGTGTCGCGGGGTTGTGCTTGCGCCCCTTTCCGATTCCCGCCTGCCGGATCACTGCGAGCAGATCGCCGGCCGTGCGGAGCGGCGCGAAGCGCCGTGCCTCGACGATCGCATGGGCAAGTTTGCGGGCTCCCGGCAGGTCAGCGTAGTCGCGGAACCAACCCTCGAGTTCCGCAAGCGTCGCATTTCGCAGCAACTCAGAAGCCGGATCCCCGCTGTTTGCATCCATGCGCATGTCGAGCGGTGCCAGTTCGGCGGTATCTGCTGCGAATCGAAAACCGCGGCTCGGCTCGTCGAGTTGGTGAGACGACACGCCCAAATCGAGCAATACCGCATCGACCCGACCGATTCCGATTCGGGTCAAAGCCTCGTCGAGATTTCGAAACGACTCGTGAATCAGCGTGACTCGGTCTCCAAAGTCTTCCAGACGACTCGATGCCGCGCCGATGGCCACGCTATCGCGGTCGAGCCCGATCAATCGCCCGTTGGGAGCTGTTCGATCGAGAATCGCCGATGCATGTCCGCCGCCGCCCACGGTGCCGTCCACTACGACCGAGCCCGGGACGAGATCCAGAAATTCCAGACACTCGTCCAAGAGCGCGGGTTGGTGAGAAAAATCGACGTGCGGCGGAGTTGTGGACATCGCTGTTCTGGCGTCTCGGGCTCAGTCGCTGCCCGGCGACCGGCGCGGCCGCAGACAGCGGCCGGCCGGCTGGGGCGTGCCCCGGAATACCCTCTCGCGGGAACGTTCAGTCCCCCCCATGAAACTTCGCGTTCACCGCGAAGAGGTACTCCGGGGACACACCCCAACCTCTCAACCGAAGGAATCCGATCCCTTCAGTCCCCCCACCGAAAATTCACGAATCCCTGAGCTCCGCGACCACCGACGCGATGCGCTGGAAGTGGGCCTGGGTATTCAACTGATCGTCGTCAAACTTCGTCTTGTTCCAAATCTCGATGCGTTTTCCGACGCCAGCAATCGTGACCTCGCGGTCGAGCTTGGCGTACTCGCGCAAGAATCCCGGAAGCAGGGAGCGGCCCTGGTTGTCGATCGGGCACTCGGTCGCACCGGAGACCATGAAGCGAACAAAAGACTGTGCATCGAGATTGTCGGGCGATAGATTTACGATCCGGTCCTCATAGGCGCACCAGTCGTCGTACGAGTAGAGCCACAGACACTCACCAGCCGGGGTCACGCCGTTTGTGACGATCGGCGCGCGCTCGCTTCGCCGGTGCAATTCCGACCTGAAATCCGACGGAATACTCACGCGACCCTTCGTGTCGATCGTATGAGAGTAGCGACCTCGAAACATCGTTTGAAACCTGGTAGACTGTTTGTGCGGATTGTCATCAAATTGCGCTCTTGCCTGGTGGGTTCGTTCACTGTGCCAACATGTTTTCGGCGAGCATGTTTTCGTCGTATTTTCGGTAGTAGGAACTCGTTACTTCCCACTTAGCACCACTCAGCACCACCAAGCACCATCCTGGTCCACTCAATCCCACATCAGTACCTACTTAAACCACTTTGCAACCACGCGCAACCACTTTGATTGCAATTAATTTGTATTCGTTGTGGAGTATTTCGACATGCCACAATATGTCGTAGTAGTCAGTAGAATTAGATACAAGATGAAGCGACCTAATCGCGAAAATTTCTGAAGCGCTTAGCGGACTTAGATCGCTTTCAGGCGCGAGAAATCGCGCCCGTGCATGCCGGATACGTGGTTGACGACGCTGCGCAGAGCAGAATCGTACGGGGCAAGCACGTCTGGCGGGTCAATTGTGGGATGGCTTCCCACGATTTCATCCATCACAGACCCGACGCCATCGATCAAGCCCGATTCGGAGTAGCCACCCTCCAGGATGAAGGCCAGCCGCCCGCCGGACAGGTCATCGGCCAGCGAGCGAACGATCGAGGCCATCGAACGAAATCCCCCAGCAGTGACGTTCATCGATGCCAGCGGGTCATCGATATGAGCATCGAAACCGGCCGAGATCAGGATCATCTCCGGCCGAAACGCGATCGCAGCCGGTGCGATCAGCTGCTGGAAGACGCCAACGTACTCGGGGTCTCCGCAGCCTGCAGGCAAAGGGATGTTCAGCGTGAATCCCTCACCGGCGCCCACTCCGGTCTCCCCAACGGAGCCGGTCCCGGGATAAAACGGAAATTGGTGGGTCGATACGTAGAGCACGCTCGGGTCGTCTTCGAAAAAATGTTGCGTTCCATTTCCATGGTGAACATCCCAGTCGATGATCAGGATCCGATCGACGCCGAGATCGTCCTGGAGCGCGCGCGCGGCGATCGCAATGTTGTTGAACAGACAAAATCCCATCGCGCGTTCGCTCTCGGCATGGTGCCCAGGTGGGCGAACGGCCGCCAATCCGCTGGCGGCCTCGCGATTCGCAACTTGCGTCGCGAGGTCGACGCTGGCTCCCGCGGCCAGCAGAGCAACATCGAAGCTGTCCGACGAGACGTAGGTGTCCGGATCCAATTTGGCCGGTGCCCCCCGAACGACTCGGCTGACTGCGTCGAAGTGCGTGCGGCTGTGTACGCGGAGAATTTCTTCGGCCGTTGCTGGGCGGGCCGCCAGGTGCGACAACGGCTCGGTTCGCGCATCGAGGGCGCTAGCAACGGCGTTCAAGCGGTCCGGCCGTTCGGGGTGCCCGGGGGGGCCGACGTGATCGAGAAAGCGAGAATCTTCGACGACGGCAATTGTGCGCTTGGCGTGCATCGCTTGGCATGGTATCTGACGTCCATGGCGGCATCGAGCAGTCCGTCGCCAACACACTGTCGCGAGGACCCTTGAGTTCACCCGGCGTCATCGCAATCACTGGGCTCGGCTCCTTCCTGGGGCGCGCACTGGTGGACCGTCTGCTGATTCGCTCGCCGGGTCTGCGGATCATCGGGCTCGATCACCGACGACCCTTCCGGCTCGATCCCCGCGTGCGCTTTCGCGCCGTCGACCTGGCAGACCCGGCAGCTGACGGCCGCGTCGCGCAGATCCTGACGCAAGAGCGGGCCGAAGCGGTTGTCCACATGGCGTTTCGTTCGGAGCCGACCGCGGACCTGGAAGCTGATCACGAGTTGGAGACGATCGGCAGCCTGTATGTGATGAATGCCTGCGAGGCCGCGAAGATCAAGCGGCTGGTCGTTACTTCCTCGACGATGCTCTACGGGCCGAGACCCGACAACCCCAACTTCCTGAGCGAATCACATCCGCTGCACGGTCATCCTGCAGCACACTCGATCCAGAATCGGGTCGAGGTCGAGTCGCTCGTGTCTGAATGGTCCCGTCGGAACCCGAATACCGAGGTCACGGTGCTGCGCAATGGTTGGATCTTCGGGCCGACCTATCACGATCACATCGTTCGATATTTCGCACTTCCGGTCGTACCGAAGCTGATGGGCTACGACCCGCTGATGCAGTGTGTCCACGAAGATGACTGCGTTCACGCGCTCGAGACCGCAACGCTGCGGTCTCATCCCGGGGTCTTCAATGTGGTTGGCCGTGGAGTTCTGCCGCTTTCGACGCTTCTGCGCCTCGCTGGCAAACGGATTGTCTCGCTGCCTTCGCCCCTGCTCTACCGAATGGCCTACTACCCGTCGCAGGGGCAAACAGGTGATGGACCCGAAGGGTTCTATGATTACCTTCGCTATCTGTGGGTGGCCGACGGAAAACGAGGCTGGGACGCCTTCGGTGAACCAACCTATACAACGCGAGAGGCGTGGATCGCGTTCGTTTCCTCCCGCCGAATGAGGCGATATCGGTAATGACAAATAGATTGTACACTCATGAGTGAAACGACCGATTTGGATAGCTCGGGTATCGCGAACCTGCCTGTCGAAGACGAAGCTCTCCGGCAGGCGCTCGACGACCTGCGTCACGAAATTCGCGCACGCTTCTCAGCGTCGCGCGACGAGTCGACGCTGCTCGCGTCGGAGCTGGACCGAACCGATTGGATGAAGCTGTTCCAGACGATTCGGCGACGCGCGAGCGCGATCGGGATGAGCGAGCGTTCGGGTGAGGTCGATGAGTTCGGTATGGACGAGGTCGTGCTGCGGCGCGCCCGTCCATTGCTCGACCTGCTCCAAGATCGCTATTGGCGGATCGAAATCCACGGACTCGAGCGGGTTCCGCCGAGCCCGTGTCTGTTGGTTGCGAACCGTTCCGGGTTGCTTCCCTATGACGGATTGATGCTTTCCCATGCAATCGCTCGTGCACGCAGCGGCCGCGACCGCCCACGTTTCCTGGTGGCAGACTGGTTGATTACACTTCCGTTTGTCCAGCCGTACCTGGCGCGATTGGGCGGAGTGCGCGCCTGCCGAGAGAACGCCGAGCGCCTGCTGTCTTCAGGACAATCAGTGGTCGCGTTCCCGGAAGGCTTGAAGGGCGCCGCCAAGGTTTTTCGAGATCGCTACCGCCTGAAACGTTTCGGCCGAGGCGGCGCGGTGCGGGTGGCGCTCGAGTCGGGCGTGCCGTTGGTCCCAGTCGGAATCGTCGGGCCGGAAGAGGCACACCCGATCTTGTTCAAGTTGGGGACACCGGCGCGGGTCGTGGGGCTGCCATTTTTTCCGGTGACTCCGACATTCCCGCTGCTTGGCCCACTCGGAGCTCTGCCGCTTCCGACCAAGTGGGTGATCCGGATCGGCGACGCGATCGACCTGGAACACGTCGCCCCGGACGCTTCCACCAACGAGCTCTTGGTCTCGCGGATCACCGAGGAGCTGCGCGCGCAGGTACAGGTTCTGATCGATACCGCACTGGCGGACCGCGACTCGGTCTGGGACTGAGCCGCAAGAGACCTGCGGCGAATTCTCACCGTCGTCGCCTGCACGCTAGAGCGGGCGCTCTACCGCGCAGACTCCTAGCTCTCCAGGTCCTCTTCCTTGGCGCGCTGACCGCGCTGAAGCGATTCCACAGCATCCGCGACGCGTTGCAGATTGCTGTTCAGCGCATCGATATCGCTTCGGCGTGGTAGATCGAGCAACTTGAATACCCTTTCCATTGCGTTCTCTACGATCTTGTCGAAGTCAGGGGTCGACACCGCGATCCACTCACCAATTCGGCTGGCGTCGTCTTCACTCTTCTTGATGATCCGACGGACGCCCCTTTGTATTTCCTCGATACTCTCGCTCGCGTCGCCGACACTGCGTCGCAGCGCTCCGTAGATTGCGTCTCCGCCGCGGCCGATCAGTTCGGACAGCAGGGTCTTCGAGACCGTACTGCCACTGCGCTCGTTGCCGACCAGAATCTGTGATAGCGCGACGTTGGTGATGTCCTCGCCGGTCTCGTTGTCGATCACGCGCACGTCTTCGTCGGCTTCGATCAACTCGCCGATGCCCTTCAGCGTGATGTAACGACTGGTTCGCGTGTTATACAGCTTGCGGTTCGCGTAGCGCTTGATCAGTACAGTCATCGGGGAACCTCGGATCCCGTGGTTAGGAACGGGTTTCTCGCCCGGCCATTGACGCTAGCCCAGAACTCGGGGAGCTGTGTCGTGCTCATCCCTCGACCGTGACGCGCTGGACGTTCTTGCGGCGTGCGCCGGACTTCGGCTTCGCTTTCTTGGGTCGGGCTGGCCCGTCGGTAGCCGGTGTCTCGCCGCTCCGTACACCGAATTCCCACAGCAGTTCTCTCAACCCCAGGAATGCACGGAGTACGGATCGCGCATCCGGGTCGTCTCGCGCACGCTGTTCCCAACGGACGATTTCTGCGTCCAGCGCTTCTGCGATCGACTGGATCAAGTGGACTGACTCGTAATCGGGGTCGCCGAGTTGGTTCCGAAGACCTTCGAGCAATCGCGTTACGGGGGCGAGGATTCCATGGGCTTTCGCGCGCTCGCCGGACGCAGCCAGCGCCGCCGCATCGATCAGCGCCAAAATGGCGGCCAGTGCCTCCGCGACCGCCATTTGCGCGTGACCACGTGCCCGAGAAAGGGCGTCTTGCAGCGATTCACCGCAGACGGAACCGGGCAAGGCGGCCGCGGCCGATCGGTCGAGAGGCGGCGGCTCCGAACCCATCGACCCGAGCGAGCCAGGCGCCTCATTCGGGTCGTCAGTCGACATCGACAATGGTCTCCTCGGCGCGGCCGCTGATCCAATCGGCAACTCGCCCGATGTTCGCGAGCGAGTGAATATCGGTATCGAATTCTGGAATTCGACCCCAGAAGAGGTTCTGGCTCTCGATGCGTTCTCGCAGGGAGTCGGTTGAATGTGTGTCGCGCCGCACGAGGTCAGCGTATCTCGTTGCACCATCCGCTGCAGCCCGCGCTGCAAGCTCCGCTGGGTACTCCGGGCCCTCACTGTTGCGAAGCGCAATCGCAAGCGAAGCGATGTCTCCAGGTGTCGGAATTGGGTCGCTCGGCGGGAGCTGGGGCCCGGGCCACAGCCGGACCCGGTTCACCAGGGCTCCGGCGAGTGGGACTTCATGTTCTTCGAGCCGGTCCAAGAACCGGCCGGCCTGGCGGATCGATTCCCGGCCGGGCCCGCTGACGAGCACGAAGGCTGACGTGGGTCCCAAAATCAGCGCACGCACGCCGCGTGCGCGATCGCGGAAACCGTCTGCCATCCCTTCGAACGCGAGCAGAAATTCGGAAATGTCCTCTAGGAACCCTAACCCCGTGACCTGCTCGAGCAGCCGAAGGACCCGGTGGGTGCCGCGCTGAAACAGTCGGAACCCGAATCGACCGGCCGCGAATGCCGGGTGGATCAACAGCGCGACGAGTCGGCTGTCCAGGAAGTCGAGCAGGCGTGCGGGCGCATCGAGGAAGTCCAACGCGTGCTGCGCCGGTGGGGTATCTACGACGATCAAGTCGTACTGACCGCTCTCGTGGAGTTCGAAGACCTTTTCCATTGCCGAGTACTCGACACTGCCCGCGAGCGCATCGGAGGTGTGCTGATAAATCGGGTTGCCGAGCACGCGGTCACGCTCAGCGGGCGTCGCGGAGAATCGCTCGACCAGGTCGTCAAAAGTGCGCTTCATGTCCAGCATGACCGCGTGAAGGCTGCCGTGCTCGGGAACACCCAATGCTGTCAATAGCTCGCGAGGTAGCGGCTCGGGTTGATTGCCGAGCGCTGCGACCCCGAGAGCGTCGGCCAATCGTCGTGCGGGATCGATCGTCAGCACCAGTGCACGACGCCCGCGTCTCGCGGCTTCGAGCGCAAGTGCTGCGGCTACGGTCGTCTTCCCCACGCCACCACAACCCACACAGACGAGAATTTTTCGTCGGGTCAACAACGCATCGGTAAACTGGATGGCGTTCACGCCGTCGTCGTCGTTGTTGGGGACTGTCGTTGTTGAGTTCGCGGTTGTGGATGCAGTTCTGGATGGAGTCGTCGCTGTGGAGCGAGTTGAGGAGCTGGCCGGAGAGATTGTTTCCGATGTCGACAGCAGCGCTTCCGACAGAAGCTCGAGTTCGGCTGGCCCGCTGACGCCCTCCGGCAGGTAGGGCAGAGTCGGACAAGGCAGGTCGGTGATCCGTCGGATTTCCGACAGGTAGCGAGCGTGCAGGCGATGACGCGCGAGCAGGTAGCGCGCACACACCGCCAACGTCGCGGGGTCGGGAAGCGAGTCGCATGGGAGACCCGGCTCGAGGCGGTCTAGCGACTCGTCGAGATTGGCGAGTGCGTCCGGAAAGGGTGCATCCATCACCGCGTTGACGACGACTCGATCGATTTCGATTCCCATCTCTGTGCGCACACGCGCGATCAACTGTGCGGTTTCTCTGGCGGGAAGTTCTTCGGCCAGTGCGACCGGCAGCACGAGTGTGTGGTCTGAATCTTGGATCATCTGCTCGACGCGTTCTGTCTGCTTTCGGAGCGGACCCGCACGCACCGCCGACACGACGACATGGGGGGCTTCGAGAAAGCTGACACCGTGTCCTGTAGCCGGCGCGTCGACGACGATCGTTTCGTACCGCGGCCGCCCCGGAGCCAATTCGAGCTGGCACAAATGCCAGATCTTTCCCAGCGTGATCAGCTCCCTCCAGCCGGGAGCAGCGGCCAAGAGCTGCCGAAACGACGCGTTGCCGACCACCAGATCGACCAGAGAACGCACCCCGATCTGTATGCCGAGGTATTCAGCCAGTGCCTCGAATGGCTCTATGCGCATCACCTCGAGCCCCGGACGAATCGCTCGGCCCGAATACCCGACCGGAGCGCTGCCGGCTTCCAGCAGCGCTGGAATCTGCTCGTCGGGGCCGACTTCGACCGCTAGTACGCGGCGCCCGGCTTCTGCGGCAGCCAGCGCCAACGCTGCGGTAACGGTGGTCTTCCCGGTTCCGCCCTTTCCCGTCACGATGACGAGACGTCGGTCCAGTATGGAGCGCATAGGTTCGGCGGTCACGGTACCCCTATAGCTGCGATGGCCGCAGCAAACCCGTTTCTGCCGCCCGCGAGTCCCTTCCATGCTCCAATCGCGGGCGGCTGACTGATGAGGGGACAGACGCACTCAAGCAGGTTGGGTCCGCCTCCGAAACGAAGCAAATCGGATCAGGCACGCTAGCACACCCCGCGGGGATGATGTTGGGTGTCACCGGAGGGGAAGAGGGCGGAACGCGTTGATCGTCACGTGTGAGCGCTGCGCCAGCCAGTTTCGGCTCGACGAGACCAAGATCTCGCCGCAGGGCGTTCGCTTGCGCTGCTCCCACTGCGAGCACGCGTTCTTCGTCGCATCTCCACAGCAGCCGGACGCCGATCACGCACGGGATCTAGCGCGAGACGTGCTGGAGAAAGCGCAGTCCGCGGGAGCCTCCAGGCGGGAGGTCGACGCAGCGAATCGATTCTCCGGCAAAAAATCGCCGATCGAATCGAACGACACGGTGGCACCCGACACTGCCGAAGACGATTGGGAATTCAACGATGACAGCGGGGCGATGGCGAGTCCGATCGGCGGCACCCACGCGCTCGCTGACGAACTGGCCGCAGCACGCGAAGCGGTTGACGAACTGCTCGGGGGCGTGCCGGATTTGAGCATTTCGATGCCGGCCGAAGAAGATGCCGCCTCGGAATCGTTTCTGGCACTCGACCTCGATGACGGCATTCCTTCAGAAACTGGCGAATCCGAGCGCGACCTGTTCGGCGAAACTGGACCCAGCTTGATCGATGACGCCGAGCTCGCGCCGAGCGCGCAGTTTGGCGAGGACGATCGGGCGAACTTCGAATCCATCGCCGGATTGGAAGACGAGCCCGAATTCGAGGCCGCTCCGGCCGGAACTGGCGCTGATGACTTCGACGACCCGGCCAACTGGGATTTGTTTGATTCGGAGACGAGTAGCCCTGTCGCGATCGGTGCCTTCGAACCTCGGATTGGCCCGCCGTCGTCCGATTCGGTTTCGGCCGCGCCGATCGGTGCACGGCGTGTTGCTCTCTCCGAAGAGCAGACACCCGGTCGATCGAAATTGCGCGGACGCGTTGTGGGGATCGCGGGTTGGATGGCGGTGGTGTCATTGTTGGTTTTTGGCCTGGCGGGTGGGCTGTCGACTCCGAATCATAGAACGGAACCCTGGCCGGTCGAATCGGTGGCGGCTCCCGGTTTTGAACTTCGGGGCATCTCAGCGCGTTGGATCGACAACGCGATAGTTGGACGCCTATACGTGATCTCGGGGAAGCTCAGACGCAGCCGAGGTTCCCGAAACGTCACTCCGCTCGCAGTCCAGCTGCTGGACGCGAACGGCCGATCAATCGATCTACCGATTGCGGCGATTGGGCCGAAAATCCCCGAGCGATTTCTTCGAGAGACGAATCCGGCAGATCTGGTCGAGCTTCAGAACGAGCGTGCGGCGCATTTCGCCGCCACGGCGGACAGTTGGCTGAGCTTCGCCGCGGTAGTGCCGGCGGTACCCTTGCTGGCAGAGAGCTTTGAATTCTCGCCTCTGAAGCCAGACGAGGGCTCTTGAACCCGAACTGCAGCCCTACCGATCTGCGTCTGTCTGGCTACCGTTTCGCGCCGCGCGCTATTGCGTGTTCGACCGTCCCATACTGGGGCAGGCTCTTAGACGTCAGACTTGCTCTCGCTGACTTCTTCTTTCTTCGGAGTGACGTCGATCTCGTCCTTACCGGTCACACCTGCTTTGAAGTTTTTGATCGCCTTTCCCATGCCACTACCCAGCTCGGGCAAGCGCCGAGCACCGAAAATGACGATCACAATACCCATCACGATCAAGAGTTCTGTGGTGCCGATGCCAAACATGGCTGACTCCCTGGTTGCACAAGCTAGTTGCACAAGCTAGTTGCCCGGAAGCTAGTTGCCCAGAGGCTGGTGGGCCCCGAGGGTTGTGGTCGAGGGTAGTCACTCCGTGGACTGGTGCGAAGCCGTCTGAGCGCAGGGATCAAGAGTGCCGAGTAGCTCCGCTTGGGTCAACCCGGCTCGGCTAACGAGCTCAAATCGTCCTATCCGCCGCCGATTCGCTCGAGAAGTGCGTCTCGCTTTTCACACATCTCCGACTCGGTGTTCGCCTCGATATTGAGTCGCAGGACTGGCTCGGTGTTCGATGCTCTCAGGTTGAACCACCAGTCCGGGTAGCGGACGAGCAGTCCGTCCAGGTGTGAAATCTCGGCACCCGTGTGTTCGGCCTCGATCTCGCCCAAGAGCTTCGAGATGTCGTCGACCCGCCGGTTGATCTCTCCGCTCGCCGAGTAACGCCGGAGTGGCGCGATCAGCTGCGAAAGAGGCTGTGCCTCGACAGCCAGCACATCGAGCAGCGCGACGAACGCAGCCACACCATCATCGGCGATCAGTGTTTCGGAGAAACGGAAATAGAAATGGCCAGAGAGCTCACCGGCAAAAATCGCGCCCGCCTCGCGCATCCGGGCCTTGACGAAAGAGTGCCCGACGCGACACATCTCGGGAACGCCACCCGCTGCCGCGATTTCCTCGGCAGTCACGCGGCTGGATCGCAAGTCGTACAGCACGCGCCCGCCTGGCGTGCGAGCGAGTTGGCGGCGAGCCAGCAATCCGGTCATCAAGTCCGAGGGGATCGGTTCGCCGGTGTCGTCGACGAAAACCGCTCGGTCGGCATCGCCGTCGAATGCGACACCGAAGTCGGATTTCGAACGGCGCACCGCCTCTGATACCTCGCGCAGGTTCTCGATCTTCAGAGGGTCTGCCTCGTGATTCGGGAAGGTGCAGTCGGGCTCGAAGTAGAGCCGTTCCACTTCCAGATCCAACTGCGCGAGCAGTGGCTCGAGGCCGACGGCGGCCATTCCGTTGCCACAATCGATTGCCACCCGCATCCGCCGGCGTTCAGTCCCGGCAGATAGCGCGTGCTCGACGTAGCCGGCGCACACGTCGATGCTCTCGACGCTTCCACGCGGCAAACGGGTCGGGTCGTCGGCAGCGGCCGTCGCGAGGGCTTCGATTTCGCGCAGCCCACTGGCTTCACCGATCGGTATCGCGTGCTCACGACAAATTTTGAATCCGTTGTACTGACCGGGGTTGTGGGAGGCTGTGATCATGATGCCGCCGCCCGCGTCGAGGTGATCGACGGCGAAATACACCATCGGCGTTGCCACCAGACCGATGTCGATGACATCAACGCCTTCGTCGTTGATGCCGCGCAGGAGCGCGTCGAGCAATTCGGGTGAGCTGGTGCGCGCGTCGCGCCCGACCACCAGTGCCTTGGCGCCGATGAATCGAGCGGTGGCCCTCCCGATTCGATGTGCGTGGGAAGCATCGAGTTCGCGCGGGTAGACGCCGCGAATGTCATAGGCTTTGAAAATCGCCACGATCAGCTGCCAGATGCGGTCAGTTTCTGGAGAGCGAGTTCGGTATCGATGACGCGAATGAATTCCTCGATCGGCTTGGCGCCGCGCATCGAGATCCCGTTGACGAAGAAGGCCGGTGTTCCGCGCAGCCCCAAGGCGTTGGCCTCTTCGGCGTCATTTTGCACGGCAACCTGGAACTCGCGATCTGTGACGCACTTTTCGAAAGCAGCTACATCGAGGCCCGCCTCGCCGGCATACTTCGCAAAATCCTGATCGCTGAGCGCCTGGTTGTTCTCGAACAGGATGTCGTGGAATGCCCAGAACTTGTCCTGCTGGTGCGCACAGGCTGACGCCTCGGCGGCTGGCCTCGCGCGGTCGTGTATTCCGTCCAGCGGCAGATGCCTGAATACGATCCGGACCTGGTCGGGGTATTTTTCGACGATCTGATGCAAGGTCGGTACGACCCGCTGGCAATAGGGACACTGGAAATCGCTGAATTCGATGATCGTGATCGGTGCATCGTCGGGTCCCTGCGAGGGGCCAATGGCGGCAACTGGGGTCCGCGCCGGCTCCAACAACACAACCGCGTTGCCTGCCTCGGTCATCTTCAAGACGAGATCGGCGGCGAGTTGAGCCCTCAAGTGCGCCCGAATACGTGGACTGATCTCCTCCAGCGTGGCGTTGCCCATCTTGTCGGGGTTCGCGTCGAAGTAGGCGGATACCTCTTCGTCTGGAATCTCGGCTTCTTTCATGACCGACTTTTCCAGGTACTCGTCGGCGGAAACACCATCCGCGCTCGCGGCTTCGCTGATGATCGCCTGTTCGATAAAGCGCCCGAGCGCCTTCGAGCGAATCTCGTAGAGCGTGGCCGGATCACCATTCGACGTTTGACTGGCAAACAAGCCGTCTTTGATGAAGTCGTCGAGTTCGCCCATGGTGATCGTCCGGCCACCAATCGTCGCAACGGGTTGCATGTCGTCTTGTGATGTCGCGTCGGAGGTCGCCCCGGCGCGGACCGCCGCGGTCGTATCCTCGCCGGCGCCGGGGGATTCGATCGGCTGGCAACCGGCAGCGATCAACCAAACCGCCGTGGCAAACGGAATCACTAACTGCTTTGAAATGTTTCGTCCCAAGTTGTCATACTCCAGGGTCGGAATGTGCAGAAACGCGACGGATGTAAAATCGAACATCCCGCGGGGGAACTGTAGTATAGACTCACATCGAGGAGAGCCTCATGGAGTCAACCCACCCGCGATTGTCCGCTATGGACGGCCTCGCGCTGCCTCTCGAAGCGGCGCGGCTATTGGCCCGAGAGCGCTCGTTATGGGCACCCTCAACGGTCCCGATCGGACTGTCGATACTCGCGATCTCGCTTTCCCTGTCGCTTCTGGTGGCATATTCGAGCGAACTTTATTCGTGGGCGACTGGGTGGATGCCGGTCCTTCAAGCCGGTGAGTGGTATACGTGGCTGTGGATCGGTCCCGCTAAGGTCGTGCTCCGCGCAATCGGGGCCGTGCTGTTCGCGTCGATTGCGGGCGTCAGCTTGCTGGCGGCATTTCTGGTCGCGAACGTGCTTGCCTCGCCGTTTCTCGATTTGCTTTCGTATCGCGTCGAACTGATCGAAAGCGGCCGCGTTGTCGATGAAGCGTCGACCGGTCTGCTGGGAACTGTCTCCGACGTGGCTCGGTCGTTGCGAGAAGAAATGCGCAAGACGTTCTTCTTCTTGGCGGTCGTGGGAACGCTGTCGCTGTTTGGGTTGCTGATTCCAGGCGCACAGCTTCTGACTGGCCCGGCGATCGTCGGCTTCGCGATCTTCTTCTTGCCCCTCGATTACGCGAGCTACGCGCTCGATCGTCGCCGCTTGACGTTCCGAGAAAAGCAGCATTGGCTCAGATCGAACAAGCCCGCAGTGGTGGGCTTCGGTGTCGCAGCGTTCCTGACCTGCGCGGTGCCGGGATTGAATCTGCTCGCGCTGCCGCTGCTTGTGGTTGGCGGAACCCTGCTGGCACTCCGGCACCAGCCGATTGAAGAGCCATCAGCCGGTTAGGTTGAGGAGCCATCAGCCGGTTGAGGAGCCATCAGCCGGTTGAGGAGCCATCAGCGGGTTGAGGAGCCATCAGCGGGGCAATCAGGCAGGACTGGCGACTCCAGCAATTCAGCGCCCACGGTGCTGGCTAGGGATCGGTCAAGCCGGGAGGTGACGCTCGAAGAATTGGTACATCGCCTTCAGAGCCTGGCCGGGTAGCCGGTTGTGGGTGCCGTCGAACCAGAGATGCTGCATCGGCTCAGCGGCTGCACCGGATAGCGCGAGTGCAGCCTCTCGCGGAATCAGCTCATCGCTGTTTGCGTTCACGAACAATACCGGCCGCGGCGCGAAATCGGCGATATGCTGCGTGGGGTCGAGGGAGGCTCCGCCCAGGCCCGCACCTCCGAGCGCGAGTGCGGCGGCGCGAATGCGCTTCTCGCCAGCGCAGAACGTCGCACCAATGATCGCCCCGAGGCTGAATCCGGCATAACCAAGCCGCCTCGAGTCAATCTCGCTCCATTCACAGATTGCGCTCAGCGCGTTACCCAGGTCGGCCAACGATTGCTGTGCGAAGTCTGCGGCGAGTCCTAGCCCGTTGGAATCGGTAGCCGCGAGTTCCCCTTTGAGCATCTGGTACAGCTTGGCCTCCGATCGCTCCCCATGCAGTGAAAAGTCGATTGACGCGACAGCCAGGCCCCGTCTTGCCCACGGACCAGCAGCCGCGTCCATATAGGGCGAATCCTTCGCGCCACCGGCGCCGTGAGCGAGCAATACCAGCGGAAACGGACCCTGTTGGCTGGAGGGCAGCAGCAAACGCCCGGGGACGCGATCCCCGCGGCTAGCGAACGAAAATGACTTCGAGGTGAGCTCGGGGTACTGGATGGGTGGCGTCGAAGGGCGAATCGAGACGGATCGTGGGTCGAAGGGCGCCGCAGCCATTGACGCAACCATAGCGCCCCGGACGAGCGCTCAACGGGTGCCGACTGGGCCGCGCACTTCGAGGGGGCGCCGGATCAGGCGAGCAGCAGCTTGCGTGCGCGATACAAGGTGGACTTGACCGCGTCTTCGCTCCGATTCAGATCCTGTGCGATCTGTTGAATCGTCTTGTGGCGGAGATGGTGCATCTCGAACAGCAGCAGCTGTTCGGTCGAAAGACTTTCGGTCGCAGCCGCGTTCAGTTGGTCGATTCGCTCCATGCACTCATAAGCTTCCAGTGGCGTGACCGAGCGCGGAGCGGCCGGGTTGTGCTCGTTGGCGTATTCGCGACCCTCTTCGGAATCAATAGAGACCGTCCGATGCCGCCTTTTCTTGAACCGGTTCGCCAGTGTTCGGCGCGAGACACCCAACACCCATGCGCCAAACGGCGCTTCGCCCCGGAACGACTCGAGGGAGGAAAAGACGTTGATGAACACCTCCTGGGCAGTCTCCTCCGTGTCTGCTCTGTTGTTGAGTCGTTTCTGGAGAAATGCGAACACACGGGGGAAATAGCGGTCGTACAACGTCTCGAATGCATCGCGATCGCCCGTTACCACACGGTCGATCAGCTCGCCGTCAGAAACTGTTGCAGCTAACACTTCTGCTGCCGCCATCCGCTATCTCCGCTCAGTCGATACCAGGTTTCGTTCGCAGTGATCTTCCCAGATCTTCGTCAGACCCTTGTTGTTCAGACCCTTGTTGTTCTGTAGTTCTGTTGTTCTGTCAGACCCTTGTTGAATTCGGCTTGGCTCGGATTTCCGCTCAGGTCGAACTTTGGTGTCCCTAGTTGATTAGTGGTCGAGAAGTGGCAACAGGTGTCAAAAAATGTCACCGAATTTCAATATTGGTAAAAATTTATGGACGGCGGGGAGCACAGCCAGGCAGCCGAAGTGCAAGCTGGGCCCGAAATTGGGAGGCTCGCATTACTCGAGCGCGCGGCGCTCCTCGTCGGTCAGTCCGAGGTCTTCATCCGTCAGACCGGTGCGAAACGGTGGCTGCGCGCTCATTTCGGGCGGGTGAAATGGAAGCGGGCTGGGCTCTGTCGGGTGATCGAACAGCAGGTGCAGATCGGCACCGTTACGCAAACATCGGTAGCGGGCGAGCGAAACCACGTCATCTCCGAGTGAGGCGACCGCCGCCCGGGTCTGGGCACAAAAGTCGGGACACAACAGCAGCACCCGAACCCCGGCCGCGGGACGCGCCGCAATGTTCGGAGCTAGCTGGATCCAGTCCCGAACCCGCGGTTCGACCCAAACGCGCTGTGCGAGCGCCCGCCCGACCAATTGTAGATCCTCTCCCGGCTCGCCCAGCAGGATCAAGACGACACGACCCGAAGGTTCGATACCTACGAAATCGATCTTCGAGTCTGCACCCAACAGGCCTTCTGCGATCACGAGGAGGCCGTGGACCAGCTCGCCGAGCCGTGGCCTGAGGCGCTCGATCAGGTGCGCGCGCGGAGGGACAGCCGTGAGTTCGACATCACCCAACGGGGTGGTTCCGAGCGTCTTCTAGCAGAAGCCGCGCCACATCCCGAAGCGCTCGTGCTGCTCGGGACTGGGGGTGCTCGAGGCCGATGGGTCGCTGCGCAACGATGGCGCGATAAATATGAAGATCGTCCACCAGGAGACCGTAGCTCACGAGAGAATGCCGGAGATGCCGCAACGCTGTTGCGGAGATGCGGGCAAATGCGCGCTCCGCGTCCCCTATGCGGCGCGCGCCGTGAATCGTCACGCCGACCCGTGTCGCGTGGCCGGCTTGGACGATCCATTTCGCCAGCGCGTAGGCTTCTCGCAGATCCGAAGACTCGGGGGACGCGAAAAGCAGAACCCAGCGCAGCAGTGCACGACTGCCAGACGGGCGGTTCATCCACTCCGGTGGGACGCGGACTATTACGATCCCGCCGTCGGCGGATTCCGCAGTGCGTGAGACCGCGATGTCCAATGCGGCACGGTTGAGTTCGCCCATGTCCCTCGCCTGAACCAGCGCGAGCTGGGACCCGAGCGGACCACGACCTGGCGCTGGCCACAACGGCGATTCGGTACCGTCGGCCGGAGCAACCAGCGTGACGTTCCCGCCGAAGCGTGCGATCTCGACTGCGAGATTCCATGCGAAGGCAGCGCGCACGACGTCGCGATCGCCGATCGGCAGCGTAATGATCGGCAGCGCTGCCGGCCTGGAAGTGCGCGAACGTCCGAGCTTCGCGGTCGGTTGACGACTCGACTCAACGGGCCCAACTTTCTCTGTTTCATATCGCTGATGTGAAGGTTGTTCCCCTGGGGGCAAGAGGTAATCGAGTACGTCTACGAGATCCCGCGGCAAGGCCGTCGCATCCTTAGCGCACTACCAGAACCGAGTTGCGCCCGCCCACTGCGCTCGATGCGACCTCCGGGTTGTCGGGATCTTCCCGCCATTCCCCGTCGACCACGTAACGGTACTGATACGTTCCTGGGATCAATCGAATGATCTTGGTCCAGATTCGGGTCTGTCCCTCGGATTCGATTAGAGATCGTACACCCTTATCTGGAACCCAGCCGTTGAAGTCTCCGGCGATCCGCACGTCGCTCGCGGCCGTGTCTCGGAACCGAACCACCACCTCTCGAGGTGATCCGAGCACACTGGCGGCAGCGAGTCCGGTTTCTCCCTGCAGCGGAGCGGAAGCTTCGACTTCGACCGCCAGCGCGCAGTGATCGATGGCTCCATTGGCCGAGCGCGCGTAGGACGTGATCGGAACACCGCGTCCCGCCGCTTCGCGCAGCTTGACGTTCATTCGGATCACCGTGTCGAAACACATATCCTTGAACAGCTCACGAATCTCGCCCAGCGTTTTTCGCGCAAACCGCGTGCGACCGTCATACAGCGTCGGCAGCACGCGGACCGTGAGATCGTGATCGATTCGCTCGCTCAATAGCGCGATGGTCTCGAGCAGCCTTTCTACGCCGTGAATCGCGAATCGACTGGTCTCCAGGGGGACGATGACCTCAGTCGCCGCGCGCAGTGCATTGAAGGTGAGCAAGCCGACATTTGGCGGGCAGTCGATCAACACGTAGTCGTAGGCATTCTCGGGGAGTCCGTCGAGCGCTTTGGACAACCTCTCGGTACGCTCGTCGACTCGCTCCGACGCAAGCTTCTGTTCGAGAGCCGAGAGCACGATGCCGGACGGAGCGAGGTCGAGGTTGTCCCCCACTTCGATGATGATGCTCTGCAGGCGCTCACTTCCCCCGGCTTCGGCGAGAACCTCGTAGAGGTTTTCGTCGATTTCATCCGGGTCGACGCCGACGGCCAGCGTCGCATGGGCCTGCGGGTCGATGTCTACGATCAACACCCGCGCGTCATCGGCCGCCAGGCTCGCAGCCAGGTTGACGGTGGTCGTCGTCTTTCCGCAGCCACCCTTCTGGTTCACGATTGCGATTACGCGCACTGGCATTCTCCCCCACTTGGTTCGCATCGCCAACATCTCGAAACGCGTAGGCCGATGCCAACCAGCTCAGTTCCCGACCCATCCTGGTCGCGGTAGTCCTCCGGCGTGGTGTTGGAGCTTTTCAGCGCAGGTCAGCTGCTGGTGCGTTGCGATAACCGATCAGAACCCGATCGCGTACCCGATCTCGCCTTGCGCACGGTTGTGTCTGGAGTCTCGATTGACCTTCGATAGGCCTCGACTTCGCGCTCGAAATCTGCAACTTCGAATACCCATTCCTGGCCCGAAACGGCATCGAATGCCATTCCGTCTCTAAAAACCAACACGACATCACCCGTGGCAACCAGCACCAGTTCAGCGAGCGGACTTACTACAGTCGGCAAGATCTTTCGCAGTGCACCAATCGAAGCGCGGATACGTTGGACCGAAACGCCGGAATCAATCAATCTTTTCGCGGCCTTGAGGGCAACCAAGTCCTCAAAGGTATAGCGACTGTGCCCCCCCGGGGTCTTTGCGCTGGGTTCAACGAGTCCAGTTTGCGCCCAATACTGCAACTGGCGACGCGAAATCTGGAGGATCTCAACGACCTCCCGCGTCTGAAAACGCGCGCTGCTGGCAATCGATGAACCCGGCAAGGACCCGACCCCAAATTGCATCGTGGGTCGAGCGTACGTGCGGTCGAGTTCGCTAGTCAACCCAGAACATTGATTTTTTGTGCGGTTTGGAGCTGATAATCATCGAATTTGCGTGTTTCACGGAGTCGACGGTCGATTCGCGACTGCATAAGCCGTGAGTTATTCTGGTCCGAATGCCCGATTCTGACCAGCGAACGCCCCCGTCCGGGGACCGTCAGGGCCGAGTCGAGGTGGAAGACAAGGGCAACCGCCGACCGTTCATGCGCGGAATCATGGTCCACTCGCTGATGGCCCGCGGGATTTCATTTGAGGATGCGTACCAGACTGCTGACCGGGTTTTTGAGCGGATTCGAGGTCTGTCGGAGGTGTCCAAGGCAGAGCTCGCCAAGACCGTGCTCGAAATCCTCGGCCGCGATGCGCTGGCAGATGAACCCCCGCTTCCCGTTGCGGCGGACATCACGATCACCGGCCGTGGGCGCGGCCTTCCGTTTTCGAAGGGCGTGCTGTCGCAATCGTTGCTCGCGGCCGCGATCGAACCAGCACAAGCCTTCGATGTCGCTCGAGAACTCGAAGCAGACCTGGTGATTCGCGGCGCTCGCGAGATCGAGCGAAGTGAGCTGCGCGGCTTGGCGTACGAGACGCTGTCGCGCCGGCTCGGGGCGCAAACCGCAGAGCGATACCTGGTATGGCGTAGATACCAGGAGCCCGAGCGGCCGGTCATCATCTTGCTAGGCGGCGCCGCTGGGGTCGGGAAAACATCGCTGGCACTCGAGGTAGCTCACCGACTGGGGATTGGTCGCATGTTGTCGACCGACTCGATTCGACAGATCATGCGCCTGATGTTGTCGCCCGAACTCGCTCCTGCCATCCATGGTTCGTCCTATGATGCACACGTCAGACTCAGAGCGAAGAGCCACGGAGCCGAGGCCGTTCTGGAAGGATTCCAATCCCAGGCGGCGACCGTATCGGTCGGAATTCGGGCATCGATGGATCGAGCCGTTTCCGAAAACGCCAGTCTGGTCATGGACGGAGTCTCCATCGTTCCCGGGCTGATCGATCTCGAATCGTACGTCGAGCTGGCCGACGTGATCTTCTTGGTGGTGGCGACCCTGGACGAAAATTCCTTTCACGACCGCTTTGCGGCACGCGCAGCCGGACCGAACCGCAGAGACCCACACCGTTACCTCGAAAACCTCGACGCCATCCTGCAGATTCAGGACTACTTCCTCGAGCAGGCGGACCTCTACGGCGTGCCCATCGTCGACAACGTCTCGTTCGACAGGTCTGTGTTGCAGATCATCCGCCACGTCACCGAAACGCTACGCATGCGAAGTAACCCGGACTCGTCCGATCTAGTCTGATTCTTTCTCGAGCCAGGTCTCGAGCCCAGTCTCAGGCCAAGTCAGCCAGCCAGGCTGGTCGACGCCCAGCCAGCACCCTGTGTGTGCCGCGCGCCGGGCGGGCTACGCTCGGAAACCGAGAATCAAGCGGCACGCGCCGCCGGACGCCAACCCGGACAGACCCGATCAGGAAAACTCGATCCGACACAGATCCGACACAAGATCCGAAACCCAGGAGGATCCAATGGCCACGCCCCCCAGTCCCCGGACGTTCGGAGAACTTCGCAAGTCGGGCTACAAGCCGCGCCGGGTACGCGACGAATTGCGCGGCAACCTGCAGGATCGAATCCGAAGAGGTACTCCACTGTTCGAGGGGATTCACGGCTTCGAGGATACGGTGGTTCCGGCAGTACAGAACGCACTGCTCTGCGGACACGACATGATCTTCCTCGGCGAGCGCGGCCAGGCGAAGACGCGGATGATCCGCTCGCTGACCTCGCTGCTCGACGAGTGGATTCCCATCGTCACGGGTAGCGAACTTCGCGACGATCCATTCGCGCCGGCCTCGCCCGACGCTCGCGCGAAACTGGCCGAGTGCGGCGACGAAACCGGGATCACCTGGCTGCATCGAGACGATCGCTACGTCGAGAAACTCGCTACTCCCGACACCTCGGTGGGCGATCTGATTGGAGACGTGGATCCGATCAAGGTCGCGCAGGGACGTTCGCTGTCGGATGTAGAAACAATGCACTTTGGACTCGTACCTCGCAGCAACCGCGGGTTGTTCTGTATCAACGAACTTCCGGATCTGACGGAAAAGGTTCAGGTCGCCATGTTCAATGTCATGCAAGAGCGCGACGTGCAGGTAAAGGGTTACACGATCCGACTGCCCATCGACGTCGTCGTGATCGCGAGTGCAAACCCCGAGGATTACACCAGTCGCGGTCGTATCATCACGCCGCTCAAGGACCGCTACGCGGCTCAGATTCGCACCCACTACGCCAGGACCCGTGATCTCGAACTCGAGATCGTGCGCCAGGAGGCGCTCGTACCCCAGGTCGAGGGAATCGCGATTTTCTTGCCGGAGTTCATGGAGAAGATCGTCGGCGAACTCACGTTCCAGGCGCGCCACAGCCCGGATGTCAATCAGGCGTCTGGCGTCTCCGTTCGCATGTCTATCGCGAACTATGAGACGCTGATCGCCAATGCGTTGCGTCGCGCGCTTCGACTGGGCGAGAGCGATGCAGTGCCGCGCGTTTCCGATCTGGACGCGTTGGCGACGTCCAGCTCAGGGAAACTCGAACTCGAGTACGCGGGCGCCGAGCGCTCGGAGAGTGAGGTGATCGCCGAACTCATGCACAAGGCGGTGCGCATCGTGTTCGACGAGCTGATTCCGCTCGAAGGCATGGCCTCGGTTATCGAGTCGTTCAACGACGGCTGGAAAGTCGAAACTTCGGCGGAAATGCCGGCGGCGGAGTATCTCGCGGGCCTCGACGAGATCGGCGGCTTGAAGGATGCCGCCGCGCGCCTCGCCGGCGGCGACTCCCCAGCGAGGATCGCGTCCGCGATCGAGTTCATCCTCGAGGGGCTGCATCTGTCCAATCGTCTGAACAAGTCGACCGGCGAAGCCGGCGCACGCTACCAGAAGGCTTGAATCATGAGGTCCGCGATCTACAGCCGCTGGGACGGATCCCAGGTCGAGTTCTCACTCGATCCAGACCGGGCGCTCGATGCGCTGTCGGACCTGTTGATGGAGGGCCTCGACGTTCGCGAGGCGCTCGAGTGGATGCGGCGCCACGGCTTCGAGCTGGAGATGGCCGGGATGGACATGCGCGTGATGGGTGTCGAAGAGCTCATCAACGAGCTTCGAGACGAAGCGCAAGCGCTCTACGACCGTTACGACATGGATATGGCACTCGATGAGATCTCTCGGCGCTTCGACGAGATACTCGATCGGGAGAAGAGCGCGCTCGAGGAAGCCTACGGCTACGAGTCGTCACGGATGAACGACTTCGGGCGGCGCCGATATGCCGAGCTTCCAGAACTCTCGGACAGCATCGAGCAGTTCCGTGACTACGCGTTCGAAGACGAGCAGGCCGGAGAAGACTTCCAGGAACTCCTCGACGAACTCGACCGCCAGCGCCAACTCGAGAAATTTCTCGAGCAGCGCGGCGATCGATTCCGTGGTTCGGAACAGGCGGACTACGAGACCGCCCAGCAGGTTCGCGGGCGCATCGAGGGGATCGAGCAGTTGGCGCGCGATCTTGCGCAGGGAAATTTCGAACGGATCACGCCCGAGATGCTCCAGGAGATGCTGGGCGACGCAGCAGCGCGATCGTTCATCCTGTTGCGGGATCTCGAGTCGAGCCTCGAGCGCCGCGGGTATCTGAGGCAATCGGGCGACGCATTGACGCCTCGCGCTATCCGCAAGATCGGCGCGAACGCACTCGCTGCGGTCTACGGCGCACTGCGCAAAGACCGGCTGGGAGGCCACGAGACCGACGCCCGCGGTGCGGCGATCCCGCGGCCGGACGAGACCAAGCCCTTTGAGTTCGGAGACCCGCTCGATCTCGATGTCGTGCGTACGATGATGAACGGAGTTCGACGCATGTCGGCCGCCGATGTGGGTGTGGGCTCCGTCATGGGAAGCAAGGGTGCGGCGTTGAATCTCGATGTCGCCGACTTCGAGATTCGCGAGTTCGATTACACGACGCAGACCACGACGGTGCTGCTGCTCGACATGAGTTGGTCGATGTCGTGGGCGGGCCGATTCGCGGCCGCCAAGCGCGTCGCTCTGGCGTTGGACCATCTGATTCGAACGAAGTTTCCGCGCGACAAATTCTTCGTGGTGGGGTTCTCTACGCGGGCGCGGGAACTCCCGGTCAAAGAACTCCCCGAAGCGAGCTGGGACCTGGGCGATCCGTTTACGAACCTGCAAGACGGCTTGCGGGTTGCAGAGCGCCTGATCGCACAGCATCCCTGCAGCAGTCCTCAGATTCTGGTGATCACCGATGGTCAACCCACCGCATACTTCCAGGGCAACGAGTTGCGAGTCGAGTGGCCGTCGGGGTTCGGCGGAGTGTCCCCGCACGCTGTCGTCGCAACAATGAATCAAGTTCGGCGAGTCACGAGACGGGGCATCACGATCAATACCTTCATGCTCGACGATGCGCCCGAATTGGTGGGTTTCGTGGAGCACATGACACAGGTCAATCGCGGTCGCGCGTTGTTCAGCAGCCCGACCCAACTCGGATCCTACGTGATGTTCGATTACCTCGATGGACGAAAGAAACGAAACGCCGGATGACGCGAGTTCTGGACTGGGGTCGGCGGCTGGGAACGAACATCAGCAGTGGCGTGCGGCGCGGAATCGCTGCGCGAGCGCTCCCGCGCGACGAATCTGTGTGGGTCGTGGTTCGAATCCATGCATCGATGGGCGAAGGGCCGCCGCCGATTGTCGCGCGCGAACCGAGGTTGGGGTTGCTCGAAGCACTCGAAGTGCTCGAGTCGGCCGCAGACGATCCGCGCATCAGCGGCGTGTTGTTGCGCATCGTGGGTGCGCCGTCGGGCTGGAGCAAAGTGCACTCGTTGCGACGCGCGGTGGTGCGCGTTCGGGAAGCGGGAAAACCCGTCGCAGCCTACGCAGAGACGCTCGACGCAGCGAGCTTCCTGCTGGTGAGTGCCGCAACGAAGATCTGGCTGCCAGAGGCCGGGAGCCTGTTCCTGGTCGGGCTGCGCGCCGACTCCTACTTCTTTCGGGGATTACTCGACAACCTCGGGGTGCGACCCGAAGTGGTTCGGGCGGGAGACTATAAGAGCGCTGCCGAGCGTTTTACGCGCGACCGGATGTCGCCCGAAGCCAGGGAACAGATCGAGGCGCTCGTCGACGATCTGTTTTCAGAACTCGTGGACGGGATCGCTACGGGACGCGGCTTGGATGCGGCGCAAGTGAAGGCGCTGATCGACCGTGGCCCATTCCGCGCGCGTGCGGCAGCCGAGTTGGGGCTGATCGACGGGTGCCTGTACCCCGACGGGATAGAAGACAAGCTCGCATTATTGGGCGAGCCAACCGATCCATCGGTTACTCCATCCGATTCACGACCCGCGGTGCAACAACCAAAAGTCCGTCTCGTCGATGCGGTCGCCTATCGCAATCTTCGACTCAGCGCGCGCGCCTTCGTCCCGATGGGGACGAGTTTGCCCCGCATCGCGTATGTCCTCGCGAGTGGGACGATCGGGCGCGGGACAGAAGGTCGCGGCATCCTGTCCGGTTCGATGTCAAAGTTGTTCGAACGCCTGCGCGAGCGCGACGACGTCCGCGGGGTGGTACTGCGCATCGACAGCCCCGGCGGTGACGCGATCGCATCCGATTTGTTGTGGCGTGCCGCATCGCGGGTCGCCGAGACCAAACCGGTGGTCGCCTCGATGGGCGATGTCGCGGCATCCGGCGGATACTTTCTTGCAGCGGCGGCACACCGGGTGTTCGCTGAGGCCGGAACATTGACCGGTTCGATCGGTGTGATCGGTGGCAAGCTGAACATGGAGGGGCTCTACGCTCGCCTGGGTGTGTCGACCGATGCCGTCGAGAGGGGTGCGCGTGCCGGCCTGCTATCTGACGATCGCGACTTTACACCGGACGAGCGCGCGGCGATTCGAGACGAGATCTCGGGCCTGTATGACATATTCATCGACCGGGTAGCGACCGGCCGCGGGCTGTCTCACGAAGCGGTCGACCGCGTCGCGCGGGGTCGTGTGTGGAGCGGCGCGGCTGCACGATCGCACGGGTTGGTCGACGTGATTGGCGGACCGCTCGATGCGCTGCGAAGCGTATGTACGAGTGCCGGGCTGAATACCGGCGATCCGATTGCGCTCGACCGCTATCCGCGCCGGGGCGCGCTCGCCCGCTTGAGCCCGGCGTTGCTATGGCCGGGGCGAGGGGGCGCCCTGCATGGCTAGCGGCGATTTCGCTGTGCTCGCTCTTCGTTGCCGTGGCGTGGCTGGCGCTTTTGAGGTGTCTGACGTGTCCGACATGTCCGAGGACGGATCGGGCTGCTTGATTGGCGCGTATTGGGTGTTCGGTCTCGTGTGCTGTCGCGCGACAACAGCATTGTCGGGCTCAGCGCCTGACATTTCTCGAGCTCTCTGCTGATGTCTCGAACCATCAAAAAAGAGGTGGCTGGTGACGACTGGCGACTGTGGCCGATCGAAGCAGCCGGCGCCGAATGGACGAAAATTTTCGCGGCGCCCGCCGATGCGCCGCTGCAGCTTCACGTCGACGTCGGTTTTGGTGGTGGCGAGTTCCTGATCGATCTGGCTCAGCGTCACCCCGAACGGGCGTTCGTCGGAATTGAACTCGTCTTCGACCGGGTTTTGAAGCTGACTCGCCGCTTGTCCAAAGCACCGATCCGCAACGTTCGATTGATCGGAACCGCTGCGGAATGGGCGGTTCGCGAGGCTTTCGAGGACGCCTCGGTCGAATCGTTCTGGATCAACTTTCCCGATCCGTGGCCGAAGCGGCACCACCGGCGTCGCCGATTGGTCACTCCCCGATTCGTCCATGATCTGACGCAGAAGCTTTCGCCGGGTGGCTCCATCCAGATTGCGACCGACGATTCGGACTACGCTCGAATCATCGATGACGTGCTCACGCGAGCCCGAGGACTACGCAACGCGTATGCGCCGGATCGCTATCGACGCCAGCGCTCGGCTTCGCCGCGGACGCTGTTCGAGCGCGAATGGCGAGGGCAGGGCTGCAGATGTTTCTACTTCGAGTACTTTCGGGATGGGGATTGTGTCCCGGAAACACCTCGATCAACTCCGAGACAACCCCGTAACCCACCCGTCACACGATCGCCGAACTCATGTCCGAGCTAGACCAGATCAAAGACCACACCCCCGAACGACTGCGCGAGCTGTTCTCGGCGCGGGGGATCGCGCCCTACCGAGCCGATCAGGTCCTGGGTTGGCTGTACCGGCAAGGGGTCGAGGAGCTGGCGGAGATGACCAACCTCGACCTCGCCCTTCGCGAGAAGCTGGCGCTCGAGTGGCAGACTCGATCGCTCGAGGTCGAGCGCATCGACCGCTCGAATGACGGTACCGTCAAGGCCATTCTTCGAGCTGCGGACGAGACACGAATCGAGGCGGTACTGATTCCCGAGCCGGCTCGCACGACACTATGTGTCTCCACACAGGTCGGCTGCGCAATGGCCTGTACGTTTTGTGCGACTGGCGCGATGGGCTTTGTACGCAATCTCACGACCGCGGAGATCATCGACCAGGTCTGTCGGATGCGCGTGGTGCTCGAGCTCCCCTGCAGGATCACGAACATCGTGTTCATGGGTATGGGGGAACCGCTGCTCAACCTCGACGCCGTTCGCTCGGCCGTGCGGATTCTGGTGCATCCGAAAGCGTTTGGTTTTGCACCAAGGCGGATTACTGTATCCACGGTCGGCGTGGTTCCGAAAATTCGGGAGCTGCTCGAGATTGCACCGATCCACTTGGCCGTTTCGCTTCACGCGACGACAGACGTGACGCGCGACAGGCTGGTGCCACTCAATCGGAAGTTTCCGCTCGGTTCGCTGTTGGATGAGCTGCGCTCACTCGACGAAGTGAACGCGCGGCGCCCGGTGTTTTTCGAGTACACGCTGATCGAGGGGGTAAACGACTCGGTCGAAGATGCGCGCAGACTGCCCCGGTTGCTGCGTGGGATCCCGTGCAAGGTGAATCTGATCCCGATGAATCCGCATCCCGACTCGCCCTACCGCCCACCCGGACCCGACACGATCGATGCATTCCTTCGGGTTTTGGCGAATGCGGGCATGAGGGTGACTCTGCGGCGAAGCCGTGGGGACGATATCGGAGCGGCTTGCGGGCAGCTGGCATTGCGCCGGTCCCTGTCTGGGGGATCCAGTCCATCTCATGCAGAGTCGATGAAGGTTCAGGACGCATGATCTTTGCTAAGCGTCGGGTCGAACGTTCGGCAACGTTCCCTCGTGAGGATTCGATAATTCGTGCTGTACGCGATCGGTGACATCCACGGTGAACGCGAGAGATTGGATGAGTTGCTCGCGGCGCTGCCTCTTCGCGCCGATGACCGGCTGGTCTTCATGGGCGACTACGTGGATCGGGGCCCGGACTCACGGGGTGTCATCGACCGGTTGATTCGGCTCGAAAGTGAGTGGCCCTGCACGTTTCTGATCGGCAACCACGAGTCGATGTTTCTCGACTTCCTCGGCTGGACCGATTCGAATTGCTTCGCCGGCGACGCCTTCTTGATGAACGGGGGAGACCGGACGCTGGTCTCCTACGAGTACTTCGCTTCGGATCTGGATCCCTCGGAGTTTCAGCTGCCCGCGTCACACACGAAGTTCTTCCAAGGCCTCAAACTTCACCATCGCGATGGCGATTACCTGTTCGTACACGCCGGCCTCAGCCGCGCCGCGCTCGAATGTGACGACGTCGACTTCGCGCTGCGCAAAGCCGCTGCCGAAGACATTCTGTGGAACCGGACCACGGCGGATATGCCGCACAAACTGGGTATCACGATCGTCTACGGACACACGCCTGCCAATGACCTGGAAGTCCGCTGGAATTCTCCGTTCAGCATCGGCATCGATACCGGCGCGGTCTACGGCGGAAAGCTCACCGCGATCAGGCTCCCGGATGAAACACTCTTCCAGGTGTAGACGGGGTGAGGTCTCAGCTGGTTCTGGGCGAGATGCGCGGAATGATCATCTTCGTTCCCGACTGAAGCGCGCCGAAGTCGAGCGTCGGGTTGTAGTGGCGCAGCAGCCACACCGGTAGCCGGTACTCGCGCTCGGCCAGCTGCCACAGCGTGTCGCCCTTTCGCAGCACGTGGGCGTCGGTGCCGGTGACGTCATAGGCGTCGTAGAACGACTCCTGAATGGAGCGGTGGTAGTCCAAGCGCAATTCCTCGAAGGCTGAGGGCGTGACGCGGGAGAAATCGAGCTTCTTCTGTCGGCCGATCACGACAGGAGCGCCGTACTTCATGCCGTTGAGCTGACGCAGTCGGTGGGTGGGGACGTCGAGCCATTCCGCATAGTGGCCGAGCGTTTCTGCGGCCTGGACGGTGATCTGACCAGATCCTGTCACCGAGTAGTCCGAGGGATCGACGGCGGGAATGACCGGCGACGAGCCGACGGGTGTTTCTTCGAGATATTCTGGAGCGGCGATCGGATCCGAATAGCCGATGACCTGGTTTGGCACAGACGGAATGCTCGTTTCCGGGTCTTGCGTTTTTGGGTCTCGCGTTGGAGGCTGCGTGTTGGCGGACAAGGCGGCTTCGCTGGGGGCCGGGTCGAGTGAGGCGATCAGCGCATCCGGTTTGGAGACGTCGGATGCAGGAGTCGTGGTGGTCTCCCGCAACTCAGATGCGCGAGACGGAGGGGCGTTCGCCGCCACAGTCTCGTCCGGCATTTTCTTCACAAGAGCTGTCTCATGCGCGCCTGCTGGGTTGGGGGCCGCGGTTGGTTTCGGCGCTGATTCGCCATTCGCTACGCGCAATCGCTGGCCAACCGAAATCTGGTTGCGATTGCGCAGGCCGTTCTGCGCCACCAGCTTCGATTCGGTCAGCCCGAAACGTCCCGCAATCGTCGAAATGGTGTCACCGCGACGAACCTGGTAGCTCCCATCCGCGGGTGCGTCCATTCGTGCAACGGAGACGGGGGCGTGTGTCCCCGGCCGATCGGGCAATGTCAGGACCTGGCCGGCGCGGATGCGGTTTCGGCTGGACAGGTTGTTCAGGCCCATCAGGTCGCGCTCGCTGACGTGGTAGTGCCGGGCGATTTTCGACAGGCTGTCGCCGCGCTGCACTTTGTGAAAACGGTCCCGGTGCTGTTCGGAAAATCGCTGCGAAGGCGAGATCGAAGCGATCGCAACCGCGACGCTCTTGGAAGCGGCACCTCTCGGAATTCGCAGCGCAAAGCCACGAGGCAGATACTTTGCGCCGTTCCACACTGAGGGTCGCAGCGATTGATTGTGTTCGCGCAGCGTCGTCGGGTCGATGCCGAGGGCACTCTCGATGGCGCTGGCCGTGTAGTAGTGATCAAGCGTGACGGTGTCGTAGCGCACCGGCGAATCCGGGTCGGTTGGACCAAAGAAGCGCTCCGCGCTGTGATCGACATCGAGCGCGGCCAGAAATTCTGCGTAGAAGTTGCGCGACGCGAAGCCGAACGAACGAGATCTGTACTTCTTTACGATGACTGAAATGTCCGTTGTGCCGAGCTGGCGTATCGCGCCTTTCATTCCGCCAACCCCGTGGTTGTAGGCTGTGATCGCGAGCGGCCAGCTGCCGAGTGAATCGAAGTTTGAGCGCAGCAGTCGAGCGGCGCCTTCGCTCGCGACAAACGGATCCATGCGCTCGTCGACAACGCTGTCGACGCGCATGAACAGGCGACCCGTCGATCGGGTGAACTGCCACAACCCGGCGGCACCGACGCTCGAGTACGCAGCTGGATTGAACGACGATTCCACTTGCGGAAGCGCGGCGAGTTCCAGCGGCACTCTGTGTTTTCGCAGCATCGCCACAATGTGCGCTTGCCAGCGTCCCGCCCTGATCAATCCCGCGCGGAAGCGATCGGCTTGTCCCAGTTGGAAACGCAGTTGCGAAGCCGCGGACCGCAGGGTCGCGTTCGAAACGCCCTCGGGCCAGAGTGCCAGCACACGCGCTTCTTCCGGATTCAGCCCGGTTCGGGTACCCCGCGCGAGCCGTCGAAGGATCGCCTCGTAGCCGTCTTTTGCGCGCTGGATTCGGCGTTCCCGAGAGTGGCTGCTGAGGCCGTCCGGGATCCGGATCGCTTCGTAGACGACATCGAGGTGGACCGAGTCGTGAATCAATCCGCCGCGCTGGTCGACCTCGGAATAGATGCGGGTCCAGAACCGGACCTGCGGTTCGAGCCCGGCGGGTCTCGGAATCTGGTTCGAAGCAGAGGCTGCCGCGGCGATGAGGATCAGGGCTGGAAGAACGAGAAGTCGGATGGCATGCATGGTTAGATCGTAGATCGGCAAATTCAGTGTGGAACTTTCGGTTCCTGCGTTCGGTGTCGAGTTCTGGCGGGCTTGTCCCGCGGGGTAGGGGGTCCAACCCAGGACTTCAGCCTCGGCCAGAAGATAGCGCGAGACCCGGTCGTCAGCGTTTTCGATTCTTCTTGCGCGCCTTGCGGGCATCCTTTCGCTTGCCCTTCTGCCGATTCTTCGCACCCGCAGCTTGGCGCTGAATTTTCTGGCTCCCTGCTGGCGGGCCGAGTAGCGCTGTGGGGTTCATCCCGCCGGCACCGGCGAATCGCCCCATACCGGGGATCTTTCCGAGCATTCCGCCGCCGCTGCCGAGTTCGGCCATCATCGTTCGCATCTGGCCGAAGCGGTTCAAGAGGTCGCGTACGTCCTTGGATCGCCGACCGCTCCCTTTGGCGATTCGCGTCATCCGGCTCTTGTCGATCGTGTCCGGCTTGGCGCGCTCGGCCGGGGTCATCGATTGAATCAGCGCCTCGACGCGGCCGAGCTCATTCTCGTCGACCTGGTCTGCCATTGAGCCGAACACGGGGAGCTTCGCAAACACATCGCGAAGCGAGCCCATCTTCTGGATCGTCCGGAGTTGCTTGAGCAGATCGTCGAGTCCGAATTTCCCTTTCAGCAGCCTCTCGGCGTCCTCCTCTGCTTCCTTTTCGTCGACGATCTCTTCGAAATCTTTGACGAGTCCGACAATGTCGCCCATCCCGAGGATTCGCGACGCGAGGCCCTCGGGCCGGAACGGCTCCAGTCTGTCGATCGCCTCGCCGGTGCCGAGAAACTTGATCGGCACTCCGGTGACGGCTTTGATCGCAAGCGCCGCCCCCCCGCGCGCGTCGCCGTCTAGTTTCGTGAGGATCAAGCCATCGATATTGAGCTGCTGGCTGAATGACTGCGCGGTATTGACCGCGTCTCGCCCCATCAGTGCGTCGCAGACCAGCAGCGTATTCGCCGGCGAGGTGGCCTCGGTGATGGATGTCAGCTCGGCCATCAGTTCGGAATCGATCGCGAGCCGGCCGGCCGTGTCGTAGATGATGGCGTCGAAGCCTTCGCGCCTGGCCCGCTGCTTGGCGTTGCGGCAGATCGAGGCGGGTTGTTCGCCGTCGTCACCGACATGTACCTCGACGGCGATTCGGCCCCCGAGCTGTTGCAACTGCAATACCGCCGCAGGGCGATAGATGTCGGCTGCAACCAGCAGCGGGCGCCGGTTTTGCTTCTGCAGATGCCGCGCCAGCTTTGCCGCGATAGTCGTCTTTCCTACGCCTTGAAGTCCCACCAGCATCAGCGACGTGACACCGTTGGTCTGTGCCAGTGACGTCTCGACGGGGCCCATCAGCGAGATCAGCTCTTCTTCGCAGATCTTGATGAAATGTTGGCCGGGGGTGACTCGGATCTTGCGCCCGGACCCATCTTTCGCCCGCGTCGCGACCTTCTCGCCGAGAGAGCGCTGCTTGACGCGCGCCAGAAAATCGCGAGCCACCTTGAGGTCGACGTCCGCCTCGAGCAGCGAGCTTCGAACGTCGCGAAGCGATTGGTCGACGTTCTCGTCCGTCAGTTCGCGAACGCCGCCCAGTTTTTCGCGGGCGGAGGTGAAGCCTCGGGTCAGGGTTTCGAGCACTCAGATCTCCGGAAGGCGGCGAGAATAGCGGATGCCAGCGGCTGTGAAGAACCCCCGCGCTCGCCCAATCACGGGAACGTTCTGGCCGGGATGGCCGCCCGGCTTGCCCAGCCACCCGAGCGTGTGCACCATGGTAGGGTCCGCGATGCCTCGCGGGCGCTGGCGGGTGCGATCCGACCCGAGCCAGCTTGTGGAAAGCGAGGAGCGTAGATGGCCACCGAGGTGGAGGCGCAGATCGCCGGAAATCTGTGGAAGATTGAGAAGGCGGTCGGGGACTTGGTCGAAACTGACGATGTCATCATGATCATCGAGTCCATGAAGATGGAAATTCCGGTCGAGGCGCCCTGTCAGGGGACGATCAGCGAAATTCGGGTGGCTGAGGGCGACAGCATCGAGGAAGGGATGATCCTCGCGATGATCACGTGACCGGGTGACTCCTCAGCTGGCGTCCAGATATCTCGAGATCGCGGACCGCGAGGCGGCTTTGCGCTACCTCGGCCGCGACGCCGTCGGGAACCTGTTCCTGCTCGATTTGACCGCGAAGTTGGGAACCCGGCCGGAAGCCGGCGAGAGCCGAACGGAGCTCGTCGGCGTCTGGCGAGACGACGAGCTCGTCGCGATGGCCGGGCTGCGCCCGAGCGTGGTACTGGACGCGAATGCTGGCGACGAAGCCATCCATGCGTTGCTTCCATACCTCGAGAGTCTCTCAGTCGGCCTGGTGAAGAGCTACGCGCCCATCGTGGACGAGCTGTGGAGGCACCTCGCACTTCGCCTCTATCGGCGCTCACTCATCGACCGAATCGAGACGGCGTATTCGCTGAAGCGCAAGGACGCAGTGCTGGTCGACTCGCGGTCTGGCGAAGTCTGGCGCGCCGCAGGGCGCAGTGATCTGGCCGATCTGGTCATCGCGGCCCGCGAAAGCTTGCGCGAGGAGAGTCGTCCCGATCCGTTTTCTGGAGACGAGAAGGGGTTTTCGCGCTGGGTTCGAGGGCGGATACCCCGTGCGCGGGTCGTGGAATTGGACGGGCGCGTGCGGATGGTCGGATACGCGGACGTACAACGTTCGGAGGGCTGGCTGTTGCAGGGGATCTACACCTGGCCTGAGTACCGCCGCCAGGGATTCGCGGCATTCGGAGTCTCCGAAATGTGCCGCGAGGCGTTCGCCGCCGGGGCGGACCATGTGCAACTGGCTGTTGTCGACGGCAACGACGCGGCGACTCGGCTGTACGAGAGCCTCGGCTTCAAGCCCTTCACAAAGCTTCGGACCATCCTGTTCAGCTGAGGGGGTGGTGCTAGTGTCCGCACCTGTTTTTTTGCAGATCCACTGCGTCATCAGAACAACTGACACCAACTGAAAAACCCAACTGATCGGAGGACCCCCCCATGGGACTGCTTGACGGAAAGGTCGCGATTGTCACTGGAAGCGGCGGAGGCATCGGGCGAGAGCACGCGCTTGCGATGGCGAAACAGGGCGCGGCGCTGGTGATCAACGACCTCGGTGGGGCCCGCGACGGGTCTGGCGGTGGTGCCACGATGGCCGACCAGGTAGTCGACGAGATCAAGGCCGCCGGTGGAGAGGCGGTCGCGAATTACGACAACGTGGCCACGGTCGAAGGCGGCCAGAATATCCTGAAGAGCGGCCTCGATGCATTCGACAAGGTCGACATCCTGGTCAACAACGCCGGGATCCTGCGCGACAAGTCGTTTGCGAACACCAGCGAAGATATGTGGGACATCGTCGTAGCCGTGCATCTGAAGGGAACCTATTGCGTGACCCATGCGGTCTACAACCACATGAAGGAGCGCAACCAGGGCGGTGTGGTGATCAACACGTCATCGACCTCTGGGCTGAATGGAAACTTCGGCCAATGCAACTACGGCGCCGCGAAGGCTGGAATCGCCGGCTTTACGCGCTGCCTTGCCATCGAGGGCAAGAAGTACGGCATCCGGGCGTTCATCCTCGCACCGGTCGCGGTGACCCGCCTGACCGACGATTTGCCTGGGTTCAATGACGAGAAGATGAAAGCCCGAATGAGTCCGGGGCTCGTGTCTCCGTTGGTGACCTACCTGGCGAGCGACCTGTCAAAGGATCACTCGGGCAAGACCTTCTTCGTCGGTGGCGGGCGCATCGCTGAAATGCAGGTAGTCACTCATACGGGTGTAACGAAGACGGATGACGGCGGCCTTTGGACGCCCGAAGAGATCGCTGCCAAGATGACTCCGGGTGAGATTTTGATGAACTAGGCGGTGTTTCGGCTTCGGCCGGTCTCTGGCCCGGCTGGGCTTGGCCGGTGTCGGCCTGATATGGTCACCCTGCGACCGCGTAGTCGGTCTGAAACAACCGGCGGCCGCATTCTCCAACGCCTGCGTGCGCGCAAAACGTGCAGAGTCTGCGGCGAAGTCTTCGCATTCTTCATCGGAGTCGCCTGCACGCTGGAGCTGGCGCTCTGCCGCGCAGATTCCTAGGCCAGAAACTCCTGTGCGTTCAGGTCGAGCGCGTGGCGGCTGTGGCGACGGGCCATCGCGATGAACATCTCGTCACCTCGCTGTGTCTGCTGGACCATCATCGACGCGATGATGGTGACCGCAAAGCCGCTGAAGCTGCCGCGTCGGTAGTCGTTCCAACAGTCCTGCCAGTCGTAGCCTTTCACTCCGGCCGACTGCAGAGCGTTGTGGTAGGAGCGGACGATGTCCTGTTCGGCCGCGCGGCGAACCTCGGGCACCAGACCCGCACCCAGGAAATACGCGACGTCGGAGAGCGGGCTGCCCAGAGTGATGCTCTGCCAATCGACGGCCGAGATCTTCGGCGGGTTGGGTTGGGTGTCGATCAGCAGGTTGTCGAGTCGGTAGTCGACGTGAACCAGTGAATAGGGGTTGGGGAGCGGTTCGAACGGTGCTGCGCTCGAGCTGGCGACCTGCTCGATAATCTCCGCTTCGTCGGCTTCCAGTCTCGGCCCGTATCGATCGATGAAACCCGGCAGTTGCGCCTGATACATCGCGCGACCGAGAGCGATCATCGGTGCGCTCGGCTCCCCCAGCCACTCGCTACTGCGCAGTTGGTCGTCACACCAGCTCGGTGCGTGGAGCCCGACCAGTTCGAGCACGGCTGCCCGCGCCACATCGACCGTGCATCCGGCCAGTTGATCGCCTTGCTCGCCGGGCGAGAGGTCTTCGAGCAGCAGCGCGAACTCAGGGCCCTGTCCATGGATCTCTGCGTAATAGCAGCGCGGTGTCGAGATCGTCAGCCGATGCTGCAGCTCGCGATAGAAGTAGACCTCCTTGATGTAGTTGCGGAGCAGGACACCCGTGTGTCGACTGGTCGGATCGTCGGATGCGAATTTCCCGATCAGGCTCCTGGGTGTGGATGCATCCCCGCCCTCGACATCGAGCGCGTAGCGCACACACATCCCGATTTGACCGGTGCCGATCCGCTGGCTTTCGAAACTCCGCACCTCGGCCGTGTGGCCGGCCTTTTGCAGGCAGCCGGTGAGCCAGGCTGATGTGACGTCGCTCGGGGTCGGAATCTCGGGAGTCGGAATTTTGGTCATCGCACACGGAGTTCTAGCACCGTGATACGCTGGGGCACACAGCCGGAGGAAGACATCGATGGTCGCCAAACAGCTCCCGGAAAAAGGCAGCGCCTGGGATTCGATTCGACAGCAGATGCTCGAACTGGGGCGCGACGATGCGGATTGGCGCAGCGGACGGACGGCGGTTTATGTCTTTCACCCGGGCGACGATGTGCTCCAGGTCGCGAAAGATGCGTATGCGCTCTATCAGTCCGAAAACGCGCTCGGCCCGGCGGCCTTCCCCAGCTTGCGCCAGATGGAAGCCGACGTGATCTCGATGGGCAAAGGCCTGTTGCACGGAGGCGAGCAAACCTGCGGAAATATGACGTCCGGCGGTACCGAGAGCATCCTGATGGCCGTCAAAGCCTGTCGCGACCAGGCGCGGGCACGCGGCGTGGATACCCAAGGCGCACAGATCGTCGTCCCGCGCACGGCCCACCTCGCGTTCGACAAGGCCGCCCACTACCTCGGCTTGGAGATGGTTCGGGTGCCGGTCGCTGCAGACTTGCGCGCGGACACGCGCGCAATGGCAGACGCGATTGGTGACCGCACACTGATGCTGGTCGGGTCTGCGCCGTGCTTTCCGTTCGGCTTGATCGACCCGATCGAAGAACTTTCCGAGATCGCTCTCGAACGCGATGTGTGGTTGCACGTAGACGCGTGCGTCGGTGGTTACTTCGCGCCGTTTGCACGCATGAACGGAATCGATGTTCCGCCGTTCGATTTCGAGTTGCCCGGCGTAGCGTCGATGTCCGCCGACTTGCACAAATATGGTTACGCGGCGAAGGGCGCATCCACAGTATTCCATCGGACCGAAGAACAGCGCGCGTTCCAACTGTTCAGTTGCGACGATTGGCCCGCCGGTTTGATGACGACGCCAACAGCGGCTGGGACCCGCCCTGGCGGGGCGATCGCGGCCGCGTGGGCGGTGATGCACTATCTCGGTGTGGAGGGATACCGCCAGAAGGCGAAGCTCGTGACCGACACGCGACAACACATGATGGCGTCGATCAATGGGATATCGGGTCTGAGGACGCTCGGTGACCCGCAGCTGGGGCTGTTCGCATACGGGTCCGATACCGACGCATTGCCGATCTTCTCCGTGTGGGCGGAACTGAAGAGGAAGGGATGGTTCACCGGTCTGGTCACCGAACCCCGTGGGATCCATCTGATGCTGTCGCCCTCGCACGCGGAGGTCGCAGACCAGTACCTCGCAGATCTCGAAGAGGCGGTAAAACAAGTCCGCGATGGGCGCGGCGGCGCTGATTCGACCGAGGCGCGCTACGCCTGACACTTGAGCTCAGTACAGCTCACTACAGCTCGGCGCCGGCGAGGCCGATAGTTCCGGCGAGCCCAGCCCCCCGCTGGAGACCGGCTTGTCCCAGGATCAGAAGCGGCGGTCCCTCGTGCTGGCGGCGCTGTGCGTCGCCTACACGCTGGCTTTCGTGCCCGCGAACCTCACCGGCGCCGGCGATGTGAATATGCTCGGCGTATTCAATCTCGACGAGTTCTCTCAGTTCCGCGCGCTGTGGAAGATGACCAGCCCAAGCCCTTCGTTGACCGAATCCGTCTTCGGGATCATCGCGTACGACTACTACTGGTACGGTTTTCCGTTCTTCGCCGTGAGTGCCGCAGTCTTCTGGCCCCTGCGCGCGATTTATGTTGCTGCGGCGGAGCCAGGGCTGACGACCGCCGGTGCGATGGCGTTGCGCGAGCTGAGCCCCCTGTTTACGGCGCTCGCGATCGCGATCCTGGTCGCGTTGTGGACCCGGTTGCGCTCGACGCCGCAGATGATCGCGCTGTTCGTCTTCCTTGCGACACTGCCCGCTGTCGTAGACAACAACCTGTGGTGGCACCCGGACGCGTTACTCCTGCTGTTTGTCGTGTGCACGATCGGCGCGTTGTCTCTCGATCGAAGTCGTCTGGGTCCGTGGTTCTTCGCTGCTGCATTGGCTTGTGGACTCGCGACAGCCACCAAAACGATCGGCGTGTGGTTCTTTGCGGCAGTGGCGCTCCATCTGTTCCGTGCCCGCGACAAGCACTCGATGCCGAAGCTCGCGCGCGCCGGTGCCGGATTCGTTTGCGTGATGGCACTTGCCATTCTGGCCGGCAGTCCCCACTGGTTTCTGCCGAGCGAGTGGGAGGAGACGATCGCCGCAATCGCGTCGCTCGCGCGCGATACACACGCAGGATGGTTCACCCGGGGTGAACTCGGCGTCGGCCCTTGGCTCGGATTACTGCGGTCGGGCTACGGATGGATCGCGACATGGGCCGCGCTGGTCACTTCGTGTGCCGTGACGGCGCGCCGTTCGCAACGCGAAGAGCATCGCGACCTCGCGGCTATGGTCCTCGCCTGGGGGATCCCGATTTCGATCTTCTTCGTCATCCACGTTGGCCTCCAGCGCGAGCGCTACCTGCTGAGTGTGCTCGTACCGCTCGCATCGTGCGCGGGCAGCCCGCTGCTGTGGGACGCGCTTCGGGGCCGAACTGAATCCAGGCTCCCGCGGCTAGCTGGCGTGGCGATGGCTGCGTTGCTCGGCCTTCAGCTCGTGTTTCACCTCCAAGAAGACGTGCGCCGCTACAGCGCGGTGCTCTACCGCGAACAGAATCACCCGGCATTCGCCTTCTGGGAGCAATTCGAGCGCGAGGTGCTCGCCGGGATTTCACCTGACACCTCGCTGCGGATCTTTCGCGACCACACCCTCTACGTTGCCCCACAACGGCGCTTCCAGATTCACATGCGCTGGCACAGTACCGAGCACGCCGATATCACGGAGTCGAACCCGGACCTGATCCTCCTCAAGCGTTCGCAGATGGACTGGTTCGCGGACCCCGCCTCGGTCGGGAAAAGCACCGATGCGAAGCAAGCCACACGCGTGCGCCGCTTCTATCAAGACGCCCGAAATGACACAATCACAGGTTACCAACGACTGATGGAGACGGACTTCGCGCTTGCCTACGGGCGCACCGCAGGCGCTCGGGTAGGACAGGTGAATCGGGTCAATCGGCCCTGAGGCCGCCCCGCCTTCCGCTCCAGAGATGACTGAGTCCGAAGCGGTTGCATGACCGGTTCCGTTTGCAATCGAGCGATAGCCGCTTCGCGAGTGCGGTCCCAGACGATCGTGATCCGGGGCTGGCGCGACCTGTTCGGACCGCCATGATATGGCTGTGAGCGCTCGCCGTGCCCTGGCCTTCGGATGGACCGTCGCGATCGCGGTCGCGGTAGGGGTGCGCGCCTGGAACGCGCTGACGGGGCCGCTGCTGTGGGGTTACGACGCCTGGGCCCATGTCGCCTACGTGTTGTTCCTGGATCTCTACCGGGGCATCCCGTGGGCCGATCAGGGCTGGTCGTACTTCCACCCACCACTTCACTACGCGCTGGGTTGGCTATTCGCCCAGGCCCGAAGTGGCGAATTCCTTGCGCGGGGGCTGCTCGTCTTGTCGAGCCTGGCGAGCCTCGGGACGGCGGCTCTGGCGGCGACCGTCATACATCGCCTCACTCCACAGCGACCCTGGTTGGCATTGCTCGGCTTCACCGCGGTGTCTCAGCTGCCGGTCCACCTGGTGGTGAGTGCAATGCCCACAAACGAACTCACGTTCTGTTTTCTGAGTGCCGCCGCGATCGTGGTCTTTATCACCAACGAGCGCCGGGAAGTGCCGACGCTCTTGGGTGACGCTTGTGTCGGTGCGTTGGTGGGGCTGGCGCTCCTCGCGAAGTTCAGCGGCGTGATTCCACTTGCCGCAGTCCTTGCGGCTCTGGCGGTGCGTCCGATTTTTCGGGCGCGCGCGGAATTCTCGCGCACTTGCATTCGAGGCGCAGTCGTGGTCTTCACTGCACTGGCGGTATGCGCGCCCTACTACGCGCGCAATTTGCAGACCTTCGGGACGCCATTCCAAATGAGCAGAACCTTCCCGCTCGTGAAGGATCTCGAGGCAGGGCAGCCGCCGGGCGTTCGCAGCTGGCGGGACTACGTGTCGGTTTCGCCGCGAATGTTCGTAGACCCGGATCCGATGGCCGCCCACATGATCCACTCGATCTGGGGCTCGATGTACATCAGCATCTGGGCGGATACGCTCCGGGAGTCGGACTCCGTGCTCACGCCGGAGCAGAAGCGGAGCGAGCGGCGCCCGATGGCGTGGATGGTGAGGCTCGGGGTCATTCCGACGCTACTGACCCTTTTTGGTGTCAGTCTCGCCGTGCGCGACGTCGCGCGCGGACGCCGCTGCGACGCGTATCCCGTGCTGCTACTGCTCACGGGCGCAGCGCTCGGGGCGTTCGGCTTGTTTACGTGGATCGTGCCCAGCTGGCCGGCGGTGCGGTCCTCCTATCTGCTGACACTCTCGGTACCCTACGCGGTCTTTCTGGCTCGGGCGGTCGAATATCTGGCGAATCGCAATGCGCGCTGGCAGCGTGTCGCAGCGCCTGTCGCGCTGGTGTTCGTGTCGCTCGCGGGGTCTGTGGTCGAGACGATTGGAATCGTGCTGCCGCGGCGACACGATGCGCCGGCGACCGGGGCTCTGCACTTCTACTTCGCCGAGTATCAGGCGGCGCGCCGGATCTACGCTCCGCTGGTCGCAGGTGCCGGATACGCGGTTCCATGGCTCGAGAACCTGGCCGCAGTCGAACTGGCAGAAGGTCGGACGGCACGCGCCCGGGCGCTTTCCGAACGCGCCGTCAAGTTGGCCCGGCAACAGAATCGGAATGACCCACGTCGAATGGGACGGCTCGCGGTCGCAATGGCGGTCGGAGGGGACCTCGAGGCGGCGCGCGCCGAATTGGATAGCGCGTTGGAAAATGAATCGATCGCGGAGCTGCTGGCCAATCGCGGCGCCGTCGCTGCAGCGCTTCGCGACGACACGAACGCGGAGTTGGACCTGCGTAATGCGCTCGAACTGGCGCCGGAAATGACGCCCGCATGGCGGAACCTCGCGGTCGTGTTGGCGCGAGCTGGCCGTGCGCCCGAAGCGGAACTCGCGATGCAAAGCGCAAAACATGCCGCCTGTACGTCGCCTACCGGTTACCCCTACGGGCTCGGTACGGGCGAGATTCTCGAATGGGGCGTCGGACGCCGAACGTTGCTGCTGATGGACAATGACGGGCTGGTCGCCGCGCTCCCGGAGTTCTATCGAAGTGCCTGTGAAGTGATGCGAGAAGAAGCAGCGAAGACCATCCTGTTGCGCCTTCGGCCAACAGCACGGCGACGCGTCGATTCACTGGCTCCGCTTGGCTCCGGCTCGGCGGGCCATGAACCTGCGGCACACGCGATGCGCGCGCGACGAGGGGCCATGAACCATGTCGGCTAGTGTGGACCGTGGCCGCACCGGGCTGGCACGACGCTCCATCTACCATGCTGCCTGGGCGCTTGTGCTGGCGGCAGCGATTTCCGTGCGCATCTGGAACGCGCTGGCTGGGCCACTGATGTGGGGCTACGACTCGTGGGCTCACGTCGCCTACGTGATCTTCCTCGACATTTATGGTGCCGTCCCGTGGGCCGATCAAGGTTGGTCGTACTTCCACCCGCCACTCCACTACGCCTTGGGTTGGCTGCTCGCGCAGTTCGGCAGCGGCGAAGTGCTGATGCGTGGACTCTCGCTGTTGGGCAGCGCCATGAGCCTTCTCACAGCCATGTTGGCGGCGGTTCTCGTTCGGCGAGTCATGCCACAGCCCCGCTGGCTGGCGCTGGTGGCCTTCGGATCCGTCGCCTTCCTGCCCGCGCAACTCTTCATGAGTCCGATGCCCGGCAACGAGATGACGCTCACGTTCCTGGCCTCTGCGGCGATGGTCTGGTTCATCCTCGGCGAGGCGCGAGCCCGCCCGAGTTGGCGGCGCGATGCAACGACCGGCGCGCTATTGGGAATGGCGCTGCTTGTCAAATTCAATGCAGCCATTCCGCTGCTGGCGATCGTCGTGACGCTGGGCGTGCGCGCGCTGGGTGAGCCTCGCGCGGCGGGCCGCTTGTCGCTGCGAATAGCCGTGATCGCCGGCGTCGCGTTCGCTATTTCCGGGCCCTATTTCGCGCGCAACTGGGTGACCCTTGGCAACCCGATCGCGATGAGTCGGCCCTACGCTCTGGTATCCGCGGTCGAGAGTGACCAGCCCCCGGGTTTTCGCACCCTGCGAGATTACGTGTTCGTGTCACCTCGAACGTTCGTCGATGCCAATCCGATATCCCCACACCTGTTGCACTCGGTTTGGGGAACCGTCTACCTGAACTTCTGGGCCGATAACTTCCGCGACTCCGATCGCGGTCGCGCGTTGGACGCCGAGCTTGCGCAGCGCGGTTCGACCCAGATCATCGCACTCGCTGGGCTGCTGCCGACAGGACTCGCCGCTGCGGGCATGTTGCTGTGCTTGCGCGATGCCCGGCGGGGCCGGCGAAACTACGCTGCGGTACCGCTCGCGATTCTCACAGCCGGGGCGCTGGCGGCGTTTGCCGGGTTCGCCTGGGTGGCACCTTCGTGGCCATCGCTCAAGTCGTCCTATCTACTGGTGTTGTCTGTTCCGTTCGCTGCGTTCTTGACGCGGGCAGTGGAATCGCTGGCGCATCGCCTGCCACGCCGCGCGACACTGGGGCTATTGCTGGCATTGAATGCGATCGCCGCATGCGCCTGCGCGATCGCGATCCCGGGTGTTGGTCTTCCGCAGCGGGCGGATTCGCCGGCGGCCGGCCCGGTCCACTTCTACTTCGGCGAGTACGACCAAGCCCGCCAGGTTTACGGGCACTACAGCCAGAACCCCCAACCGTTGATCTTCCTCGACGCGTTGGCCGGTGTGGATCTGGCCGCTGGCAACGTTAGTCGCGCGCGGTCGCTGTATGCGCGCGCTGAGTCGATCGCGCGATCGCTGGGGATCGACGACCCCTATCGCAGTGGTCGACTGGCTGTGGCTCTTGCATTGGATGGTAAGCTCGATGCGGCGCTCGATCGGTTCGACAGCGTGCTCCGGGAGCAATCGCTCCCAGAGCTTCGAGCGAATCGCGGTGTCGTGCGGGCGCTGAACGGAGACCGCAGCGGTGCAATCGCAGATCTGCTCGCCGCGATCGAGGGCGCACCTGAGATGGTCCCGGCCTGGCTGAATCTGGCGGAGCTGCAACACAGCGAAGGACTCCTCGACGATGAGCGTGACTCACGTGAGAACGCCTCGCGAAAAGCTTGCGAGGGGCCACGCGGCCACCCGTACGGGGTCGGCACGGGGGAGGTTCTGCAGTGGGGGGTCGGGACTCGCTGGCTACTGCTCTTGGACGGATCCCACCTGTCGCTGGCGGTGCCCGCCTTCTATCACGATGCTTGTAGCGCTCTGCGAGGGCGCTGACAGTGATGCCCGTGATCGCTCGGTGGTCGGCGTGGGCCGTCGGGATTCTGCTGTTGTCGATACTACTGATCGAAGCGTTACTCCATGGTGTATCTCTATTCGCGGAAGACCGTTCCAGCGCGTGGCGTGCCGGGGCCGAGGTGAAAATCCTCAGCGTGGGGGATTCGCACACCTACGGTTCTTTCGTCCCGCCGCAGTTTGCCTATCCGGCCCAACTCGAGTCCCAACTCGAGAGGCTCGAGCCGGGAAAGTACTCGGTGATCAATCGCGGCGTTCCGGGCATGAATACCCGACAAGTGCGCAACCGCCTGCCAGTTTGGCTGAGCCGATACCGCCCCGATGTGGTGATCGTCTGGGCCGGCATCAACAACTCGTGGAACACGTCGGAGATGGAACGAGATTCCGGTTCGCTGCTCGCGCTCATCCAGGGCCTCGCGACCTATTCACGCTTGTATCGTTTCGTTCGGGTCTGGTTTCACGACCGCGAGCTCGACAGGATCGTCGCGACTGGACAGGCCGTGGAAGTTCGCCAGCGCGTCGCCGTCGAAAACGGCCTGGGGGACAGCGAGCGCTGGACGGTGCGGTCTGAGGGGCGCGAGGAGATCATTGTCCATCATCGCGAGGCCGGGCAGGTGGACCTCGAGGCGAATCGCGAGACGGTGGAGGCGTCGGCCGAGCGCGACTACGCGCTGATGGTCGAGCAATCGCGCAGTGCGCGCGCGAGGTTTGTGATGATCACCTACCCCTACAACGCCGAGTGGTTTGCGGTGGCCAACCGGGCGATGCAGCGCGTGAGCGAGCGATATGACGTACCGCTGATCAATTCATCGGTCTCCGTAAAGCGGCTCCCGGAAGAGCAGCAGGAACTCACCTGGGCCGCACACCCGACGGGACCGATGTACGGCGAGATCGCGCGAGACATCGTCCAGTATCTCCTGCGCTGATCACGCGAGGGCGAATTTGTGTGTGAGCTGCTGGCGTGTTGTATTGTCGTCGCTTGATGGGTTTCGGTGGGTGCATGAGCGGGGTCTGCCGATTGCAATCGTTCTGACTACACTGCTTCTCGCTGCTTGGGGCTCCCATGACAGGGGCTCAGGAGGTACGCGTACCATGCTCAAACCCATTGCACTCGGAATGAACAGCGGGCTGCGGGTGTCGCCGTTGTGTCTGGGAACCATGAATTTTGGACAACCGGGTCGCGGTCACCAGGGCGATTGGACGCTCGGTGTGGAGGATGCGCGGCCGATCTTTCAGGCTGCGATCGAGCACGGTGTGTTCTACTTCGACTGTGCCGACATCTACGGAGTCGGCGCGAGCGAAGAGGTAGTGGGCAAGCTGCTGTCCGAGCTGCTTTCTCGTGACGAGTACGTGCTGGCGACCAAGCTGGCGATGCCGATGGGAGGCGGAGCCAACCAGGGTGGGCTGTCGCGCAAACACATCATGGAGGGCATCGACCGCAGCCTCGAGCGGCTCGGTCACGACTACGTCGATCACCTGGTGATCCACCGCCATCCGCAGGCGATCCCAGGCCAGGTGCAGACTCCCATCGAGGAGACCCTCGAGGCGCTCCACGATGTCGTCAAAGCCGGCAAGGCATTGTACCTGGGTGCTTCCTCGATGTTCGCCTGGCAGTTCGCCGAGCTACAGCTGACGGCCGAGAGCAACGGCTGGACAAAGTTCATCTCGATGCAGAACCACTACAACCTCATCTACCGTGAGGAAGAACGGGAAATGAATCCGTATTGCAAGACGAGCGGTGTGGGGATTACGCCGTGGTCGCCGCTGGCGCGGGGAATCCTTGCGGGTTCGTACCGGGGAGGCTTCGATCAGGGCACGACCCGCCGCTCGCAGGGGATGGACCGCATACGGACACAGAGCCTGTACCGAGGGGATCGCGACTTCGATATCGCCGATCGGGTCGTCGAGGTGGCCGAAAAATTCGGCCACTCACCTGCGCAGATCGCCGTGGCCTGGTTGCTCAGCAAACCCGAAGTCACTGCGCCGATCGTCGGCGTATCGAAAGTGGAGCAACTCGATCAGCTCGTGGCTGCGGCCGAGATCGACCTCGATGACGCGACAATCGCCTACCTGGAGGAATTGTATCAGCCGGTCGAGAACCTGCTCTCTTCCGGGGGGTCGTGACAAGGCACTGCAATTTTCATCCAGCTTTTCATCCACCTTTTCACCCAGCTTTTCACCCACCAAGGATGAACTCGTCCCCGTTGAGCCGGCAGCTGGCCCGCGACGCAGTTGTGTAATCTTCGCGATGCATTGAATTCGAGAGTTCGCATGACTGGACTCATTCACGCCTATTTGGTTGCCAACGCCAGATACCACGACACTGATTTCGCGCGCCTGGAACTGCTCCAATTGTTGGGCGAGGACGAAGCAGTCCGAACGCGCGTGGCCGACAGCTTTTCCGACGTCGATGCAATCGCGAAGGCCGACTTTCTCATCACCTACACTTGTGACCTGCGACCTACCGACCCACAAGCGCACGCACTTCGGGACTTCGTTTCCGCTGGAGGCCGCTGGATCGCGCTGCACGGTACGAACGCGATTCTCGACTTCAAACCGGAAGGCATGTTCTGCCCCCGGACCCACAACACGTTCATGGAAACGCTCGGGAGTCGTTTCATTTCCCACCCAGCGATCGGGCCCTATCAGATCACCGTCTCGGACCCGGAGCATCCGCTCGTGAAGGGAATCGAGCCGTTCGAGGCATCCGACGAGCTTTACCTGTGCGAGTACTACGGCGAAATCAAACCGCTTCTCGAAACACGTTACACAGGGACCTTTCACACCGGCTACATCGAGAACGAATGGCCCAGCGACGAACCGAGGCTCGTTGCTTATACGCACCCGGTTGACGATGGCGAAGTCTTGTACATCACATTGGGCCACTGCTGTGGGAAATATGATATGCAACCCATTCAAGATGTAGCGGAAGTGGTTCGCGGCTCCTGGGGGGATCCCAGCTATCGCGAGCTGCTGCGGCGAGCGGTCGAATGGGGGAAAAGGCGTCTGTGATGAGCGTCGCTACGGGTCAGGAGTCCACGCGAGCGGGAAGACGTCTGGAAAGTCGCTGAGCGGCTGTCCCGTCTTCGGCTCATGGACATAAAGGGCGGCCGGGTCGGGAATGATCTGACCAGGGCGGTTCAGGTAGTGGACGTCTCGACCGGCCCAAAGTGATGCGTGTGCGCGGCGCGGGTGCGGCAAGCTCACATTGCCCAACGCAGAGTGAAGGATGTTGCCATGGAACAGGATGACGTCGCCCGGTTCGCACTCCCAGCCGAGAATCTCGTACGAATCGCGGTGTGATTCGATATCGGGAACCAGCGGCAGGCGCGTGTCGCGCACGCCGCTCCAGTAGGTCCAGTTTTCGTAGGCCCGGGCGCCGAGCATGGGTCGATCGCTGGGAGCGTTCTCGAGCAGGGTACGCGCTTCGGCGTCGAACTCGGGGTCACGGCCCGCGAGTGGCCGGTACGTGACATTCCACAGCTGGGATCCGCGCACGAACTCCAACGCGATATTGCGCGGGACCGGGTCGGCGGACACCCATGCACGGATCAGGTCGTGGCCGCCGATGTTGTAGTAACAGGTGTCCTGGTGCCATGGGGTCGGGGCAATCATTCCCTGACTCTTGTAGAAGCCCTGGTCCATGTAGAAGCGGACCGGGCTGCGCAGCGCGGACCCGACGATTTCGGCGACAGGAGACTCGTCGATGATCCGTCTCAGCGCCGGCGACCGCGATGCCGGGAACTGGTCGACCCGCAGCTCGGCCCCAGCGAGTCCCGACAACTGGTCGGGTTCGGCGATCGCAGCGTCGATCCCGTCGCGGACGAGATTGACCCAATTCTGTGACAGGACACCTTTGATCAATACGGCGCCGTCGCGGTGAAAGGCCTCGATTTCTCCCGGCGTGACGGGTCGTAGGGGCGACTCTCGCATGGCCGCAATATACATCACAGCAGTGCACCTGTTGGACCGGCTGCGCGATCGGCCGGGCGCCAACGCGCTGCTCGGGGGCAGGCTACCTGGGCGCGTTCATTGGTGGTTGGCCGGGACCGAGCCGGCGGCCTGCATCGACTGCTCGGCCAACTCAATGAAATTCTCCGGAAGCGGAACCCCCAGTTCGATCAGGAGCGCTTTCATCGTCGAAACGATCTGCTGCTTCGCGCCCGGTCTCTCGGTTGGCAAGCCGAACTCGATCGCCTTGATCTGCGGGCTGGACCCTTCCTCGATCGAGACAACATCGACCTTGATGAATCCATCGCCGGCGGAGCCAAAGTGCACGTCGTATACATGATTCGTAACGCTGCTACCCGGAATCGACCGCCAGTACTCAACGGTGCCGCCCCCGCTGCCAACGTGGTAGAAGTAGCGCAGCGACTCGCTCGGTTGGGCATCACTGATGGATCCAAATCGGCGTACCAGAAGCGCGAGGCCCTTGGTTACAGTCTGCTCGTCAGCGAGCAGCTCCTGGTCCGAATACGTGGGCGGATAGTGGTGAAGCGAACTGACCGCCTTCAAGTTGCCATCGGAAATCAATGCGACCGCCCGATCAGCGGTTGCCTGAGCGGAGTGGTCAGCGAGGGCCAGCGTTGGGAACAAGGTTGGAACTGGAAGTAGAAGCACCAGCACAACGAACAACGCTCGGATCTCGACATGGTTCATGTCTGAACTATCGGGCACCCGCTTCGCTTGCCTGAACGGCTACGCGGCCCGACGAATCGGTTCGAACTATGCTTGCGCCCGGTCTGGTATCGCGGTTGAACGCTGAAAGCTCGCGAACTCGCGACACTCGGGCGAGCGTTGCGTGCACCTAGACCAGCAGACGCGCCTGCAACTGCGCACGCATCGTGTCATCGATTCCCGCGTTCGCAGCCCAATCCACCATGGACCCCTCCTGTTCGGTCACCTTGGAGAGGAAGTGCGTCATCGCGGCGGGATCCGCGTCGTAGGCGTCCGGGGGCATCGCGTCCATCATCTTCTTGTACGTCTCACTCTCACCCAGGCGCGCGTTGATCGCATCGATGTTCTTCCGGCTGAAGGCGTAGTCGGCGATGATCGTTTCCTGCGGTACGTCGAGCAGCGAAAGCAGTACCGACGAGATGACGCCCGTTCTGTCCTTGCCGGCCGCACAGTGGAACACCAGCGGACTCTCCGATTCCGCGATCAGCTTGACTACCTCGACGATCGGCCCGCTGGCCGCTTGCAGCATGAGCCAATAGAGATCACCCATATGCGAGAGCAGTTCGGGCTTGATCCAATCAGCTCTAGCCTGGCCTGCCCCGGCACGCGTGCGTTCGAATAGCGGCACGTGGTGGATGGCAACGCGCTGCTCGATCGCGCCGCGACCATCCGCCTCTACCTCATCGCTCGAGCGCAGATCGATCACGCCGCGCAGGCCGATCTCTCCACACAGGTGATCCAGGTCCGTCTCGGTGAGGCGCTGCAGACCGTCGGCGCGAAACACCTGCCCACAACGCATCTGCTTGCCTGTGGTGTTGGTGTAGTTCCCGAGGTCGCGAAAATTGAAACAGCCTTCGAGTTCGATCCAGCTCGCGAGGGCTTTTGAATCGACCATGCCTACTTGCCTCCGATAGCTCGTTCCCGCGTCTCCCCAGGGTAGCGGGATTGCGACGCTCTCGCGTCCAACGTCGACCCAAGCGCCTGCAGCGTCGAACTCGGTGCGCCGCGGAGCCAGTCGACCGCTACCCGGGCCGCTCCACGCGTGCCCGCTCCACAGATCCGACCCCCCGCAAGTAGCCTGCCTGCCCGTTGGATCGCCAGAAGCCCGCGGTCGCGGAGAGCTTTGGTCGCGCCAGTTCCCCTACAATTCCACAACCCCAGGATTCCAGCGCAGGAGATCGCTAGCCGTGGCAGCCCCCCACACCGACATGCGCGGCAAGACCGTGATGGTTACCGGCTTCACGGCCGGGCTGGGTCGCGCGTCGGCGTTCGCGCTGGCGGCCATGGGCGCCGACATCGTCGGGGTGTGTCGGGACGCCGACAAGGGGCAACGAGTCCTCGACGAGATGGGTCGCGCGCACGGAACTGCAAAGCTCGACATGCTGGTCGGCGATCTGGGGGTACAGCAGGACGTCCGCCGTGTCGCCGAAAGGTTTCTCAGCAGCGATCGCCCGCTGCACGTGCTGTACAACAACGCGGGCGTGTTCAACCTGTCTCGAAGTACCACTGAAGACGGCTACGAAACCACCTTCGCGGTCAATCACCTCGGCCATTTCCTGTTGACGAACCTGCTGCTCGACCGCCTATGCGGGACCGACGAGCCACGTGTGGTCTGCACCGCCTCGGACGGCTACAAGTTCGCCGGGCGACTCGATTTCGATGACCTGCAGGCAGAGAAGAAATACTCGGCATTTCCCGTCTACTGTCGATCGAAGCTCGCCAACGTGTTGTTCGCGCAAGAACTCGGCCGGCGCCATGGGATCCGCGGGCTCAGCGCCCACAGCTTCCATCCCGGTTTCGTAGGCAGTGATCTGGCCAAGAACAACGGTCGCTTTGCGCGGTTCGCCACGGCGCTGATCTCGCCGTTTGCGCGGTCTCCGCAGAAGGGCGGAGAAACCGGGGTGTACTTGTGCACAGCGCCCGCGGTTCGGCAGGGCCGAGAAAAAAACGGCGGGTACTTCTACAACATGAAACTCCGACCGCTCGCCGCGAATGCGCGGTATTCAGAAGATGCCGCGCGTCTGTGGGATGTCAGCCTCGAACTGGCCGATTTGCCGGCTTGATCCTCTGCCGCCGAAGGAGGAGAAAACACGAATGAGTGACCTGCTATCCCACCCGGGAGCCTGGCTAGATCAGGTGCGAGAAGAAATCATCGACGCGGATCGTCCGATCGTCGATCCGCACCATCACCTGTGGCGACACCCGGGACTGCCGCGGTATCTGCTCGACGACTTGTGGGCAGACACCGGCAGCGGTCACAACATCGAGAAAACAGTGTTCATGGAGTGCGGGGCTGAATATCGGACACAGGGGCCGCAAGGGCAGAGATCGATCGGAGAGATCGATTTTGTCGTGGATGCGGCCGCAAGGAGCGCTGCGGACGGATCCGGACGGGCGAAAATCGCTGCGCTGATTTCCCATGTCGATCTGACCATCACCGATGGCCTGGAAGCCCTGTTGTGGCAACACGTCGAAGCAGGTCGAGGCCTGTTTCGCGGCATCCGCCATGCGGGAGCGCGCGACGACCATCCCGAGGTGCTGATGATCCCAGGGCGCGCTCCGGCTGGCTTGTACGAAGACGCGAGTTTCCAAAAAGGCGTCAAGGTCCTCGGCCGGCTCGGCCACAGCTACGACACCTGGCACTACCACCACCAGAATCCGGCATTCGCAGCGCTCGCTCAGGCAGTTCCGGATACGATCATGGTGCTGGACCACTTCGGTACGCCGCTTGGTGTTGGTAGCTATGCGACCCGGCGCGAGGAAATTTTCGAGCAGTGGAAGAAGGACGTGGCGCAAATTGCTAGATCGGAAAACGTGTTTGCAAAGCTCGGAGGTCTCGCGATGCCGGACAACGGCTTCGGCTGGATGGGGCGAGATCTTCCGCCGTCTTCGGATGAGTTCGTCGCGGCGCAGTCACGCTACTACCTGCACATGATCGAGTGCTTCACGCCGGCCCGCTGCATGTTCGAGAGCAACTTTCCGGTCGACAAATTCTCGCTGTCGTACCACGTCATGTGGAACGGCATGAAGAAAATCGTCCAAGACTTCTCGGAGGACGAGAAGGACGCAATGTTCCACGGCACCGCCAGCAGCGTGTATCGACTGCGATAGGCGGAAGGACGGGCAGCCCCTACCGCCACCGGGTCAGGCGGCCGCCACCTGTTTGGCGTCTGAGAAGTCCACGCCCTTCGCCGCGAACACGGAGCGGGCGGCTTGCGTTTCGTCATGGTGAGTGTGGATGTCGTCCACGGTGCCGGCCGAGAGGTCGATCCGGAATCCCTGCGCGAGGTAGCCGTTGACGAGCCGCTCCGGGACGAGGCCGACGCGCATCAGGTTGGGGAGGACCGTCTGTGCCATCGGGTCGTCGAGACCTTCGAAGTCGATGTGCGAACTGTCGCGGGTTTCTTCAATCAGCTTCGGAAGGAAGCTTTCGAGATCGAGACCGACGCTCGCCAATGCCTGGAACTGTGACGTGAAGCTGGGCTTGCCGGCGCGGCCAGCGAGTCTGGCCACGGAGTCGTATGCCCAGTCCTCGAGGCGGTTTCGCACACCCGCCGGGAGTTCCGGGATCCGCTCGCTCAGCGACAGTACGCCATAGGCCACGTGGCGTGACTCGTCTTCGTGAACACGGCCGATGAATGACTTGAAGACCGGCTCGATTCCGCGGCTCTCGCCGAGTCGAAAAAACGACAGCGCGACGCTTTCCAAAATGATCTGCATTCCGACGCACTTCGCCTCCCAGTCGGATTCACCGAGCAGCCGCTCGATGATCCACTTCAGATCCGGGTCGATCGGAAAGCGCTGCCCCTGGCACTCGAGGTAGCGGGCGAAGACTTCGACGTGACGTGCCTCGTCCATCACCTGGACCGCGGCGGCAAACTTACCATCGATATCGGGCACTGCGTTGACCAGTTGACCACAGGTCATCAAAGCCGCCTGCTCGCCGTGCAGAACCTGCGAAATCAAGAACAGGTTGGCACCGCGCCACAGCGCGGCCTGCTGCGATTCGGGGAGTTTCCGAACACAGTCCAGTCTAAACAAGAAGTCCGTTTCGCGATCCAGAATGTCACAGCCGGGTTCGAACTGGCTCCAGTCGACGTCGACCTCGGCATTCCATTGGTGACGTTTCGACTTGCTGTACAGCGATTCGAGTTTCTCGGAGTCGAGCGTATAGGAGTCCCGAAACACGCTCGAAATCAGCGTTTCCGTCGAGAACTTGGAGAGATCCATGCGACTACCTCGTGAGTGGATGCTCGTGAGTGGATGCTCGTGAGTGGATGATCCAACTCAGGAATTCGGCAGGTTCTTGCGCGCGGCGAACCTGTGTCGGGACACTAGCGCGTTCCCCAGCGTGTCGGCTTGGAGGCGCGCTCACGGGCGCGGTCCAAGCGTGCAGCAATCTACCTGCGGTGACTTCGCGTACGCCAACGATTCGCCGGTGAGGTCATCAGCTGATGGCGGCTGGTCAGCTCGCGAGGTTCGGGCATTGGACGAATTTCTCTTCAAGCCAGGGAGACTCCGGAGGCAGCTGCGTGGGGTGGCGAATCTCCGCACGTATTCGTTGCCCCACCGGTTCAGCGGTGGTACCTGTGGACGATGGCTGAGCACCCCGGGGAGAATTCGGTCGATCGGATCGATCTGGTGGACGACGCCTCCGATGCGTTGTCTGCGATGACGCCTCAGTTCAATTGGCCGTTCCAGTGGTTTGCGCAGCGATTTTTCCGTCACTTCGACCTCGACAAAGAAACCGTCGATCACCTTCGCGAACTCGAGAGTCGCGGATCGGTCGTTTACGTGATGCGCTATGCGAGCCGTCTCGACTATTTCCTATTCAACACGCTGTTCGTCCGCGAAGGGTTGAGGTTGTCCCGGTTCGCCAACGGCATCCGGTTTTTCTACTACCGGCCGCTGTTGCAACTATTGCGACTGGCCTGGTCGCGGCGGGGGGAATTGTTTCGGGAGTTCGACCTGGCTGAGACACGCGCGAACCTCGGTTCGAACGTTCGCCGCGGCACCTCGTCGTTTCTGTTCTTGCGCACGGCCCGGATTCGAACCCAGCTGCGCTCCCGCAAGAGCGCCGTCGAGCACGGTAAGGGTGAACTCGACCTGCTCGAGGAGATCGTCGCGAACGTCCGGGATTCCGATCGTCCGGTCTACCTGGTTCCGCTTGCGCTGTTCTGGACAAAGGGGCCGCGCTCACATCAAGGATTTCTGAATCTCACGTACGGCGCTACGACGCGACCGTCAGACCTGGCGAAGGTGATCTCGTTTCTGACCACCTATCGCGGCCTGTGTGTGAAGGTGGGAGGTTCGATCGACCTCGGACGGTTCGTTCACGCGCAGCGAAAAGAGGGTCGGTATCGCGTCGCACGCAAAGTGCGTCGATCGATCCTGACCTTCCTGTACCGCGAGGAGAAAGTGGTCGAGGGACCGACGCTGCGGCCCCGTCACCGTGTGCAACAGAGCGTGATCGGGAGCCCGGTAGTCGAACACGCGATTCGCGATTGGGCGAGCGGACGCAACGCGTCGGTAGAGCGTGGCCAAGCCGAGGCCGCGAAGATGTTCCGCGAAATCGCCGCGAATATGAACTCGACGTTTCTGGCCGCTCTCAATTTTCTGGTTGGTGCCATCCTGAAGCGGTTGTTCACTTCGATCGAGCTGACGGGAATCGAGAAAATCGCCGACTACGCCAAGCGCCACCCACTCGTGCTCGCACCGAGCCATCGCTCGTACTTCGATTTTCTGATCCTGTCGATCATCTTCTACGGCAATCACCTTGTTCCGCCGCATATCGCGGCCAGGGACAACATGGCGTTCGGCCCGTTCGGGTTCATTTGGCGTCGCGCCGGCGCGTTCTTCTTGCGGAAGTCGTTCGACGATCCTCTCTACAAAGCCGTGTTTCAAGCCTATGTGGCTCACCTGATCAAGCAGGGCTTCCCGCAGGAATTCTTCATCGAGGGGGGTCGTTCGCGAACCGGCAAGTCGCTCGCGCCCCGACTGGGGATGCTCGCCTGGAATGTCGAGGCATTTCTCGCGAGTGCGCGGCGCGACATGTTCTTCGTACCCATCGCGATCTCGTACGAACGGCTCGTCGAAGAGAGCGCGATGATGGGGGAACTCGAAGGCGAACAGAAACAGGCCGAGAGCGTGTGGGGACTCGTCCGAGCGCGGAAATTCCTGCGTCTTGCCTTCGGGAGCGTATTCGTCAATTTTGGTGAGCCGATTTCCCTGGCGGACGCCTTGGGGGACCAACGCGAACGGTTCCTCGATGACACGCCCGAGGCCCTGCAGGAGAAACGAGCGTTTGTCGAAGGGCTGGGCAACCGCCTCGTCGAACGAATCAACTGGTCTGTGATTCCCAACGCGACATCGGTCGCCGCGTGTGCGCTGATGGGGGAATCGAGTCGCGGGATGTTTCGCGAAGAGTTGGCGGCGCGAATGCAGCAGATCGTCGACTTGCTGCGACTGCAAGATGTCCGACTCACGCCCGCACTGGATCGCGACGAGGGCGGATTCCACGTATCGATCGGCTCGATGTTGAGCGCAGACCTGATCCGTTCCGACCCCGACGCGAGGGGAGAAGTCCTTTACTACGAGCCCGGTCGCGTGCGGGCGCTCGACATGTACCGGAACACGATCGTCCACTACCTGGCGACGCCGAGCTTCCTGGCGCGACACCTGCTGTCGAGCCCAGAAATCGACAGCGTTCGCGCCGAATTGCCGGTCTGGCTCGACCTGTTCTATTTCGAGTTTTTCACTCCCAAAGGTGAAGTTCTCGCGTCTCACGTAGACGCCTTCATCGACCACTTCGAGCGATTCTGCTGGATCGAGCGTTCCGGCGAGCGCCTCGAGCCTACCGAAAAGGGCGTTTCGTATTTTCGATTCCTGGCGGAACAAACGCGCGGAATCGTCGAGGTCTACTACGCGACCTCGAACGCCGTGCTGGCGATGGTTGGAGCGATGTCGCGCAAGAACCTGATGAAGGCGGCCGACGAACATTACGTGCGCTCCGAGCTACTCGGAGAAGTCGCGCGGAGAGAGTCGGCAAACGAGACCGCGTTTCGCGGGTCGCTCGACTTGATGGAACGCAGGGGCATTCTGGAGCAGGCCCCAGACTCCACCGGCAAAGAGCCGCTCTACCAGCCCGGGCCGCTGTTCGAAGATGTGATGCCCTTGCGCGGGCGTCTGGCGGCGGCGCTCGCTGCCCGATAGCCTCCGCCTCCCCATGGACCCCTTTGAAGACCCCAGCAAGAGCCCCATCGACGCGCTGGATTTCAGCAAGGCGGACGGCCTGGTCACTGCGATCGCGATTGACGACGCGACCGACGAAGTGCTCATGGTCGCGTTCATGAACCCTGAATCGTTTCTTCTGACGCTTTCGCGAGGCGAGGTCGTGTATTGGAGCCGCTCCCGAAACAAGCTGTGGCACAAAGGCGAGCAGAGCGGGAACACGCAGAAGGTGAAGAGCCTGTTCATCGACTGTGACGGCGATGTCGTGGTTGTCCGGGTCGAGCAGCGTGGTGGAGCGGCGTGCCACACCGGACGGCGCAGCTGCTTTTTCCGAAAGCTCGAAGATGGCAGCTGGATCGACGTCGGCGAACAGGTCTTCGATCCCAAAGAGGTGTACGGAAAATGAAGGCCTCCAAGGGCAAGATCCTTCGGCTCGGGCTTCCCAAGGGCAGCCTTCAGGAAACGACCCTGATGTTGTTCACCCATGCCGGTTTCCGGTTGAGTATCCCGTCGCGTTCCTATTATCCGGAAATCGACGATCCCGAAATCGAATGTGTGCTGATCCGCGCCCAGGAGATGGCGCGCTATGTCGAGCAGGGGGTTCTGGACGCGGGCATCACCGGGCTGGATTGGACTCTCGAAAACCGCGCGAAGGTGAAGGAACTCGCGGACCTGCGTGCGCCTTGGCCCAACTACGGCCCGGTCCGCTGGATCGTCGCGGTCAAGAACGATTCGAAGATCCGCAAGCCCAAGGATCTGAACGGCAAGCGGATTGCAACCGAGGTCGTGAACCTCACGCGGAGTTATCTGCGGAAACATGGGGTCAAGGCCAAGGTCGAGTTCTCCTGGGGGGCGACCGAAGTCAAGCCACCGCTACTCGCAGACGCGATCATCGATGTGACGGAAACCGGGTCGAGCTTGCGCGCCAACAACCTGCGCGTGATCGATACCGTGCTCGAGAGCACGCCGCGTTTGATCGCCAATCGCGATGCGCACGCCGACGCGTGGAAATGCCGGAAGATGGAGCGCTTGTTGATTGTGTTGAAGGGGGCGATCCGCGCCAGCGACCGCGTCGGTCTGATGATGAACGTGCCGGCTGATCGGCTCGAAGCCGTACTCAAGCTGCTCCCTGCACTTGCGACGCCGACCATTTCTCGCCTGGCCGACGAGAGCTGGACTGCGATCAACACGGTGATCGAAGAGAGCATCGTGACCGAGCTGATCCCGCGATTGTCCGAAACCGGGGCGTGCGGCATCGTCGAATACCCGCTCACCAAGATCATCGAGTAGGCCGGTGTCGAGCCGAGAGCCGGCCCGCCGAGGGCTGCTTGGCCGGCTTGCATGGGCGATTCCGAACTATCTCGAGCTCGCTTGGTGGGGGTTGGCTGCTCCGCGATTGATCGAGCGGGAGCCGCTCATGGTTTGCCAGGGTGTCGTGCTGCGCGACGGCTGCGTGGCGCTCGCGGTGCGCCATGATCTGCGCGGCTGGGAACTCCCAGGTGGAAACGCGAATCGTGGCGAAAGTGCCGAGTCCGCCGTGGTGCGCGAGGTGCGGGAGGAGACCGGTCTGGATGTCAGCGTCGAGTGCCACGTTGGCGACTATGTTCGGACGGGCTTCCGGCCCCACACTGCGCGCGTGTTTACCTGCCAGGTGATGAGCGGGCGGCTGCGTCCGAGCTACGAGACGCCCGTCGTGCGCTGGTTCGACGTTGAACAGATACCGACGACCCTTTTCCCCTGGTACCGAGCCCCACTCGCGGACGCGCTCAATCCGATCGGTGTGTCCCGCGAACGACACGAACACCAGGGCATCGGGTCGATATGGGCCGGCCTGAAAATCGACCTGCAGATGCGGGTTTCCGCAGACACCGCGGGGCTATCCTCTGCGGAAGCCCCCGACGCCCCCTTTCGGGGGCCTCGGGGGGAAGGGCACTAGCCGAAAGAGAAAGTGCCCTCAGCCTGAGCGGTGGCCGAGAACCCGGGAGTTTTGTTTGTGTGGGGCTATTTGTTGTGGGGCTGTTTGTGTAGCAGCTAGCGCTGTCCTTCGCGAAGGCCGCTAGCCTCCCATTCCTTGCTGAGTTGCTGAAGCTTGCGGGAGAACTCGTCGAAGTCGTCGTCGAACGACAGGATGATTTCTGTGGTGCGCGGAATGTCGTCACCGTTGAGCAGACCACGATAGCGATTGAGATTTGCCAAAATAGCCTCAGCCACCTTCAGCGCGCGCTTTTCGGTCTTGATCAGCGGTGACTGCAGCGTGTAAACGTTGTTTCGGCCCCACAAGCTCTCGTCCCGGACGATCGCGATCTCGCGGTAGACGCTGTTGATCGGATCGAAGTTGTACTCGACGCGGACTTCCTTGAAGATGTCGGTATTGCCGGTGTAGAAGCCGCGCTCCTTCTCGACTTTTCCGAGCTGGCGACAGCGGGGGCAGTAGAACGTGTCGCCATGGTTGAGGAGAAAGACGCCCTTGGCGTAGTCCTCGCAGTCCGTGTTTTCGCAGTAACCGACGCCGCGCTTCATATTCGCTGTCCCCTTTGTTGGGTCGCCTCCCGGGCCCCCTTGAACGTTCACCGCTCACTGCAGACCGCACACCGCACCGGGATCACGTAGAGTTCTCGGCCCGAAGTCATGGGCCCATTCGGAAGACTTCGCAATCTCCGTGCCACGGCGTTTGCCGGACGATGATTTCACACGCGACAACCGCCCCTAGAGCGACTTCTGCCGGTCTTTCGCGTGTGTGCGAATCTTCTCGAGTGGAGCGATCAAGAGGGGCTGCGGTCCCGGAATGGGTACTGCGCTTCCCTCTCCTGCCGGTCCAGTCAAATGGCGCGCAACATTTGTCGCAGTCGGGAGATTTGCTCTCCCGAACGCACACGCTTCCCCCATGGGGGGTGGGTAAGCGGTTGCCTCCACTGTAGAAATTATCGAACGTGCGAGACGCAGGTTCGTTGCCTTCAGCTTATAGTCCCGAGTCACCAGAGTTGTCAACCTGTATTTGATTTCGATTCGAGACGGCGCTTCTGGGGCCTAGAATTCCAGCTCTTGCTCGAGTTCGTCCAGCTCGATTCGGCGGTTCTCGAGATCGGTTCGGGCGATTACCAAATGGACGAATGCAGCCCCGCATACGAGAATCCCGGCTACGAACGGCAATCCCATGCCGTCCCCCAGGCTTCCGCGCTGCAGGTTGTCGGGGTGCATCGCAGCCCCGCCGAATAACTCGATCGCAAAGTAATTGAGGGGGACCGCACCCAGCCCCGCAATCCCGTAAACGGCTGCGAAACGCGCAGTTCGCGTGCTGCCCTCTGTAAAGCTCCGCAACAGCAGATACGCGAGGTATACGAACCACAGTAGTAGAGACACAGTCAGCCGGGGATCCCAGGCCCACCAGTGTCCCCAGGTTCCCTTCGCCCAGATCGGCCCACTCACCAGCCCCAGAGTGCAAAAGAGCACGCCGACTTCCGCACCCGCGATCGCGACACGATCGAAACGCTCATCGTTTCGCCACAGGTACAGCGCCCCGCAAACTGCGGTGAGGAGGAAACCGGAGTAGGCGGCGAACCACAGTGGTACGTGGACATAGAGCACTTTCTGAATCACACCCTGCCGACTATCAATTGGCGCGCCGATCACCAGCAAAGCCCAGCTCACGGCCAAGGCCGCCAGCACTCCACCGCTGACGCGCAACGCGCCGGCCGTGCGCGGTCCGCCAATCGGAGACGAGGCGGTGTCGAGCAAGGGATTTGTCATCTGAGCTTTCGGATCCTCGTTGAGGGGGCGTACCGCTGGTGCGTCAGTGGGCCGCCCGTGGCCTTTGGGACGAGCTGGGACTGCGACTTTTTCCGCCTACTCGTCGAGCACGAAGTCTGACAGCAGGAATGAGATTATCAAATAGCTCGCGTCGATCACCAACAGGAACTGGATCGGCTCGAACGGCACGCTTCCGGTTTCGATCAGTGCTGTAGTTGCACGCGATGCCGCCGACAGAACGGGTACGTAGAACGGCAGCACCAGCAGCGGAAGCATGACGTCGCGCAGCCGCGTCCGTACGGAGACCGCCGCAAAAAAGGTACCCACCGAACACAGGCCCAGTGAACCCAGCGCGACGATGCCGATCAGAGCCGGTGCCAGCGCAATTTCGAAGACGATCGCGAACACGAACGCCGTGATCGTCTGGACGAAACCCAATATGACCATGTTCGCGGTGATCTTGCCCATGAACATCCAACCGCGATCGGCCGGTGCCATGGCCAGCCCCGAGATCGCGTCGTTGTCGAGTTCGATGGCAAACGAGCGGCTGAGCCCGAGCATCGCGGAGAATACGTATGCGACCCAAAGCAAGCCGGGTGCGTAGTGGCGGGTCTGAGCCGTGGCGCCTCCGGGCAGCGAGAAGTGAAACGCGATCACCATCAGCAGCGAGAACATCAGCATCGCGACGACGCGGTCGCGACTGCGCCATTCGGTCAGCAGGTCCTTCCACAAGATCGCGGCGAATACGTTCATGGGCGACCGGCATCCGACGCGTCGTTGTACGCGCACTCCAATGCCGCGGGGTCGAGACCGCTCGAGGGTTGGCCGTCCGGCGAGCCGAAAGTGTGGCGCACGCTGCCTGCTGCCAGCACGATGGCCGCATCCGCAAGTCGCGCCGTCAGCGCGATGTCGTGTGAGACCAACACGAGTGTGCAGCGGATCTCTCGCAATTTTTCGATCCTCTGCTCCAAGCGTTCCGAGGAGCGCCCGTCGAGGCCGGCGAAGGGCTCGTCGAGCAGCACGATTTCGGGCTCCTGGATCAATCCGCGCGCGATCGCGAGCCGTTGTGCCATTCCGCGCGAGAATCCGCGGGTTTGGCGGTCAGCGGCGCGTTCGAGCCCCTCTTCGGCCAGCAATTGCGTCGCGCGTGCGGCCGGGTCACCCACGCCGTGAAGTTTGGCGGCGAAGATCAGGTTCTCGCGCGCGGTCAAGTCTGGGTAGAGATGGCTTGCGTGGCCGATGTAGCCGACTTTCGCGCGAGCAGCTCCCTTGTGGGCGGATACACCGTCGATATCGAGAGAGCCCGACGTCGGCCGCGCCAACCCTGCAATCAGTCGGAGTAGTGTGGACTTGCCAGCCCCATTCGGGCCGAGCAGCGCGAGACTCACGCCCTTTGCAAGCTCGAGATCGAACGTCGCAAGACCGACGGTTCTTCCGAATCTCTTGCCGAGTTTCTTGGCGCTGACCACAGGGGTCACTCGCTGTTTCCCGCGCTCGGCGACTCCTCGCTGACCCTCGTCCCACATCTCGAACAGAAGAGCGCGTCTGGCGCCAGTCCAGCTCCGCAGTCGCCACACGACTGCGCGGGCGCCACAGGGGTATGGGCATGCTTCTGAGTGAGAGCGTTCTTGCGCTCCTGCGAGAGCAGCGACACCGCAGTGGATCGGAGCTGCTGTCGAAGTTCCTGGTAGTCGGCTTCAGTCAACTTGCCGGTTTCGAAGTCGTCTTCGAGGCTGCGAAGGGATGCCAGCACGCTCTGTCGCTCCTCGGCGTAGTGACTGGGTATCGGCTCGGATTGCTTGCCCGCGGCATCCCGAAGCGGCACGGTCAGGAAGCCGATGGCCAGCAGGCCGACCACAACAGCGAGACTCGCGGACGCCCACTGCGTCATCGGCCGGCGCAGCGCGAGCGGCTCCACGCTGATCCGAACCTCTTTACCGGGAGCGATCCCAAACCCCTCGAGGTGCAGGTACTTGCGGTCCTCGGTGAGGATCGGCCTGCGGCGGTGGAGATCTCGTGTTTCGATGACCAAGCCCGTGTCGGCCACCATGAACGACAGCAACGGCACCTCGAATGGAAACTCGCGCGCGAACTCGACGACATCGCCCGACACCGGGATGCGGTATCGGATCGAAAACGTGGTTGGCCCGGCCGGAACCGGCCCCCGCACTGCGAGTGCGCCGGATGGGTCGCGCGATAGTCCGAGGGCGAGCGCTTGATTCGAAAACCGCAACTGCTCAGCCGCCGGATCGAGATCGAGGCACAAAAGCGGCGCCCCGGAATCCGAAACGAGTGGCTCACTGCCCGCCACTGACAAATGGTGCTGTTCGTCGATAGTCAGCGCCGCGCCGTCCAGTTCGAGCCAGATCCGGGTTTCCTCGTTGACGACTTCCCCGGATGCCGCGACCACTGGACGCAGCTCGGCACGCAGCACGAGCGTTTTACCGGGAGCCAGGTCTGTCGTCTCGAGGAGCGGGTACGACCCCCCATTCAGAACGAGTGATGGAGCCGATTCGAGGCGCACATCACTCCCGGACGAGCTGAGAATGGGCCCCTGTGCGTGGCTGAATGCGCGCACACGACCCACACCACTCGGAAAGCTGTGGGTCATTTCGACCGCTCCGTTGCCTCCGGGAATTCCGTAGGAGAACTCGAATTCTTCGCGACCGGGTCGCAGCGGGCCCCAGTACGAGATCGTCTTCCCATCCCAATCGAGGCTATCTCCGATGGTGCTTTCGAGATGTGTTGCTCCCGCTGGCACGGGGACCTGCAGGATCGGTGGCCGACCGGCTCGCTCGGACTCCGGGACATAGATGACGAGATCGCCGGTGTTTTCGAGGCTGTGCGATTCCTTGACCAGCAAGCCGTCGCAGCCCTGGTCTACGCGAATCAGCACGTCGGCGACCCGGGCATCGGCGTTGTCAGTGGTCGGATCACCGATTGTGAGTTCGACGACGCGATCCGTCTCGCCCGGATTGAACGACAGCCGGACTCCGAACGGCACCTCCCGGTAGCGGGCACCCACCAGATAAACAATCGATGCATCGTCGGAGACGCGCTCGAATGCAAACTCTCCGCCGGCGTCCGAGACCATGCCACGCAGTCCGGGCGACCCATCCGGGCTCAGCGAATACAAGACGATCGGAACTCCGGCGACTGCAGCCGGATTCGTCTCGTGCACGATGCGACCGCGAATACTGGCTGCTCCGGCGGGCACATCCGGGACACCCGATTTCCCTCCACCCGCAACGTTGGCTCCCGCGTGTGGCGATGCTGGCTGCCCGATTGCTGAATCGGAACCGACCACAACACACATCCAGCTGATCCACACGATCAGTGTCACTCGAAGCTGTCGTTCGAATCCGCTGCGCGCCGGACCCGATCCCCCGCATAGCCATTTCATTGCGCGGGTTTTCGGTCCGGGTGCGGCCACATGACTGCGATCGAACCGAGCACGAAGATCAATCCGCCGAACCAAATCCAGTTGACCAGCGGGTTGCAGTAGACCTTGAATGTGGCTGAACCGTCGGACTCGATGGCAGTCAGCGTTACGTAGAGGTCCTCTCGGAGCGTTGAATAAATCGACGGTATGGAAGCCGGTTGCTCCTCGAGCCAGTACATCCGCTTCTCGGGAGTCATTACGGCCAGTGGCTGATCGTCTCGGTAGAGCGCGAGTCGCGCGATGGCACCGCCGTAATGCTGCTCGGGAATCGCGTTCGCGGTGAGATACTGCAGCCGGTAGGCGCCGATCTCGAATTCGCCACCCGTCTTCAGGTTTTCCAGGCGCTCGTCGTCATACACCGACCCCGCCATCCCGACGATGATCAGCACGGCGCCGAGGTGTACGATGTAGCCGCCGTAGCGCTGTTGGTTCTTGCGCAGCAGCGCCCGAAATGCCTGCAGTGTGTTTTCCTGTCCCTTGCGAACCCGCGCCCGAATCGCCAGCCAGTACTCCTGCACGATCGTCGCGACAGCGAACGAACCGAGCCCCCAAACCAGTACGGGGTAGAAGTCCGCGCTCGCCCCCAGAAATGCGATCGCACACCCGGCGATGACCAGGCCCGTCAGCGCGGGCCATCGGAACTGCTTCTTCAAGCTCGATGGAGATGCGCGTCGCCAGGCAATCAACGGGCCGATGCCGGTCAACAGCAGCAGAAACAGCGCGAGCGGCCCCGCCATGATCGGGAAGAACCCCGGGCCGACAGCGATGCGGTCGCCCTGCACGGCCTCGGACACGACCGGGAACAAGGTTCCGGTGAAGATCCACAGCAGCAGCGAAATGAACACCCAGTTGTTGAGCAGAAAGCTCGCCTCGCGAGACACATAGGACTCGATCCGATTGGGGCTGCGGATTTCGCCTCGGCGCAGAAACAGGGCGATCAGAAAAACTGCGGCCGATACCAGCACATAGCCGAGGAACACCGACACAAAGATGGGCGATTGCGCGAACGCGTGCACCGATTGAACGATTCCGCTGCGGGTGAGAAATGTTCCGAACAAACACAGCGTGTAGGTGAGACCGATCAGCAACAGGTTCCAGGTCTTCAACATGTTGCGCTTTTCCTGGATCATCACCGAATGCAGGAATGCCGTCGCGGGTAGCCACGGCATGAAGGATGCGTTTTCGACCGGGTCCCACGCCCAATAGCCGCCCCAACCGAGCACTTCGTATGCCCAGCGCCCGCCGAGCATGATCCCGATGCTCAGAAACAACCACGGGAACAGCGTCCAGCGACGCGTCGTGCGAAACCAATGGGTCCCTAGCTCGCCGGTTGCCAACGCGGCGAACGCAAACGCAAACGGGATCACGAATCCGACCAATCCGGTGTACAGCATGATCGGGTGAATCATCATCACCGGGTGTTGCAGCAGTGGGTTCAAGCCCGCCCCGTCCGACGCGACATCGGCGGGAGCCAGTCGTTCGAACGGGTCGGTGATGAAGTTGACCAACACCAGAAAAAAAAATCGCATTGGCCAATAGCACCGCGACGACCCAGGGCATCAAGGTTCGGTTCTTGTCGCGGTTGAACCAGAGGCACACAGAGCCGTAGGCCAATAGCATCCACAACCACAGCAGCAGTGAGCCGGCTTGACCGCCCCATAGCGCGCTCAGCCGGTATTGGATTGCCATGCTGCGAGCAGAGTGCTGCGCGACGTACGCGAGCCCGTAGTCGAAGGTTGCGAACGCATTGAGCAACGCGAGGATCGCCAGCGTTGCGCAGCCGAACACGAGCCAGAGGCTTCGCTCCGAAACTCGGGTCCACTCGGCTTTTCGTTGCGTGCCGGCATATATCGCAGTGCCAAAGCCGAGCGTCGCGATCATCAGTGCAAAGCGAAGGGCGTAGCCTCCGACGTCAGCCATTGAGTTCCTCTAAATGAATACGTCAGTGTATTCGTCGCTGTGGATGCCGCATCGCGGATCAGGTTCCGCGGCATGACTGAGAAAGGTCCGACAGACCCCTGCTGGTTCGTTTCAGAGCGCCGCCGACTCGGCCGCCTTGGCTTCGAATTTGGAGGGGCACTTCGCCAGGACTTTGTCCGCTTCGAATGTGGTCCGCGAGCCGTTGGCGACCAGCACGCCCTCGAGGACCACTTCGGCGCCGTCCTTGAACAGGTCCGGCGTCTCGAGGCTGGCCAGCACGACTTCGAGGGTGAGGCCGGGAGCGCCACCCGCGTGCGGCGGGTCGTTTTGGACCTGGAACCAGACTTCCTTTGCGGCGACGTCGCGTCGAATCGATTCATTCGCCACGTAGCCGTGGACGCGAGCGTGCGCGCCATCCATGCTGCTCCCCGCAGATTGGAAATCCTCGAGGCTCTCGAAATAGGCAAACGACGCGTTCGCTTTCAGGGTCGTCGCCCCGTACCAGCCGAATAGCGCCGCAATCACGGTCGCACCGATGGCTATCTGAATGCCCTTGGACATATGCGCGTTTCCTGTTGGCGTGGCGTTGAATTGCTGTTGGCTCGAAATTGCGCCGCGGTGTCGAGCCAGCTGGCCGTCAAGCAAGGTATCACGCACTGGCTCCCGGGCAAACCGCGATGGCCACGAAAGCGACGAGAATCGGATACTTGCGGGAAGAACACGGGCTCGCGCGCCACGCGCCAAAGCGTTGCTGGGCAGTTCGCGCCCAGGCGATTCATCCAAACTCGCGACGGCCGCGCTTGACACAATTCGGACCTGAGCTAACCGGGATCGCCATGGGCCAGCGCTTTTCGCCGCGTACCGACAACATTCGACCGTTCCTGGCTATGGAGGTCATGGAGCGCGCGCAAGCCATGGAACGCGATGGGGTGGACGTCATCCACCTCGAGATCGGCGAACCGGATTTTCCAGCTCATCCGGCTGCGCTGCGAGCGTGCACAGAAGCGATCGAGTCGGGCGAGACCCACTATACCGACAGCCGGGGGCTGGCGGAGCTTCGCGAAGCGATCGCCGAAGACTATCAGCGTCGATTCGGAGTCGGTATCGATGCGGGGCGCGTGATCGTCACGGGCGGCACGTCGTCGGCGCTCGTGCTGATTTTCTCGCTGCTCGTCGATGTTGGAGACGAGGTCATCCTGGGTACCCCCCACTACCCCTGTTATCCGAACTTCATTCGAATCAGCGGCGGTACGCCGGTGCTGGTCCGCTGCGAGCCCTCCACCGGCTACGAACTGGATGTTGACAGGGTTCGCGCCGCCATCACGCCTCGGACGCGTGCGATCGTCGTGGGGTCTCCCGCAAACCCCACCGGTGCGGTCCAAAGCGAACAGACGCTTCGCGCACTGGCCGAACTTGGGCTCCCGATTATTTCGGACGAAATCTATGACGGCCTTTTGTACGACGCTGCGCGTGTGACAACGGCGCTGGCGGTCACAGACGATGCGTACGTGCTGGACGGTTTTTCGAAACGTTACGCGATGACGGGGTTCCGGCTCGGTTACGCGATCGTTCCAGAGCCCGCGCAACGGCTGGTTCAGACCCTGCAGCAGAATCTGTTCATTTCGGCCAACAGCTTCGTTCAGCACGCCGGGATCGCAGTCCTGCGCGACGAGGGCCGGACGCGTGGTCGGGTACTCAAGGGGATGGTCGACGCGTATGCGAGGCGCCGGCGCATCCTGATCGATGGCTTGCGATCATTGGGGTTCGAAGTACCGGTCGATCCCATGGGCGCGTTCTACGTGTTTGCAGACGCCCGGCGATTCGGCTCGGACTCGCTGGCCCTTGCCTACACGTTGCTCGATCGCGCGAATGTCGGCGTCGCGCCCGGAGTCGATTTTGGCGATGCCGGCGAAGGTTGGTTGCGCTTTTCGTACGCGAATTCCGAATCCGCAATCGCCGAGGCGTTGGACCGGATCGGACGCGTGCTGCCGACGCTGTCGTGAGGGTTCTCGAAGCGAAATGGCACGCTACGGCCGCAGCCCTGGACGGTTTTCCAAACCCGTCGGCGCCCGAAGTCGCCTTCTTGGGGCGTTCGAACGTCGGCAAGTCGAGCCTGCTCAACGCGCTGGTGAACCGCAAGAAACTGGCCCGTACCAGCAGTTCACCGGGCAAAACGAGATTGATTCACTGGTACCAGGTCCGGTACAGCGCGGGCAACAGCGACCGAGCGGCGAGCCACCAGGCGTTGTTGGTCGACCTGCCCGGTTATGGCTACGCGCGGGTGAGTAAGCTCGAGCGGAAGCGCTGGCAGGGCCTGGTCGAGTCCTACCTCGACGGCCGTTCCACGCTGACGTCGGCGGTGCTGCTGCAAGATATCCGGCGCGACGTATCCGAAGACGAGACACTTCTGATCGACTGGCTCGCCGAGCGAGAGATCCCGATCGTGCTCGCAATCACGAAGATCGACAAGCTCAAACCGATGCGACGCGCCGCCCGCATCCGAGCGATGAAAGAGTCGATCGAATTGCCGGCAACTCGAGTCATCCCCACTTCGGCCAGTCAGAAGACGGGTCTGGGGGAACTCTGGAGAGCCGTCACGCGGCCTTGAACGTTGGCCGACGGCTGTGGTAGCTGTGGATGTCGTGGGCGGCTTGCGGGGAGACCCAGGGAGAGGCTCGTGTCCAGAATGAGTGTCGCCATCGAAACTTCGGCTGAAGGCCTCGTGGAGCGAGTGAAGGCGCTGGCTCCGCTCATCTCGCAGCGGTCATTCGAGGCCGAACGCTCGCGACAGCCCGAGGACGAAGTGATCGATGCGCTCAAGGCCACGGGCGTTTTCAAGTCGTTCGTCCCCAGGCACTTCGGTGGGTACGAGATCGATCTGGAGACTTTCATCGACATCGGCCTCATCGTCAGCGAAGCCTGCGCTTCGACCGGATGGATCACCACGTTCTACATGGAGCACAACTGGGCGCTGGTGCGCTTCGCAGATGAACTGCAGGCGGAGATCTTCGCTCGACAAGCGTTCATCCTCGCGCCGGGCGGCGTCGGGCCGACGGGTCTCGCCAAGCCGGTCGACGGCGGGTACGAACTGTCGGGCCGCTGGAAGTTCGGCACCGGCATCGTGCACGCGGATTGGGTGTTGCTATCGGGTCGCATCGATTCGGAGGATGAACGCGTACCGCGAACATTCCTGTTGCCCCGCGAAAAAGTGAAAGCACCAGATACCTGGCATGTGGACGGCATGGCGGCGACGGGAAGCCACGACATGGTCGTCGAAGCAGTCTACGTTCCAAGCAGCCACGTTTCGCTCCCACTGCCATCGTTCGAGCACGCCAGACCGATTGGTTCGCCTTCGATGCACCGCTATCCGATCATTCCTTTTCTGGCCCTCACAGCAGCGATTCCAGCTGTCGGCTGTGCCAAGCGGGCGCTGACGCTGTTTCGCGAGCGCATGTTGCAGCGCGTGCTGTTTGGTAGCGCGACGATTCAGGCCGAGAAGCTCCCGAACCAGATTCGGCTCGCCCACGCCTTCATGGAGGTGAGTTCCGCAGAATCACTGTTGCGTGCCGCGGCCTGTCGGATCGAGGATTTCAGCCGAAGCGACGAGACGGCTTCGGGCCATGTCGTAGCGCCGCTGCGCCTGCAGATCGCGCACGTGGTGCGGAACTGTCGCAACGTCATTCGCGACATCTTGGAGGCGAGTGGAGCGAGCGCACATTTTCAAGATTGCGAACTCGGACGCATTCATCGCGACATTCACATGATGAGCGCGCATACGATCTTCGATCTCGATGCGGCCGGCGAACACTATGGCCACGTACTGCTGAAGAAAGCGGCTCAGCAGCGCGAACCATGAACCGCTCCGACGACCCTGTTCCAAGCCAGCGGCCAAGCTGTTGGCTCAGCGATCATTTTCAGCTGTCACGAACTATCGAAACAAATCTGTGCTCGGGTCGCGCAGCGTCTCCCGAATGGTTCCGTCGCCTTCGATCGGGTGGCCCTCGATCCAGACGGCTGGGATGCCGGCGGCCTTTTGCATCAAGATCCCGGCGGCGGCGGCAAATTGGTCGCACGTCGCCGTGGCGGTCACTTCGAGTTCGCGGCCGATCAGGTCGGTCTGGCCGCGCAAGTCCATGATCGGCGCGATACCGGCGCTTCCGAGTGCGACGTCCACCAGTCCATCGCGCCACGGCCGACCGAACGTGTCGCTCACGATGACAGCCAGCGGCCCGGCGCCATTTTTCATCAGTGCGTCGCGCAGCTTGCGCGCCGATGCATCGGGATCGAGTGGCAGCAATACGGCCGAGTCTGGCGCGACCGCGTTGGAAAGATCCAGTCCCGCATTCGCACAGACGAACCCATGTCGGGTTTCCGAGATCAGCACCCCATGACCGCGCCGGACGATTCGCTTCGTTTCGCGCAGCACCAGTTCGGTCTGTCTGGCATCGCGGTCGTCCTCGGCTGCGATCTTCAGTGCCTCCTCAGTGGGTTCTACGTCGGCGAGTGCGACAACCCTTCCCTCGGCCTTGGACACGATTTTCTGGCAGACCACCAATGCGCCATCTTTCAACTGGATGTCACACGCATCTGCGGCGGTCCGAATCATCGCTGCGAGGTCATCGCCGGGCTGTACGGCAGGGATTCCGAGCAGCGGAATCAAGTGGATCGCTCCGGGTACGACGCTCATGATATCAACTCCGGTAAGAGTTCAGCGAGCAGCGCACGTGTCCGCGGCCCGCCGCACCCGTGTCTGGCGAAGTTCACGAGATCCTCGCGATCGTCGATGTCGATCGCGAGAGACGCGAGTGCGACTTCACAAAAGGGTATGCCGGCGACGCAGGCCAGCTTGCGGTGCACCGCTGCGCTGTCTGCGCCAAACCCGGACTTGATCACGTTGGCGGGGCGCCGAAACAGCGCAGAAGTCCCCCCATCCGACGAGGGAGCCAGCACCACTCCGCGCGGCGCGCAGGCGTCGATCAGCTTCGAGAGATCGTCGGAACGCGCGCCCGCGACGTCGCCGAGCACCACCAGTGTCGCGTCATCGGGTCCGGGAGCGAGTGTGGCCGACGCATCGTCAATCGAAGCGTTCAGCCCCGGAACGTCGCGTAACAGCACTTCGGCGGCCGTCGGTCGCACGATGGCTGCGACTTCGGGGTCAGGCGTGACCACCGCGACGCGGTCCAATGCCGCGACGCAAAGCAGAGCATCGACCACATCGCCGAGCATCGCGATCGACAGCCGTTCGACCGACTTTCGATCCAAGGCCGAAAACAACCGCGACTTTGACGACCCCAGTGCTTTCACCGGTACGATCGCCGCGATCATTCGCGCGGCTCCGAGGCCGACAGGGCCTCAGCCAGCGAGAGCGCGGCCCGCGCCACCGATGCCGCAATTTTCGTGGTCTTCATGAGCGTGTCGAGTACGCGCGTCGGCATGCCCATCGCTTCGATGTCTTTGGCCAGATCGGCATCGCGTTGGTCGATCACGAAGCCGTCGATCAGACCCTGGTACCACACAGCGACTCCACGTGCCGAGACCTCTTTGCCCAAACCCCGCAGCAGTCGATCGGCCGGCCCCTTCACTGGCGCGCCACCGACAATCGGCGATACCGCGACGACCGGCGCCGGAGAATCGACCACCGCATCGCGGATACCAGGGACCGCCAGGATCGGGCCGATCGAAACGACCGGATTACTCGGGCACAATAGTATCGTTCCGGCACTCGAGATCGCCTCCAGTACACCGGGGCCCGGCACCGCTCGCTCGGCGGCAGACAGATCGACCCCACAAACCTCGTCGGGCGCGCCGTCGCGCGCGAGGTATTCCTCGAAGTGTAATCTCCTGCCACCTTCGAGTTCGACGATGGTGGGGCACGGATCTTCAGACATGGGTAGAATTCGAATGGGCACGCCGAAATGCGTCTGAATCTCATGGGTGACCGCGGTCAAGCCCACGCCAGCGGCGAGCCGAAGTGTCCGGTGGTAGCTCGTGGCGAAGTCGCGGTCGCCGAGTCTGAACCAACTTTCGTGCCCGAACGCGCCCAACGCGTCGACGACGGAGTATCGATCGCCGGCCAGACCGTAGCCGCGGGTGGAGTCGACTTGTCCCGATAGCGTGTATGTGACGATATCGAGGTCGGGCGAGACGTGGACGCCGTAGAACATGCGATCGTCGCCCGTATTGACGATAGCCGTTACCTGCTGAGGGTCGACGGCAGCGACGAGGCCGGCCAGAAAGCGCGCGGCCCCCACGCCGCCGCAAAGCGCGACGATCGGAGAGGCTGAAATTCCGGACACGGCTCCGGTACCTATCGATCCTGTGGCTGCTCGCGCCAGCGCAGCAACTCGTTGAGCTCGCCCTGCAAAATGGGCAGGCGCGACGCGATCTGGCGCAGCACGGGCGAGTAGATCAGTTCGTCGCTGCCCTCACTGGAAGGTGCCGAGATCATTTCCTTGATGATCTCTTCGTCGGCCTGGATCAAAATTTCGAGTTCGGAGATGCGCGCGTCGAGTTCGGGCCACGTATTGCCGCCGAACTCGGCATGGGTGGCGAGCTGCTCGCTTTCGACCCGCCGCAGCTCGGCAGGCGCGTTGAATGGGTCGGCGCCGGCCAGGGCTGGGCCGAGCGGGGCAAGTGAGGCCGGCGCGGTCGGGGTCTCCAGCGGCTCGCCCAGAGGGTTGGTTCCCGATATGACGCGAATCGCAGTCTTGCGACGCGTGTCCGGAATTCGGTCGAGGTCGGGCGTGTAGCGGACGACCCCGTTTCGGTCGAGCCAACGGTACAGCTCGGGCTCGCCCACGGCTTCACCGGCCTGTACTTCCCGCACGGCGGCGAACAAGATCGCGACGCCAAGCAGCGGGACGAGCCATCGGTCGAGGCGCTTGGACATGACCGATGAGTGTTCTGGAGGTGTCTGCAACCGTCAAGGAAGCCGGGTGTCAGCGGGCGTTGGGTCCGGGCGCGAGCCCAGTGGTTCACCCGGGCCCTCGATCGCGCTCTCGCGGAGACCGAAATCCATCCGCATTTCGCGCGCTTGCTGATCCCGACCGAATGATCGGTGCGACGGCATGCATCTTGCTCTTTCCCTTGTGGTGCGCTCCTCGAAACGACCCACGAGCAAGGTCGGAACGATCCAGATCCTCGCGACCGCAATCCTCGCTGTTCTGGCTTCACTCGCTTCGACACTCGCCCCCGGAACTGCCAGCTCCAACCAGAGCTCCGACGAGAGCTTCAACGAGCGTTCCGACGAGCGTTCGGCTCAACTTCCCTTGGAAGTCCGGTGGGAAACGGTTGCTCTCGCGGCCGCTCGCGATGCGATCCACGCGGTCGCCATCGCACCGGGGGCGCGATTCGCGTTCGCGGTAGGGGACTCGCGCGGCGTATTGGTTGGGAGCGGACCCGACGCGCTGCGCAGGCACTGGCTTCGAGGTGCCGTGCGGGAAGTCCGATTCGTCGCAGCGATCGGGACGCATTCACCCGACTTGTTGATCGCTACCGAATCAGGGCTGTATCGGGCGGATTTCGCATCCGCTGGTCGCCCGGTCGCTCCGGCGCCGGGTGCGGGCGCTGCGGATGTGTCGCGTATCGCGACGGCGGGCCGGGTAACCGCGATTGCGACCGCCGACGGGGTGTTCCTGTCGCTTGATGCGCAGGTATGGCAGCGACTCGGCGGGGGGGTACCCACCGGTCCAGCCTCCAGTGTCGCGCTGAAGGAGCGCAGCGACGGAATCGAGTGTTGGGCCGTCATTCGCGGTCAGCTGTGGCGGGTGTTTCTACAAGCCGCAGTGTCTGCGACGCCTCAGACTCCGTCCCGATCCACGCAGGCGCTATCTCAGCAAACCAGTATCCATCAGACTCTCTTCCATCAGACTCTCTTCCATCAGACAAGTGCGAGTCCAATCGAGCTGCCATTGGGGCCGGGACGTGGCGAAGCGGTCGACATCGCGCTCGACATCGACGGCTCTGAGATTGTCGTCGTCTACGACTCTGCAATCGTCGTGAGCCGAGCCGACGATTCCATGGAATCAGGGCTCGGTTGGGATGTGCTGCGCCCGGAATTGGCTCCGGGCGCGTCGATCGTCGAACTCGCTCAGGCAATAGGCTGGTGCTGGCTCGCGTCGGACCGGGGACTGTTCCGCTCGCGGAACCTGCGCGGACCGTGGCTGCCTGCGAACGGCCCGTTTGCGACCCGTCCAATCGGGGATTTGGCGGCGATCGGTCGCGAGAGCGCCGACAGCGAAATCGAACACGCCCTCTATGTCGCGACCGATCGTGGTCTGATGGTGGGTACCGCGGGTTTGGGAGTCGCTGTTCCGCCGAGTCTGCCGCAACACGATTCGGCGGATCCGGGTATCGATCGGGTTCACCGAGCCGCACTCGATTACCTCGAACTCGATCCAGGCCGGGTTCGCGAGATCAACCGGGGACTGGATCGTCGAGGCTGGCTTCCGGCCGTTGCCTTCTCGATCTCCCGTGACAGAGACAAATCGCGGAGCTGGGACTACGACGAGGCTTACCTGTCGGGGGGACTCCGTGAGCTGAGAGATTCAGATCGCGATCGCGCGACAGGATTGGAACTCCGACTCAGCCTGGTCTGGGACCTCGGCGACATCGCGTACCACCCGGAGCGGCTCGACATTTCGCGAGAGGCGCGCGAGATCATCGAGTTGCGAGACGAAGTGCTCGATGAGGTGACGCAGCTGTACTTCGAGAGACAGCGTGTGCTCGCCGAAATCCATTCCATAAGCGGGGACGGCGACGGGCTACCGCTGCAGATTCGCGCGGACCAACTCGCTGCGGGAATCGATGCGTGGACTGGTGGTTGGTTCTCCCGCCGACTCCCCGAGTCCGACCCGCTTGCGGGTTCGACACAACGCGATCCCGCTCCGCGAGATCCCAGGCGTCACAGCATGGCCCGAGATTCGGGTGATGCACCTAGCCCGGTCCCGAACGCATCGGAGAGTATTTTACAGTGACCGATACAGTGATTCAAAAAGTGATCCAATCTGCGATTCAATTTGCGATTCAATTTGCGATCCAAACCCAGGCTCGATCGGCCCGCATGGCCGATCAGAAACCTCGCAGCTTCTCATGGGGACCGGCGCTCCCGATTTCAGCCTTGGTCGGGGCGATCTTGCTTGCGTCTGTTGCCAGCGCGGTGCCGCTGATTTCAGAGATCTACTACGACGCAGTCGGTTCTGACAACGGTCAGTCGTTCGTTGAACTCTATGGTGAGCCGGGGACCTCGACAGAGGGCCTGTTTCTCGAAGGGGTCAACGGCGCCAATGGCGACTTCGGACCTACGATCGCGCTGGTCGGAATCTTTTCTCCGGAAGGGATCTTCGTCGTTGCTGATGACAGCGGCGATGGCACATCTCTCGTGCCGGGCGCCGACCAGATCGCAAATTTCGACTTCCAAAACGGCCCAGATTCCATCGTATTGCGCAACGCCGCCGAGGTCTTGGATGCAGTGGGCTACGGCAGCTTCGGCATCGGTGAAGTGTTCGCCGGCGAGGGGAGCCCGGCACCCGATCCCCCGGCTGGATCGAGCCTGGCGCGAATATTCGCGGACGTCGATACCGACGACAATCTGGCTGATTTCCGGATTCAAGAAATTCCGAGTCCCGGAAGTTTCGAACTCCTGTCGGTGCCAGAACCGCAGCCAATGGCGTTGCTTACCGTCGGGCTGCTCGCGCTGGTGAGATCGCGCCATCGAATGCGACGTTCCGGCTCGCCGCAACTCAGTGGAAAGCGCTGTCAGCTGTAGGTTCCACAGGACCCTCCGGCGGCGATCCCCAGCCCCCCTATCGACGCCGCCACCGAGCCCCAACCCGCCAAGTGGGCGGGTTGGGGCTTCCGGCGAGGCCGATTCCACCCCCCCCTGCATGGGCCCTGGGGCCTGAATGCGACGATGTCGGGCTTCAGCTCGTCTGCCAATTCGCCGATTCTCCAAATGGACTCGCCCGATTGCGCGAAGTCTTGCCAGGCCGAGTCGACAACGGCCAGCTGGCGTACCAGACTCGCGCGTTCAAGCGGTTCGCAGGGGGCCGACACCGGCGATGATCACTGGCTGCAACACGAATATTCGCCACCGTGAGAGGGTATTCCACGTCCAGACAGAGGACAGTGGTCGCGCGAACCCGCACATCATCAGTCACGTCTACTCCGGCGGCACGATCGTTGGATCTCGCAAACAGGACTATTCGGATGCGGTGGAGTCGCCGGATCTCGACCGTGAAGTGAGAAGCCGAATCGAAGAGCAACACAAGGCGATGCTAAAAGCACTTCGACGTGGCGAATTCGACGCTGCGATCGCGGAACGGCTCCCTGACCGACGGGCGAGCGTCACAGCACCCGAGATCGATGCGGCGGTGTCGCACGCCGAGCCTTTTGCCGCCGAGCATGCCGACCCATCCGCTGCCCAGCTGATCCAAACTGGCGCCATCACCGGCAGCGTGACGACACCACAATTCGACACCGACCCGAGCCTGGCGGGTGAGCCGCTTTTGAACATGCAAGCCGCGCGGCCAGGCGCCAGAGCAGCATTTGGCGACAGCATCGACCCGCAGAAGCCACTCGACGAGGTGATCCTGGAATACCTGGTCCAAAAGGCCCGCGAGCGCTCGTCGGACCGACGTTCGCCCGTCAAAACGCGCTCCAAAGCGTGAGTCAGCGCTCGCGGATGCGGGGCTTTGGTTCCGCAACTGCCGGACTCGGCAGCGACGGCGCGATCCGGATGTTCCACGTTTCCAAGTCGTACCTGGCGGGGACGAATGCGCTTTGCGACATCAGCCTGGAACTCGCGAAGGGGGAGATGGTCTTCTTGACCGGCCCGAGTGGCGCCGGGAAATCGACTCTGCTGAATCTCCTATTCGGCGCCGAGCGACCCAGTGAAGGCCAGATTGTCGTACTGGGGCGCAATATTGCGCGGCTGGGCGAATCGGCGATCCCGCCGCTGCGGCGGCGTATTGGTGTCGTATTCCAGGATTTCAAGCTGTTGAGTCGACGAACGGTCTCAGAGAACGTCGCGGTGGCGCTGCATGTCACCGGGTGTCCGCCTCGAAAGACACGCGCGAAAGTCTTCGCGATTCTCAAGCAGCTCGGCCTTCAACATCGCCGAGACCACTATCCGCTCGCTCTTTCGGGTGGCGAACAGCAACGCGTAGCGTTGGCCCGCGCACTGGTCAACGAGCCGGAAATCCTGCTCGCTGACGAGCCGACCGGAAATCTCGACCCGGATCTCACCGTCGATATCATGGATCTGATCGCCGGCACCGCGCTGCGTGGCACCTGTGTAGTCGTTGCGACACACGAATTGGACCTGGTCAAGCGATATCGAAAGCGCACCCTTCGGCTCGAAGGCGGTAAGCTCACCGAAGACGCGCGGCCGCCAGGGGTTTCCCGATGAGTCGTTCGGTGTGGTCGGGCGCGCTCTACCGGATGATCTATTTCGTTCACACCGCGTTTCGCGGCTTGTGGGCGAGCAGGGGAACCACTGGCGTTGCGGTATTGACGATCGGTGTCATGTTGGTTCTCGTCGGTGCATTCCTGCTGCTCGTCTACAACATGGAAGAACTGATCAACGAATTTGGCGACGAATTGCGGATCACCGCCTATCTCGAGTCGGATCTCTCGCCGGATGCACGGCGTGATCTGGCCGTCCGAGTCGCGGCGTTGGCGGGCGTTGCCGAAGTGAGTCGGGTGTCTCCCGAACAGGCGCTCGAGCGGTTTCGGGCTTCGGTTGGAAGCGGAGTTCGATTGCTCGAAGGGTTGGATGCGAACCCGTTGCCCGCGTCGCTCGAAATCGTGCTTTCGCCCGACAAACGCTCAGCCGACGGCTTGGCCGCGGTGTCCATATCGATCCAGGAACTCGCTGGCATCGACGACCTCAGTTCCGGACGCGACTGGGTCGAGGGATACCTCCACGCGATATCGATGGTGCGAACGATCGGGACGGGGTTGGGACTCATCCTGGCTCTCGCGACGCTGCTGATCGTTGCCAACACCATTCGGCTGGGAATCATCTCTCGCAGCGACGAACTGGAGATTCTGTCGCTGGTGGGAGCGAGCCGCGGGTTCATCCGGACTCCATTCCTGCTCGAGGGGCTGTTACAGGGTGGGGCGGGCGGTGTCATCGCGTTGGCGATCCTGTTCGCGATATTTGAACTGGCGCTACCCGGCCTCGAGTCGGGTCTGGAGATGATCGTCGGTTCGACGCCGCGGTTTTTTTCCACGATCGAGTCGGCCATGGTCGTGGGCGGAGGCGCGGCACTGGGGTTGATCGGATCGGCTGGTGCGATCACCGCGGGCTTTCGCTCGTGATGGCTCGCAGGGCTGCGGTTGCATTGACCGCATGGCTGTCTTTCGGGGTCGGGCCAACCGGTCTCGCGCTGGCCGTCGACAACAACGGCCAGAATCTTGACCAGTTGCGCAGTGCCATCCGCGGCAGTCGCGAGCGCGTCGCAACCTACGAGCGCGAACAACGTGGCCTGCTCGAGACACTGGAGGCGATCGATCGAAGCACGTCGGCGCTCCGGCACAATCTCGTGTCTGTCCGGCGCCGGGCTGAAGCAGCGAGTTCCACGCTTGCGAACGTCGAGTTGGAGGTGGTCCGACTTCTCGAGCGCCAGCGCGCCACTGAGCGCGCAATGGCCGCCCGAGCGGTGGCGTTGTATCGGGCCGGCGAAATCGGGCCTGTTGCGCTGCTGTTCGCCGCGGAGGGTATCCAGGATCTACTCGCCCGTGTGCGCACCCTGCAACAATTGTTGGATCACGACGCTCAACTACTCGATCGACACCGAATCGAATCTGCGGCGTTGGTCGATGTAGAAGCCCGGGCGCGGGATGCGTTGGCAAGCCGCGACGAGGTGCTTGCAGATTTGAACGATCGCACGGCACAACTCGAGCGAGAGCGAATCGTGAAGCGGCGGCTACTCACCCGGCTGCAAGGCGACCGCACGAGCGAGCGGTCGGCACTCGTCGAAATGGAGATTGCTGCGCGTGCGCTGGAGGAAACCCTGCTATCGCTCGAGGCGACACAGAAAGCCGAGTACCAGCTTGTCGCGATACCGTTCGAGTCGCTCCGCACACGATTGCGCCCGCCAGTCCTAGCGCCGATCGCGAAACACTTCGGACGGGTCGTCGACGCCGAATTTCACACCAAGACCTTCCACAAGGGCGTCGAGTTCGATGCAGCGATGGGCACGCCCGTGCGCTCAGTCGCGCCTGGTCTCGTCCGTCTCGCCGGCTGGTTTCGCGGTTACGGGAAAATTGTCATCCTCGACCACGGCGATGAGTACTTCACCGTGCTCGGACACCTGGAGGAAATTCGCGTCGATGTCGGTGATAACGTCGCTTCCGGGGCAGTGGTCGGGACGGTGGGCGACACGGGATCTCTGCTCGGCGCCAGGCTGTACTTCGAGATTCGTCACGGCGGCGAGCCGCAAGACCCGGCAGATTGGCTCGTTCCGATGGGAGCGAGCCAATCCAGTTGATGAATTGACACGGATGGGCAGCCAGATCCGAGAGCATCGATCACAGTTTGCTCGCGCCCGCGCCGGGACGGGGTAGAGTTGTGATTGGCAAAAAACCAAAGAAACAAGAAATCCGCAGACGAGAGCACCCAACGGAGATCCGATCCATGCGACGACTCAGAATTCGATTCATGTTGACGTTTTTAGCGGGCGTGGTGGTCGCCGCGGCGGTATCCGGTTTGTCGCCGAGTATCGTGAATTCGGCGCAGACCCGGTACGACGATCTCAGCCTGTTCACGAATGTGCTGACGCTGGTTCGCACCCACTACGTCGAGCCGATCGAGGATGGGACGCTGATCCGGGGGGCCGTGAGCGGGATGCTTAGCGGACTCGACCCGCATTCTTCGTTTCTGGACGTCGAGCAGTATCAGGAGATGCAGGTCGACACCCGCGGCGAATTTCACGGACTCGGCATCGAGATCACGAAAGACCCGGATGGTTACATCGAGGTAATCGCTCCAATCGAGGGCACTCCGGCAGACCGGGCGGGAATCGAATCGCGCGATCAGATCATCAAAATCTGTCCGACCGTGGTCCCCGAAGACTGGGACGAGAAGTGTCGCGCGACCAAGAACATGACGCTGATCGAGGCGGTGTCTCTGATGCGCGGCAGGCGCGGGACCGAGATCACGATCGAGATCTACCGTGAGGGGTTCAGCGAGCCTCGGCCCTTCACGGTTGTGCGTGACGTCGTCCAGGTGGTTTCCGTGACCAGCCGGATGCTCGAGCCGGGCTACGCGTACGTTCGAATCCGCTCGTTCGCCGAGCGGACGGTAGATGAACTGCAGGAGGGATTGAAGCGAATGCGCGAAGATTCGGACGAGCCCTTCCGTGGTCTCGTGATCGATCTGCGCGACAACCCGGGAGGCCTGCTCGACCAGGCCGTCAAAATTTCCGATACCTGGTTGGACGAAGGACTCGTTGTGTACACCGAAGGTCGAGACGCCAGCCAGCGTCAGGAGTACAGGGCGCAGGCTACCGGCACGGAACCGAATTATCCGATCACCGTTCTGGTCAACCCGGGTTCAGCGAGTGCCTCGGAGATCGTCGCAGGAGCGCTCCAGGACCAACGCCGCGCATTGATCGTCGGCCAGCAGACGTTCGGGAAGGGTTCAGTGCAGACGGTTTACCCGCTCGAGGGAAATCACGGGCTGCGCTTGACGACCGCGCTGTATTACACGCCGTCGGGTCGCTCGATTCAAGAAGTCGGGATTGCGCCGGACATCGTAGTCGACCCCGTCGTCGTGGCCGCCACAGGCAAAGCGCGCAGAAGAGTGCGCGAGTCCGATCTCGAGGGCCACTTCACCCAGGACGACGCTTCACCGGACGAGGCGACCGAAGGAGACGGCTTGGGGCCAGACGCTCGTTTGACAGAGTCGATTGAAGCCGAAACCGCGGAAAGACCTGACGTCCAACTCACGCGCGCCCTCGAAGTGTTGAAGAGCTGGACCTACTTCGAGCACATGCGCGACGCCGAAAAAACCCCGTCGCTGCAAGCGAACGCGCGGGAGAATCAACCCTGAACGTGGCCGCCGTCCCCCAGAAGGTATGAGCGAGCCCGACGCGAAGCGAATCTACACGGTGGCGCAGGTGCTGGCCGGTGTCCGGTCGATCGTCGAGCAACGCATCGGTCGTATCTGGATCGTAGGCGAGCTCAGCAACGTGCACCTGGCAAAGTCCGGTCACATCTATTTCACACTCAAGGACGCTTCCGGGCAGCTTCGCGCGGCGCTGTTTCGCAATGCGGCGCGCCGGCTGAAGTTCGATCCGGAAGACGGACTCGAAGTATTGGTCTACGCCGAGGTCTCGATTTACGAGGCTCGCGGTGATCTGCAACTGATCGTTCGCGAACTCGAGCCGCGGGGACTTGGTGCGCTGCAACTGGCGTTCGAGCAGCTTCGCAATCGGCTCGAAGCCGAAGGATTGTTCGATCCGCGACGCAAACGTGCGTTGCCAGAACGGCCGAGGCATCTCGGTGTAGTCACCTCGCCGACTGGGGCCGCTATCCGCGACGTGTTGAGCGTCACCGGTCGACGCTACCCCGGCGCAGCCATTACGATCTCGGCTACCCGTGTGCAGGGCGACGGATCCGATGCAGAGATCGCTGCCGCGCTCGATCGATTGAGCGGCAGGCCCGGGGTCGATCTGATCTTGCTCGTTCGAGGCGGTGGCTCGCTCGAGGACCTGGCTGCGTTCAATTCGGAAGCGGTTGCCCGCGCGATCGTGCGCGCCGCGGTACCCGTGATTTCGGGTGTGGGGCACGAGCTAGACGTGACGATCGCCGACCTTGCGGCGGACGCGCGCGCGGCGACTCCGTCGGCCGCTGCAGAACTTGCGGTGCCTGACGGGACCCAGCTGGCGCGTCACCTGCAACGCGATTGGCAGCGGATGCTGCGAGCGATAGCCTCGATCACCAAGAGCGCTCGGGCGCGACTCGAAAAAGAGAGCGAAGCACTGCGCGCGCTCGCTCCATCCGCGCGGTTGGCGACCCAACGCGCGCGCTTCGAGGCCGCGTCGCGCGCACTCGGGCGCGCGGCAAGCGCACACTTGGTTCGCGCGCGGGCGGCGTTGGCCGGGTTGGGCGGCAGGCTAGACTCGCTTTCGCCACTCGGGGTGTTGGGTCGGGGCTATGCGTTGGTGCGGCACGCGGGGGACGGTTCGATCCCGCGATCCGCGGACCAACTCGCCACCGGGGATCGACTTTCGATTCGGCTCGCACGCGCGCAGCTCGAAGCCGTCGTAGCGTCCGTCCAGCCGTTGGACGCCCCCACAGGTACGATAAAGCTCCTTTGAAAACAGCCAGTTCGAAGTTTGTCTCCGTTGACGCTCGCCGGAGCCATGGGTAGCATGGCCGCACAGTCAGTAGATGCCGCACAAGCATTGACGCGTTGGCGGCGTGGGCGAAACCGGCAGCAACTAGCAGCAAGTGGGATCGTCAATTTTCCTCGTCTCGACGCCGCAAGCCGCGCGGTTCCACTCGCGCAGCGCGATCCGCTCTTCTCGTCCGAAGTCGAAGAACAGCCGGAAAAGCAGCCGGTAGGACAAGTTTTCAGCGAGAGTTCGTGCAACACATTCAGCAAGGCATTCAGCGAGACATCATCAAGAGATTCAGTCAGACATTCAGTCAGACATTCAGTCAAAAAAGGCACGCAGGTCGAAGGTATGAGCGAAGACGATCCCGAGGGTTCGAAGCAACAGTCCAGATCGGCAGAAGGCGCGGCGGGCGAGCCGAGTTTCGAGCAGGCCCTTGCGCGGCTGGAGTTGATCGTCGATCGACTGGAAGAGGGGGATGTCGAACTCGAGTCTGCACTCGCTGACTTCGAGGAAGGAGTGAAACTCACGCGACGTTGCGCAGGAGAGCTAGCGAACGCCGAGCGCCGAATCGAAATCCTTGTGCGCGAGGGCGAGAAATGGATCGCTCGTCCCTTTTTATCAGCTGACGGCGTCTTATCAGCTGACAATGACAAGGCCGCCGAAGCCGGGGAAGAGGACTAGTGGACGTCCACGCCTACTTCCGTGAGTGCATTCCGATGGTCGACCGGCTGCTCGAGGCTGCGATTCCCGCTGCGTCCGAGGACCCGGCAATACTCCACGCAGCGATGCGGCACATCTTGTTTCCCGGTGGCAAACGGCTGCGGCCGGTGCTCGCGATGTCCGCAGCCGAAGCGGTGGGTGCGCCACCGCAGCGAGCGTTGCCGATGGCGGTGGCGGTCGAACTCGTGCACACGTATTCGCTGATCCACGATGATCTCCCCTGCATGGATGACGACGACGAGCGACGAGGAGTGCCAGCGGTGCATGTCGCTTTCGGCGAAGCGATCGCGGTGTTGGCGGGAGACGCGCTGTTGGCTAGAGCCTTCGAGGTTCTCGCGGCCGGTGATGGCGATGCGTCTGCCGAACAAAAGCTGGCCGCGATGCGCGAACTCGCCCGGGCCGCCGGCTCGCTGCAGTTGGTCGGCGGCCAGGCGGACGACCTCGACTTCGACCTCACAAGAGTCGATGCCGCGGCTGTCGAATCGATTCACGGCCGCAAGTCCGGCGCGCTGATCTGTGCATCCATCGTGGGAGGCGCCCAGCTGGCAGGGGCCGATCGAGACACCGTAGAGCGATTCCAACGCTGCGGTTACGCCGCCGGGGTCGCGTTTCAGATCGCCGACGATGTGCTCGATGAGGGCGAGGACGATGCGTGCTCACTGGTCCGGGTACTGGGGTTGGATGCGTCACGGCGTCGCGCCGAAGAGCTGTTGGTGGTGGCACTTGGTGAGCTCGATTGTCTGGGTGACAAAGCGGAACCATTGCGGCAGCTGGTGCAGTTCGCGGTTCGGAGGAGTATATGAGCGGCGCGGGATGGCTGGATCAGATCGAGTCACCGGAGGACTTGAGAAAGCTCACACGGGAACAAGTCGTGATGGTGACCGAAGAGCTTCGCTCCGAGATCATCCAGCGCGTATCGCGCACCGGGGGGCACCTGGCATCGAGTCTGGGGGCCGTCGAACTGCTGACAGCGATCCACTATGTCTTCGATACCCCCCGCGACAGGCTCGTGCTGGACGTGGGCCACCAGGGCTATCCACACAAGATGTTGACGGGCCGGCGGGAGGGTTTCGATCGGATCGGCATGGAGGGTGGCATCGCGAAGTTCTTGCGCCGCTCCGAGTCGGAATTCGATTCGTTTGGCGCTGGACACGCGGGGACATCGATTTCGGCTGCACTCGGTATGGCGCGCGCGATGCAACACCAGGGCCACGGCGATCGCTGCGCGATTGCGTTCATCGGAGACGGAGGGATGACCGCGGGGATGGCGTTCGAGGCGCTCAACCATTCGGGCCATCTGCAACAGAAGAACCTCGTTGTGGTTCTCAATGACAACGAGATGTCGATCTCGCCGAACGTCGGCGCGATGTCATCCTATCTGTCCCGGAAACTTTCCAAACCGATGGTTCGACGCGTGAAGGGTTTTGCCAGGGAATTCCTGAGTACGCTTCCGGGTGACATGCTGCACTGGGCGCAGAAGGTCGAAGAATCCCTGAAGGTGTTCTTCCTGCCGGGAATGCTCTTCGAAGCGCTGAATTTCAAGTACGTCGGCCCGATCCAGGGCCATCGCGTCGACGTACTGCTCGAGACCTTCGCCAACGTCAAGCAGATGATCGCCAACGGGGAGGGCCCGATTCTGGTGCACGCGTTGACGTCGAAGGGCCGCGGTTACGAGCCCGCTGAACAGGATCCGTTCAAGTATCACGGCGTAGGCGCATTCGAGATCGAATCAGGAGCCTTCTACCCCAGCAAGCCGGGCCCGCCGAAGTACCAGGATGTATTTGCGGATGCACTCATTGAGCTGGCGAAGAGCGACGAACGAATCCTGGCGATTACCGCTGCGATGGCGGACGGAACCGGGCTCGATCGTTTCAGCCGGGCTTTTCCGGACCGCTTCTACGATGTTGGGATCGCCGAACAGCACGCGGTCACCTTCGCGGCGGGCCTCGCATCCGAGGGGATGAAACCGGTAGCGGCCATCTACTCGACATTCCTGCAGCGCGCGTTCGACCAGGTTGTGCACGACGTCTGCCTTCAGAATCTGGATGTGACACTGGCGCTCGACCGTGCTGGAATCGTCGGGGCAGACGGAGCGACCCACCAGGGCTTCTACGATCTGACTTACCTGCGCGCGCTTCCGAATATTACGATCATGGCGCCGAAGGACGAAAACGAGCTGCGCCACATGGTCCGAACGGCGGTCGAATACCCAGGTCCGGCGGCAGTGCGCTTCCCGCGTGGCACAGGTCTCGGCGTTCCGCTCGACCCGGACATCAAGCCCATCCCGATCGGCGAGGCCGAGTTGATGCGCGACGGTGACGATGCTGCCGTCATCGTGCTCGGTACGTTGGCCCACGAGGCGATGGAAGCTGCGGCAGAACTCTCGGCAGACGGCATCTCGATCGCCGTGCTGAACGCTCGTTTTGCGAAACCCGTCGACAAGAGCCGAATCCTGGCGCTCGCAAGACGCTGCTCGGTGCTGGTGACCGTAGAAGAGCACTCTGGAATCGGCGGGTTCGGCTCGGCCGTTTTGGAGGTATTGGCCGAGGCGGGCGTGCAGGTGCCGATTCGGTGTCTGGCGATTGGGGATCGGATCGTCGAGCACGGGGACCCCCAGAAAATTCGCGCTGAGTTCGGGCTCGATCGCGACGGAATTGCCGAGGCCGTCAAGGCCCTGCTGCGTCTGCTCGGCAAGCTGCCGACGAGCCAGTGAGTGCGCGCCAGCGCCTGGACGAGCGGGTGGTCGCCGACGCGCTGGCAGAGTCACGCACCCGCGCACAGGCGCTGATTCGAGCCGGTCGCGTGCTGGTCGACGACGTGCCGATCGACAAGCCGGGCACACGCGTTGCGGATCAAGCAAAGCTCCGGCTCCGCGGAGAAGATCGCCGCTATGTGTCGCGCGGTGGCGAGAAGCTCTCGGGTGCGCTCGAGGACCTGGGTGTCGATCCGCGGGGACGAATTTGCCTCGATCTCGGCGCCTCGACGGGAGGCTTTACTGATTGCCTGCTCCAAGCGGGAGCCAGCCGCGTTGTCGCGGTAGATGTGGGTTGGGGCCAGCTCGATTTGCGCCTTCGTGAAGACCCGCGCGTGAGCGTGATGGAGCGAACCAACGCTCGCTACCTCAAGGCATCAGATCTGGACGCAATACCGAGTCTGGTGGTCGTCGATGTTTCGTTTATTTCAGTGCTTTTGCTGTTGCCGATGCTGGCTCGGGAACTGCCGAGCTGCGAGCTGCTCGTGATGGTCAAGCCGCAATTCGAGGTCGGCAAGGGGCAAGTCGGCAAGGGCGGCGTCGTTCGCGATCCCGTGTTGCGAGGGGCCGCCGCAGACCGTGTCGCCGTCTGCGGGACCGAACTCGGCTGGGACCCGGTCGCAAGCGCGGACAGCCGTTTGGCTGGGCCGAAAGGCAACCGCGAGATCTTCGTGAGGTTCCTGCCTCGGCCGGCCGAAGAGGAGGCGGCGGGTATGCCAGATCGAAGCGAATGAGCGGCAGAGCACCCGTCGATTTGACTTAGAGGCACTCGTGCCTATTCTCCCTGTGTCGAACAGCAGTCGAACAGCAGTCGAACAACAGTCGAACAGCAGTCGAACAACGGCTTGAACCGAAAGGCGAACTGGCGGGAAGAGTATATGTCGATCATTGAAGTCACAGAAGCCGCCGGTCGGCGGATCCACGAACTGCTCGAAAAAGACGGGAAGCTCGACACCCATGCCCTGCGGATGAAGGTGGTGGGTGGAGGTTGCTCGGGGCTTCGCTACGAGCTCGCGTTCGATGACCAGTTCAAAGAGATTGATTCCGAGATTCAAGCGCATGGGATTCGGGTCATTATTGATGAGAAGAGTGCGCTGTACCTGATGGGGACCAAGCTCGATTTCGTGGATACGCTAAACGAGACCGGGTTCAAGATGGGCAACCCAAATGCAAGCGCTACCTGTGGTTGTGGAGAATCCTTCGCTGCCTAGAGAGCAGCGAATCCAGAGGAGTCGGGGGCCGCACCGCGAGCGCTACCGCGGGTCGCACCGCCTCCAACGCACCCACGGCCGCAGCCCGCCAGGTTCGTGAGCGCGCCGATCTATCTCGACCACCACGCGACCACTCCGGTCGATCCGCGCGTCGTCGAGGCGATGTCTCCGTACGCCTCAGACGATTTCGGCAACGCGTCGAGCAGCAGTCACTTGTTCGGCTGGCGTGCCGAGGCTGCGGTTGCCCTGGCGAGGGAAAATCTCGCGGCCGCGATTGGTGCGCGGGACCCGAGTGAACTTGTGTTCACCAGTGGCACAACCGAGAGCGACAACCTCGCGCTGCTCGGGACTGCCCGGGCCGCACCCGAAAAAAATCACCTCATCACCACAGCCATCGAGCACCCCGCCGTACTCGAGACCAGCCGCGCTCTAGAATCCGAGGGCTTCGATTTGACGGTTCTTCCGGTCGACCGCACCGGTCTGGTTGACCCCGCTGCCGTCGAGCGCGCCATCACGGACCGGACGCTTTGGGTATCGGTAATGGCCGCCAACAGCGAAGTGGGCACCCTCCAGCCTCTGGCGGAAATCGGTCGGATCTGTCGCGAACGCGCTGTGCTGTTCCACACTGATGCGGCCCAGGCAGTCGGAAAGGTTCCAATCGACGTGCAGCACTGCAATCTGGATCTGTTGTCGATGTGCGCCCACAAACTCTATGGGCCCAAGGGAATCGGTTTGCTGTATGTCGCCAAGCGCCGACCGAAAGTCCGGATCCGTCCACTGGTATTTGGAGGCGGCCAGGAGGCCGGACGCCGCTCCGGGACGCTGCCGGTCGCGCTAATCGTGGGCTTTGCGAAGGCCGTCGAAATCTGTCTTGCTGAGCGCGATGCCGAAGCCCGCCGCCTCCGCGAGCTACGCCAGATGCTGTGGGTGCGGTTGTCAGATGCACTCGGCAATCCCATCACCAATGGGCATCTCGAGCGCAGACTGCCTGGAAATCTCAGCGTTTCATTTCCTGGGATCTCGGCCGATCAGCTGATTGCCGCTCTACCACAGGTGGCGCTCTCGGCGGGCTCGGCCTGCTCCTCGGGGAGTCCCGAACCCAGCCATGTGCTTCGTGCGCTCGGCCTGAGCGACGAAATGGCGCGCAGCACGCTGCGCTTCGGTCTGGGCAGAGGCAACGACGCCGACCAGGTTGGCTGGGTCGCCGATCGGCTGATCGAGGTGATTCGTCGGCTTCGAGGCGAGCCCGAGTCGCGCGTCCCCGCTACCTTCCCAGGTCCCGGTGCGGTTCGGAATTGAGCCGACATCGATGGGGTGAACCGATCGATGAGCCCATCGATGAACGGATCGACGATCTGATCACGAACTGATCACACGAACTACAACGTTCTGGATATTGGCACCCGTTTCGAGACGGACCCTCGAGAGCACGAGACCGAAGGAGTTTTGCGTTGGCTGAACCTAAGAGCGACAACATTACCTGGCATTCCGGTCAGATCGAACGAAAGGACCGGGAGCGCGTGGTTGGCCAACGCGGTGTCACCGTCTGGTTGACCGGCCTATCAGGCTCTGGAAAATCGACGCTGGCCGTCGCTGCCGAAGCGGAGCTGACCCATCGCCGTCACCTCGCTTACGTCTTGGACGGCGACAACGTCAGACACGGACTCAATAGCAATCTGGGTTTTTCACCAGAGGATCGCACCGAGAATATCCGGCGTATCGGTGAGGTTTCGAAGCTGTTTACCGAGGCGGGAGTGATCGTGTTCACGTCATTTATTTCGCCGTATCGTGCCGATCGCGACGCGGTCCGCGAGCTAATGCCACATGGCGATTTTGTTGAAGTATTTGTCGACGCGAGCCTCGAGACCTGTGAGGGGCGCGACGTAAAGGGCCTATACAAGAAGGCGCGGGCGGGAGAGATCCCCGAGTTCACGGGGATCTCGGCGCCATACGAAGCACCCAACAAACCCGAACTGGTGGTCGATACGGGCGGTCAGAGCATCGAGCAGAGCGTCGGACAGGTGATCGACTACCTGGCCGGGAAGGGATATTTGTCGGGGCCAGCGGCTGAATGAGCCGATAGGATCTGGCAGGAGTCGGTATGAGCCAAGGGATGCGAACAGGGATTCGTACAGGGATTCGCCCCCTGATTCGCCAACTGATTGGTCAACTACAGATGGCCGCGGTGGTCGCGGGTGCGATGTCGAGCGCGGGCTGCGCGACGCTGGGTTTCGAGGCACCGAAAAGCGAAACGGCGGGGTCGCGCGAGCTGGGTGTGGAAGTGCGCCCGGACGCACCGCCCGAGTACGATGTTCTGGTCGGCTTGCAGCACGAATCCCACGGTGAACTCGAACAGGCGACGGCCGCATTCCAGCGCGCTTTGGCAAAAGACCCGGATTCGCCGTTCATCCATCGCCGGCTCGCAAACTCGCTGATCCGCCAGGGAAACCCGGCGCAGGCTCTCGTGCACGCAAAGCACGCGTTCGAGCTCGAGCCCGATGACGATCTTACGCGGCTGTTTCTGGGCCAGTTGTACCGGCTGGCGCGGCAGTTCGCGGAAGCCGAAGCAGTGCTGCTCGACGTTGACGGGAACCCGCGCAGCGAACAAGCGGCAATGTTGCTCTACCAGATCCACCTCGAACACGATTCGTCGAAGGCGATCGAGATCGCCCAGTGGCTGATCGAACTCGATGAAGATTCCACCGCCGCCTATGGCATGCTCGCCAACGCCCATGAAAGGATGGGAAGCACAAAGGAGGCAGAGAAGGCGCTTCGCACGGCTCTGGCGATCGAGCCGACCAACGTGCGGATCTTCTCCCAACTGGCGCGGTTGGCGCGCGAACAAGGCGATGTCGAGGGGCAGCAGGCCATCTTTCGAGAGATCTTGGAAAACCATCCGCATCACCAAGCGACCTTGATGGCGCTCGCCGACGTTCAGATCGGCGACAACGACATGGAAGGTGCCATCGATACGTTGAAGGAGATCCAGCAGCACTATCCCGACGCCTGGCGAGCGATCGAGCGTTTGGGCTTCGTCTACTACGAAGCGGAACGCTTCGAGGAAGCCGCAGAGCAGTTCGAACGATTTCTGGCCTCACGACCGGGCAATGGAGAGGTCACGTTCTTCCTCGGGATCGTGCGACGCCGTCTCGGCGATGATGAAGCAGCGGTCGACGCGTTCTCGATGGTCCCAGCCGAGAGTGACCACTATGCCGAAGCGCGCACACAGCTCGCGGTTCTCTACGAGCGAGCACGAGATTTCGATCGTGCGCTCGAAGAACTGCAGACCGCGCTTGCAGTCAATCCGACTCGGCCCCGTGAATTGTATTCCGCGACACTGCGCGCGAAGGCCGGTGACTTCGACGGTGCGGTTGCATATCTCGAAGGGCTGTTGCTGAAGAGTCCCGACGATGACGAACTCCTGTATAACCTGGGCGTCGTCTACGGCGAAGCGAAACGAACCAAAGAGGCGCTTGTCTACATGCAGCGCGCAATCGAGCGCAACCCGAAGAATGCCAGTGCGCTGAACTATGTCGGCTATACGTGGGCCGAAGGCGGCCAGGAACTCGACCGGGCCGAGGACTACATCACGCAAGCACTCGGGCTTCGGCCCGACGATGGATTCATTACCGATAGCCTCGGCTGGGTCTACTACATGCGCGCGCTGCCGCTGATCGAGACCGGAAGAGAAGAAGAGGCCAAGCAGTATATCGAGCGCTCCTTGAAGACACTGCATCGTGCCGAGGAACTGACGGGTGGTGACCCAGTCGTGTCCGAGCATCTCGGGGATGCGTACCTGTTGCTCGACGAAAAGGAGCAGGCACTCGAGAACTACGAGCAGGCCGTGGAACTCGTCCCGCGCGAAGGCGAGCAGCCGGATCTGATGAAAAAGCTCGAAGGCCTGAGACGCGAGCTCGAGTAGGCGACATCCTGTATTTCTCACCACGCCTCGACGATCGCCGCCGCTCTTGGGTGAGCTTCCGATTCCCGCGCCCTTGCTTCTCCTTCTCCCGATAGGCAAAGTCGTCGCATGGGGCCTCCAGAGGAGATTTCGGCAGAGCCATTCAAGGCGCTGGTTCGCATGAAACCCCAGCTCGAAACGGAATGGCCTCGCGACCGAAGACCTGTCAGGGGCTTCGCCGACCCAAGAGGAGAAATGCAGGCCAGGCGAGCGATCATCACAGGGTTGTTCGTGAGTCTGCTTGTGGTTTCGTGCCGAACCCTGCCCGAGCGGGTGCTCGAACCCGACGATCCGAGAGCATTGGCGGTGCTGGCCCAGTGGGTAGCTGGATCGGCCGCCCGCACCGGTTTGCGGGGCCGCGCCAGAATCGCTGTCGATTCTGCGGATGGCAGCATCGCCGTGCGGGGTAGACAGGTTCTGGTGGTGCAGCGTCCCGCCCGGCTGCGCGTCGAGGTCCTCGGTTTTCTCAACCAGGCGTTGGCGGTCGTAGTGACCGACGGGAATCGGTTCGAAGTCCTGCGAACCCAAGATCAGTCGTACGAAACAGGCGAGCTTGGACCCAACTTGCTGTGGGATGAAGCGCGGATCGCGCTGACAGCGGAAGAAGCGATCTCGGTCCTGCTCGGTGTTCCCGTCCCGGACCCGGGTTGGGTACCCACGCGCGTCGCGAGTGACCCACGCGGTCTGACCTCGATCGACTTGGCGGACAGCGCCGGCGTGAGGAAACAGCGCGTGTCGTTCGGTCCGCACGGGTACTTGATCGAATCGCTGCGATTCGATCCTTCAGGGCAGGCGATCTGGCACGCCCACTTCGACGACTACCGCGAGATCCATGGCGAATGGCTCGCGCACGGGATCGAACTCGACGTGACGATCGGCACGACCCACGCCGAGATCTCACTTTCCGACGTCGAACTCAATCCCCCGGTGTCCGCGGACTTGTTTCAGCTGCGCCCCCCCGAAAGCGGACCAACTCGTTGACGCGCATTCGCATGTGCTTCACGGCCTGCACGACGATCGAGTCCGTTGGGTCCGTGAAGAGCAGGTTGTCGAGTTCGAATGGGTCTGCATCGAGTTCGTAGAGTTCTTCGAAGCGATCATTGTTCATGATGTACTTCCACCGAGACGAGCGAACGGCTGCGAATGCGTCGCGCTCCTGGCGGGGATCGATCGGCAGTTCAATCAGGAAATCTTCACGCCAGCCGCGTTCGCCGCGTTCGCGTTGGTTGCCCTCTATCAGATGGGCGAAGCTGCGACCGTCGACATTCTTGGGAGCCTCGAGTCCGGCGAGTTCAGCGATTGTCGGCGCGAGATCGATGTTGAGAACCAGCGCAGCTTCGGTGCGAGGTTGATCGGAGCGCGGGTCACGGACGATCAATGGCACCCGGATCGATTCTTCGTACGCATACAGCTTGCCGATTTTCCAGTGTTCGCCCCACATGAAACCGTTGTCGGAGGTGAAGAACACGACTGTGTTGTCGTCGATCGAAAGCTCAGCGAGTGTGTCCAGAATATTGGCTGTCACCTCATCGACGGCGAGTAAGGATTCGAGCAGTGGAATTCGCTTCTCGCGAACTTGATCGGTGAGCTCGCGAGCGCGCTCTTGCGTCCATGAGTCGCTACCCGGATGGTTGCGGATGTGGGCTGGCTTGTCGGACACATCAGATTCGAAATAGTTGTCGCGAGTCGGCAACTCGCGATCTGTGAAAGCTCCTGCGTGCCGCTGTGCGGGGCGCGGCGGTGCGTGGGGTGCGAATGGGGTGTAGACCAGGAAGAAGGGCCCCGGCGCGTTGGCGCGGATGAACTCGATCGCCATCGTACCGAGTAGATCGGTCGAGTAGTCTGCGGGTTCGGATCCGTGAAACACAACCTCGCCGTCTTCGTTGAGCTTGTAGTCGTAGTACAGAAAGTCGCGCCGGAAAGATTTCAGGGTGTCCGCGAAAGTGCGCCAGGTGTCCCACCCCGGTGGAATCCGCGGGGCGAGCAGCCCGTTGTTGTTCATGTATTTTCCGATCAACGCAGTCCGGTAGCCGGCGCTCTGAAGCCAGACCGCGACGGTCGACGATGCGTTGAATCGGGTCGCGCCGCCTAGTGTGATGATCCCATGATTGTGGGCGTAAAGGCCGGACAGAAAGCTCGCGCGGCTCGGGCAGCACAGCGAGGTCGTGACGAAGCTGTTTGTGAAGGTCGTCCCTTCGCCCGCGAGGCGCTGGGTCACGGTCGGCATATACTCGACTTCGTCCCAGCGTTGGTCGTCGGTCATGATTACGACGATGTTGGGTCGGCGAATCACATTGGGTTTATCGCGTTCTCTATCGTCCGCACACGAAAATGCGAGCAGCGTCGCGAGCAACACCAGCCAGCCCAGTGAACAGGCTCGGCTGTGCCCCTGCGGCTGCGCGCCCGCTCGGTCTCCCAGAAGGCCCAATACGATCTCGTTGGTTGCAACCACTGTCGCCAGTATACAACTGGGCGATCGATTCGTGTGTGTCACTAGTCGATCAATTTGGGATCCAGAGCATCGCGTAGGGAATCGCCGACGACGTTCAGGGCGTACATCAGCGCGAACATCGCCAGTGTCACCCCGGCGAGCGGCCACCAGATGCCGTTGACGAGTTCACCGGTCGCGTCGGATACCATCGTGCCCCAGCTTGCACCATCTTGGATACCTACGCCGAGGAAAGTGAGGATCACCTCGGACTTGATCGCGTTGAGCACCTGCAGGGAAGCGCTGATGATGGCGAGGTGAAACACGTTCGGCAGGATGTGCCGGAACATGATGCGCGCGTCACTCGCACCGAGCATTCGAGCGGCCAGAACGTACTCCCGGTTCTTGTGCTTGGCGACTTCGCCGCGAATCAGCCGGCAGAGTCCGACCCAACCGACAGCTCCCATGGCGATGCAGATCGACAGGATCCCCTTCCCGAGCACGTAAGAAATTCCGACGATCAACAAGATGTATGGAATGGAGGTGAGTACCGAGTAAATCCACACAATGAATGCGTCGACGCGGCCACCGTAGTAGCCCGCGACGCATCCCAGCATGACCCCAACGGGTACGCTGATCGCTGTGACGAAGAACCCGATGGTGATCGCGGTTCGCGTGCCGATCAATATCTTGTAGAGCACAGACCGCCCGAAGATATCCATGCCAAGGATCTTCGCGAATTCGAGCGACGGGGAGTCGTAGGACTCGCCGACGCGTTCCTGAAAATCCGGCAGCAGGTCAAGCCAGCCGAGAGCCGCGATCAGCACATAGACCGCCACGATCGAGAAGCAAACGACCGCGCTGCGCTTCTTTTTCAGCAACCGAAACGCGCGCTGGCCGAGGCTCTCCCCGCGCGGGATCTCGGACATGGGCGCCGTTCCCACAGTCACGAGAGTTGCACCCGCGGATCCACGAACGCGTACAGCACATCGGTCAGGAGATTGAAAAACGAATACGCGATTGCGATCAACACGGAGAGTCCCTTGATGATCGGGAAGTCGCCTGTGTTGATGGCGTTGATCAATATGTCACCGAGCCCGGGAATACTGAAGAACCGCTCCAGCAGGAATGCACCCAAAATGAGGAATGGAATTCCAATCACCATGTTGGTGAGAATGGGGATCATCGCGTTCTTCAGGATGTGTTTGAACAGCACACGGCCGCTGCCCAGTCCCTTCGCAAATGCGGTGCGGACATAGTCGGCGTTGGTTTCATCGAGGAAGACGGTTCGGTACACGCGAATTTCTGGGCCGGCCGCCACCACGAGAATGATGATCCAGGGTAGGAGCAGGTATTTCACACCGCCGGCACCCGTCGCATAGCCGTTGATGGGAAACCAGTCGAATTGAAACGCGAGCAGGTACTGGAATGCGATGATGTAGACGAGGTACGAGATACTCATACCGGCCACGAACAGCACGGTAGAAAGGCGGTCGAACAGGCTTCCGCGGTAGAATGCGATCAACATGGCGATCGCAATGTTCGTCAACGCTCCAAAGAAGTAGGGAAGCACGGTGAGAGATAGCGAGATGGCAGCACCCGAACGGAAGATGTCGGAAAGCTTTTCATTGGTGTTGAATGAACGCCCGTAGTCGAACGTCGCGATCTGGCCGAGAAAGTCGACGAACTGCATCAGGATCGGCTTGTCGAGTCCCCACTCGGCACGCAGGTCGGCGATGGCCTCTGCCGTGGCGTGCTGCCCGAGCGCAACGAGCGCGGGGTCCTCTCCCACGGTGGTGAACAACGTGAAGACGAGCGCGGCCACCCCGATCACGATCGGGATCATGTGGAACAATCGCCGGGTCACGTATTGCAGCATCAGCTGCTCGGGTCTCTCCGCCCGTCATTGACGCGAAAATATTTGTACGGCCGGTCGAGCATGATGTTTCGCTTCATGTTTCCGATCCAGCGTTGGTAGATCCCGAAGTGAAGGCCGTTGAACCGAAGAATGAGCGGTACTTCTTCCTGGATGATCTCTGACATGCGCCGGAAGTGTTCGTAGCGATCGGGGCCGTTCGGCATGAACCGTGACGCCAGGTAGTGCTCGTCGTACTCGGCATTGTCGAAATTGCCGTGGTTCGGCAGCGGTACTCTGTTTTCGCTGTACAGGAGTTGAAAGAAGTTTTCGGCGTCGGGAAAATCCGCCGCCCAGCCTGCGACGATGATCTGAAAGTTCCCCGATTCGATCCGCTTCAAGAAGGCTGAGAATGTCTGGAAGTTGGGTTTGACTCGAACGCCGATGCGTGCGAGTTCGTTGCGAACAAACTCGAAGCCCTGCCGCGCGTCTTTCGTCGAGGCGCGGTAGTCGATCGTGAGCTCAGGCAGCCCCTCGCCCCCCGGATAGCCGGCTTCGGCGAGCTTGCGCTTGGCCGCTTCGACGTCGACACCGCGTCTGTTGAATCCGATGTCTGTCTCGCTGCCGGCGATCGGGTGCGGGACGATCGTGGAAAGGGGCATGCCGCGATCATTGAGTAGCGTCTTGATGAATTCGTCGACATCCAGAGCCAGCGCGATCGCATGGCGCAGCAGCTTGTTCGCCCCGACGAGAGGATCGTCCATGTTGAATACAATGAATTCCGCGCTCAAGCCGGGTTCCACGTACATGTTGAACTGTTCGTCGAAGGGCGGTTTCAAGTGAAACGCGCCCTCGTCATCTCGAGAAGCCATTTTGGTGAAGCTGTCCTTGTCCATGCCGAGCCAGTCGATCTGCCCCTTGCGGAACTGCAGCATGGCGGGCTGCGGCTCTTCGATCAGCGGCAGGCGAACCTCGTCCGCGAACGGCAGCGGCTCGCCTGCATCCGCCAGGAGACCCATCTCCTGGTCGCCCGGCGCGCCCTCCGCCGGGTAGCGATCGTGGTAGTTCGGATTCTTCGCGAGCACGATGGTGCCTCGCCGCGAGTACTCCTTGATCGTGAAGGGGCCCGTGCCGACCGGGTGGTTGGCGAAGTCCTCGCCGTAGCGGTCGACCCCTTCCTTTGGAACGATCGACATGATCTGCGCCGCGAACGGATATAGGGCCAACGGGTTGTCGCCCGTGAAGCGAATCTGGAATCGGTAGTCGTCGATGCGGATGAGGCCCGCTACGTCGTGGGCCGCGTAATCGATACCTTTGCCGAGTTCGCGCGTCTGCTCGTGAAATTCGTCGAGGCCCAACACGAAGCCCGCGAGAAGCGGGTAGCTCTTGACGTTCTCGTTGGCGTCCGCGAAGCGCTTGATGCTGTAGAACACGTCGTCGACCGTGAGCTCACGTCCCTTCCCACCCTCGAAGCACGCGTCGTCGTTGAAGTGAACCCCCTTTTTGAGTGTAAACGAGTAAGTGACACCATCTGGCTGCTTCTGCGGCATTTCTTCGAGCAACAGCGGCACAAGCTCATAGGGCCGCTTGAGGTAGTGATAGGAGAGCAACGTGTCGTACACGTTCATCAGAATCTCAGACGACGCCTGGTCGAATTGCTTGATCGGATCCAGATTTTTGTGCGCGGAGCTTCGACGCCCATAGAAGACCGTCTCGTGTGCAGACGGATTGTCGATCGAGGTGCTTGTCGCCTGCTCGCCCACCCCATCACCACAGCCGCCGGTGGCGGCGAGCGCGAGAATGGCGGCGGCCCACACGGCTGGCCTTGCGAACGGTCGACAACTGCGTCGGGTGATTTTGGGTGCTTTCATGGTTCTCGCTCCTATGTTCGAAGCTCTTCTGTGAAGTGGCATGCGGCGTAGTGGTCCGATCCGTCCGTTAGCCTTTCCAGCGTCGGGGCCTGCTGCCTGCAGATGTCGCGCACGTGGGGGCAGCGGGTGTGAAAAGCGCAGCCAGGAGGTGGCTGGCTCGGGTTTGGCACGTCACCGTCGAGCGTTTGGCGCACCCGACGCTGGCGTGGATCGGCGATCGGGAGAGATGCGAGCAGGGCCTGCGTGTAGGGATGCGCGGGATGCTGGTAGATGCTCTGGGCATCTGCAATCTCCACGATGCGACCGAGGTACATCACGGCGACGCGGTCTGAAACGTATTTGACCACGGTCAGATCGTGGGAAATGAAAACGTATGTGAGCGAGAACTCACGTTGGAGGTCTACGAGCAGATTCAAGACCTGGCTCTGGATGGAGACGTCGAGAGCCGAAACAGGTTCGTCAGCGACGATCAGCTCCGGCCCCAGAACCAGTGCTCGCGCGATGCCGATTCGTTGGCGCTGGCCGCCGCTGAATTCATGCGGATACTTGTGCAGATCGTCATGGCGAAGACCGACCTTTTCCATCAGCAATGCGACCCGCTCGAAATGCTCCCGGGCGTCGCCGATAGCGTGGATCCGCATGGGTTCTTCCAGTGTTGAACGAATCGATTTGCGCGGATTCAGAGACGAATAAGGGTCTTGAAAAATCATTTGCATCCGACGACGCAGCGAGACCAGATCGCTGTTGGGCAGATTCGAGATGTCTCGACCACCAAAAAGGATCGAGCCATCGGTCGGTCGGTAGAGGCGAACCAAGGTCCGACCGAGTGTCGATTTGCCGCAGCCCGACTCGCCGACGATGCCCAAGGTCTTCCCCCGCTCGAGCGTGAAGCTCACGCCGTCGACGGCGAATACGGTGCCGACGCGGCGCTTGAGGAGTCCTCCCGTGACGGGGAAGTGCATCTTGACGTCGCGGGCCTCGAGTAACGCGGTCACGAAGCGAGCCTCCCAGCGACGAGATGACACGCGACATCGTGTGTGTCGGAGACCTGCTCGAGCTGCGGAACTTCGCTGCGACACAGCTCCTGGGCATGAGGGCAGCGCGGATGGAAGCGGCAGCCCTGGGGCAGGTTCTGGAGCGAGGGCACGTTGCCTTCGATGGTGGACAGCCCGCCAGTCCGGTTGTCCTCGAGTCCTGGGATCGCCCGCATCAGCCCTTGGGTATAGGGATGCTTTGGATCCTCGAAGATCGTGAATACGTCCCCGCGCTCCGCGACCCTACCGGCGTACATGATGACGACACTGTCTGCGAACTCCGCGACTACACCGAGGTCGTGCGTGATCAGAATGATCGCGGTGTGGTGTTCCTGCTGCAGGTTCTGCATCAAAGTGAGAATCTGCGCCTGAATCGTCACGTCTAGCGCTGTGGTGGGTTCATCGGCGATCAGCAGGCTCGGCTCACATGCGAGAGCCATTGCGATCATCACACGCTGGAGCATTCCGCCGGATAACTGGAACGGATATTCGTCGACACGTTGCCCGGGGTTCGGAATCTTGACTTCGGTGAGCATCGCGATGGCGGCCGCTCGCGCTCGCGAGCGACCGTAACCGCGATGGGTTTTGAAGATCTCCATGATCTGCTGCCCCACGGTGAAAACCGGGTTCAGTGCCGTCATCGATTCCTGGAAGATCATCGAGATCTCGTTGCCGCGGATGTCACGCATTTCGCGCTCGGACAAGCCCAAGAGATCCGTGCCGTTGAAGCGGACAGCGCCACTGTCGATGCGACCGTTGGTGGTGGGGATCAGACGCATGAGCGACAGCGCCGTGACACTCTTGCCGCAGCCCGACTCGCCCACCAATGCCACGGTGCGACCGGTCTCGACTGAGAAGCTCACCTGGTCGACTGCGCGAATCGTCCCCGCCTCGGTCCGAAAGGACGTGACGAGGTCGATGACTTCGAGCAGCGCTTCGGCGCGCGGCGGCTCAGTGGTCATGCGTCATTCGTGGACTGCCGGATGGGCTGTCAGTGGATCTTCCCCCGGGGCACTGAGTAGCAGATGGCGCACCGGAACAGGAGTCGAATCACGCGACCTGTTCTTCTGGCCGAACACCGCGCTGGCTGGATTCAGGGCGGATCCTGGCTGGGGTCTGGGATCCTCCGTTATGCTGGCGAAAACCACAGAGGCGAACCCGCCGTCGACGAGGTTCTCGAGATTCGCGCGCGTCACCAACCAGGACTGTCTGTTCATTCCGGAGGCTCCTCGTGAAATTGGCCAAGGATGTTCTGGATTTTGGCCTGTATACGGTCGATCGCGACGCGATGCTCGAATTTTGGTGCTCCGACGTAGCGCTGCCGTATGAGGAAATGCTGCCCGCCGGACGCGGTGTTCGGCAGTATCGTCATGCCCTCAATGGCTCGGTGTTCAAGCTCAACCACTCCCGTGAACCGCTGGCTGATCTCGCACCGAGCGGCTACCGCGAGCTGTTGATCGCGCGGGAGGGGCTCGTGGCCGAGCGAGCGCTGCTCGACCCGGACGGCAACCGGGTGCGGTTGGTCCCACCGGGCTACGCCGGGATAGACGGCATCGGCATCCGGCTCGCGGTTCACAGCGCCAAGGCACATCACGCGTTCTACGCTCGGGTCCTTGGACTGGATCCGGTCGCCGAGCAGTCGTACCGCTGGGGAAACACGATGCTTTTGTTCGCGGAGGATCCGGCGGTGACCGCCGACGCACCGGTCACCTGCAACGAGGTCATGCGCGCTCCCGGATTTCGATACCTCACGGTCCAGGTCTGGGACGTCGATGCCGAATATGCCAGTGCAGTCGACCGGGGCGCCATGCCGGGATTTTCTCCGATGACACTCGGAAAGATCGCTCGGATCGCGTTCATCCGCGATCCGGACGGCAACTGGATCGAGATTTCACAACGCGTATCCTTGACCGGCTCGCTCCCCGGCTAGGCGGTGCCGCTTTCCTCGCGTAGCGTCGGTGCAATCGGCGATTGGTTTTCGACCCCCATCGACGCTCGCTGGACCATGGCCTACGCGGCTGGAATCGGGAATGCGTCCGCGCAGTACACAGACACCGCCGTGCGCCCGGACGTGCTCGCTCATCCGTTGTTTCCCGTCTGCTTCGAGTGGCCGGTTTTCCTGAGCGTCGCCGGTTGGGTCGAAAACCAGGACCTCAAGGCGGATGAACGGGTGCGCGGAGTCCACTTCACACATGACCTCATCGTTCATCAGCCGATACGTGCCGGCCAGACGCTGCGTACACGAGCGCGCGTCGTGGAGGTCAGCCGCCATCGCGCGGGTGCCTATCAAGTCGTCGAACTCGAGACGGTCGATGCTGCGGGGATGGCCGTCTGCACCACCTGGTACGGGTCTCTGTATCGCGGTAGCGAGGTCTTGGGGGAAGACACGACGATCGGGGACCGTCCGGCAGAGCCCAAACGGATCATCGATCCCGAAGTGCGACGCAGCGTAGAGGTTCTGGTCCCTGCGCAGGCGGCCCACGTCTATTCGGAGTGCGCGCGTATCTGGAACCCGATCCACACCGATGCGGCGGTAGCGGCCACGGCAGGGCTGCCTGGAATCATTCTGCACGGCACGGCCACGCTCGCACTGGCGGTCTCGACGATCGTCGATTGCGAACTCGATGGCGATGCAACACGCGTTCTTGCGATCTCGGGACGGCTCGGCGCGATGGTCGCGATGCCATCGACACTGACGCTACAGATTCTCTGCACCGATGCAGACTCGATTCGATTTGACGTTCTCAATGCCCGGGGGAAGCTGGCGGTCCGCAGCGGGTCTGTCGCGATCCGCACTGGCAGTCGATCGCGCGCGGGAGGGCTGGGCCGCTGATCGACGTGCGAACCGAAATCGCGCTGCAACGGACATTCGAGCGCCTGGTTGTCGATGCTGGGGCGCTGGGCGCGACGGCAGCCGTCCGCTGCGATGGACTGGGAGCCTGGGCCGGTGCGGCTGGATCGTGCGACTTGGCGAAGAGCATCGCGATGCCGGCTGATGCGTGCATGCCGGCTTATAGCGTCACGAAGACGGTGACCGCGATCTGCGTGGTTCGGCTGGCGGAAACGGGTGCACTCGCGCTCGACGACGCGATCTCGAAATGGGTGCCAGATCTGCCTTTCGGCGACATCGTGTCGTTGCGGCGCCTGCTCGACCACAGCGCCGGGGTTCCAAACTACAGCTTGATCCAGGAACAGGTGATCGCGCTGGCCGAGTCGCCAGGGAAGGCGTGGTCGTTCGATCAGTTCGTCGACGCCAGTTGCCGGCGCGGCCTCGATTTCGATCCCGGCGCGGGCTGGTCTTATTCGAACACCGGCTACATGCTCCTCAAGCGGGTTGTCGAGCGAGCGAACGACTCGAGCTTTGCCGACGCGGTGGGCCAGCACATCGCGGGCCCACTCGGCTTCTCGAGCACGTTCGCAGTCGATGATTCGTTTGCGTCGCTGGCGCCGGGGTTCAGTCGCAGATTCTGTCCGCCCGGGCCTCCCAACGATGTGCGCGACGTACTGGATCCGCGCTGGTGCGCAACGGGCGTGGTCGCATCGACCGCAGCTGAGCTATGCGAGATGTTTCACGCGCTATTCGGCGGAAAACTGGTGTTACGAGATTCGCTCGGCCAGATGACAACGCTGTGTCGCGTTCCCGACGATTTTCCCCCCGCGGTGACGCCGTGCTACGGGCTGGGCCTGATGGCGGACCCCGACGGGGCCTTGGGTCCCGAGTTCGGTCACGGAGGTCGCGGGCCCGGCTACGACGTGCGCGTGGCGCACTTCACGAAGATGGCCGAGAGACGGGTTTCGATCGCCGTGATGTGCAACACCGATGAGGCCGAATCTGACGTGATTCTTCGGGGCCTGGGCAGCGAGCTTCGGCAGCAGCTCGGAGAGACCTTCACGTTGAGTTGAAAACGAATTTCCCCTGCGGTATCCGCGCGCGCAAAGGCTCTGCGGACGCTTTTCGGGCGGCAAGCGTTGGAGGTAAGGTCGCGGCCCCGTTGGGCCGATTGACTGACCGTGACGGACAACGGACCCGAACAGCCCCGATTGGGGGATTTGCTCCTGGCAGCAGGCGTGGTGAACGAGTCCGAGCTGAAGCACGGACTCGCGGAACAGAAGAGTCAGGACAGTCCGCTCGGAATGACGCTGGTGCGATTGGGTTATCTCGATGAATCCACGCTGATTCGCGCACTGGCTAGCCATCTCAAACTGCCCGTCGTCTCGCTGCGCAGCAAGCGCATCAATGCAGAAATCTTGGAGCTGGTGCCTGTTGCCGTCGCGGAGAAATACGGCTGCCTGCCGCTGCTGATCAATGGCGAAGGTTCACAGAAGGTTCTGTATCTGGGAATGGAAGACCCGACCGATACTGCGGCTCTCGAGCAGATCAGAGCCGAAGTCGGCATGGTGGTCCAGCCAGTTCTCGTCGGCCCCACCGAACTCAACGAGTGCATCCATCGCCACTACCACTGGGAATCCTCCAGCATTGCGCCGCTCGACTCCGCGTTGCATTCCGGTCCGCTACCGATCAGAAAGCCCGCGGGCGAATCACACGAGCCGAGGCCGCTGGCTGCAGCCACCGATTCATTCTCGATGGCGGAAGAGCAACTGGCCGAAGAGGAGATCGGCTGCGGGGAGTTCGCCGATGCGGATCTGGGTATTGAAGGGATGGAGTTGGAGGCTGATTTCGAGCTGGCGTTCGAGCCAGAATTCGAAACGGAATCGGATGCCGAACTGTCCATGCCCGAGTTGTTGGTCGAGCCCGAACCCGACATTCCAGAAATCCTCGAGTTCGCCGAGCCACCGCCGGAGATGTTGCCCGCAAAGCCGGCGATCGGGAACACCAACGATTCGATGTTGAGAGCCATCGCGCAATTACTGATCGAAAAAGGGATCTTTACCCGCGACGAGCTGGTCGATCGGTTGCGAGCGGTTGCCAAAGAAGACCTTTGAGGGTTCTGCTGCGGCCATAGTTGTGTAGCCGCGCCGGTCATACACGCGACGGGCGATTGACATCCCGAAGCGGCAAGGGCACTCTGCGCGCGCTTCATGGAACACGGCACACCTAACCACTCAACACATGACACGCTGACACGCTGGAGACACGGAGAGAGCCATGCGAATCGAATACGGCTTCGAGCTATCGCAAGTAGATGTCCCGCGCTTCTCGGTCGAGGCCGTTGAGGGTATCGGGAAGTTGTTCACGCTTGCGACACTGGTCCTCAATGTGATCGAGAGCAAAACCCGAGTCGAGATCGTCTTCCACGGCAACAACGCCGACGACCCCGAAGCGAAACTGAAAGCGTTCCAAGAGATCGTCAACGGCGCACATGCGACGCCCGAACTGACGTATAGCCTGGGTGAGGGGGGCCGGATCTCGAATTCGTCGAGCTACTTTCGCTGGGTACTGATCTCTCGCTGAACCCGCTGGATGGGGGAGCGACCTGGTTGCGCGTTCGCTGCTGCGCGGCGAAAGCTTCCACGTCGTCGCCTGCACGCTGGAGCTGGCGTGCTACCGCGCAGACTCCTGGGGCCGATTCTGGTTGGCGAGCGAGCAGTCGCTGCCGGTCCATCGGTGTCGTCGCGCCAGACTGATGGCGACGATTTCGCTCAGGCAGCGTCTTGTGTCTCCGCGAAACGGTATCGCGGCCGCGTAGCGGCCGAACGCGCGCAGGCGTTCGGCGTTGGAGATGTGATCCGGTAGCGACGCGTTCAGCTGAGCCAGAGAGTGGATCCGCGCGCGATCCGAAAGGCGGCGTCGGAAGCGCACTCCATCGAGATCGATCAAGCGCCCATTCAAGCCGTCGGCCGCTCGCTCCAGCAGGACGTGGCTCGCCTTCAGGTCTCCGTGGATGCCGCCGCGTCGATGCAAGTCGATCGCGAGTCGCGACAGCGCAGCCAGGATTTCCCGTTCGTCGGCCCAATCGGTTGGACAGTCATCAGCCGACTCGAGACCCCGCAGATCCTCCAAGACGATCGTGGACGCGACTGGAACCCCGAAGCGCCGGCGCTCGACGAACGCAAGTGGTCGCGCGCTGCCGATTCCCCGAGCCAGCAGGCCGTGCCCCCCGAGCCATGCACGGCGCGCCGGTGAGCCGCGAAACAGGTCTGCTGCGCGTCTCAGCCAGCCGCCGTTGCGGTAGTCCTTGACGATCCAGCTGAGGTTGCCCGCCGATACCGCGGATACCTGGGCTCGCGCGTCGGCCTTCAGGATCTGGCAGCCTGCGTCGCTCCGCGATGCGTCGCATGCCGCCAATACCGTCGCAACGTCGCGTTCGGACACCTCGCGTCGGCGCAGCCCGCGGTGGAGACCGAAACGGATTGACGCGTACTGGCGCCCCGGTCGAAGCGATCGACGTGTACGACTGGCTGCGTGCGTGCGCCCCGATGTGATCGACGCTTCGCCGACCGCGCGCAACGCTCGGCGTTCGGCAGGACCGAATCTGCCTTCGATCCCGAGAGCAGCGGCGCGAAGACGGGTGCGGTCACTGATGGTCAATTGCTGAGAGACCGAGTAGTCGAGGTGGCCCAGATCGCGCCGACGCGCGAATGCGACGCTGGCTGGCAGCGCGGCTTGCAAGTCCAAAAGGACTGGCCCGGATTTCGCGATCAGGATGTTTCCCCAGTGAAGATCTCGGTGTATGTAGCCGGCAACGTGGAAACAGTGCACGAGTTTTCCGACGGCGACGAGCATCGCGTTGTGTTCACTGCGGGTGCAGCGGTCCGGTTCTTCGAGGCGATCCTTCAGGGTCGAGCCCTCGACAAAGCGCGTTGCCACGACTCGGTCTCCGTTTGACAGCGTCCCGAGTGCGATTGGCTCGGGGACTGCAACTCCCGCGCGGTGCAACGTCGAAAGCGCCCGCCACTCGCGAGCCGCGGCATCGAGGCCGGCCGCCTCCGCTGCGCCGCGAAACGCCCGAAAGCTTCGCCGACATATTTGTTTGACAAATAGCCGGTCTCCGGCGTCGGTCGTGAGCCGGAACAGCCGCCGGCGGCCAGGTCGATCGAATAGCAACTCGAGTTTTCCAACATGGCGCGACGGATCGGCGAGCGTCGTCGCGAGCTGCGTCTGAATCGCTCGATTCCCGCGATGCCAGCGGATTTCCTGTGTCAAACCGCGAGCTCGGCGAACAGTCTGCGAAGGCGCGCAACGTGGTCGCTCCAGCCTAGCTGTGCCGCAGCCGCATGCGCCGAATGGCCCATTCGCGCGCGCGTCTCTGGGTCGCTCAGAGCGTCGAGTGCTGCCGCGACAGCACCCGTATCTTCGGGGTCGTCGATGATGACGGCGCCGCCTTCCAGCACCTCGGCCGCACCGTTGGATGCGGTCGTGACGATCGGAATTCCGGCCGCCGCCGCTTCGAAGCAGACGTTCGCGCAGGCGTCGTAGCGCGTGGGCAGGACCAGCGCGTCGGCGGCCGCATAGAGTTCGGGCATGTCCGCTCGAAATCCCAGGAAGCGCACCCGCTCTGCGACCCCGAGCGATTTCGCGAGACGTTGCCACGCGGCCGGCCGGTCGCCCCCCACGATCCACATCTGGCAGTCGCCGCGCTCTGCGCGCGCCAGCGCGCGCAGCGCGGTATCGAGGCCCTTGCGAGCGAACCCCGACCCGGCAAAGAGCCAGACCAGCTGGTCGCCAGCGCCGAGCTCGGTACGCAGAAGTGCGCGATGAGTTTCGCGGATTTCGGGTGTCTGTCGGAAACGGTCGAGGTCGACGCCGTTGCGGACGACGACCAGGCGCTCGCTCGAGATCTCGTAGCGTTGTTGGAGTTCGCGTCGAACCATCTCGGAACCGCATTGAACCGTCTGGCTCGCATCGCGAAACACGCGGCGCTCGATTGAAAGCAGGACCGCGTGTCGTGGGGATAGCCTATACAGCGACCCCGACAGCTTCCGGTAGCGCCGCTCCATGTAGCTCGCGTGGCTTCCGGCCCCGGCTCGATAGACGTCTTGATGTTCGGTGCGCGCGAGCGAGTAGACGACGTCGAATGAACCGCGCGGAGCGACACGGGCTGTTGCGCGGGAAAAACGCGATACCCGCATCGGCTGCCAGCGATCAGAAACATCGACCTTGTGAACACGAACCTGCGCCTGGGCGCTGGACCGGCGAGCGACTACGTGAACTTCGTCGCCCGCACGGGCGAGGTCGTGCGCCACCGTCCACGCGACGTTTTCGACGCCCCCGCGACCAGGTTCGAATCGCTCGATGAAGAGCGCAATCCGCATGATCCGCCCGTTCAGCTTTCCAGCGGACGGCGCCGCCTCGCGATCCAGCCCGCAGCGAGCACGGCCGATCCAAAGCCGAGTGCAGCCGACCCCGGTTGGGACGACCCGCCGGTGCACGACGGGGTCGTGCAATAGCGACCCCGCCAATCGCCAGCAGGCTGGCCAGTCGTGAGACCGGGAGGGTTAGCGACGGGCAGTCGGAGCGCTGACGGGAGTGATGATCCGGGCGGCGGCACGCTCGCCGCGGCGGGCCCTGCCACCAGTCCCGTCACGACGGCGACCAGGACGACTTCAACGAACAGAAACCTATGCATTTCCAGTAGGATAGTCCGTCTGGTCGAGTTGGCTACTCCAGCTCCTGTTTGGGATTCATGAAGTATTGACGGCGCAGGTTGAGTTCATATAGTCAGCGGCTCCCCTTAGACACGCACTGCAGTGGTCAAATTGCCTGCCGCCCCCGAATCAACTGCTCGCCGAGACAAACGAACTGCCATATTGGACGCCGCGATCCGGGTATTTGCTCGGACGGGTTACCACGCAGCGCGGGTGTCGGATATCGCCGAGGAAGCCGGGATCGCGTACGGCCTCGTCTACCACTACTTCAAAAACAAAGAAGAAGTCCTCAACAGCATCTTCGAAGAGCGCTGGGGTGGCTTCCTGGATGTGGTGAGCGCGATAGCAGCTTCGAATGAGTCATCCCGAGACAAGCTGCTCTCCATCGCGAAATTGATCGTGAACGCCTATCGGGTACGACCCGAGTGGGTCAAGGTCGTAGTGCTCGAGATTCAACGCTCGTCGCGCTTCGCAGAACCCGGTCAGATGCACGCGGTGGGCAAATTGTTCGCGATGATCGCGGCAATCTTGCGGGATGGCCAGGCGGGAGGCGAGGTTCGAGTAGATCTCGATCCCAAAATTGCGTGCTATGTGTTGATCGGGGGGCTCGAGATCGTTATTACCGGGCTCGTGCTGGGAGTGATCGAAATTGAGGCCGGCGAGAAAGAGGGCGACTACTTCGATCGCGTCGCCCGGACGGTCGTCGAGGTTTACCTCAATGGGATCTGTACTTGAGCCCATCAGGATCTACTGAATGCTGGCTGAAGCTGACCGAAGCTGGCTGAAGCTGACCGAAGCTGACCGAAGCTGACAGAAGCTGACAGAAGCTGACAGAAAGAGAAACGCGCACTGGAACCCAAGTGCGGACAAGGCGCGAAACAAGATCGCGCCGCGCACGCATGTGGCGAAGGGCCGAAGGAGAGTGGTGATACCGTGATTGAAGCGAGGGGGCTTTCCAAGCGTTATGGCGACCTGGCCGCCGTGGACGATGTGTCGTTTTCGATTGGCAAAGGCGAGGTCGTCGGATTTCTGGGGCCCAACGGCGCCGGAAAAACCACGACGATGCGCATGATCACGGGCTTCTTGCCGCCCACCGATGGAACCGCTGTCATCGCCGGCCACGACATCTTCGAAGATCCGATCGCAGCGCGCCGCGCGATCGGTTACATGCCGGAGATGCCGCCGCTGTATCCCGAAATGACCGTCGAGTCGTATCTGGCATTCGTGGCGCGCATCAAGGACGTGGCGAGGAAGCAGCGACGTGACGCGGTAGAGCGCGCAATCGAGCGAACCGATCTGACGCACGTGCACCGCCAGGTGATTGGAACGCTGTCGAAGGGATTTCGGCAGCGCGTAGGACTGGCGCAGGCCATCGTGCACGACCCGCCTGTGCTGATCCTCGATGAACCGACCGCCGGACTCGACCCGCTGCAGATTCGTGAGATTCGCGCCCTGATCTCAGAACTGACGGCACCGGGCCGGGGTGTGGCACAGCACACCGTGATCCTTTCGACGCATATCATGGCCGAAGTCGATGCCATTTGCCGCCGCGTGATCCTGATTCACCAGGGCCGCAAGGTGGTCGACGCGCCACTCGATGAGCTGACGGCAGATGGAACCACTCTCGAGGAAATCTTTGCCCGGCACACATCTCGCGATGCGGCCGATATGGAGCCAGCCGAGCCGGCGCAGGAGGCGGCATCGTGAAGCACATCGGCTCGATAGCGGGGCGTGAGTTACGCTCGCTGTTCGTATCTCCGATCGCATACGGAGTCCTGAGCTTGTTCTCCGTACTCGCGGGTGTGTTTTTCATCCTCGATGTCGCCTGGTTCAACGAGATGCTGATGCGTATGCAGCAGTATCAGGCATTCGATGAATTGGCCCAGTGGAACCTGAACGACCGCCTGATCGGTGAGTTCTATGGCTCGATGTCGGTCGTGTTGATGTTCCTGATACCCGGCATCACGATGGGGTTGTACGCGTCGGAAAAGAGCAACCGGACCGAGGAAATGCTTCTGACGAGCCCATTGACGATCTGGGACATCGTGCTGGGAAAGTTCGCAGCAGGGGCAATCTTCGTCGCGCTGCTCACGCTGCTAGTCGGCATGTTTCCCGGGTTGCTTTTCGCCTACGGAGATCCCGAAGTTGGCAAGACCGTGTCGGGTCTGCTCGGGATCCTGTTGGTGGGCTGGACGTACGTCGCGATCGGTGGCTTTGCATCTTCGGTCACACGCAACCAGATCATCGCATTTCTGATCTCGTTCGTGGTGCTCCTTACACTGCTGTTGCTTCCAGCCGTCGCGGACTTCGGTGTGGCCGGATCCGCGCCGGCCGTGGCAGATGGGCTCCGCTACCTATCGGCCGCACTGCACTTTGAAAATCTCCTGAAAGGCCTCGTCGACACGGCGGACCTGGCGTACTTCGCCGTGATGATCGGGGTCTTTTTGCTGCTGACGAAGGCTTCGGTGGAGTCTGTGAGATGGCGATAATGGCGAGCAGCTATTTCGGAGGGGTGCACTGATGGGAGTCTCATCACTTCTGGGTGCGCTTGGGGGCGTATCCATCCTGTTTGCGCTCGCCAGCTTCTTCATGGCGCTGACGGGTGTCACGCACTTGAGCTGGAGCATCGTCCACGGCGTGGTCGGCGTCGTGTTGCTGGCTTCTGGGGCTGTGATCAACCTCGATGCTCTACGCGAGCGGATGAGCTCCGGCGAGGCCCGGCGCGCCTCCAAGCACGGCTCGAGTGCAGTCATTTCGACCCTACTCGCGATTGTGATCCTGGGTTTGGGTGGCTTCATGGCGAACCGGTACTCCAAGCGTTTCGATTGGAGTGAGCAGCAGGTCCACTCGTTGACGGACCAGACTCAGAAAGTGCTGGCCGCGCTCGACGAGGACGTCAGGGTCGTCGGGTTGTTCGCGCGCAGCGAGGTTGGCGGCGTAAAGGAGACACTCGATCGCTACGCCTACGAAACGGAGCGCTTCGTTGTCGAAGTCATCGCAGACCCGAACGAACAGCCGGATTTGCTCGAGCGTTACGCGATCAATTCCGAACAGCTGGGGCACGGTCTGCTGCGCTTGGCCTATCGCGACGAGGTCGTCACGCTCGATGAGCTGACCGAAGAAAAGATCACCAACGCGATCGTCAAGCTGACGCGGACGGGTGAAAAGACGGTCTACTTTCTCGAGGGCCACAACGAGCGTGCAATCGATGCCGAAGCCGCCGCCGCCAAGGAGGCCTACTCGCTGGCAGCTGAAGCGCTTCGCAACGAGAACTACAGCGTCGAACGGTTGCTGCTGGCCGCCAAAGGGGCAGTTCCCGACGATGCAGATGTCGTGATCGTTGCGGGGCCAACACGGACGCTGCGGCCCGAGGAATCGGCGGCGCTCGATGCCTACTTGCGACGCGGTGGCGCGCTGCTCGCGTTGGTCGATCCGCGAGCGAACACCGACCTCGTCGAGAAGTTGGCCGAGTGGGGTGTGGCCCTCGGCGAGGACGTGGTCGTCGACCGCCAGCAAGCGCTGTTCGGGCGCGCGACGACGCCTTTTGCCAGCCAATACGCCGATCACGCCATCACGCGGGACATGCGCGAAACGACGCTGTTTCATGTCGTTCGCAGCGTGAAGCAACGCGAGGGCGCGGCGGGCAGCTTTACCGAGATCGTGCTGACCGGTAAGGAATCCTGGGCCGAGAGCGACCTCGAGCGCTTTTACGACCAGGGGGATGCCGAGCTTGGTGCCGAAGATCTGGCGGGACCTGTTCCGGTGGCTGTCGCCGGTATCGTAGTATTCGATGAGGCGGCTGCGGACTCGGTCGATGGCGACACCGACTCGGGGAATGTAGAAGCGCGGCTCGCGGTATTCGGCGATGCGGACTTCGCGGCCAATGAGTTGTTGGGCGCCTACCGCAACCGCGACCTGTTTGTGAACACGGTGAACTGGTTGCTCGGCGATGTCGAGGCGATCTCTTTGCGGCCCAACACGGCGCGCGCATCGCGTTTCCAGTTGTCCACCGCTCAGTTCCAGACGATTCGGCTCTTCTCGCTGTTCGCGTTGCCCGAGGCACTCGCGGTACTGGGAGTCTTCACCTGGTGGAGCCGGCGCCAGAACACGCCGCGATGAATCCCAAAGCTACCGGGATCCTGTTCGTTCTAGCGGCCGTGTTGGCGACGTTCGTCTATTTCTACGAGATCGAAGGCGAACAGGGCCGCAAGGACGCCGAGGAGGCCACCAAACGACTCTTTCCGGGCGTCGAACAGGAGTCGATCGAGACGATCACGCTGCACACGACGGACGCGGTACGCGTCGAGATCGGCCGGGTCGACAACCGCTGGCGCATAACGGCCCCGCTCGACTTTCCGGCCGACGACTTCGCCGTCGATGGGATCGCGAGCGCGTTGACCTCGATCCTGAGCGAATCGGTGATCGAAGACCCGCGACCGCATGGGGTCTACGGGCTCGGCTCCACCAAGACCGATGAATACCTCGTTCGCTTTACGGCGGCCGGGGCCCAAGGGGCTCTTGCGCTCGGAAACGCCACGCCCGTTGGCGCAAACGCGTACGCTGCAGTCGAGGGTAACGACACCGTTTACATCGTGGCGTCGCACCGGATGGGGGCGTTCAAAAAGTCCTTCGAGGATTTGCGCGAGAAGCGGATTGCGAGATTCGACCGCAGTGCGGTGCGAACGATCCGCCTATCGTGGCCCGATGGCGAGGGTGTGGCTGGCGTCGCGATCGAAAAGGCCGACGCAGGATGGCGGCTCGTCGAGCCGATCCAGGGCCCCGCGGACGAGCTGACGGTCGACGAACTGTTGTCCACCCTTTCCACGTTGCGTGCCGACGGGTTCATCGACGAACCGGGCACTGACGCGCAGTTGGGATTGGATCGGCCGGCGTTCGAGGCGCGCATCGAACTGGCGGCCGACGAGGGCGCCGAGGTGCGAGTTGTCGCCGTGGTGCTGGGCGGGGTTTCGGCCGACGGCGCGTCGCAGATCGTGCGCGCCGGCGAAGCGTCGCTGTACACGATTCCGGTAGCGCAGACCGTGGATTTCCCGACAGGGCTCTCGCCGTATCGGTTCCGGCAGCTCGGTAAATTTTCCCCGTTCGACGCCAAGCGCATCGAACTCGGCTTCCTGACGGAAGAGGGTGAGACGATCGCGATCACCGCGACCCAGGGCGACGCTGGCTGGACCGCTACACCGGATGAATTTGCAGAGGGCAAGCTCGCAGCGATGGTGACCGAGCTCTCGCGTCTGCGCGCAGGATCGATCCTGGCCGACGAAATTGGGCCGGACGAACTAGCCGCGATCGGTCTCGACCCGGCGCAAGTCTCGATCACGGTCTACGGGGAGGACGATACGGCACCACTGGCGGATCTCCGGCTGGGTACCCCGCGAGCGGTGGGCATACCCGCGCAGATCCCAGGCAGCTCAACCGTCTTCCAGTTGGGCCCGGAGATCGGCGAGAATGTTCCGCTCAGCACTGAAGCGCTGAACAATCACTTCCTCGCGCCGAAACCGACCGATGTACCCGCTGATGGTTCTCCAAAAGGCAGCCTACCGGGTGTGCACGAACCGAGCGGGTGAACGCGCAGCGCGAATACTCGGCTGCAAGCCGGTGTCGTGCACGATCGGTCCAGCTTGCGATCTCGAGACCCGGCGACGTCTTCGTCGTCGGGTCCAGTCGCATCGAAGCGGGCTTTGCATCACACCTGCTGAATCGCCTGGATACCGACGGCTTGCGTTTCACGACGCTCGCCCACCCACAGCTCGCCGCGCTCGAGTTGGCGCACTCGTGCCCAGAATCGTGGATCGATCGCCGTCGCAGATCGTCATCGGGCTGTCCGACAGGGCATTTCGCGCGATCGGCGCTGACTGTCGATCCACTATTTCCCCGCGGACTCAGTGTCGCAGAATTTCGAGCATCGCGTCGTGGAGGTGGCCGTTGCTGACGACCGTTTCGCGACCGGTACGGCAGGATTCGGCTCCGGTAAAATCACTGGTGCGGCCGCCTGCCTCCTCGACGATGATGATTCCGGCGGCAACATCCCAGGCGTGAAGTTTCAGTTCCCAAAAGCCGTCGAAGCGTCCCGCTGCCACATAACACAAATCTAGCGCCGCGCTGCCGTCGCGACGCAACGCGCGGGCGGCTTTGACGATTGCGGCGAAGTGGTTGATGTTGTCGTCGTCGGATCGATGCACGTCGTATGCGAAGCCGGTAGCGAGCATGGCCTGGCTCATGTCGCTTTCGCCAGAGACGTGGATCGCCCGCCCGTTCAGTGTCGCGCCGCGGCCGCGAACCCCGCAGAACAGTTCGTCGAGCAGCGGGTCGTAGACGACGCCGACCGTGCCGACACCCCCGTGCTCTACGCCGATCGATACGCAGAAGCGAGGGTAGCCATGCGCGTAGTTCGTCGTACCGTCCAGGGGATCGATGATCCAACGCCACGACGCGTCGGTCGTGTCGTCGCCGCTGCCTTCCTCGGCGAGGATCGCGTCGTCGGGGCGCAACTCGGCCAGTGTGCCGACGATGAGTTTTTCACACGCGTGGTCGACATCGGTGACGAGGTCGATGCTCTCACTCTTGGTCTCGATGACCAGTGCTCCCTCGTAGCGCTCGCGCTGGATTGCACCCGCTTGTCGGGCCAGCCGTTCGGCCAGTTCACGGACCACTTGCGTCTCGGCATTCGACGATTCACTCAACGGGTGCGGCCTCGTCGAGTCGAAACAGTGCCCGCGCATTGGCAGAGGTCGCCATTGCCACTTCCGCTATTGGCATGCGCAAGACCTCTGCGAGAACTTCGCCCACCACACTCACACGAGCCGGTTCGTTGCGCTTGCCGCGAAACCCCTGTGGTGCGAGTAGCGGTGCATCGGTTTCGACCATGAGTCGATCCAAGGGAATTTCCTTCGCTACGTCGCGCAGCCCGCGATCGTTCTTGAATGTCAGTATTCCAGAGAAGGAAACGAAGAACCCCGCGTCCATCGCTCGCTTCGCGAACTCGAGCGTCCCAGTGTAGCAATGAAGCACCCCTGCCAGGTCGCCACCACCTTCGGACAGCCAGATCTCGAGCAGTTCGTCGTAGGCGTTGGGCTCGTCTCCCCGCACGTGAATCGTGACGGGCAAAGAACGCTCGCGCGCGGTCGCGACCTGCTCGGCGAAGACAGATCGCTGTACTTCCCGATCTGACTTCATGTAGTGATAGTCGAGTCCGCATTCACCAACGGCCACGACGCGCGGTTGGTCGAGCAGCTGATTCAACCATCCACGCATTTCATCGTCGAGTTCGCTGGCCTCGTGAGGGTGGACGCCGACTGTCGCAAATACGCGGGGATCGCTGGCGGCCAGCGCGACAGCTCGGCTGTTGCTTCGGATTCCATAACCCGAGCCGATCGCAACGAACGCGTCAACGCCTTCGGCCGAAGCCCGATCCAGCACCTCGTCGCGGTCGTCGTCGAACTCGCTTGCGGCGACGTGGCAATGGCTATCGAGCCACACGGTTGACCCGCATCATTCATGACCCCTGATCTGCATGGAAAGTCTGCATGGAAAGTCTGTATGGAATATCTGTAGGGAAAATCGGTGGGGAATCCCTGAGAGGGCCGTCTGTTCGGATCGGTCGCGAGCGCACGGAGTGTGCCGCAAGTTTGCGGCCCGCGGACTGGGGCCGACGGCGGAACAGCGATACGTCCAGCTGCCTGGAGCGAGCAGGTCGGGCGAAATCAGTGTCCGCCGCTGCGGATTTCAGGAAAAATGGGGCTAATCCTTGGACTCCCTGGAGTCGGCTTCGGGAAGTTCGATTCGGGGAAACAGAGGCCCACCCTGCTGGGTTGGCGTGCCGGGTTTGAGTACACCCCAGCGTGCCGCATCGTCGGGCAGCCGGGCGCCGACCAGAGCGTCTGGGATCCCCAGTTGTTCGAGAATCACCGGGACGCTGTCGGGCAGAAATGGCGCGAGCAGGAGCGCGACCGCTCGCAGGGCTTCGCAGCAGGTGTACAGCGTCGTCGCGACCCACTCCTCGCTACCGGGTTGTTTGACGGCTTTCCACGGAGCGCGAGTCTCGAGGTAGCGGTTCAGCCGGTCGAGCAGTGCAAAGATGTGCTCCAGCGCGCGGTGGAATTCGAAGGCCCTCAACGCTTCGTCGACCTGCTGCGCTGTCCGTGCGACAGCCGAGTGAATTTCGCGGTCCAAATCATCCGGTTCTCCCGGCGTAGGGACGACACCGTCTGCGTAGCGGGCGGTCATGTTCAGCGTGCGGCTGACCAGATTCCCGAGGTTGTTGGCGAGGTCGGCGTTGATGCGGCCGACCAGCGCTTCCTCGCTGAAGTTCGCGTCGAGACCGAAGACCATCTCGCGCATCAGGTAGAATCGAAATGCGTCGAAGCCGTAGCGGTCCTTCATGATCTCGGGCGCGATCATGTTGCCCAGTGACTTCGAGACTTTCCGTTCGTCGACGTTCCAAAATCCATGCACGTTCAGGTGTCGGTACATCGGCAGCCCGATCGCCTTCAGCATGATCGGCCAGAAGATCGCGTGCGGCTTCAGGATGTCCTTGCCGATCACATGCTCGACCGCCCCCCAGTAGCGCTCGAAGTCTGGGCCGTCGGGGTAGCCGATGCCGGTCACGTAATTGATCAACGCATCGAACCAGACATAACAGACATAGTCCTTGTCGAAGGGCAGTTCGATTCCCCATTCCAACCGCTCTTTCGGGCGCGAGATGCACAGATCGCCGAGCCCGCTCTCGTCGCGTAGCATTGCCAAGGTCTCGTTCTTGTAGCGCGCGGGCCGAATGAAATCCGGGTGGTCGTTGATGTACCCGGTCAGCCATTCGAATTGGTTGGTGAGCCGCAGGAAGTAGTTCGATTCTTTGCGGTGTTGTGGGGCGCGTTCGTGATCGCGGCAGAGTCCGTCGAGCATGTCGCGGTCTGTCAGGAAGCGCTCGCAACCTACGCAGTACACGCCTTCGTACTCCTGGAAGTAGATCTCACCTGCGTCGTACACCTGCTGCAGGATCTGCTGGACGAGCCGCTTGTGATGCTCCTCGGTCGTTCGGATGAACCGATCGAACGAGAAGCCGAGCGACTTCCAGGTGGCGCGAAACGCAGCCGAGTATTCGTCGGCCACCTGCCGCGGCGATACGCCGCGTTCGATCGCGGCGACGGCGATTTTTTCGCCATGCTCGTCGGTTCCTGTCAGGAAGAAGGTGTCGTCGCCCACCAGTCGGTGATACCGGGCCAGCGTGTCGAGCACCACCGTGGTGTAGGTATGCCCGATGTGGGGCTTGCCATTGACGTAATAGATCGGTGAGGTCACATAGAATGCCGACGTCATCGCGAAACCGCCTCGCGTAGCGCCAGCAGCGCTCGCTCGGCCACCATTTGGGGGTTCGCATTTCGCTGCGAGAGGGTCTTGCGACAGTCGTTCAGCGTTCCGAAGGCGTCGAGCTGTGCTTCGATGCTTCCTCCTACTGAGCCGTGCCCGCTGTAAACCGACGCGGCGACCCGGTCGCGCAACCAACAGCTCGCCGCCTCGAGTAGCTCGTTCACCCCATCGACCACGGTTGCGCGCGCGCCTCGGTGTTCGGCCGCCCAGTCGAGCAATTCGGGCAGTGGTGTTGTCGCGATAGCGTTGATTCGCGCGGAAAGATCGGAGTGCTCTGAAGCATCGCCCGATGCGTGACTTGCGTGGAACACGAGTCGTTGGCATCGCGAGCGCACCGTCGCCAGCAAGCCCGCCGACGTCGAGGTTGCGAGGATCAACGTTGTCGCGGGAGGCGGTTCTTCCAGGATTCGCAGCAGTGCGTTCTGCGCTTCCTGGTTCATCCGCTCTGCGTCCGCGATGACCGCCGCGCGCCGACCGCCTTCGGTCGATCGCAAGCGCAGCGCGTTTTGCAGCGCCCGAATCTGGCCAATCCGCACTCGTGTGTCGTCCGGCCCCCGCTCGATCCAGAACAGGTCGGCGTGGTCGCCGACATGTCGCAGCAGCGGTCCCTTACGTCCCGTTCCGTCGAGAACGATGGGGTCACCCGGTGTCGATCTTCGACATTGGATGCACTGTTCGCATGCACCGGCGCCGGCGGTTGTGCATACGAGCCCGCGTGCGAACTCGAGTGCCGCCTCGCGCGGTGCCGAACCGGGGCCCGACAGCAGGTACGCTGTGTGAACGCGTCCAGTTTCGAGCGCTCTGCGCAGCAGGAGCTGGGGGTCGCTCGGCACACCAGCGGATCGCGTTACCGCAGTGGAGGGATCAGACATCGGGCGCGCAGTCTAGCAGCCCGTCAAGCACAGGGTCGAGCCAACGTCGTGCTGCGAGCGTCGATTGGGAGCCAGGCAAAGGCGAAAGAAGACGCGCAGCTTGGGGGATTGTGATCCAGGTCATATCTGTGATCCACGATCGAGCCGCACAGCAGGGGCGTCGCCTGGTCCGCGAAATTTCCGAAGCTTCGCGATCGACATGGCTCCGATTCGGTCCGTGCCGGAGCCCTGGCCCGGCCGCTCACTGCTGTGCATCTGAGCGCTGAACCCCGCCGAAGGGCTGCTGGACTGGCGTTTCGATCAGTTCCAATCGTCACTCAAGTCCCGCGCCATTTGCGCCGATTCACTGGACGTATTCGAACATCGCATGAGGGGGATTCTCAGATGGCGACAAATCCGTTTGGCCGAGGTAAGGACACATTTCAATCAGATCAACCCACCAGCATTGCCAGCAGCGCTCCATCCGATACCGGTTCGGGCAAAAGCACTGCGGGCGCCGGTGGACTGACTGCGTTCATCGATCAGGGCTCCGAATTCGAAGGGAAGTTGTCCTTTCGAGACACGGTTCGGATCGACGGGAAGTTCTGCGGTGAGATCACCAGCGAGAACACGCTGATCGTCGGCGAAAGTGGTGAGATCGAGGCGGATATCCACTCGAAGACGGTCTCGATCAGCGGAACCGTGTCGGGAAACGTGATTGCCGAAGCCAAAGTAGTGCTGCACAAGACCGCGCTGGTCAATGGAAATATCGAGGCTCCGATGTTGGTAGTTGAAGAGGGTGCCAAGGTGAACGGACAAGTGACCATGAATGGCAGTCGGAGTAAACCGAAGGCTGTGTTGCTACCCGTCGCGTCCGGTTCCACCGCTGACAAGAAACCGTAGCCAGGCCATTCAGGCGACCCGCATCACGAGATCTCCTTCGCGAACGCGTCGGCTCACATGCACACCGACGGTTTGTCCGGCGGTGACGGCTTCGACCAGTTGGTGTTCGACCTCCATTCGGTCGACCCGCTGGTAGAAGTCGGTTGTGTGCCCGCGGAAATGCAGCGTGTCTCCTGTCCGCAAGACGCCATGGCTCACGCTGATGATCGCGGCTTCGACTCGCGGGTAGTAGTGCTGGATCACACCGATTTTGTCGGCGGACGCGCCTGCGACCGAATCGACAATTTCGGTATTCGGCGCCGTGGATGATTTTGGGGATTCGATCGATTGGGACGTTGGCTTGTGTCCCGAGGCCAGGACCACCTTGTTGGCCGCGACGTTGCGGTGCACGGCCTTCCTGCGTGTTGCCAGTTGCTTCGGGCGCGCGACCCGAGTAGCTCTCTTCTTGGGAGACGCTTTTTTCGGGCTGACTTTCTTGGCGACGGTCCTTCGGGCCGCGGTCTTTTTCCGGGGAGCGGCCTTTTTCCGCAGCGCAGCCTTTTTCCGACTCGCGGTCTTTTTCCGACTCGCGGTCTTTTTCCGGGACGCGGCCTTTTTCCGCAGCGCCGCCTTCTTCCGACCCGCGGTCTTTTTTTGGACTGCGGGTTTCTCGCGAGCCGGGGCCTTTTTTCGGGTCGGAGATTTCTTTCGAATGGTATTCTTCTTCCCGGGGGCCTTCTTGCGTCCTCGCTCCGCCGCCTTCTTTCGAGCTGCCATTTCGCCTCCTCCGTTTCCGGGGTCCGCGCTAGATGTTGGGGCTAGCGCGAAATCTCCGAAGTTGTGGAGTGATTCTAGTAGCGCGAGGAAAATCGAGTCAAATGGGTGACCTTCGACCAATACCGCTCGGCCGGAATATCCGCACCGGACCGGTCCAGGGCATTTCCGCAACCTGCTAGGTTTTTCCCATGCAGATCACCGTGAAATTGTTCGGTGCGGTCCGCGAAGCCGCCGGCGCCAAGGAACTCTGCCTCGATTTGGGGGCCGGTGCTCGCGCCGCCGATATCTGGGATCGCCTGGTTTTCGAGTATCCGGACGTGGAGCGTTTCGGTACGCGGTTGGCGGTTGCGGTCAATCTCGAGGTCAGCGACCTCGATGCCCAGCTGCAAGACGGAGATGAGGTGGCATTTCTACCCCCGGTATCGGGAGGATCGCCGATGTGCTCATTGTCAGAGACACCGATCGATGTCGGGTCGGTAGTGGCGCGCGTCGCCGGTCCTGGGATGGGCGGGATCGTGACGTTCATCGGCGCAGTCCGCGACAACGCGCGCGGTCGCGAGATCCGACACCTCGAGTACGAGTCTTACCCTGAAATGGCCGAACGCGAGATGGAGAAGATCGCCGCCGACGCCTCGAAGCGTTGGCCGGGAACGCGGGTCGCGATCGCCCACCGTGCGGGCCACCTAGTGATCGGCGATCTGGCCGTAGTAGTCGTCGCAGCTGCCCCGCATCGCGGCGAAGCCTTTTCCGCCTGTCGGTACGCGATCGACACGCTGAAAGAAACAGTTCCGATCTGGAAGAAGGAAGTCGCAACAGACGGTGAGTATTGGGTGGACGATCGCCCGTGAGACATGCCCGTGAGACATGCCCGTGAGACAAAGCTGAGCGACCCCAAGCCCTCCTCGAAGCATCATCACCACCGCCAGAACGCTGCGGTACCGCTTTCGACCGTGGTCATCAGTGTCAGCGACACGCGCACACTCGAGACCGACACCGGCGGAGCCACGGTCGCTGCGTTCCTGACCCAGGCCGGTCACACCGTTGTGCACCGCGAGATCGTCAAGGACGAGCCGACCGAAATCACAAATGCGATGCGCCACGCACTCGACCGCGACGACGTGCGCGCAATCATTTTTACCGGTGGCACCGGGGTGGCACCCCGCGATGTGACGCCCGATTCGATCGAGCCGCTGCTCGATCGCGTCATCCCCGGGTTCGGGGAACTGTTCCGGATGTTGTCCTACGCGGACATCGGCACGGCGGCGTTGCTGTCGCGCGCACTGGCAGGAATCGCGTCCGGGCGCATTGTGTTCGTGCTGCCGGGCTCACGGGGGGCCGTGACCCTCGCGATGGAAAAGCTCGTGCTCCCTGAGATGGGGCATCTGGCCGACGAGGCGGTCAAGACCCGGTGACGCCTCTCCGAAACGGAGAACATGCTGCTTCGAATCCTGCGTGGGCTGGTGTTCTCCTGGAGCCTCGCGATTTGCGGCGCAGCGGATTTCTCCACGGCCGAGATGTTCGTCTGGATCGATCCAGACGGCCTCACCCACATCAGCGATGACCCCTCTGGAGTCCCCGACAACGTCAAGACTGGCCGGGATGATCTCGCGGACTTGTGGACCGATGCGACCGGCGAGGCAGTCTCTGGCGTCCGGCCAGACCGCGCACGCAGTCGGATCGATCGGCTGATCCAGGGCGCTGTCGCCGATCTTCAGAGTGGTGAAAGCGCGCGCGCGACCGTGACACTCGATGCAGTTTTGCGCACAGCGCCCGCTACACCGCGCGCTCACTGGTACCTGGCTCTGCTCGACCGGCAGCGGGGCCGCTACGACTCCGCCAGGGCGCACCTGGAGGCTTTTCTGGCCTCTGCTGGTGATGATCTGGAACCCTGGCGAAAGTCCGCACAGCGGCGTCTGGCGGCGCTGGTGGACGAGGAGCGCCTGGCGGACCCAGAGGGTGCGCATTCGGCGGGATCATGGCGCGACGCCACCTCGTCGCATTTCCGCGTTCACTACGACCCGGAGCTGGGGATGGCCTCGCCCGACTTTGCAAAAACGGTGCTCCGCTACCTCAAGCAAGCCCGCGAGACTGTGAACGAACGACTGGGCTCCGTTCCCGAAGAGCCGATGGGTGTGGTCTTCTACGGCAAGGCCGCCTACCTGCAGGCGCATCGGCACCGGTTTTCATTTCAGACGATCGGGTTCTTCGATGGTCGGATCCACGTCGTATCCGCCGCGCACCCCGCCGGCGAACTCCGCGCGCTGTTGTTCCACGAATACTCCCACGCCGTGTTCCGCGAAAGGACCGGCGGCGATCGGCCGTACTGGCTCAATGAGGGACTGGCCGAGCTTTCCGAGCGGGCCGCGTTGCGGCACACCGGCTTGACTCGCAGCGAGCGCGCGTCACTGCGGAGTCGGATCGACTCGGGTACGTGGATTCCGCTTCTCAGACTCGCACCGAGCTTTGCTGGGCTCGACGACGCGGGCGCCCGAGCCGCTTACCTGGAATCTGCCGCGGCCGCGGATTGGATCGCGTCGCAGACCACGCCGCAACAGCGCCATACGCTGCTCAGGATGTTGGGCGAGGGGAAGAGTGCCGACGTCGCATTGCGCACAAGTCTGGGGGTCGACACGGCGGGACTGGACCGAGCCGTCCAGCGCTCGATTCGCGATGAGTTTCCGCCCGAGGGTGTCGAGCCGAAACCGACAGATTCAGCCCATACAGCTGCAGCAACAACCACAGCAACTGCAACAACCACAGCAACTACACCAACTACACCAACCACAACAACTACAACAACTACTACTACAACAACTACAACAGACCCTCGTCGAGCGCGCGTGCAGATTCGAGCAGGAGCTCGGTAACCGACGCTTCGATGGTCCGCTCGGGTGGCGTTTCGTGTGGCTGGAATGTGAATCGACCCGTCGACTCGTGCACGATCGAGATCGCTGCGTCGAAGCCGGTTTGGGTCTTGGTGGTGGCGTGCACGGGGTCGCCCTTGCACAGCCACAACCGGCCCACGCCTTCCACCGAATCGAACTGCAACAGTCCGGTTTTGCGCCCCATTTCGAGCATCTGAAGTACGGCGAACGGCGGAATCTCGGCCAGATCGCCTTCGAATACCTGATTCGATATGGGGCGCTCAGTGAGAATCGTCTTCTCGGTGTCGCCGTCGAGCGCGAGGTTCTCGAGTCCGCCGCCGACTTCGCAGAACGTGATCATGCTGGTGCCGATCTCGATCCTGTCTCCCGGCGCGAGCCGATGCTCGCTGATGCGCTCGCCGTTGAGCAGGGTGCCATTGGTAGACCCAAGATCGCGCAGTAGGAAGCCGTCGGCGTCCCCGCGGATTTCCGCATGCCGCCTGGACGCGTCACCGCCGCCAATCCGAAGGTCGCAGCCGCGGCTGCGACCCAGCACTACCGT
>JAQBGU010000106.1:0-6152 GCA_032128375.1 Deltaproteobacteria bacterium | reverse complement strand
TAGGCGCGATCTAGTGATGAGAGGCGCCTTGGAGCGATCGCGACCACGGGAATACCCTCTTCTGTGATGACGCTGCTGCGGAGCGTCCGTCTCTGCAACGCGTCGAGCGGATCGTGATGCAGTGGTCTCTTCCAGGCAACTGGCACGGGTCAGGATCCGTCTCGTGGCGCAGTTGTTCGGACGCTTTCAGCGTGCTCCGCATTGTCGATCCCGGTGGCCCGCGTTTTCGATTCTCCGCTGCCATCTCGGAACCATCTGATCGCTAGCAGCATGCTCTAAGGCCAGCGATCCCGTTGGCAGCACTCCCCGCCGACCGTTCCTAGTTCGTGCGGAGCTGGGCCAGCGACCCGGCGCCTCTCAGCGAGTCTGCCGAAATCGTCGACGGCGACCGCCCAGGGCGGGTCGCACCAGGGGCTTTCTGGTCCCAACCCTCAGCCCCTCGCCGGGCACCAGTCGGCAAAAACACGCGCTCATCCCCGACTTTTCTCGACATATCAGACTTCCCCGAACCACATCACAGGGAGCGCCCTCGAGAACGCAATGGGTGGAAATCATTCCGCAGGGGCGATGAATGAAGATGAATGAAGATGAATGAATTAGAAGCATCGCATCAATGAAGCGCTTGCGCTCACGACACATCGCCAAGCAGACGTGCACCAGGCTGGCCCGATTTTTCGCGATCCTGTGTTTCGCGACCTCATCTAGCGCCATGGAGATTGACTTCGATTCCCTCGGTCACGGCGAGGTGGCGAATGGCAGCATTGAAGGCGTGACCATTTCGGCCGTCAACAACAACAGGAAGTTCAATTACGCGGTGGGCTTCGACTCCCACGCGATGAACACCGAAGATCCAGATCTCGAAGCCAATGAAGCGCCCATGCAGTGGAGCGGCGGCAACATTGCAGACCAGAATCTTCGCACCATCTTGATCCTCCAGGAAAACAGTGCCGGGTGTGCCGGTGGGACCTGCAGCCTTCCCGATGACGAAGGCGGGCGCCCAGCGGGAGTGTTGAGATTCGAGTTCTCCGTTCCGATACTCGATCTCGGCTTCGACCTGATAGATATCGAGAGCTTGACGGCAGAAGACGCGATGATCGAATTCTTCGATGGCACCGTTTCCGCGACCGTAGACCTGATGGACTTTTTCGATAGGGCATCGGCGTTGTACGATCCCACTCTGGTACTCGGCAACAACACCGCAAACCGCTTCGTCCCGATCAGGGCCGGCTTCCTGGGGCTCAGCCAAATCGACCGAGTCGATTTCAACCTTGGCGGGTCCGGTGGCCTCGACAATCTCACGATGACTTCTGTCCCCGAATCGACACCTGCATTGCTGGTGTGTCTCGGGCTCGTGACGATGACCGGCGCGCGTCGAGTCGTCCTCGCACGTCACCGTTAGGCACGCTTCGACCGGGTTCGATGCTGCCAGCCTCCTCGCACCTGGCCGCAGCTCCCGCCATAGGCTGTGTGCGGCGTGTTAGAAAGCGGGATTCGCATTTGGCGGCGACAGCTTGATTTCGGCAACCACGGCCAGGCGCTCGAACGATCCGCGGATTGCGGCGACGAACGCATCGAGATCGGGCACGAGCGCGAGGTCGGCATTGAATCCCCAGCACATCTGCCCGTTGTAGCTGATCAACGCGATGCCCAGGCCGACGTTCGTGAGCAGCGGAACCTGGGGGTACATCGCCAGCAACTCCGCGCCCAGCGTGTAGAGCGGAAATTGCGGACCGGGGACGTTGGTGACGATCGAGTTCATCGTGCCCGATGCGGCCTGCACGCCCAGCGATAGCAGCGCATTCGGCATGCTTTCCATCAGCGACAGAATGATTTCGACGCCGAGCGCAGAGCGAGACTCCTTGAGTTCGTGGGTCGTGGCACGAATCTGGGTGAGCTGCGCTCGCGGGTCTTCCTCGCCGAGCGGCAGCTTCACGAGCCAAGCCGAGACGCGGTTGCCGAGCTGCCCTTTCTCTTGCTCCTTGCGTACGCTCACAGGCGCCTGGATGCGGAAGTCGAGGTCTTCGGGGCGCAGCCCGCGGCGAGTGAGAAATTCCCGGAACGCCCCCGTCACGACCGTGAGCACGACGTCGTTCACCGTGCAATCGAGCGCCTTGCGCAGTGCCTTCACATCTCTCAGCGGAACGCTCCACCAATCGAACAACCGATGCGGGCCGATCTTGCCGTTGATCGGTGTCTTCGACGCGAAGCTGGATTGGCTCGTGATCGCAGCGCGCACCGCGCGCGAGCGCAACATCAACTCGTCGCGCACGTTTTCCGTCTCGCGCCGAAACTCAGCGATTCCGCGCAATGCGCGCAGCGGCTGGCGAATGCGCAGCCGCGCTGCGTCCAGCATGAGTTGCAAATCGGTCGGCACACCGCGCGGAAAGAACTCGGGACCGGGTTCGATCTTGCGATCGGGCGAAGGTCGCATCAAGATCTGCGAGATATCCATCCCCGATGTGCCATCGATCATGCAGTGGTGGACTTTGGAGATGATCGCAAACCGGTCGTTTGTCAGGCCCTCGACGACCCACATCTCCCAAAGCGGTCGGTCGCGATCGAGCTGTTGCGCCATGATCCGCGCCGCAAGCCGTTTGAGTTGCTCCTCTGAACCGGGTTTTGGAAGGCTCGTGTGACGCATGTGGTAGTCGATTGCGAAATCGGGGTCGTCGTGCCAGACCGCGCGCCCCTCGAAGGGAATCCACTTGAGCTTCTGCCGGTAGCGTGGGATCTGGTGGAGGGTCGACCCGATGAACGCCTTGATGCCATCGAAATCGACGCCGCCGTCTTCGGTCCGCAACGGGCCGAGCGTAAAGACCATCGTCGAAGCCACATGCATCTGGAGGCTGGGGGTCTCCCACAGAAGGAATGTGGTGTCCTGGCCCGACAGGCGATCGTAGTTGTATCGCGACAATGTGCGGCTCCTTCCCCCGCCGCGACTTTCCCGCGGCCAGGCGCGGGTGTCAAGCGCATTGGATTCGGATCCGCGCTCTCACGCACCGCCTTCAGCGGCGTCGCTGGGTCCGGGTCCGCCTGGGTGTCGAGCGTCCCCCAGGCCCTCGCCGGATTCACACCTTTTCATGAGGCGATCGCGCCGCATGCCATCACGCTGGGCGATTCTCTCTGCGCGGCGTGCGGCGCGCGCTTGCCGCGCAGCGGATCGCTCGTCCCTGGTGAGGCGACCGTCGCCATCTGCATCGAACCGTTCGAGCGCGTCGTGTCGTCTCTGCTGATGGCGCGACTCGCGGGCAGCCACTCTTTCTTCGCAAGAAAGCGCGCCATCGCCATTGCCGTCGAACTCTTGCAGGATCTTTTCGTGGTGGGTATTGCGGTCGCTGCTCGCTGTGTGCTGCGCATTCGCGGATTGGGCCGCGAAGGCAAAGATCGAAGCGGCCAAAATCGGCGGCAAAGAGCATAGGGCGATCTTCATGGTGACGTCCTCTCCTGTCCTCTCGTGAAACACGAGCATCAGAATGAAACATGGAGCGACTGAATGCCGCTCCCAGCACGATCAAACCCGGCGGAAACCCAAAAGTTGCTGTTCGGCTCGGATTGGAAGCTGCAACACAAGGATTTGCTGACAGCCAGAGCGCGATGGCGCGACTACACTGGCGCCGGGTCCACAAACTCGGCCGCTGCCAAATGCATTGCAGATTGATCAACTCGGGCGACCCATCACTGGTCTCGGACTGGAACCGCCCGCTCCAGATCGACGAAGGCGCATCTCCTATGCATCTCCCATGCATCTAGAGGAGATCGCGACCCGACTGCGCCATGGTTGAGCGGTGCGTTCGATGCTGTGATCCTCACGGCGCGGCGCGCAAAACAACAGAACAGCCCCGATTGGTGGACTCGGGAAGATCCAGGGGATGATTGCGAATCTCCCTGAGAAGACCGGCAAGACGCTTGCTCAGTGGATCCGCATCGCCACCCAGGCACCCGTGGCCGGCGACGCCGACCGCGCCGCCTGGCTCGTGAAGGAACACGGACTCGGACACTTCCAGGCGCGACTCGTGGTGAGCGAGGCTAAGGCTAAGATCAGAAGGCGGGCGCCTGACGAACGAGACCAGTGCGGGAACCGAGTTGACTGCGCCCATGATGGGCAATCGCAGGGAGGATGAACGTTCAAGCGTCGTAGAAGAAGGGCGGATGAAGTCCAATCACGGTCTGTTCGCGTGGCGTTTCGGCCCGTTCCACCGCTTCGGGCGACAACAGGTTCAGTTCGCTCGTGGTGCGAAGCCGCTGGGCGATATCGCGGCGGCCGTAGTGAACTTGTAAAAAGAACCGGCCGGCTGCGGCGCTGCTCGCCGGCATGCGGCGATGCCATACGTCGGAGATGAAAAACGCTACATCGCCCGCCTGGGCCAGGATGGGTGTGCAGCGCTCGCCTGCGTACTCGAGATCGGAATCCAAGGTGCGGTCGAAGGGCGGGAACTGACCAGAGCGATGCGAACCCGGGATGACGCCCGTCGGACCGTCATCCAATGTCTGGTCTTGCAGCAGGATGTGGGCCGCGACAGCGAAAACGGGGTAGGGGATGTCGTCGGGCCAGCGCACATCGGGCGGGCGCGGTACGTGCGGCCCGGCGTCGATGTGCCAGGCCAGTGCAGCCTTCTTTACAGGCTCGGCGGAATTACGCCAGGCGGTGTTGGCGATGACATGGCAGTCGTCGCCGAGCAGCGGCTCGATGATGGACAGAATTTTTGGAGACGCGATCGCCCGCTGGCACAGCGGGCTGCGGTTGAGCATCTCATATCGAAAGCAATCGTAGTACCCGGGCGGGCGCTCAGGCCTGCGTATGTCGGGAGGCAGCGCGTCGAAGACGGCGTTGATCTCGTCAGTCAGCGCAGCGAGCGACTCGGCCTCGAACACATTCCGGGCGATCGCATAGCCGCGATCCTGTAGATGGCGTGTCGTCTCCGGGACGGGGGCGTCGCTGTGAGCCAGGTATCCGAAGACGCGCTCGAGCATGGGAACTCCGGCATGGGTGTCGGAGCATCATACCAGGACTCCTGGCCGCGGTCCCCCGACAGGCGAGCTCCAGTCCGTGGTGAACGAGGCAGCGATCCGGAAACGATCCGCGTTCTCGGCGGCCCGACCGGTCTGACAACGTTCAAGTCACGACGCTCGAGCGAGTGAAGGTCCGGGCTGGTTCTGCACGCGCGTCAGGTACCAGTCGGGCGGCATGAAGCCGAGGTACAGAAACGTTGCTGCGACCATCCCGAGCACTGCGGTCGACAGTTGCGGAATCGGGTGCGTCATGATGTTCAGTCCCACCAGCAGGCAGAGCGTGTTCGCCCCGTTCATCAATGTGCTGGCGATTCCCATCCGACCCCAGAGCGCGAAGCGATCGACCACGATCGGTTCTGCGAGCCCGAGCGTCAGCCGCCGACTCAAGGTTCGGTGATACATCAGCGATTCCGCCGCGCTCCAGCCAAACGCGCCGGCCATCAAGAAGTGGTGTGCCATGAGCCACGGCCGGGTGAACTCGAAAAACTCGGCTGGGTTGGCGGCCGGTAGACCCGCATAGGCATTGCCTGTCACCTGGACGATCAGCATCACGCCGGCCGCGGCTACCCCCAGCGCGGCCCAACGCGAGTTGGGCCGAAAGACGCGCCAGGTAAAGGCGAAAATGCACAGCACGCCGGCCTCGACGAATAGCAGCGAAGTAGCCGACGCGGCCGAGGCCATCTGCGGCGACAGCAGGCCCGGGATGGTTCCGGCAATGGCGGGTGGGCAGCCCAGTATGACCATGAACGTCAAGCCGGCTCCAAACAGAAGCTCGGGCTGTTGGCGCGTTCGCTTTGCCAGCAGCAGTAAGCGGATCCCCAGCACTGCGCAGACACTGCGTTGTGGTCCGAAGAATGGGTCTGAATGATCGCGCACGGTGTCGCGAAACCACTCGGCCGCTGCTAGGTCGCGTATTTCAGTTCATGCGCCGCGCAGCGGGCAATCGCCCGCGTTCTGATGCGCCCGAAGTAGCAGTCCTCCAACCATCCCGTCAGGTTCGGCCGCCACGGGAATTCTCGCTCCGCCAACACATCATCCACCGTCAGCCGCCTGGGTGTCACGCCCATCCGCACCGCGGGTGGGGCGTCCCGCTTCCGTTCCGAAACGCTCTTGATGTAGTTGCGCCAGACCAGCCAGATCGC
>JAQBGU010000105.1:0-2621 GCA_032128375.1 Deltaproteobacteria bacterium | reverse complement strand
GACGCCTTGCCCCACTATGCTGGACGCGGGCGTGGCTTGCCAAACGATCCGCGCCCGCCCGCAAATGCCGCCTTGGCCGGCGGCCGGAGGAAACAAATGAAGTCCGCCAAGTGGCTCGTTGCTAGGTAGAGCATGGGCACGCTGATTGACTGGAGCACCGTGAATCGGCAGATCGAGACCTACAAGCAGGCCTACGACTGGGACACGCGTTCGAAGGCTCTTGCGCATGTACTCCTGGACAGGCTCTTTCGAGCAGAACCCGACGAGGTGGAGGACGCCATTACCGATGGTGGACAGGACCGCGGTGTCGACGCCGTGGTGATTCAAGACGGCCTGAAACCTCCGCTTGTTCATCTCTTTCAGGTCAAGTGCGTCGACAAATACGAAAAGTCCAAGAACCGGTTCCCATCAAACGAGATCGACAAGCTCTTGAGCTTTGTGGCAGACCTACTGGAGAAACGCCCGGGTCTTAAAAACACCTGCAACCCCGTTCTTTGGCAGCACGTCCAAGAAATCTGGGAGTTGCTCGAGTCCTCGAACCCGCAGTTCGTTGTGCATCTTGCAGGGAATCAAGATCGAATCGCCTCAGCCGATCTTGAACGGGCTGAGGAGGCGCTGAGGCCTCACCGTGCCTTCTCCATTAGCAGCCTGTGGTGAAAGTCGTAGAAGGGGCACGTCGGGGACCTCGTAGGGCTTGAGCCGCAGGTATCGTGCTCGCATGGCGATGGGCAAGCGAAAGGGACGGCAGAGTTCGATGTGGGTGATGGCGGCGGAGCTGCCGAAGAGCCCGGGGCATCCGTTCTATGGGCGGCTGAACCGTGCTCTCGACGGGAAGGGCTTCGACCGGTTCGTCGAGGCGCTGTGCGAGGGCTTCTACGCGGACAAGGTGGGGCGCCCCAGCCTCGCTCCTGGTCGCTACTTCCGGCTGCTGCTGCTCGGCTACTTCGAGGGCATCGATTCGGAGCGCGGGATCGCGTGGCGCGCGGCGGATTCTCTGAGCATCCGCAGCTTTCTCGGCATCGCGGTGGACGAAGCCGGGCCCGACCACTCCACGATCTCGCGGACACGGCGGCTGATCGACGTGGAGACGCACCGTGCGATCTTCACCTGGGTGCTGGAGCAGCTCGCGAGTGGTGGGCTGCTGAAGGGAAAGACGATCGCGATCGACGCGACGACGCTGGAGGCAAACGCGGCGATGCGCAGCATCGTGCGGCGGGACACGGGCGCCACCTATCAGGAGTTCCTGACGAAGCTCGCGAAGGAGTCGGGAATCAAGACGCCGACGCGCGAAGCTCTCGCCCGGCTCGATCGGCGACGCAAGAAGAAGTCTTCGAACGAGGACTGGACGAGTCCCGCCGATCCCGACGCGAGGATCACGAAGATGAAGGATGGCCGCACGCATCTGGCCCACAAGGCCGAACATGCGGTCGACCTCGAGACGGGTGCCATCGTCGCGATCACGGTGCAGGGCGCGGACCAGGGCGACACCACGACGATCGCGGAAACGCTCGACGAAGCAAAGGAGCAGCTCGAAGCGCTTGCGCAATGTCCCGACAGCGAGGATGAGATCCATCCCGGCGGCGTTTCCGAAGTCGTGGCTGACAAGGGATACCACAGCAACGCCGTGCTCCTGGACCTCGCCGCAGAGGGAATCAGGGCGTACGTGTCCGAGCCCGACCGGGGCCGACGGAACTGGGAGGACGACCCCGAGGCTCAGGTGGTGGTCTACGCGAACAGGCGCCGCATTCGTGGCGGCCGCGGCAAGCGCCTGCATCGCCTCCGGGGAGAGCGCGTCGAGCGACCCAATGCCCACCTCTACGAGACCGGCGGAATGCGCCGGACACACCTCCGAGGGCGCGACAACATCCTCAAACGCCTCCTGATTCACAGCAGCGGCCTCAACCTGGGGCTGCTGCTGCGCAAGACGTTCGGCAGCGGCACTCCGAAGGGGCTGCAGGGTCGCACCGCGGACGTCATTGGCGCGTTTGCCGGCATCAGCAACGTCCTGCGAGCAGCTTGGCACCGAATCGTCGCACCCAACGCACCATCGGCTCGGAACCTCCACGCTCACTTCCCGCCACTGGCTACCGCAGCGTGACGCCATCCGGCCCTTCCGCCACGGGCTGTTAAGCCATACACGCTCAAAGACCTATCCACACTCATCGTTGAGGCAAGACACCCGCGGCTGGACGGAGAGATCACGCTCGTGGACAAGCAGTACTTCGAGCGCTCAGACGGCGGACTCCGAGGTGTTGTAGGGACGGTGGAGGCAACAGAGGTCGTCCGCTTGATCACTGACCAGGATGGTGCCGTACGCGAAGGCATCTTCGATGAAAACGTTCGCATCTACCTCAGCGCAGCCAACCGAATCAACGAACGCATCCTCGACACTGCTCTGTCAGAAACGCGCGGCGAATTTTGGTACCTCAACAACGGGATCACCTTGACCTGTGAGGCGCTTGACTACACGCCCGGCACCAGGGCCCCTCGTGTCCGACTCACAAACGTGCAAGTCGTCAACGGGGGACAAACATCGCACGCCCTCTACGATGCCTTCACGCGGGATCGCGCAAAGCTGGCCGACGTTCTGGTGTTGATTCGGGTGATTGAGACCAAACGCC
>JAQBGU010000104.1:0-10219 GCA_032128375.1 Deltaproteobacteria bacterium | reverse complement strand
ATCAAGATCATGATGAACGCGATGTTCGGGGTGCTGGGCGCGGCGGGTTGCCGTTTTTTCGACCCGGCAGTCGCCAATGCGATCACCTGCTTCGGTCAACAGATCCTGTACTGGACACGCGACGAATTCGAGCGCGAGGGCGTGGATGTGTTGTACGGCGATACCGATTCGGTCTTCGTGCAGTTGGCAAGCGAGGCTCACGGTGCCGTAGCCCGCGCAGAGGCGGAGAAGCTGCGTAATCGGGTGGGGCAGCGCATCGCCGAGCGAATACGCGAAGAGTATCGGGTCGAGTCGAAACTGCTTCTCGAACTGGAGCGCGTCTACGATCGACTCTTTCTTCCGACGATCCGGGGCGGATCGACGGGGAGCAAGAAACGCTATGCCGGTTGGATTGGCGGAAAGCTCGAAGTCATCGGGCTGGAAAGCGTCAGACGAGACTGGCCCGCGATCGCACAACGCTTGCAGCGCGGGATGCTGGAGCGGCTGTTTCAGGATCAACCGGTGGTTCCATTCGTCACCGACCTTGTCGAAAAGACACGCGCCGGCGTATTCGATTCGGAACTCGTCTACGCGAAGCGGCTGCGCAAGGGATCAGTCGATCGCTACACGGCGTCGACCCCACCCCACATCCAGGCGGCACGCAAAGCCGGTGGGCAGATTGGACCGATCATTCGCTACCTGATCACGCAGAGCGGTCCAGAACCCGTGATTGTCGGCCGCAATCTGCCCGACGGTATCGATCGCCGACACTACGTCGACCGGGTCTTGCGGCCGATCGCCGAAGCCATCCTGTCGCACCTCGGCCGCGACTTCGACGAGGTGCTCGGCGAACCACACCAGCTGGATTTGTTCTAGCGACTGGACACTCTCGGCAGAGCGCCGGCTCTAGCGTGCAGGCGACGACAGCTGAAGAATTCGCCCCTAGTGGTTGCCTGCAAAATGGTTCCGAACTGTATCGGCGAACTCACGGCTTCTTTGTGGGATCGTCATCGGATCGACCTGAAGGTTCCCGCCTATCAACATCATGGTGTCAGGGCCGTAGAAATCGAGCACCGTCGCGACGCTTTCGACCGCGATTCCGCCAGCGGGTACCGGTAGCGAAGTTTGCAGACCCGACCACGGCGCGACTAACGCCAGAGCGAGTTCTCTGCAGATCTGCTCGCTGGTGCTGAAGCGACTTCCAAAATTCACGAATATCACCGCGTCCGCACCGTAGAGTCGGAAAATTTTGCCGAATAGGGCGAGAGGCGCCATCCTCTGTATCCCCCCGAACGCGGGGTGGGCCAACACTGGCACGGATGCACGCTCGTGACAGAGTTCCCAGAAGGTTGGGAGTCCGATCAACATCGGGGAGACCATCACGGCTCGGACACCCTGGTCTTGCGCGATCGCCAGCTGGTCGAAGACTTTTCGCGGTGTGCCGATGAGGTTCGGAACATAGGTCGCGTGGTGACCGGTCTCGTCCGCGACCTCCTGGATTGCAGCCAGACAGGCGGACACGCGCTGTTCGAACGGACAGAAAGAATGGTTCGCCAGTCCATGGTCGTCTTTGATCACGTCGATGCCCGCGCGCGCGAACACACGCAGCAAGTCCGCGAGCGCATAGGGTGACAGCCCCATGGGTTTGATCGCCGTGCACGTCAGCGGCCGGTCGTACACACCAACCGCCTTGCGAATTCCGGAAATCCCGAACCGTGGGCCGCCCATTGCCGCCAATACATTGTTCGGAAACTCGACGTCGACGCATTGAATATCGGTGTGAAGAGACGAATTTCCAAAGACCACGTTGATGAGCTGCGCCGGATCGAGCGCCGTGGTCTCTGCCGAATATGCAACCGTCGCGTGGAATCCACCGTTGGGAGCTTCGACGAGAGCTTCTACACGTCCCTGGATCTCGTTCGCCACGAACGCATCGCAGATCGCTGAACGCGGAACTTCCACGGTCTGCTCCAAAGCGATGTCTTCGGCGCGCGAGAACTCACTTCCGGCATCGACATCGAGAAAATAGGTGACGTGCAAAGTTTCCATAGCCCTACTGCCCCCCCACAGAGCCGGGGCGACCCGGAAACCGGAGCACCCGATGACGCGGGAGCAATGGCCGCGTGCCGGCCAGAGTGCAGCTAGTTTACATCGCAATTCGATCTCACACAGATCGCCATCGGGCAAGCGCCATCGCGAACGGCGGCCTCCAGTCTTCCCACTTGACCCTGCGCAGCTCGGTTTGCGCTGCTCAGCCGTGAGCGGCTCGGAGCAAGCTGCTTGGGGTACCGTCCCAGTGGGTTCGCGGGGACTGCCAGTCCCCCCAAGGAGTGGAAACGGTAAGAAAGGGAAGGAGGGGATCGGCACATGACCAGGGATTCGATCGACCTGCAACAGCGCTTCAGCGGAACCCGGCAGGTCGGTGAAAGACATCAGTTCGATCAGCGCCGGCTCGAAGAGTATCTGGAAGCTGAGGTCGCAGGCTTTCGGGGGCCGCTCGAGGTTCGAGAATTCAACGGAGGCCAGTCCAATCCCACCTATCGTCTCACGAGTCCCAGTGGTCCGCTCGTCATGCGGCGCAAGCCACCCGGCGTGCTGTTACCGTCGGCGCACGCTGTCGACCGCGAGTATCGAATCATCAGCGCACTGAACAAAGTCGACTTCCCGGTGCCCAAAGCTCACGCGTTGTGTCGAGACGAGACGGTAATCGGAACAGCCTTCTACATCATGGAGTGTGTCGAAGGCCGCGTGATGTGGGACTCGCTACTTCCCGGTCAGAACCGAGATGAGCGGCGGGAAATCTACGACTCGATGAACGAGGTGTTGGCCCGTCTTCACACCATCGACTTTGCCGCGCTCGGGCTCGAAGATTTCGGGCGGCCCGGGAACTATTTCGCTCGTCAGATCGGGCGCTGGTCGAAACAATACCGAGCCTCCGAGACAGAACGAATCCCCGAGGTCGACCGTCTGATGGAGTGGCTTCCGGAGAACATTCCCGACGACGATTCGATTTCCATCGTTCATGGCGACTACAAGCTAGACAACATGGTCACACATCCGAGCGAGCCGCGGATCATCGCGGTTCTCGATTGGGAACTGTGCACGTTGGGGCATCCACTCGGAGATCTCACCTACCAGCTATCCCAGCGTCGATCGCCGGGCGGCAATTTCGAAGGCCTCGATGACGAGCGGCTTCGCGAACTCGGGATTCCGACAGAGATTGAGTACGTCAACGCGTATTGCAGCCGGGTCGATCGCGCGCCGATCGAAACGCTCGATTTCTACCTCGCCTACAACCTGTTTCGTACCACCGCGATCCTGCAGGGCATCGCGGGCCGAGTCCGCGATGGTACGGCCGCCAGCGAGCACGCCAGGGAGATGATCAAGAACGTGCGCCCGCTCGCGCAGCGCGCATTGGAGTTTGCGCGCAGGTTGGGGGCCTGAAGGCTGTGGGGTCGGGCGGTTATTCTGGCGCACTCAAAGAGCCGCCTGGCCGAGTACCGGACAGAGCGCCCCGATTGATCGCCAGGTAGATCGATTGGTGGTACCGCCGTGAGTTGAAGATCACGAGATCCGTCAGGCCATCGTGATTGAGGTCCCCGCCGCGCACCGCTCCCTCGGACGGAATCGCCTGTGTTCCAGCTCGTTTCGGGAATTCGAGCTTCTGTGTCGCCAGCGCCACCTCGATCTCCGTCCCGTCGCTCGATGCGAGGAAATCACGCAACCCATCGCCATTCAAATCGAATTCGAAAGTAGGGATAAAGCCCTTGGGTCGTGAGGTTTCGAAATCGAGTGGTATGTCCAATTTGCGCTTGTACACCGGACTATCGAGATACGCGCGCCCGGTGGTCGCCGCGTAGATGGACAGGTTGGCGTCCACCGCACGTGTGACGAAAACCTCGACGAGTTCCAGGACGTTGATCGGCACTACATAGCGGACCAGCTCGAACCGACCGTTGGCGTCGAGGTCGATCAGCAGGTCGGTGGATACTGCATCTTGCGAGGGGTACACAGCATCGGGCTCATCGAGATTCCAATCACCCTCGCTGTTCAAGTAGACCGAACTCACAGCACTTGCGTCGGTGATCCCCCCCCGCGTTTCCGAAATCAACAGGTCCAGTAACCCATCGCCATCGATGTCTCGGGCGATTGTCCGGACGGAGCCCGAACCACGGATGTGATCGTTCTCGCTGACTCTACGCAGAGCAATCGTCCGATCGGGAGCGTGTGGGAAGCGACCGTCCTCGTGTTGCAAGAAGACCCTCAGCTCGTGCCGCGAAGCGCTCACAATATCGACGCGACCGTCCCCGTCGACATCTCCCATGGCCATGCGGGGCGCGTCGAAATAGAGCTGAATGTCGCTCTCGGCAAATATGGGACCGGGGGGTTGAATGAAGTAGTTGGCACGGCCACCCACGTCGACCCGGGCGCGCACGCGACCGTCCGCTGCCAAGAAGAAGGTTTCGCCAAAGCCTGGGACCTGGAGCCAAGGCATCGGACCAAACGCATCGGTGACGATCTCGATCCGATCCAAGCCGCGCTCGTCTTCACCGGCCCCGACACTCATCGCGCCGGGAAGCGGGAGGTCCACCGCCAGCGGAGTGCCACCCGCCATTTCCGCGAGCGACAGCACGGTGAGTCCCTTCGGCCGAAGTAATAGAATCTCGATCCCGGGACGGTCGAGCACATCGCCCAGGTCGTAGGCGGCAACGCCGGACGGGACCGGCGTCTCGAAGCTCGGTAGGGTCGGAATACCCTCCGGAGACTGCAGGTAAGCGCGGATCGACCGCGAGTCGTCGGGTGGCAGCCCCGTGGAGGTGAACTGCAACAGATCGTTCAGCCCGTCGCCGTTGAGATCCGCAATCTCGGCCGAGAGCGTGCGCCCCTGACTCGCGATCTCCATCACGTCGAACAAATCCTCAGCCAGCGCAGGACATGCGACCAGCCAAGCGATGACCCCGGCGACAACGCGGGCTTTGCTCCACAAAACGAGTGCGACCCGAAGCTCCGATCTCAATTCGTCGACGTCCGCCGATTGCCCCAGCGATTCCAAAACGTAACGTCCGCCGGCGCGCGGCGATTCGCCGGCTTGAGTACCGCGTCGCGCGTGTAGCCGACCGGAAGCAGTACCGTCTGCGTAACCCCAGCTGGGATTCCGAAGGCCGCGGCTGCTTCGCGCTCGTGGAGCAGGTGAAGTGTGGTCCAGGTGGCGCCCAGCCCGCGCGATCGCAACGCCAGCATCAATGACCAGGCTGCGGGCAGAACCGACCCGTAAAATGCCACCTGCATCGCGACCGATTCCGCCAGGGGTCTTCCCTCGCTACACACCAGGATCAGGACTGGCATCTCGTGCAAACGGTCAGCGAGCGCGCGCTGGGCGGGCTTCACGTCCACTCCGCGGGTTGCGACCAGCGTTCCTAGCGCGCCTCTGTACAACTCTGCAAGCACCGCCTTCGGTTTCGGGTCACTGAGCACCAGAAATCGCCAACTCTCCTGATGAATACCCGTGGGTGCCTGCACCGCCAACCCGATGCATTCTTCGACGACGCCTGGCTCAACGGGGCGGTCGAAGTCGATCCGACGCCGGACAGAGCGAGTCGTGGTGAGCACCTCGTCGATGGCCTTCAAGTCCATGTGCGAACCATTCATGTACGAACCGGGAACTCCCGAGTTGGTGGATTGCATGTGGCGTCTGGTCTTTCGACCCCATCACACTGGTGAAGAGTTTCGCATTCATCGCGGCTATCGCTGCCGCTGACTTTCGCCGTACGGACGATCGCTCCTGTACCTGGCTGGCGGACAACCCATTCGCTGCGAGAAAACCCTGGTAAAATGATAGCGGTTCGCGAACCCACACTGCTGTGCGATCTCCTCGATGATTTGGCCGGAGGACACCAGGAGATCCGCGGCGCGCCGCAGACGCCTATCCTGCACATAGCGGCCCGGCGTGCGGCCGGTCGTGTCGCGGAATCGACGGATGAACCTGGACTCGCTCGTGCGCGCGATCTCGGCGAGTAGAGCGTTGCTCAGGTGCTGATCGAGATGCTCTTCGATGTAGTGGAGCACCGCGAGCAGTTCCTGTTGACCTTCTGCGATCGTCAGAAAACGCCCGGCTCGATCGTCGGGAATGTCCGACAGCGCCGCAGCAATCGACAGGTGTAGCAACGCCTTCAGACGGCTCGACAGGATCGGGTCGAGCGCTGCCGGTCCGGCTTTGAGTTCCTCGCGTACGTCGGCTGCGAGCTGGTCGCGCAAGCTGTCGCTATCGAGAATCAGAGGGCTGGGGAAAACCTGGCGCGCTGCCTCCGCCGGCCATCCGACAAATTCGAAGTGAATGTGAAGCTGTTGGACCTCAGAGTGCACGACCGGCACGAAGTCGATACCGGGTGGGATGAGCGCAATGCGACGCCGGGGCATCTCGAATGAGTCGCCTGCGAGCTGCAGGTTCGCACCGTCTTGGTCGTGTAGATACAAACGCCAGAAATCGCGCAAGATATCGGTTTGAGTCCACCAATCTCCGAGAGAAAGGTAACCGGCTGAAAATATTCGGATATTTAGCGGCTTTGCAATTCCTGTAAAGATCACTGACACCGTTGGAGTTCTCCTCGCCTGCCCAATCGACGGTATTGTATACGAATCCGGAGTATCCGGTGCCAGAACCGATTTTACTTCTGAGAGGACTTTACTTCTGCGAGGACTCTACTTCTGGGGAGTCAGCTGACCTGTCTTGCGTCGATCTCGATTGGCCCCCGGCCGAAGCGAACCGATGTCGCTGGAGTTGCGCGTCAACGCGGATCAGGCTCGCGCTACCTTCGCCGGCAACCGATCACAGGAGAGTACCGTGGTTCGACACGTGGTGTTGTTTCGATTCAATCCCGAAACACCAGAAGCGGACAAGCAATCGCTTCGCGACGGGCTGTCCGAACTGCCAACCGCAATCAAAGAAATCCAGCGATACGAGTTCGGAGACGATCTCGGAGTGGCCGATGGTAACTTCGACTTCGCCGTAATGGCCGAATTCGCCAGCGCGGCCGACTTCAAGGCTTACGCGGCCCACCCCCGTCACCTACAACTCGTCACGGAACTCGTCCGGCCGATTCTCGCCGAACGGGCCGCGCTCCAGTACGAGTTTTGATGGGGATGGCAAACCGGATTCCCAATATCTCCAACTAACTCCGAGCAACTACTCAACGACCACCAGCTTCCACCAGCTACCACCAGCTACCACCAACTCGAACAACTCGAACAACTAGAACAACTAGTGTCCTGCGCCGGAAGTTCGTTTACAGAATCTGGCGATTGAGTCGAGGATCTCGTCGGCGGTTTTGGTCCACGCGAGGGGCTTGGGGTTCTCGTTGTTGACCTCGATGTAGAGCTTGATGGCTTCATTGAGCCTCTTGACGCTGCGATGAGCGGCGCGGCGAAGCGCCTTGTCGGTGAGAGCGGCAAACCAGCGCTCGACGAGGTTCATCCAGGAGGAGTAGGTCGGCGTGAAATGAAGGTGGAAGCGTGGGTTTCGAACGAGCCAACGCTTGACTGCCGGGACCTTGTGGGTCTGGTAGTTGTCGAGGATGAGGTGGACGTCGAGGTCACCGGGAACCTCGTTGTCAATCTTGCGCAGGAAGCCGAGGAACTCCTTCGCTCGGTGGTGTTTGTGAAGGCTTCCGATGACTCGCCCGGATTTTACGTCCAGGGCAGCGAACAGGGTTGTCGTGCCGTGGCGAACATAGTCGTGCGTATGCCGTTCGCACTGTCCAGGCTGTAAGGGCAGGAGGGGCTGTGTGCGGTCGAGAGCCTGAATCTGGGACTTCTCGTCCACGCAAAGCACGAGCGCTCTCTCGGGCGGGTCGAGGTAGAGTCCCACAACATCGCGGACCTTGTCGATGAACAGGGGATCGTTGGAGAGTTTGAAGGTGTCGGTCCGGTGAGGCTGGAGCGCGAAGGTGTGCCAAATTCGCCGCACTGTCGTGGCACTCATTTTCGAGGCCTCCGCCATGGAGCGGGTGCTCCAGTGTGTGGCTCCCTTGGGAGTCGATTCGAGGGTCTTGGCGATGACGCGCTCGACCTCGGCATCGGAGACCTTGCGAGGGGCCCCGGGACGGGGCTCATCGGTGAGCCCATCGAGGCGGCGTTCGAGAAAGCCCGAGCGCCACTTGCCCACCGTGACCCGCGTGACGTCGAGGTGCTCGGCCACGGCGGAGTTGGTCCACCCTTGGTCTGCGAGGAGCACGATGCGGGCGCGGGTCGCGAGCCCTTGAGCCGTCTTGCGGCGGCGTGACCAGTCCTGGAGCACCTGACGTTCCTCATCCGTGAGTTCGAGTGACTCGAGTTTGCGTCCACGCGGCATGGCACCCTCCTTTTCATCAGGAGGATGCCTCATTAGAATAATTATGTATAGTTATTTATGGCGCATGACACTAGCAGGAGCCACGGACTCGATTCGCAACTGGGACAGCCGAATCGCCGATCGAGGCCGAGTGACTCAAGACGAGTCCCGGGCACTCCGCAGCGATCCATTCAAAACATGGAATCCACAGAACGCTTTCGGAAAGGGACTCACAGACCACTAGCCGATCGGTGCATCTCCGCAGGGTTTCGACACTGGCTCTGGGGAGATGTCCGATCGGGTAGGCCGGTCGAATTGCGGACTCGATCCGCACGTGTACCGCGGGCAAGCCCCGCATCAAACGGAGTCACTCCGACATGGCGAACGGATTTGTTGTTTGGGAAGGCGAGTCTTGCCTTGATGGTGCCCCGATAGTTTTGATCGTAATTGGATTCTCAAGACAGAGTACGAATCGGAAGACAGGAGGGATGCTCCAGAGCTACATCCTGCGAAGGGATGTCTCGCCGCTGGAAGCTGTCCGGATCGGCCTCGATCCCTCGGTGTGCGGTGACTGGCGACATCGGTCGATCGCATCGGGTGGAGAGGGATCGTGTTATGTGAACATCGGCCACGGACCCAGAGCGGTGTATTCCTGTTATGAGCGGGGAGGGTATCGGTCGATATCACCGGCAGAGTGTGCTGGCGAGATCACCGAGAGCGGTCTCGGACTCCGGATCGGGAGCTATGGGGATCCGGCAGCCGTTCCGATCGAGGTGTGGAGATCGCTGGTCGATGCTGCTCCATGGCGAACCGGTTACACCCATGCATGGCGAAGGTTCAGTGAGTTCCGAGGGCTTGTGATGGCCTCCGTGGACTCCGCATCCGAGGCAGTCGAGGCTTCGAATCTCGGATGGAACTACTTCCGGGTGGCTCCAAGTGGAGATCGGGAAAGAGTCCGGGGAGAGGCCAGGTGCCCGGCATCAGTCGAGGCCGGAAAGCGGGTCACATGTGCCAGCTGTCCAATCAAATGCAACGGAAGCGGAGGAAAGCTAATTGGGCGAGTGATTCAGGCCCACGGACCAAGAGCCAGTCGGTTTCTCGAGGCCGACTAGGTCGGCGGATTGTTCTTGTCTCGGCGGTATTGGATTTCGATCTGGCATCGCCGACCACGATCGCTTCTCTGGAGAAGGGCGCTCCAGAGGTGGTGACCATCAGGGGGTTTGTTCATCAAGTCGGTGAGTTCAGATGCAGCGGCAGTGTCATCGGGAAGGGTGTCACGGATCACCAGTCGCCATCCATCCGAGCTGGTGGAAGTTGTTCTCTGATTGCTCAAGGCAGTTCCGATTCAAGGAGCGGCGAAGATAACTCCCCGGTTTCGGGGAGCCAACGGATCACGATCGAGGACCCAGTTGGGAAATGGATAGCGGGGAGACCCGCAAAACACGGAGGAAATCCGAAATGGAAGTGAATCACCCGGTTCCCGGGAACGGTGTGAACGGTGGGAACTGTCGAGAACTTGACTTGCAGGGTTCCGAGGGTCGGGATCGGAATCCCTTTTACGTTTACCTGGCTCGACTGTCTTCGGGTTCCCGTCCCACCATGGCCGAGTCTCTGGAACGGATCGCTAGAATCGCTTCTGGAGGTCAGTTCTCCGCTGAGGGGCTCCCATGGCATCAACTCAGATACCAACATGTTCAGGCGATCCGGACAGCCCTCGTGGAGACCATCTCGGAGAGGACTGGGAAGAGACTGAGTCCTTCTTCGGTCAACAAATCCCTCAGTTCTCTTCGGGGAGTCTTGAAAGAAGCTTGGAGACTGGAACTGATCGGAGCCGAGGAGTTCGCTCGGGCGACTGACATCGAGCCGGTTCGGGGATCGGTTCCGCTTCGAGGAAGAGCACTCTCCTCCGGTGAG
>JAQBGU010000103.1:0-57927 GCA_032128375.1 Deltaproteobacteria bacterium | reverse complement strand
CTCTTGACGAGCAGGCCCTGCCCCATCACGTTGTTGGCTTTGTGAGCGCCGGTGTGATTGAGGTCCTCACGTTTGACGTAGATCCGAGCACCACCAAAGTGCTGAGTCAGCCGTTCGCAGTAGGTCAGCGGCGTCGGCCGTGACGAATAGCTCGCCATGAGTGCCTCGTAACTCGGCCAGAAGCTCTTGTCAGCCTTGGCTTCGGCGAAAGTGGCTCTCAGTTCATCGAACGTCGCAACAAGAATTTCGGGAATGAACGCCCCGCCGAACTCGCCGTAATAGCCGCGTGTATCGATCATGCCTGTCTCCGTTCGAGGGCACCGCTCTAGTCCCCGTTTGCACCGGTGCCGACTGTTTCGGACCCGCTGAGGGTCTGTGAGAACACGAGCTGGTCCGTCCGGCAGTAGAGTTCTGCGTAGATCGCGTTGGGCGCGCCCGGGAAGTGGAGGAAGCGTTTGACGAGCAACGCTACGTCGTCGGGGCCGAGCCCCAGACGTTTCGCGCGCTCTGGATCGGGCCTGTGAATCCGAAAATTCTGGTTCGCTGATTCCGGCCGCAGACGAAACTGTTCAGCGATGAGTTGCGACAGCGAACGCCCCGCTAGCGCCACCGTCTCCAGTCCCGCGAAATATTCCGGATCCAGGTAAATTTCCTCCAGCAAGACCGGATCCCAACCGGGATCCAGCAAGATCGGGTCACGCCGTAGCCGCGACAGCCGGACCAGCTGGTACGCATCGCGGTGGGTGAATGGATTTTCCGAATCGGCGCCGACGCGGACGATTCGCGGCCGCTTGAGCAAGCGCGTTCGAACGTCTACCCCGCCGCGTTTGAACGAGGCCAGCGTGCCGGCGAGAGAAAACAGATCCACTTGTTCGGGTGGCTCGACGACGAAGGTCCCCGACCCTCTACGCCGCACGAGCCGACGCCCGCGGATCAACAGTTCGGTAGCTTGGCGTACCGTGGGCCGCCCGATCCCAAACGTCCGCGCGAGTTCGGGCTCGGACGGGATCCGATCGCCGACCAGGAACTCACCCGCCCGCATCCCAGCCAGCAGCCAATCGGCGAGCTGGTGGTACAGAGGGATGGGCGATCGCGCGTCGAGTGAGGGCACGAAAACTCCGGCAGGCGGCAGGTCCAGGCCGGAGTGTGCCAAATATTGTCAAGTTGTCAATACAACTTTCGGCAACCGCGATCCAAAGGATTCGATACCCTGACTGCATGGCCGATGAACCCCAGGAAACTCTCCACGAAGCAAAGCTCGTCCGCTGGGCAACGAGCGGCAATGCCGGAACCGAGCCCATCCCCGCAGCGACCGTCATTCCGATCCGGGATCGGCACGGCTCACTCGAAGTGTTGATGTTGCGGCGCAATTCGAAGATCGCGTTCGGGGGCATGTGGGTGTTTCCCGGTGGTCGAGTCGACCCCGGAGACACCGACCCGGCGCACCCGGGCGACGACTTTGCCGCCGCCCGCCGTGCAGCGGTCCGCGAAGCGCAGGAAGAAGCAGGCCTCGAGATTTCCTCCGATGCGCTGCTGCCGCTTTCACACTGGACTCCGCCCGCGATTACACCGCGCCGCTACCTGACGTGGTTCTTCCTTGCACCCGCGCCCGCCGGCGAAGTCGTGATCGACGGAGGGGAAATCCACGAGCACATGTGGATGAGCACCGCGCAGGCCTTCGCCCGCCGCGACGCGGGCGAGATCGAAATCGCCCCGCCCACATTCGTGACCCTGCACAGACTATCGGCGTGGCAATCGGTCACCGAAACACTCGACGCGGTTCGCGACCTCGTTCCGGAGCGATTCGAGACGCACATCGCGATCGAAGACGGCGGCCCCACCGCACTGTGGCACGGCGACGCGGGCTGGTCGGCAAGCGACGCCGACGCGGCGGGCGCGCGCCATCGCCTGCGCATGCACAAGAGCGGCTGGTCGTACGAGCGGACGGCCTGACTCAGCGTAAAGCTGTTCGGCGCTGCAAAATTCTTGCGGCATATGACAAGGTCGAAACGGTTTTCGGTTCGATCGATGCTCAACAAATTTCGCCCCCGAGGGGCCCGTCGGGTATTCCGTTCGGATATCGTCGCACGATGTCGACACAAATGTGCCGCCGCGACTACACCGCCGACCCGCTGCTCTGTGACAAGGTCTTCGAACTCCTCGAAACGGGGTTTGTTGGCATTGGCGTTCGCCGTGCCGCCGCGCTGCAACTCGGTTCCGATTGGCGGAACTGCTCGACACCGTTCGTTTGCGAGCGGGACGGACGCGTCATTTCGCACGTCGGCCTGCTCGACATGCCGTATGTCGTGGGTGGTAAGCGGCTGCAGTTCGGCGGTATCCACGCAGTCATTACCCTGGCGTCCGAGCGGCGGCGCGGTCATTTCCGACGAATCATGGAAGAACTGCTCGCCTACTGCGAGGGCCGCTACGCTGCAGTCGAATTGGGTACCGAGAACCCCGAATACTACGAGCCGTTCGGGTTTCGTGTGGTTCCGGAGTACCGGTTCACTGCGCCCGTCCAGTCCGCGGGCGGCGCGGCCGGCTTTCGCGCGATCGACCCGGGCTCCTCGAACGATGTCGCGCTTCTCGACCGCCTGCTGACCGACCGCACGCCCGTTTCGAATCGGGTCGGGGTCGTCGACGAACGCGACGTATTCAAGTTTACGCAAGGAGCCGAGAATCTCTTTTACTCGACGGCGCTCGATTGCCTGGCCATTTTCGAACTCGAGGGCCGCAAATTGCTGCTATCGGATGTCGTCGCGCTCGAGCTTCCGTCGATCGATGCGCTGCTTCGCGAAGTAGCGGCCCCCGTCGCTGAAGTGGTGTTCCACTTCAGCCCCGATCGCTTCGATGTAGACGCGCGCCCCGAGGCCTACCGACACGACGGCGACGCGTACATGGTGCGAGGCCCGCTGGAAATCGAACCCGAGCCGTTCATGGTTCCGCCGCCCGCGCGCCATTGAGCGGTCACCGATACCCGAGTTTCGACGTAGCCATCGTAGGGAAGAATCCCGGAGGCGATAGGCGATCGCTCAGCGGGTCTCTCGTAAAGCGCAATGGGACCAGCCGGCGCGTTCGCTTCGCACCCGCGCTATACCTGAGGGTTCGTAGAATCACCGGCGGGCCCTATCCGCTTTTGGCAGACACTCTCCAGGGCATCAGCGGAGCACAATTTGATCGAATGGGAAGAAGCGGCACGGGGCGACGATGGCCTCATTTTGTACAAGGTCGTGGCGGAGATGGACCAACCGATGTCTCCCGGACGGGGTGGCTTCAACCCCATACGCAGCATGTTGTCCCAGTATTCGACTGACGCGACGCAGCGCCTCGATGTCGATTTTGCAGAATCGGGGGCCCCGGTGGGGGCAAGTTCGATGCGGGTCGCGTGCCACGTCGTGTCGTACCCCGATCAGCTGTTGGTGGTCGACTCGACGTTCCCCGCGACCGGGGCGGAATTGTTCCCCAGCGGTCTCGAGAAAATCGCGCGACACGAAGGGCGGGAGCTCGACGATCGGCCCCTCGACGTGCTGTATACGCACTGCCATTTCGACCACGCCGGCGGGCGCGACGCGGTCGAGACGCTCGGCGACAGCGTGCGTACGCTGGCGCACCCCTACACAAAGGCGCTGTTCGCGCAGACCCAACAGCGCGAGATGTTCTTTGTGACCAAGGGCCAGTTCTTCCGCGACTGCGGGATCACCGACAGCGTCGAGACCCTGATGCTCCACATGCGCGACATGTTCGTCGCAGCGATGGGGGGTGAAGTCGATCCCGAAGAAATGCGTTCACCGTTCGCTTCCGGGTCGGACGCCACTTTGCGGGTCGATCTCGAAATCGACCCCGCTGACAGCGTCGTCGCGCTTCACGGCGGTCGCATCGAAGTGCTGCGGTTCGAAGGGCACATTCCGGGCCACCTGTGCGTGCGCGTGGCGCGCGATCACCTGATCACCGGCGACATGTGGTTGCCCGCAACGACATCGACTGTGACCCCGCCAAATATCGCTGCACTGGCGGGAATCGCAGAAACGCACTGCGGCGTAAAACTGTACATGGACTCGAGCGTACGATTGCTCAATCTCGATGTCGACGATTGCAAGTCGTACCCGAGCCATGAGGCCATCTTCGAGAACCCCAAACGGATGGCAATGCGCGATTTGGAAATTTTCCAAGAGCGTTTCCAGTTGGTGTATGGCGTCCTGGAAGAGCACACCGACACCCCCATGCGTGTGCTGGACCTGGCTTGGGGCGGTGAGCACGGTGCGCCAATCTGGAAGCTCGAGTCGAGCCTCTACCGCTTGCTGATGGCCCACGACGAGGCGGCGGCCTATATACACGATCTCGTCGCATTGGGCGATTTGGAAGAAGTCGAACCCGAGCGCTACGTACACACTGGGCGAACGGCGCTGATGGATCATCTCAACGCCTCGCTGGAGCGGGGCCGCGAGCAATACGGACATCTCGATTTTCGAAGCTACCGCCGCCCCAGTTGAAGCCCCGCGGTGGTTGACTCTAGACAATGTGATGATCAGAAGAAATCAGGAGGCTCCATGGGATTCTATGACAACTACATTTTGCCCCGTCTCATCGACATGGGGTGCGGAGCGGAACCGATCTCGAAGCAACGACAGAAGGTGGTCCCGCACGCAGAAGGTCGCGTACTCGAGATAGGCATGGGCTCGGGCCTGAACATCCCCTTCTATGACCCGCAGCGTGTCGAGCACGTGTGGGGACTCGAACCCTCACCCGGGATGCGCCGACAAGCACAGAGTCGTCTCGACAAGGCGCCGTTCGAGATCGAATGGCTGAGTCTGCCGAGCGAAGAGATTCCGCTGGAAGACGACAGTGCGGACACGGTGCTGCTCACCTATACGCTGTGTACGATTCCCGATATGCGCACGGCGCTCGCGCAGATGCGACGCGTATTGAAGCCCACCGGCAAGTTGCTGTTTTCTGAGCATGGTGCCGCGCCCGACCCGAACATCCGAAAATGGCAGGACCGGATCAATCCCTTCTGGAAGAAGGTCGCCGGCGGTTGCAACGTGAACCGCGACATTCCGAAAGCACTCGAAGACGCGGGCTTCAAGATCCAACAACTCGACACGATGTATTTACCGGGTACACCGAAGATCGCCGCATACCAGTATTGGGGTTACGCGACGCACTGAGTCGCGCATTGGCACGATCTGAGAAGCCGAGCTTCACCTGATTGCCGCACACTCGCGGCGCGATGCACCCGCCAACCCAAAGAGCGCGACGATTCCAAGCGAGATCGCGCCGAGCGCAATCCCGACACGTGGGCCGTAGGCGCCGTAGATCGCAGGCGCGACCATCAGCCCGAGCCCGGCCGCAGCGCGCGAGAGGGTGAACCGGAAGCTATAGACCTTTCCGATTTGATCCGCGGGGAAGCGCGTTTGGATCAGGCGCAGCAGCATCAGGTCCGTCATGGGGCCACCGAATGCCGTGAGCGCGATCGCGAAGAGCCACACCGGTACAGCGGTCACCCAGGCGACCAGCGCCCAGCCGAGCGCCGCAACAAGCGCGCCAGCGTGAAGCATTCGCGCGGTGTTGCGGATTTCGCTGCGCGCCAGAACGAGATTCGACAACACATTGCCTGCGCCGTACGCACCGGTCGCATAGCCGAGCAGCGCGGGGCCACCGGCGAGTTCACCCTTGACGATCATGGCCAGACCCAGCGTCAGAGCCGCGCCGAGTCCGAAATTCCAGACGACATGTTGGCCCAGGCCCCATACCAAGCGGCGCTCTCGAGCCACCAGCCGCGCGGCGCCGCGAATCTCGGCCGCCAAGCTGCGACGGCCGGTGTTGCCCGAGCGCGCTTCGGCCCGCCACGCGTAGCGCCGACCGAGCGAACCAATCAGGATTGCGGACAACACAAACGTGAACGCATCGACTGCGAAGAACCGCTGTAGCGGCATCAAAGCCAGCAGCAGCCCAGTCGCACTCGGGCCGAGCGCCATAGCGAGCCTTCGCGTGACGTCGAGCCAGGCATTCGCGACCTGCAGCCGAGATGAGTCCGGCGCGATTGCGGGCAGACTGGCCTGCAGCGCGGGTTGGAAGAAAGAATCGAGCATCCCCAGCCAGGCCGAGACCACAGCGAGGTGGAACAGGATCCCGGCTGAACCCGGTGTGGCCAGTAGTAGCGTCGTTACCGCCACCGCGCTCAACAGATCGCAGACAATGAGCGTTCGCTGCCGATCCCAGCGGTCGGCATACGCTCCCCCCATCAATCCGAAAGCGAGCCGCGAGATTGCCCCAGCCGCCATCACCCAACCTGCCCGCTCGCCCACAGATTCGACGGCGATCCACACCAACGCGACGGAGTGGAGTTGATCGCCAAGACCCGTCGCGACCTGACCGAGCCACAGCCGGAAGATGTCCCGGCGAAAACGCTGGATGCGCGCAGCCAGTTCCCCGGACGTCGCGCTAGTCACAACGAAGCGCCCCGCGACAATCGGGCTGCAACTGGAACCCGGCCGTCAGCACCAGAGGGAACCTCGCGGTCGTCGGGTTCAGCTCCGGATCCAACTCCCGTGGAAACCGTGCGGGACGCGGCGCGGCAAATGAATGCGCGCGGTCGGCTTTGAGGCCACGTCACTGGCGTCGAGAATGACCAGGTCGCTTGCGTCGCGCTCCATGTCGTACACGAAGCCCATCACCCAGCCTTCGTCTTCGCCTGCCGAGGGGCCGGACTCGGCGAACACGAACTCGCCGGGTTGCGCCGCTGGCCCGAAGTCATGCATTGTCGATCCGCCCTTTTCGAGGTCGTACTTGAGGACCACGCCGGGGCTCGCCGCGCCGTCCTTGTTACCCGGACGGCTCGCGGTCGCCCACCCATAGCGGTTCTTCAGCCCGACCTTGCGCTCATCGACGCGCGGGAAGCCGTGTGAAACATCATCGAGCTGTTCTTCGCTGGCGGTTCCAGCATCGAGATCGAACGTCCAGCGGTGCAGGTAGGCGGGCGCGAAGTCCTCCATCGAATCTCGCCACATGTACTCGTGACGACCGACATCACACACGACCTTGTTGCCGTCGACATGCGCGTTCATCGGGTGAAAGACGTAGCAGGGATCGATCTCGAACCATCGCACCGCGGCGTTCGTCCCCATACGCGGAAGAATCCCGATACGCGCGCCGTAGCTTTCATCCCAACGCAAGGGAATCTCACCCTTCATCGCCGCCTGAATGTCGAAGACCACCGGCAGGTCCATGAAAATCGCGTGCTCCCTTGTGATGATGAAGTCGTGCATCATCGTCGGTCCGGGCACCTCGATCTCGCTGCTGTGGCAGAGCTTTCCCTGTGCGTCGAGCACGTTGTAGACCAGGTAAGGCGGTAGCGGACCGTACCCGAAAAAGTGGAGTTCGCCGGTCACCGGACACAGCTTCGGGTGTGCGGTAAATGCGCTGGTCAGCTTGCCGCCGTAGTCTTCACATCCGATCGTCTCGAGTTCGTTGGTGAGCGTGTACGGGAAATGGCCCTCTTCGAGCGCGAGGATACGACCGGCGTGGCCGATGACGTGAGTGTTCGCGGCGCTGGCTTTGCGGTCCATGATCGTGGCCGGGTCCGTCGCGCCTGCTTGGCTCTCGAGTTTCGTCGTACGCACGAAGCGGTTGCGATACCAGTCGGCGCGGCCGCCGCTGATTCGCACACCGTGCACCATCCCATCACCAAAGAACCAGTGCGCGGCGGCGCCAGACTTCGGGTTCGAGCCGTTTCGGATGTAGAGCCCGTCGAGTTCCTTCGGGATCGCCCCTGTCACGGCCAGATCGTGTTCCGTGAGTTCGTCCATGACCGGCGCGTAATTGCCGGATAGATGCCAGGGCTTCGCTTCCTCGATCTCGGCGGTCGTCATCTCGAGTTCTCCTTGCGCTGCATTCTCAGTCGCTGTCGGTCGGTCGTTGCAGCGCGCTGCGTGAAGCTAGCATCCGTGACAACGAACACGAAAGACCTGTGCAGCAAGCCGGAAGCCGGAAGCCAATAGGCAAAAGAGCCGCGCTGGTTGATTCGCGATACACTTTCTCGCAAGCATTCGGGGAATTCACATTGGCCTACGCGACAGGACGCACCTTCTACGACGCCGACAGCCACATCATGGAGCTTCCGGACTTTCTCACCCGATTTGCCGACCCCGGTGTCCGCGACGAACTGCCGCTGATTTCGTTCGGCGGAGGCGGCAAGTCCGTGGATCACCTGCAAGCCATGGCTGAGCGCGGTGGGCATCCGCCCCAAAAGGTCAGCGAGATGATTGCGCTCGGCGCCGACCTCATCGCGGGACCGAAGGGCTACCAAGCGCTCGGTGCGTTCAACCGCGACGAACGCAAGCAGGCGCTCGACCAGCTCGGATTCCAGCGCCAGCTCGTCTTTTCGACGTTCGCCGTGGGGACATGCTTCTACGGGAATATGAAGCTCGAACACCGCTACGACGCCTCGCGCGCCCACAACCGGGCGATGCAGCACTTTTGCGCCGACGACGAACGCTTGATGGGAGTCGCGGCACTACCGCTCGATGAACCAGAACTCGCGGCCGCGCTACTCGATGAAGCGCTGGAGCAGAGCCTGTCTGCGGTCTGGATCCCGCATCGGCCGTGCGGCGGCCGCTCGCCGGGCCACGACGACCTCGATCCGATCTGGGCTCGACTGGCCGAGGCGGAGGTTCCGTTCGTGCTTCACGTCGGAGGCCATCCGCTACAAATCCATCCAGATTGGATGAACACCGGCCGACCCATTCCGACCGACTGGCTCGGTGGTGGCGAGAATGTGCGCAGCAAGGACATGACCTCACTGCACCACAATGCCGAAACTTTCATCGGGGCGATGGTGCTCGATGGTGTACTCGAGCGCTTCCCGAAGCTGCGAGGTGGCGCCATCGAGCTGGGCGCGGGCTGGGTGCCATCGATGCTCGATCGGCTCGATTGGGCGTCGGAGATCTGGCGAAAATCGGAACCCGAACTAGCCAAGCTCGTCCGCAAGCCGTCCGAGCAGATCACAGCGCAACTCGCGTTTACGCCGTTTGTGTATGAAGACGTCGGGCGTTTGATCGAGCAATCGAACGACGAGCTCTACCTGTTCTCGAGCGACTACCCGCACAACGAAGGTGGGCGAAATCCACTGGGTCGGTTCTCGCGGTCTCTCGAAGGCCATCCGGAAGCCAGCCTCGAACGTTTCTACTCGGAGAATTTCAGCCGCGTCTTCTCGCTGTAGCGGGCCAGCCAACTGAGATTCGCTCAGACATCATGTCCCAGCCCCTCGCGCCGCTACTTGCCAATTTGTTCGTGATGGCCTTCGCCGTCGACGCCGGCCTTTCGCTGATCGAAGAGCTCGTCCGATGGACGACCGGAAGTGTCGCGTTGATTCCGTTACGCGACGTCGTCGCGGAAATGGTTGTTGTCGCCAGTATCCCCTACCTGTTGGCGATCGCACTGACACCACGACTTCCGGCTGCAGTGCTCGTGCCACTGGCGCTATTCGGTTTGTGGCTCAACCTCGGCGCAGCCCCACTCCCGATCGCGATCGACTCGGCACAGGGGGTCGCACTCACAGCGTGTGTGCTGCAGATTTTGGCGGCTGGCTGGGCGCTATTCACCATCCGGCGCACAACCGCCGGGAACTGGCTGTTCACGCCCGAGTCGCTTCACGGGCCCGCGTTCAGCGCGCGTCACACGCTGGGTTGCCTTGCGGTGGGCGCATTCATATTGGCGCCAGCGGCGGGGATGTATTCGTTGCTCTACCTGGGAACTACCCTTCAAAAGGCGACCCACGGATTCATCGTTTTCGACTTCGAGGGTGTCTCGGTCGCGGACCGTCGTTTCCGCCAGCAGGATCGCGAGATTCAACTCGTCGGAATGATCCACATCGGCGAGCAGCGCGCCTACTCGGAACTGTTCGGTTCGTTCGCGACCGAATCGACCGTGGTACTGGCTGAAGGGGTCACCGACGATTCGAACCTGATGCCTACGCGTCTTTCGTATGAAGGCGCTGCAGCGAGCCTCGGACTCACTCCTCAACGCAACATCGAGGACTACCTGGACGCGGCTCACGCAGACACTTCGATCTCGGCGGAATGGCCGCATATCCGTCACGCCGACGTCGACGTGTCGACATTTTCGCCGACGACAATCGCGTTTCTCCAAAGTGCGACCCAATTGTGGAACTCGAACGACCTGCGCACAACACTGCTGGAGCTTTCGAACGATCCCATTTTTGCGACTCCCGAGCTGCTCCAGAACCTGCAGAGCGAACTGCTCGACGATCGCAATGCAAAGCTCCTGGTCCAGCTCTTCGACGCAATCGGAGAATATCAGCGCGTCATCGTACCCTGGGGTGCCCTGCACTTGCCGGCCATCGAGGCCGAGGTCATCGAGCGTGGGTACACGCTCGATAGATCGGAACAGCACGCGCTGATTTCGTGGTCGGCGCTGCTCGCAGCGGTGCTCTAACACTCACCAATGTCCGCTGAACTGAGATGGCGCGTCGGCTGGCTGAAATACAGCCAGCTGAATTCAAGCCTCCGCGGCGCGTCGATCCAACTCCGCCCGGATCGCGGCATGCTCACTTTCGTTGAGTTCGAAGCGCCTGAACCAGAATGCGCCCAGCAAGAACATCACCAGCGGTATGCCACCGTTGAGGACTCTGAGCATCAGCAGCGTGCCCGCCGTCTGTTCCTCGTTCGCGCGAAAGTCAGAGAACTGCAGCGCGGCGCTGACGACGACGATCACAATCGCTGTCGCCGTCTTGATCGCAAAACCCCAGGCCGCCGAATAGGCGCCCTCCTTGCGCTCGCCGGTTTCGTACTCGTCCCAGTCGATGACGTCGGCGAGAATCGAATTTCCGACCATCATCCCGCAACCGACGAAAAAGCCGGCTGACGCGAGCACGAATCCCATCATCACGAAGTCGTTCTCCTGGACGAACAGGATCATCCCAAACGACAAGCCGCTTCCGACCATTCCAGCCATCCAACAATTTCGCTTGCCGAAGCGCCGGGTCAGCCGGATCCAGATCGGGATCGAGAGCATCGTGCACAGTACGAACATCGCCGGCATCACGCCGATCAGGTCGGGCCGCTTCAGTACATACCGCATCAGGTACGGCGCCAGGATGCCCAGCACGCCCGACCCCATCAGTTGGATGAACTGCGCGGTGAGCAGCAGACGCGCATGGGGGTTGTTCAGTACATCGCGCATCGCGCCCAGCGAACTGGCAGCGCCGCGGCCCTGATACTCGGCGCGCTCTCGCAGCAGCGTTGGTGGGATCAACAAGATCCACGGCAACACAAAGCTGGCGATGGTCACCAATTGTCCGGCGGCGTCCCTAGGCACGGCCGCATTGGTCACATACTGCATGCCGCCAAACGCCAGCATCATTCCGAACGTGAAGGCGGCAGCCTGCATGCCGAAAATCCGGTTTCGATCGTGGTGATCGGTGCTCAGTTCGGCGCCTAGCGCCGAGTGAGGAACCGAGAACATCGTAAATGCCGTATAGAATGTGAACAGCGCGAGCGCGAGCCACGCGTATAGCGGCCCGGTCGAAATTTCTGGCGGACGCCAGATCATCATCAAGCTGACCATCAGCAGCGGGATTCCGGCCAGCATCCACGGTCGGCGACGACCGAGTCGCGTATGGGTCCGATCACTCAGTGTCCCGACGATCGGATCCGACACCGCATCCCACGCGCGTCCGGCCGCAAACAGGATTCCCACACCGAGCGGAGCGAGTAGCAGCACGTCGGTCGCGAAATTCAGAAAATAGAACTGCACCATGAACAATGGCGACGACAGTGCAAAGACTGGCGGCGCATACGCAAGTAGCTTACCCAGCGGCACGCGCGCACCCCACTCTGCGGCATGCGTGGCCGGCGACTCGACGGATCCGACGATTTCGGGCTGTGCCACGACGTTCTCTCCGTTCGTGCGCGCGGTGTTGACGCCATTTCGGCGGTCACGAGTGTTGTAGCAGGTGCAGAACCCGCCGGTGCCTGCAGCCATCTGGCAGACGATTCTGCCACGGGCCTCGGTGCGAACGACGCCAGCTGCTCTGGCGAGTGAGCAACTCGGGGTCTCGACGGGGTTGCCTGTCTCGTGCTCGCCGCGGGACCAACGCGCCCGACACTGCAGACGATCCCGGCTGATGGCAGGAACCGCCCGCCCGTGCGGCAACTCTGCGCCCGATAAGCGCGATGGCTGGGACGACAGCATTCGGCGAAAATGACCGAGCGCGCACACTTCATGGGGTCGTCCGGGCGCCGACCGCTCCGAAGCGGGCCACCCCACCCGGGGATGCGTGAGATCACGCAGTTGCACACGTGAAACCTTCCCGCTGGCCCGCAATCAGCCGCTGAGCGCCAAATCGCAACGGCATGGCGGTTGCAATACCAACCGGAAACGTCTCGGCCCGGTTCCGAGAAAAGGCGGCTGACATGGTGCGAGAAAAATACCGAGAGCGACGTGTCCTGATCGTCGAAGATGAGGCGCGCTTGCGTCGCTACCTCGCGATGTCCCTGATCGGCGCAGGCATCGAGGTGGAGCAGGCGGGGTCGCTGGAAGAAGCCCAGTCCCTTCTGGCACGCCGCCGCTTCGACGCCGTTGTGCTCGACGTCGGACTTCCGGACGGCGACGGATTGAGCCTTCTCGCGTGCTCCCCAGTAGATCGTGCACTGGTCATCACTGCCAATCCCGATGCCGGGCGCTTCGAATCGCTTGGCGTTTTGCACCACCTAACCAAGCCAATTGACCTTCCGGAATTCGTACGTGAGGTCCACGGCTTGACGTGTGCGGAATCGACGATATGAGCGTCCGCTCGACACCGCCCTTTCGTGGCGGCCGCGTACGCGTTCGAATTCGCTCCACGCCAACCGGGCGGTTCATTCCGACGTGACGAACCTGAAGCCAATGGGCCGACACCAATCGATGAAATGCAACTCTGTATCTGGGTCTCTGCGAATCTGCGTATCCGCGGTACTGGGAGACCTCCATCGTGAACGAACCACTCATGCACGCGGGAGCAGCTATCAGCCTGAGCGCCGATCCTACCCAGGGAGAAAGAAGTGAAAGAACTCATCATGGCGATTGCCCAAGCATTGGTTGACCATCCCGACGAAGTCCAGATCAAAGAGGTGATTGGAGACTACGCTCACGTGCTGGAACTTCGAGTCGCCAAACAGGACGTGGGTATGGTGATTGGTAAGGGCGGAATGCACGCCACCGCCATTCGCACCCTCATGGCTGCCTCGAGCGGTAAGAATAAGAAGCGCTATATCCTCGAGATCATTGAATAATCAACCCTGTGCAGTGTTAGATGCACGCCCCTAGCGCTTCGCGTGAATTTCCAGGGGCGGATACGTCGCGCCCGCATCAGAGGCTCTGATCAGCCGCTCGGGCTGACGCGTTCGAATAGCGCGGCTCCCCTGAATCGAGTCTGCGGTGCGAAAACGCGTCGATATTGCAAGGTTCGCCCATCAGAGAGCGGAATCGTGTGCTGGCCGATCTGCGCCGCGCCGAGAAACAACAGCAGATATTCGGGTTCGTAGCGTTCGACGTGCCATCGATAGTCAAAGAATCGCTCCGGCGGGACATCCGGGTCGGTTAGCCCGACGACATCGAGGACTCGAAGCGATGGCAGCTTCTGGCCGAGAATGCCGATCTCGGACGCAAGTAGCGTGCGGTTCTGGGACCCCGGTTGCGCCGCAGTCCACTCGGCGATTTCCTGGTACACCCGAAAACGCACATCCACTTCCGGCGAGTCGGGCGCGGTGACACTTCGCAGCGCCGGAAGTATCGGCGCCGGCTGGAGCAACATGGGGCCTCGGATACTGGGGACTGCAACGATCCCGACAACGAGCACGCAGACGACCGCAGTCAAGCGCAGCCCTGCACCAGCCGGGACAAAACCCAATACGAGGCGAAGAGCTACTTCGGCACCGACCAGCACCGCGATGACACCAACCAACTCGGCCGGGTAGTAGTACCAGTGGTAATAGGGCACGCCGAGTCCCGCATAGATCGCCAGGTGTTCTATCGGCCATAACGCGAGCGCCCAGCGACGCAGTGCGAGAACCGCGAAGCCTGTGATCAAGACTGGCTGCGCAGCGCCACCGGCGATCAGCGCGAAATGATCCGGCAGTCCGGTTGCGAACGCGGGCCAATACGGGTCGCTCGAGCCATCCGGAAAAGAGCCCTGCGCAATCTTGGTTGCGAGCGTCGCAGGAAACAACCCGCCGAATTCCATCGCGAAATAGCCGTGCCAGCCCCCGACACACAACAGGGAAACACCGAGACCAGGCAGCATCCTGCGAATCTGGCTGCGGATAGATTCCCAGTCGAACCCCGCGCGAAACACGTAGTGGCAGCCGACAATCGCCGCCAACACAGCCCCCTCACCTCGCGCCAGATAGAACAAGCCCGCAGCGATCGCCAAGCCGTTGGGATGATCTCGCTGATGACAGACCAGCAGCGCCAACCCGGCGACCAGCGCACAGGCGGTGTCGTGGCCCGAAAGCGATCCCATCGACGGCGTAAAAAAGACTGCCGCTGGTGCCAGCACCGACGCGACCGGAAAATCATCGTTCAACAGAGCGAACAACAGCACCGATGCGGCCACCAGAAGGCCCCACACAAGCGCCTGAGCCAGTTCGGGCGTTGCCACGCTTGGCAGTGCCGCCTTGAAGGCTGCCAAGATCACCAGCCACAGCGGACTCGTGATGATGAAATGCGAATCGTCGGCATTGAAGCGCGGACCGAGACCGGACAACCAGTTTTCGACAACCCGAAACACGATGAAGCTGTCGTCCATCGTGACATCGGTTGCGAGCGCGAAACGGATGGATGCCCAACACAGCACGACAGCGAAGCCAGCCAGGGTCGGCTTCGGCGATTCGCCTATCGATACCGGTTCGAGCAACCGTCTGGCCACGCGCCGGGCAGCCCCCACGGCATCGGACCGCGCTAGCAATGCGTATCCGGCATCATCTGGTCGTCCCCGTGCCTGGCTGGAGCGCCTCGCTTGTCTACGATCGCCTGGTTGCCCGGTGGGTACGGTAGCGGCGGAAATGGGCCAGCGAGAAATGGCGAAAATATTCGCCCCAGTGCTCAGACCTCGCGACTCTGCTATCGAAACGTCCGTCATGGGTATGCGACGAATCGGTTTTGTGGGTTGGCGCGGCATGGTGGGCTCCGTGCTGATGGAACGCATGCGCGCCGAGGGCGACTTCGACGGGCTCGCTCCGGAGTTCTTCACCACCACGCAAGTGGGACAACAGGGGCCGTCGATCGGTTTCGAGACCCCCACACTCGCCGATGCGTTCGATACCAACCGGCTCGCCACACTCGACGCGATCGTGACCTGCCAGGGCGGCGACTACACCAAACAGGTGCTGCCCGAGCTTCGCAAATTGGGTTGGCGGGGCTATTGGATCGATGCGGCGTCCAGCAAGCGGATGGATGACGACAGCGTGATCGTACTCGATCCGGTGAATCGCGCGGTCATCGACGCTGCACTGGATGTCGGAACGAAAAACCTCATCGGCGGCAACTGCACCGTCAGCTTGATGCTGATGGCGCTATCTGGCCTTTTCCGCACGGGCTGGGTCGAGTGGATCAGCGCGATGACCTACCAAGCCGCATCCGGCGCAGGCGCAAGCAACATGCGCGAACTCGTGAACCAGATGCAGGCGATCGGCGATGACTGCCGCGAGCTCACCGACGACCCTTCGACATCGAGCCTCGAGATCGATCGGCGGGTGGCCGACTCCATGGCCGATCCAAATTTTCCGAACCAACACTTCGGTGTCCCGCTGGCCGGGAGCTTGATTCCGTGGATCGATTCGGCCATGCCAGGCGGTGAGACCCGGGAGGAATGGAAGGGATTCGTCGAAACCAACAAGATTCTGGGTCGACCGAACGACATTGCAGTCGATAGCCTGTGTGTCCGGGTCGGCGCGATGCGCTGTCACAGCCAGGGATTCACGATCAAGCTCGATCGCGACATTCCGCTCGAAGAGATCGAACAGAAAATCGCCGGTGCGAACGAATGGGTGAGATTGGTCCCCAACGACAAGGCGTCGACCGACAGCCAGCTGACTCCGGCTGCAGTCAGTGGGACGCTGGACATCCCGGTTGGACGCTTGCGGAAGATGCGCCTGGGCCCGGAGTACGTGAGCGCATTCACGGTCGGCGACCAGCTGTTATGGGGTGCGGCAGAGCCGCTGCGGCGCGCACTGAAGATCGTCCGAGCGCGCGAGTAGCACCCCGGTGAGATTCGTGCTGGTTGACAAAACCCGCGCGAGAACCAACACTACCGCCATGCGTGCGTCCCGGTATAGCTTCCAGTTCGGCGAGTTCTGCGCCGAAATCGCAAGCTCAGCGCCCTGCGCTGGGTCGGCCGGCACTGCACCTGCAGTGATCGACAGCACTGTCTACAGCGCTGTCTACAGCACTATCTACTTCACTACGAAGACAACGACCCTTACCCCGAGCACGCGCACGGGGTAACCGGACGGGAAACTGCAAACCAACAGGCCCTTCCGATTACTCGGGAGGGCGTTTTTCGTTCTGGAGCATCCAAAACCGAAACGATCTCATCGAGCGAGGGGCATTGCTATGGAGATCGTCATGAACGAACCCAAGAATTCGCGCCAGAAGTCACTCAGCGTCGCCGTAGTCGGAGCCACCGGCGCTGTCGGCAAGACCCTGCTCGCGTGTTTCGAAGAGCGCGACTTTCCTATTTCGCGCCTGCTCCCGCTGGCCAGCAGCCGCTCGACCGGATCCACGGTTCGATTTCGCGGCGCTGAAATGGCCGTCGCCGAAGCGACACCGGATGCGTTCGAGGGGGTCGACATCGCCTTTTTCGCCGCGACCGGTTCACTGTCGAAGCTGTTGGCGCCCGCAGCCGTCGCACGCGGAGCCGTGGTCATAGACAAATCGGATACCTGGCGGATGGACCGCTATGTGCCGTTGGTGATCCCGGAAATCAATGCAGCCGAACTCGACGGCCACCGCGGCATCGTCGCGTGCCCCAACTGCACCACGATCGGCGTCGCGATGGCACTGGAGCCCATCCGGCGCGCAGCGGGGCTGCGACGCGTCGTGATTACGACGTTGCAAGCTGTGTCGGGAGCCGGCCTCCCGGGTCTCGACGAGTTGGAACTTCAAAACAGGGCCTGGTCTGACGGGGAGGCACCCGCCGTATCAGCGTTCGCCGCACCAATCGCCCACAACGTGCTGCCCATTTGCGGGGACTTCTCGCGAGCCTCGAACCTCGATGACTCGTATTCACTCGAAGAATTCAAGCTCCGCGACGAGTCGCAAAAGATCCTCGGGCTCCCCGATCTCGACGTCACGATGACGTGTGTGAGGGTACCGGTAGAAGTGGGACATTCAGCTTCGATTCTGGTCGAAACTGCGACTCCCTTTGGTGCTGCCGAAGCGCGAAAGGTGCTGAGTGAGTTCCCGGGCATCCGACTCATCGCAGATCCACGCGAAGCCCCCACCCCCCGCTGCGTGGCCGGAAGCGACGAGGTCTGGGTGGGTCGCGTCCGGGACGACCTGTCAGGTGCGGGGATCTGGCTTTGGGAGGTATCTGACAACTTGAGAAAAGGAGCAGCCACCAATGCAATCCAGACCGCGGAAGCCATGATCGAGCGAGGCCTGCTCGGCTGAGTTCGATGCTGCCGTGCCCTTTTCGTTGTGGGGGGAGCACGGGGAGCCGTCTTGTGGATCCCCCACTCCGTGTTCCACCCAGAACGTCGAAAACCTGGCAAACTACCACGGCGCGAGAAGGAGTTCGTCATGCAAAGGCGCCCATTTTACGCGCAACCGATCTCCTACGCGTGGCAACAGGCGGAACCCGGGACGCTGAACAGCGACAAGTCGAGCACCGTTGCGTCGCGGGCCACGCAGGCGCAGCGCCCCCACGGCGGCGGACTGTGCGCCCCATTGCCGGACCGGCAAGGAAATCAACCGATGAAAGTTCTCCGAGTTGCGATGGCGTTGTCGATTGCGCTGATGATGGGCGCGATAGGGACCCCCGTGGACGCACACGGGGCCGAAGCAGGCGACAACCGTCACGAGACGGCGGCCCGATCCGCAGTCGACACCGCACTCGCCGAACTGCGCGGAGTTCTCGACGATGCCGGTTTGTCGAGCCAGCAGCGGCTCACTTCCATCGAGAAGATTGTCAGCGAGCGCTTCGACATGGAAGTCGCCGGCCAATTGGCGCTGAATAAGGGCAAGGGCCGCCTCTCCAGTCTGCAGGCAGTCCGCTATCAATGCGAGTTCGAAGCCTATTTTTCGAACTACATCGGAAGCCGGCTCGAGCGCTACCGAGATGCGAAGCTCGAAATCCTCAGCGCAACGCAGAAAAAGAGCGATGTGATCGTCAACACCCGCATTGTGGGCGGAAAATATGATCGGAAGCCCGTCGGCTTCTGGATGCGCAAGGCCAACGACCGTTGGCGCGCGATCGACTTGATATTCGACCAATCCAGCGTCATCAAGAGCATTCGCAGTCAGGTATTCGATGGGTTGAGTAGCGGAGGGCCGGAAGCAATGATTCAGACCTTCAAAGAGTTGAACGGTTCTCGCAGCAACTGCTGACAGCCTCATCACCGAATCCGGGATTCCCTGTGGAGATCGGCGACTGTCTCCCCGCAGCGGCTTCTGCCAATCTGAATTTCGGATCCAATTCACTGAGTTCGCCGGCGTATACTCGCTCCGTAAAGCTGAGTCCGTGGCAGCAGGGCGCGCGGCAACAATCCCCGCGGAAGGAGTCGCAAACAGGAGCGTCGACATGCGATTTGGCATTCATCTTCCGCAATCGGGACCGGCGGCTTCGGCCGACGCAATCCAGTCCGTTGCAAAACAGGCGGAAGAGCTCGGCTTCTCGGACGTTTGGGTCAGCGACCACATCGCGCTGCCCAAAGACGCGAAATACCCGCCGTCGTCGTACATCCTGGAGCCGCTCATCGCGCTGACCTGGGCGGCGGCTGTGACACAGCGGATCCGCTTGGGGACCAGCGTCTTGGTCCTGCCACTTCGCCCGCCGGTGCTGCTGGCCAAGATGCTCGGCACACTCGACATCATGAGCGGGGGGCGCGTGCTGCTGGGAGCCGCGAGCGGGTGGCTCAAAGAGGAGTTCGACGCGCTCGGCGTGCCATTCGGGCAGCGCGGCGCCCGAACCGACGAGACAATCGACCTGATGCGCCGCTGTTGGACGGAAGATCCAATCGATGCAGCGGCACCGTTGACCGGTGGCAAGCTCGTGGCCATGCGCTTGAAACCCCAACCCAAAAACGCGATACCGATCTGGATCGGTGGCCACAGCGAACCCGCCTTTCGCCGCGCGATTGCAAAGGGCGATGGCTGGCACGGCGCGTTCCAGTCTCCCGAGAAGACTGCACCGATGACCGCTCGACTGCGACGAGATCGGCCGGAATCATCGTTCACGCTATCGATGCGGACGCGCTGGGATGCGCTCCGGGACGACCACGACCAGATCGCGCGCGAGTTGGACCAGTACATGGAGGCCGGCATCCAACACATCGTCGCCGAACCACTGCAGCGAGACCGCGACTCGTGGCTGCGCTGCGCAGAAGCCTTCGCGAAGCTGTTCGAGCAGATCGCATGAATGCAGCTTTGACCGAGGAACGACGCCGCCGCGCAGCGACACGACTCAATCGTCCAGCGTGTCGCTGCCCAGGTAGGAATACACACAGCACTCAAACGTTCGAGCGGAGCAAAGCGTATCCTTGTTGCGAAACATGTCGCTAGAGTGGCGCTTTCCACTGCCGCGTTGCAGAAGAGAACGCGGGACGGAATCAATCGGCATCTTGTTGGAGGAACGAAAATGGGCAGTGCGATCCGATCCACCGGTGGATTGGAGGGCAAAGCGGTACTGGTGACTGGCGGTGGGACCGGGATCGGCCACGCGTGCGCGGCACAGTTGGCCGCCGACGGAGCGGCGGTGACGATCTGCGGGCGCACGGAAGGGAAGCTCAGCGACTCGGCATCGCGTATCCAGTCGGTCGTGGGCCACGGCGGTAGCATCCAGCACGTCGTTGCCGATGTGACCGACGAAGACTCTGTGCGAGCTGCAATCGAGCGTGCGCTCGAACCGACGGGCACACTCAACGGTTGCGTCGCCAATGCCGGGGGCGGAGGTGGCATCGGCCCGTACCACACCCAGGAAAAGGGCGAATTTCTGCGCGTGCTGCACTTGAACGTGCTGGGAACGATGTTGTGCGTGAAACACAGCGTACGGCACATGGTGGATGCCGGCGGTGGATCGTTCGTCGGCATGTCATCGATCGCCGGCCACCAGACGCATCCCTACTTCGGCGCCTACACCGTCAGCAAGTCGGCGATCGAAGAGATGATGCGCAATGCGGCCGACGAGTACGGGGCCCGCGGTGTGCGCTTCAACGCGATTCGGCCCGGTTTCGTTGCGACCGAAATGATGGGCGGGATCCCGCGCGATGGCTCCATCTACAAGAGTTACATCGAGAACACCCCGATGGCCGGCGTCGGGCAGCCGTCCGATGTCGCCAACCTGTGTCGATTCTTGATGGGAGACGAGTCGCGATGGATCACCGGGCAGCGGATCAACGTAGACGGTGGACACCACCTGCGCCGAGGACCCGACTTCAGTGAAGTCGTCGAAGCGATCCACGGTCGGGACGTAATGGAAGGCACGGCACCCTGAACCGCCGGGGTTTACGCGACTCACTCGAAACCGAGGAGGTTGGAATGAAGTACGACGGCTGGGATTCAAATGATGGACATCGTGATGTCCGGAATTCTGCCGCGAAACCCAGGCCTCCGAATCGCCTCCATCGAAAGTGGAATCGGCTGGATTCCGTTTGTCAAAGAGGCAATGGACCACGGATTCGAGTACACCGACGTGCGCGGCGAGCGTCCAGAATTCGAGCGACTGCCCAGCGAGTACATGCGCGAACAGGTCTGGGCGTGTTCGTTCTTCGAAGAGTTTGCGCCACGCCATATGCTGGATGCGATCGGAGCCGACCGCGTGATGTTCGAAACCGACTACCCACACCCGATCTGCCTGTATGGCAACGTTCGCGAAAAAATCGACGCCGCCTGGGGCGACCACACACCGGAAGTACAACACCAGGTGTTGTTCGCTAATGCCGCAGAACTGTATCGCGTACCTGACCCGGATCGCGCCTGGAAACCTCGAGGGCTGGATACCCCGTAGGAATTTCGTGTCGCCGGACTACTGCGATGAGTCCGCAACCACATGGCGACTGATACAGCGCGTTTTCGCCTCCGCGGCAACTTCCGCAATCCGATGTTCCAGTGAGCTCTGCAGCAGCCGGCGCTCGACAAAGCGCGGAATCGGCAGACCCGACTCCACCCTCGAGTAGAGAGCCAAGCGCGTCATCGCGCCATCGGTGCTGGGCCGAATTTCCCAGACGCCGCTCACTTCCGCGACGTCGTGGCGGTGATTGGGGTCGAGCCGGAACTCGATGCGTCCCTGCTCGGGTCGTGGTGTCGATACGGAGGTGTATTCAATCGACCAGCCGAACCGCAGATTCGATCGACGCACCGAGACAGACCCCGAATCCAACGGCTGGACAACAACGCTTTGAATGTCGCTGAAAACCCGCGGCCAGGCATCGAAGTCGGTCAGCACACTCCAGACCTGTTCTGGGCGGGCGTCGACTACTGCGAACGCCACCAGTGTTCCCTCCCCGAGCGATTCAGGGTCAACCGGGGCACCCGCCTGGTAGATGTCTCTCGCCGCAGCGAAAGGATTCGCTGCCGGACCGTCGACTGGACAGGACGCCGACGTCGCGGAGGAGATCATCAGCAACGGAATCACACACACTGAGAAGTTGCTTCGTCGTCCGCGCATCTTCCGCATGCTGAACAATGTCGCGGATTGCTCCACAAGACGCTGTGATGCGCCTCACGCTCGCGTCAAACCCTGCCCACTATCGGCAGCCGCTTGGGTAGGGGTCCGACAGCGGTCACTGCGCGCGTCAGCCACTTCTCGCCGCAGCTCCAATTGGCGCTGATCGAGGCCTACCGCGATCAGCGATTGCGATAATCGAGTGGCGGGGCCCGATTGCCGAGCAGCGGCGTGTAGTCGAAATTCGGTCCGCGGCGCCTTTCGAGTTCCGTTCTTGCGGCCGCGGTGAGGTCGGGGTCGAGGAAAAGGTCGATTGCCGTGGCTGCCAGTACCTTGGCGGCGAGCATCATGCCCTTGCTCCCAATCGACATTCCGCCGGCCGCGACCGCTTGCCAACTGTGCGGCGCGGTGCCCGGCACCCAGGTCGCGATTCGCACTCCCGCCGTCGGCACGTTCCAGCTCACGTCCCCGACGTCGGTTGATGCCATCCAGAACTCGTCAGTCAGCGGCTGCACCGCGCGCTCGGAGCCGAGCTCGAGGTCGGGCTCGCGAAGGTTGGCGCGCAGCTTCGTTGCGAACGCCTGCTCTTGTTCGTCGTAGATCACTCCTCCGAGATCTTGCAAGTTGGCGTCGATCTGGCGGGTCAGCACGTCGTTGGGAAGCAGGCTGAAGTTGCCGTGCATCACCTCGTGTTCGACCCGGGTTCCCGTACCCAGTGCGGCACCAGCCGCCGCGGCCTCGACCCGTTCCCACAAGTTTTCGAGTACATCGGGTTCGGGATGACGAACGTAGTAATACACCGCAGCGCGTTCCGGCACGATATTCGGCGCATCGCCGCCATTGGTAATCACATAGTGGATGCGCGCCTTTTCTGGAATGTGCTCCCGCATCAGATTGACCATGAAGTCCATCGCCTCGACACCGTCGAGCGCAGAGCGGCCACGCTCGGGGCTCCGCGCGGCGTGCGCGGCCTCACCGACGAAGCGGAATTCGGCCGATTTGTTGGCGAGTGTCGCGCTCGCAAAAGTTTGGTTTCGATCCGATGGGTGCCAATGCAACGCGACATCGACGTCGTCGAAGTGTCCCGCCCGTGTCAGGTACACCTTGCCGGAGCCGCCCTCTTCTGCCGGTGTGCCGTAGACGCGCAGCGTGCCATTCACCTGGGATCGTTCCATCCAATCGCGCAGCGCGGCTGCGGCCGCGACGGAGCCGGCACCAAACAGATGATGGCCACAGCCATGGCCCGCCGCTCCTTCCGCCACCGGTTCCCGATTCGGCACCGCGGCCTGCGACAAGCCCGGCAATGCGTCGAACTCGGCAAGCAGCGCGATGACCGGCGAACCGCTGCCGTAGCTGGCGATGAACGCAGTCGGCATTCCGGCAACTTCGGATTCGATATCGAAACCAGCCGCGCGAAGCTGAGCCTGAAGTCGGGCGGAGCTCTTGTCCTCTTGATACCCGACTTCGGCCCATTCCCAAATCTCGTGGGCGATCGCCGCGTAGGTAGACCGGGATGCCTCGATGGAAGCCATCACGGCCGCCTTGGGTACCACGTCGGCTGCAGCCGCCCCACGACCCAACCACACCGCTGCCAACAAGAGCGCAGCCACGACCCTACACCGACGCGATTTCACGGTCATCTACAAGGCAGACCTGTTCTTGCGCGTGAATGAGAGATCAAGTGTCGGGTGCGTATATCGAGCGAATCGGCTTGGCGAACACGCGCCGCAGCATCGGCTCGAACTCCGACAACGGCATCGTGTCATAATCGGGATCGAAACAATTTTGGTCGTACAGTTCGCAGAACTCCGCGCAGTCGGTGAAGTACTCACTGTCCCGATAGCGATCGCGCAGCTTGCGATCGAGGTCGAAGTGATGGAAGAAGTAGTAGCCCTGGAAGATACCGTGGTGCTTCACGATCCAGTGGTTTTTCTCCGACACGAAGGGTTCGAGGATCACCGCGGCGAGTTCGGAATGGTTCGTCGAAGCCAGCGTGTCGCCGATATCGTGAATCAACGCACACACCACGTACGGTTCGTCGCGGCCATCACGCACGGCACGGGTCGACGACTGCAAGCTGTGCGTGAGCCGATCGACGACGTAGCCTCCCGTATCGCCCTGCAGTAGCTCGAGATGCCGCAAGATCCGATCCGGGAGCCCCTGGAAGAAGCGCAGAGAGTGACGGGCGATCTTTGCGTAGTCCTCGCGCGTGCCGTCTTTCATCTGCGTGAAGTAGGTGGGGTCTTCGTCGCTCACGGCGGCCACCTCGCGGTTGCTGGTCTGGAGACACAGTAGCGCGGTTCGTGAACGCTATCTGTCTCGGTCTATCGGATCGCGTTGTCTGTCCTACAATGCGGGCTTCGCGAATCTGCTTCCCAACCAGGAGACCGTATGTCGACATCCGCTGAATCTGCAGTCCGAAGCCTCGTCTCTCAGTACGCGCAGTCCGTGGTCTCGCGCGATGGTGCTTCATGGCAATCGACATGGGCGAAAGAGGGAGTGTGGGAGCTGATGGGTCAGGCGCCCAAAGGCCGCGAAGCGTTGCTCGAGCACTGGAACAAACTAATGGGCGGAATCATGTTCGTCTACCAACTGGCCGGCGAGGGCAAAATTCAAATCGAAGCGAGCGGCGAGCGCGGTACCGGACAGTTCCCGACGGTCGAGTTCGCGAAGTTCGGTGAAGGGCCCGGCAGCCTGTTGCTCGGGACCTATCACGACCAATACGTCGTCGAAGAGGGCAAATGGCTGTTCGCGAAGCGACGCATGCAGATTCACTACATGGGGCCGAGCGATCTCAGCGCGATGCCAGTCCCGAGCTGACGCGGAACACTCAGCCGGCGATCGCCTTTTCTGCGAAGACTTCCAGCCGATCCAGCCCGCCGGGCCCGGCAAAGAAAAACGCCGGGATCATGGCTCGATCCACACCGAATTTCTCGAATTGCTCGACGCCTGCCACCGGGTCCGCGATCTGCGGTCCAAAGATCGCGTTGATCTCGATCGAATCAGGATCGCGCCTCTCGGCAACAGCAGCGGACCGCATGTCGACTATGCGCGCCCGCAACTGCTCCGGGTCGGTCGTGCCGGGGAAGTAACCGTCGCCATAGCGTGCCGCGCGGCGCATCGCGGCCGGCGTGTCGCCGCCAACCATGATCGGAATCGACGCCTGAAGCGGGCGCGGACTGCAGGTGACCGCTGGAAAATCGACGAATTCCCCATGGAACTCGGCCTTCGTGCCCGCCCAAAGCGCCTTCATTACAGCCACGTATTCGTCGGTTCGGGCACCCCGGCGCTCCCACGGAACACCGAGAACGTTGAATTCCTCTCGCATCCACCCGACCCCGATCCCGAGCTCGACCCGGCCGCCGGAGAGGTGGTCGAGTGTCGCGAGTTCCTTCGCAAGCACAATCGGATTGCGCTGCGGGAGGATCAGGATGCAGGTGCCCAGACGCAGCGTTGGTGCCGCGGCCGCCACGTAGGCGAGCCAGATCAGCGGATCGGGAATCATCGTATCTTCCTCACCCGGCATTTCGCCATCGGGTGTATACGGATACGGCGAATCGATCAGAGCGGGTACGATCACATGCTCTCCGCCCCACAGCGAATCGAACCCAAGCGCTTCCGCTCGTCGGCACAGTTCGAGCGAGGAGTCGCGATCGGTGCCGACACTGCTGGCAAAGGCGAGTCCAAATTTCATATGAGTCTCCTGGTTTGGTGATTCGTGCGAACCTGTGTGTTGCGGTCAGCTCTCTCCGTCGAACGGGCGTCGGACGGGATGGCTCGGTGGAACGTTCATCACGCCATTGGGCTTCCAACCGCTGTCCCGCATCAACTCGCCAATGTGGGTCATGTTGAGCAGGTCCTCTTCGTACGAGAACCTGCCGTCGCCAGCATAGATCATCAGCGAGTATCCGGGCGCTTCGTAGCGGCTTCCGTCCGCGCGTTCGCCCGGCAGGCGATTCGTCCAGCGCGCCAACAAGCGATTGCCGTCGACCATCGTCCAGTGGTGGGGAAAATCCCAACCGTCGAGCCCTTGCATGCTCTCGGCCAGAAATTTCCGGATCTCATCGATCCCCTCCACGCGACCCCAGGCGGGATCGATGAAGACCGCATCCTCGGTAAAGAACGCCGCGAGTGCATCCCAACCCAATTCGCCCGCCTCGACGCGACGTCGCGTTTCGACATAGCGCTCGTAGGTGCGGGTCACTTCTGCTCGTGCGAAATTCGTCATGTGGTGTCTCCTGATTGCCGCCGCCCGACTCGCCTCGACATGTGAACAACTTGCAATTCGCACTCGGATGCTGCTCGACGCCGCAAAGCGCGAGCGCGCTGATACTGCCATCGTGTCCGGATTCGACGCAAGAGGAAAGTTTCCGCACTTCTGAAATCGAGTGTCGTGCACGGGCGGCGTTGCGTCGGTTCGACCGATTACGTCAATTGCGCCATTGTAGGTCGATGCCCGATTCCGACGATCACCACGCCAAAACCCGCGCTGAGCATCCACCGACTGCCGATCGCTCAACACCCGCAGCCTCGACCCGACCCGGCCCTCTGTGCGGGCTCCGCGTCCTCGAGGTTGGCGAAATGGTCGCGGCCCCCTACTGCGCAAAGCTGTTGGGAGACCTGGGAGCTGATGTCATCAAACTGGAGCGCCCCGGCACGGGTGATCGATCGCGGCTGCTCGGGCCGTTTCCGCAGGACGTGCCCCACGCCGAGCGAAGTGCGCTGTTCCTCTACTTGAATACCAGCAAGCGCTCGGTGACGCTGGATCTCGCGTCCCAAACGGGACGCGAGACCTTCGGGCGGCTGGCCTCCGGAGTCGACATCCTCGTCGAGGATCGGCCGCCGGGCGAACTCGCGGGACTCGGGCTCGGGTACGCGGCTCTCGCCGACACCAACTCCCGCCTGATCGTCACGTCGATCACCCCGTTTGGGCAAACCGGCCCAAATCGCGCGCACAAGAGCGAGCACTTGAACCTGTACCACTCGGCTGGACACGCTTCGCCGTTTCAGCGTCAATCGATCCCGCTTTCGCGCGCGGCGTCGAAGGCGGGCGGTTACCTCGGCGAATACGATGCTGGCTTGATGGCCGCCGTCGGCACACTGGCCGCGGTACTCGGACGCGAACTCAATGGCCGTGGCCAACACGTCGACGTGTCCAAGCAAGAGGCGATGATGGGACTCGAGCGTGTCACCATTGGCCGCTTCGCAAACGAGCCAGACCCCTTCTCCGGACGTGGACCGGGCGGCCTGGTACAGGCCAAAGACGGCTACCTGATCATCAACACGCTCGAACCGCGCCAGTGGGAAGGCCTTCTCGACGCAATGGGCAGGCCGGAGTGGGGCCAGGCCGACTGGTGCAAAGACCCGGCACAACGCGTGGAGCGGATGGAAGAGATCCAGCGGCACATCGGTCAATGGGCCGCGGAACGAACCCGCGACGAGATCTATCACATGGCGCAGAACCACGGCACGCCGTCGGGTCCGGTACGCAATGTCGAAGAGGTGATGGCCTGGAACCAGGCGCGCGAGCGCAAATTCTTTCGAGAGCTGATTCATCCAGAGGTCGGGCCGATCGACTACCCGACCGGTGCGTATCGTTTTTCGGGATCGGACTGGGTCGGCAGTGCTGCGCCTCTGCTCGGGCAACACAACCCGGACGTCAACGGCGACTCGCTTGGTGGTTCGATTGAAGTCTTGCGCCGACCGGGCGGTCCTCTGATGACGGATGCGAGCCGGCAGCCGGGCCCTCTGTCGGGCATTCGCGTGGCCGATTTCACGTGGGCGTGGGCCGGCCCACAGGGTTCGCTACTGCTGTCGATGCTCGGCGCAGAGGTCATCAAGATCGAAAGCCGCGCGCGGCTCGATCACTCGAGGGTTCACACACTGACCGCCGGCAGCCTCACGGGAGGCATCGATGCCTCCCCGGTCTTCAACGATCTCAACCTCGGCAAGCGTTCGTTGACTCTCAACCTGAAAAAGACCGGCGCGCGGGTCCTCGTCAAGAAGCTCGTCGCGCAATGCGACATCGTGTTGCAGAACATGCGACCGGGCGTCCTCGATCGAATGGGTCTCGGCTACCCAGAGCTGCAGGTCATCAAGCCGGACCTGATCATGCTTTCGTCGTCGGCGATGGGCGCCACTGGACCCGAGCGCACCTATACGGGGTATGCGCCGACATTCGCCTGTCTTTCGGGCATGGTCGACATCTCCGGCCACCCCGATGAACCCCCGATCGCGCTGAGTGGTTCGGTGGATCTCCGCGTCGGCACGGCTTCGGCGTTCGCTGTGCTTGCAGCACTGATCCACCGCAAGCGCACGGGTGAGGGCCAGAACATCGACCTCTCCTCGACCGAGGTGATCAGTTCGATGATGGGGGAAGCCTTCGTCGGCTACGGACTCAACGGGCGCATTCCGCATCGAATCGGCAATCGCGATTCAACGTCGGCACCGCAGGGTTGCTACCGGTGTCTCGACCGCGCGGGAGATCCTCAATGGGTCACGATTGCGGTGACCAGCGAGTCGGACTGGATGGCACTGACGTCCGTCATCGCAGACCCGCAGCTCGAAGGGGCCGAGTTCGCAACGCCCGAGTCGCGCCTGAAACACCACGACGCGCTCGACGAAATCCTCGAGCGTTGGACCGCGCAGCGCTCCAACACCGAATCAGTTGAAGCCCTGCAGTCCGCCGGGGTCGCCGCCGCAATCGTGCACAGCGGCAAGAGTCTGGCTTCTGACCACCACCTGTCCGAGCGCGGCATCTACCAGTCTGTCGAGCATCCGTTGCTCGGTGAGGTGAAAGTTGTCGGTCCGCCCTGGAGAATGGACGGAGCGCGGATCCCTGGCCCGGCCCCGCTGCTCGGCCAGCACAACGAACACGTGCTGAAGGACATTCTCGGTTTGACGGGTCTGGAAATCGACTCGCTCATCGAGGACGAGGTCGTATTCTGACCTACAAGCTCTTCGAGTGCATGCAGCCGCAGGCCGCCACTACTGTATCCGGTGGGGCCGAGCGCCCGATTGAACGGACGGCTGTGGCGTCGCTGGTGCGGATCTTTGGATCGAAACGTCTCGTAGAAGGCTTGATTCACAGCGAGAACCTCTTTTTCAACAGCCCGCCGTGCCTGCTGCTCCCTTCAATACACCGCCGATTCGGGCTCAACGTCCGCGCGCTGCCATACTTCGGCGAACTGGGACGCGGCCGCGGCGGCTTCCTGCTGCTTCCCTTGCTGGCGAAGACTCTGCGAAAGTCCCAGCAGCGACCAACCGTTTCTCGGTGTGTGCTCGAGCTGTTCTCGGAAGACGGATTCAGCAGCGCTCGCATCGCCCAACTGAATCAGGGCGTGTCCCAGAGCCTCGCGGGTCGGAAAATACCACGGCGGCGGTTCGGTGTACGGCAGCGCATCCTGAAGCGCGACAGCTGACTGAAGCAGCGCGACCGCATCCTGCAAGCGCCCCGACTCGGAGGCAATACGCGCCGCCAACACCTGGGCGCCGAGCGACAAGAGCTTCGCCGGCGTGGCGCCCGACGCGAATACGAGTTCGCCGAGTGCAGGCTCGGCCGCGATGGCAAGCAAAACCGCCAGTTCCTCTTCGGCTGCCTGCTGATTCCCCAACGCGGCCTGCGCCATTCCGCGGACGTAGCGCCACGCTCCGGTCACATAGCGCCATGCCGTGTTTGGTGCGTTGGCAGCGACCAGCTCCTGCCATCTTCCAAACCGCGCCAACGCGAACCACTCCATCGGCGCGAACTCTTCCGCGATCGGCACCGCGGAGACTACCTCCGGTGTCATGTTCGACGAGAGCTTTCGCGCCGCGCCGATCGAAACTTCGCTACGTCCTTCGAACGCTGCCGAGGCGTACAGGAAGTGCACGTTGTGGGGATAGTAGGCGGCCGGATAGAAGCCCTGCACACGACACTGGCTGATGTAAGACTCGTCCGCCCCAGCGGCTTTTTCATTCGCGACCGACGCGTCGTAGTAGCGCCCCACTCGCAAATAGATGTGAGACGGCATATGGACGAGGTGCCCGGCGCCCGGGGCCAACGGGCCCAACGTATCCGCTGCGCTCTCGCCGCGCTCGGGATGGTTCGAGGGCTCGATGGCATGAATGTAGAGATGCAGAGCGCCGGGATGCTGCGGGTTGCGCGCCATGACCTGTTCGAGCCCAGCCAACACGTCGATTGTCATCGGTTTGGGCGTGTCCGGATCCACGTAGTAGTCCCACGGCATGGTGTCCATCAGCGCCTCCGCTGACAAGGTCTGTGCCTCGAGGTCATCGGGAAACGCGACGGCGACTTCGCGCATCGCAGCCGCGTAAGCGAGGTCGAGTGAAGACCGATCTGCGACCGGTTCGGCGACATACCGGGTAGCGAGCGCATCGATCAGTGCGCGTTCGACGGGTGTGGCCGAAGCCTTGGCAGCAACAGCGCGCTGCACGGCTTCGAAGGCTGCGGGAACATCGGCGTCATCCATCGGCTTGTTGATGTTGGGCCCCAGCACGTACGCCTCTCCCCAGGCGCAGATCCCACAGCTCGGGTCCTGTCGGGAGGCCTCGCGGAACGAGCGACGCGATTCGGCGTGGTTGAAACCGTATGCCAGTAGCAAGCCCTGGTTGAAGTAGCGCTCGGCGAGTTCAGAATCGCTCCCGATCGAACGGCGGTAGTCACCCAGATCGCCGAACAGTGGCGCTCCGGCTCCTTCGGGCACGTAGCGTCCGCTCACCTGGGTGTGCGCATGATCGTGCGCCCCCTCGGCTGCAGAATCCGAAACGACGGGCTTCGATGCGGGGTGCGGTGCCCCAGCTTCCGTCGCACAACCCGCCAGCCCTGCACAGACCAGCCAAGCCACCCAGAGTCGTGCCTTCAATTGTGCACCCCGTCCACGGTTGCGTCAGCCCACACCCGTCATCGGTGCGAGAGTCCCGATTCTACCCGGATTCGAATCCCAAGCGCACGCGCCCGACTCAGCGAGGCTCCGCGCCGGACCGCGATGCTCCCAACCTCGTCTTTTGAGTGAGGATTCTGGAATGGATGTCGAGCGATCCTTCCAAGCGCGCCCCATGGCGGTGAGATGACGAACTCTCAAAGAAGTCGTGGCATTTGGTAGGCTCTTTCCAACGCAGCACCAGCTGGAGGGTTCCCCGTGAGCACAGCCGTCCCGATCGCGACCGACATCGATCCCAACACGCTCGATTTCATCACCCCGGACACCTACCAGAAAAACGGCTACCCACATCCCGAATGGACCTGGCTGCGCAACAACGACCCGGTCCACTGGACCGAATCGGACTATTGCGACCCGTTCTGGGCGATCACCAAGCACGCCGACATCGTCGCCATCGGCAAGAACCCGACAGACTGGATCATCGAGCCGCGCATCGCGGTGTTTACCAAAGACGCGCCCGTGGAGCCGACGGAACGGCACCTGCTCACGATGGATCCGCCCGACCACGGGCGCTACCGAAACCTCATCTCGAAATGGTTCACGCCGCGCACCGTGAAAATCTGGGAACCCAAGGTTCAAAGGGTGACCCGCGAAGTACTCGACAAAGCCGCAGCCAAAGGCGAGATCGACTTCGTCTCCGACGTCTCCGCTCCGATCACGATTGCGGTCATCGCGCTGATGCTCGGTGTTCCCGAAGAAGATTGGCACCTGCTGTTTCGCTGGACCAACGAAATCATCGCGTCGGAAGATCCGGAGTTTCAGCGCGGCCGGACCTCAACCGAGACGAACGAACAGGCCCAAGGGGAATTGTTCGCCTACTTCAAGCAACTCTCCGACAAGCGCCGCAGCGATCCCAAAGACGACATTCTCTCTGCGGTCGTGCAGGGAAGGATTGACGGTGCGCCGCTCAACGATCTCGAGCTGCTTTCGTACTATTTCCTGCTGGTCGTCGCCGGTAACGAGACTACCCGCAACGCGATGACAGGTGGGATCCAGTGCTTCCTCGACAACCCGGACCAGTGGCGCAAACTGGTGGCTCAGCCCGAGCACGTCGAGGGCGCGATCGAAGAGACCGTGCGCTGGACCACGTCGGTGATCCAGTTCGCCCGCACCGCGACCCGCGACCTGAGCGTGCGCGGAAAATCCATACGCGAGGGCGAGTCGGTGTGCCTGTTCTACGCCTCAGGCAACCGCGACGAGGAGATCTTCGAGGATCCGTTCGCGTTTCGGGTCGATCGGAACCCGAACAACCACATCGGCTTTGGACGCGGCGAACACGTCTGCCTCGGTGCCCATCTCGCACGACTCGAGATCCGCACCATGTACCAGCAGCTCTCGGAGCGGCTCGTCAGCATGGAGCGCACCGGCGAGGTCGATCGGGTTCGCTCGAGCTTCATCGGCGGAATCAAGCGGGCGCCGATGCGCTGGGAACTCCGCGGCTGAAGTCTCTGGCGGATTTTCGGGTTCGCCTCCTTGGTCTGCGGATGTTCGCTGTTTGGCGACGCCGTTTTGGACGCCAAAGCCGTGGCTCATGCGCCGTTCGATCATTGCGCGTATCGGGAGCCGCGATGCTGCGCTCAGCGATCGTCAGCGCGAAGCAGCGATCATGCGGAGAAGCGGAAATTCACGCCGGTCAGTGTTTCCGATACGCCCCAGAGCCGCTCAGCGTCTTCAATGTCTCGCGATCGCTTGCTCGGTGTGGCTTGGGTTGGATTGCCCCAGGTACCGAAGAAGCGATCCGGGCCGATGTAGTCGCCGTTATTCGCTTCGGGCGATGTGGCTGCGAACAGTGTCGGAAGAGCCCCCATCGCCGCATCTTGAGCCACTACCGCGTTTGCGATTTCCATCACGCGTTCCATCAGGCCCGAGCCCGCCATCTGCGGGCCGGTGCGCTGCAGGTTGGTCGCAGCGTACCCCGGGTGGCAAGCGATGCTTCGCGTCGACAGGCTGTTAGCCGATAGACGCCGGCCCAACTCGAACGAGAACAACAAGTTCGCGAGCTTGCTCTGGCCGTAGGCCATCCACTTGCGGTAGCCGCTTCGCCACTGCAGGTCTTCCCAACGCATGCGACCCGAAAGGTGTGCGGTGCTGCTCAGCGTGACGATCCGCGAGTTCGGAGTAGCGAGGATCAGGTCGATCAGGTGCGCTGTGAGCGCAAAGTGACCGAGATGATTCGTACCGAATTGCATCTCGAAGCCGTCGCTGGTGCGGCGTTCCGGCAGTGCCATCACACCGGCGTTGTTGCACAGCCCGTGGAGTTCGGAATGGCTCGCCTTGAAGCGCTCGGCGAAGGAACGAGTCGATTCGAGGCTCGCGAGGTCCAGATCCATCGCGGCGAGCCTCGCACCAGGCAGCGCCTTCTCGATCTGTTCGATCGCAAGTTGCGCCTTTTTCGCGTCGCGGCAGGCGATGACCACGCTGGCGCCCTTGCGTACCAGTTCCTTGCTCGTCTCGAGGCCGAGCCCGCTGTTTGCGCCCGTAACGATGAACGTCTTGCCGGTCTGATCGGGGATGTCAGCGGCGGTCCACTTCGAATCGGTCATGGGGCTCCTTCTCCTGCTCGACTGCTCGACCTGACCGAGCGCCGAAGAGTGTACCACCCGGAGTCCAGGGCGAATTCTGCGCGTTCTTCCCCGTCGTCGACTGCACCGTAGAGCTGGCGCTCTACGCGCGGACACCGGCTAGGACAAGCCAGAAGCCTCCTTCTGCTCTGCGAGTTCGCGACGTGCCGAATGAAAGACATAGCACGCCGAGTCTTTCGGGATCTCGTCGGGTGGTAGCGGCGAATCGATCTGTTCCGGTGTCGGTCCGTGTTCGTCGGCCCGCGGACGCAGTTTTTCCAGGTCGAAGCCGTAGAGCTTTGCCGCGTTTTCTCCGAGGATCATTCGGCGCAATCGATCGGGCATGCCCGCGAAGGTCAGCCGGAGCGACTCGATGTTGTAGGGGAAGGTGCCCTCGAAGTGGGGGTAGTCGTTGCCCCAGCAGACCTTGTCCTCGCCGACCCGATCGATTCCGGCCAGTTCGGCGCCGCTGGGAAAGCTCGCCCCATACCAGCAATTGCGTCGGGCGTAGAAACTCGGCTTCTCTTTGAGCCCCCACTCCAAGCCGTCATAGTTCATCTCACCCATCGCGCCGGATTGGATGCCCATGTGGATCCGATCCAGTTGCATCAGCGTTTCGGGTGCCCACGAACAGCCGGATTCGGTCAGGATGTATCGCAGCTTTGGGAATCGCTCGAATACTCCGGCCATGATCAAGTGGCTGAAGCCTCTTCGACAGAAAAAGTGCACCTCTTGGATCCACAGCGCCTCGGCGACCGCACCCTCGCCGTAGTCGGGCGAACCTTGCCCAGAATGTTGATTCATCACCAGGTCGCAGTCGGCGATCGCCGCGAAGACCCGATCCCATGCCGGGTCGTAGAGCGGCGCGAGCCAAGTGCAATCTTCGGGGATCAACGGCAATAACACGCCACCGCGTAGGCCCGACTTGGCGATGAACTCGACATCCTTGACGGCTTCGTCGAGGTCGTTGGGCAGAATCAGCCCGATCCCCGCGCGACGCACCGGGTCTTCCGCACAGAAGTCCACGAGCCAGCGGTTGTGCGCGCGAATTCCGGCCAGGCAACGCTCGAAATCGGCTGGCTTTGGCGGCTGCGCGGTCACGATACTCTTGCGAAAGAACGGCGGGACCGTATTGGGAAATACGACTTCCCCTACCACGCCTTGCCCGTTTTGGTCTTCTGTTCGGACCGCGAGGTCCCAGTTGCGCAGCTTCTTCTTGCCGTAGTGCTGTTGTGACGGGTTCTTGTAGCCGCCGCGCCACTCGTCGAACGGTTCGCGGTACTGCGAGTCGAGGTACTCGCGATACTGGGCGTGGCTACCGCCTGCATGGGTATCGGCGGTGATCAGGATATAGGGGGCGCTGTTCATGGGAGTTCCGTTTGGGCCGCTCACAACGATGTCCGTCTCCGCGTCAGGCGGTTTGCCTGAGAATCGGGCCTCGGCGCTATCGATGCAACCCGCAGCCGGCACTCTTGCGGCCGCGACTCCTACGCGGCGTTGGCAACGCCCCCTTCCGGCGTGTAGCGCACGAGCATATGATCGCAGGTGCGCACCAAGGCGGAGTTGCGGAAAACAGGACCGTCGGCCGCGTACTCCATATCCGGCAGGCGGCGCATCAGTTCGCTAAAAACCACGCGCATCTCCATGCGGGCCAGATTCGCGCCGAGGCAGAAGTGGCTGCCGATGCCGAAGCCCAGGTGGCTGGCACCGCGGTCGATCTTGAATTCGTTTACATCCTCTCCATAGTACTCGGCGTCGCGGTTCGCCGAGCCGTAGATCATCAGGACCCTCTGGTCCTTCTTGATCGACTTTCCGCGCAACTCGACATCCTCGAGGACCGTGCGGGTAAAAGAGTGAACGGGAGACACCAGGCGAATCATCTCTTCCACAGCGCCGTTCATCAGGGTCGGGTCGTTCAACAGCTTCTGACGCTGATCCGGGTTTTCGATCAACAGCTGCATGGCTCCCGATATCCCGTTGCGCGTGGTCTCGTTTCCGGCCACCAGCAGGATCACGCACAACTTGATCAGCTCGTCGCTATGCACCTCGGAGATCCCCATGTCGACGTCAACGCCCTCGGGCGCTTGATCGAACTCCTGGAGTACGCCCGCATCCTTCGCACCGGTCAGGATCGAAATCAGATCGTCCTTTGGCTCCCTGCGGCGCTCCTCGATCATCTCCATCGCATAGGCGGCGTACTCTACATACGCCTTCCCGGCCTTCGCCGCGATCAATGGGTCGCTCAGGTTGCCTTCGGCTGCGATCATGCTGTCCGACCACTCGTGGAACCGGTCCCAGTCATCTTCATTGATCCCCAGCATCGAGGCGATCAGCCACAGGGGCAGCGGCACCGAAATACTCTGAACGAAGTCGCACTCGCCCCTGCCCGCCACCGCATCGATCGCCTTGGTCGTGAGCCGGAGGAATGTCTTTTCGAGAATCTTGACCATGCGGGGCGTGAAGCCCTTGTTGATCAACGCCCGAAGCTGGCCGTGTCGCGGCTCATCCTCGTCGATCAGGCCAATCTTCACGGCCATCGGGCGCACACCCATGGCCGAGGTGAAGATCTGCTGGTGCTTCGAGACGTACTCGACATCGGCGTGCTTGGTGATCACCCAGAGCTGGTCTTTCTCGGACCAATACACGGGGTCGTTGTCGCGCAGCCAGTCGAAGCGCGCGCGCATGTCAGCTTCATTCCAGTTGGCAGAGTCGGTGTAGGCAACGTCGATATCGACCACGGGTGTTTCTCCTGTGTTTTGCAGCGATGGCCAGCCAAGGTCAGCGAGGCGCGAATAGCCTCTGGGAGAGTTCGATCAGAAACCGGGTCTGACGGGCCATACTCTGATCGGCGAGCAGATCCAACCCGTTGAGATCCTTGTAGAGCGGCGCCATCGTGAAAAAACCCAGTACGACCTGGATCAGTGCGAGCACGAGCAGCGGTACATCGTCGGTCTCCCAACCAGCGGCGCGCGCGCGAGGTGCGGCCATGCTGTGGCCGTGCTCGAAGATCGGGACAATGTATTCGCGCAGCATCGGCGTCAGTCGTTGGCCGCCGGAGAGCGTCTCGTGCTGGAGCAGCCGCGGCAGCGCGGGCCGCTCTTCGAGGATTTTCATCAAGACCGGGATGAGTTCTTCCGGCGTGTCGTCGCTATCGCGTCCCTGCTCGACGTACTCGACGAGCAGCCGCAGCACGGGTCCGAGGTCGCGCTCGAGCACGGCCCCATACAGTGATTCCTTGCTGTCGAAGTGGTTGTACAGGCTCGGTGTCTGCAGTTTGACCCGAGCCGCGACGTCCCGGAGAGTCGTCCCTTCATAGCCGCACTGCGCGAAGAGAGTCTCCGCCGCATCGAGGATGCGCTCGCGGGTCAGCTCCCCCTTGCGGAGGGGTCGGGTATTCCGCTCGGAATCTGTGGGAGGAGCGCTCATCGGCCTCACATGTCGCAAAAAAAAACTAACGAACGGTAGTTTGGCATTTTGACGACCTATCGTCAAGAGAAAGCCCGCTCGGCTGCGGGCCAATGCACAGAAGTGCGCCAAACAGCCCCTGCAGCGGGTCTCGAAGTCGTCCCTCAGGAGCCGACGCACCGGCGGTCGATCGCAAAGCGCTTCAATGCCGATGGCGCACTGCCGATCGGTCCCTCAAGTCGCCGATGTTACGATCCGTGCCCGGCTCAGAGCCGAAGTCAGTGTGCGGGCCAATCGAGCGGGCCCGGCGGAGGGCCTTCCAACGGTGCGATCAGCTCGGCTTCGGGAACGCCTTCGCGGTAGCGCCTGGCCAGCTCGGCCGGGTCGTACAACACGCCAATTGGATTGCGCGCGAACGCATCGCTTTGGAGAAATGCGTCGATCTCTTCAGTCGTCTCGAAGACGTCAACCTGAAGCTCGACCTGGTTTTTCTGCGGGTCTTGGTAGTACATCGAAAGCGTCGGACCGTGGTGCAGCGGTATGGCGGGAGTAATCCCTTGCGCTGCTAGCCGCTCGTAGGTGGACAACAGGTCGCCGAGGCTCGCGAATGTGAACGCTACGTGATCGACCCCGACAGCATTGTCCGGACGCTCGACGAGCCCCGGGATTGCGATGATCGCCGCTCGGTGATGCTCATCGTCGTAGGTCATGAAACAGCTGAACGGGTTTTGGAACGCGATGTCGGCGTTGAGCAGATTCCGATACCAGTTCACCATTTCTACGAAGCGTTCGGGCGTCGTGCGCAAGACGAAGTGCGCAAGCTTCGCAGGCGACACGCGTCCCCGGTTCTCGTTCGAAGTTGCGGTCTTCTCAGCGGTGTCAGTCATGCCCTCTCCTTCGTCAGATATTGCGTCTACCAGTATAGAGAAGCGGCACGCTTCGGCGCGGCGTCTCGACTGCCGGCCCATTCTCCAGGCAGACCACCCTGCCCTTGCCGCTGCCCGCCGACGCATCGGATCTCGAGGTCACACCTCCGCGGACACCTGCGTGTTAGTCGTTGCCCAGAATATGGTTGAGTGCCCGACGCAGTGTGCTCTGCGCGTCTTTCACATGGGTGCGCGATCGCCACGCCACGTGCCCGTCGGGCCGGATGAGCACCGCGCCATCTTCGACCCCGTAGAGCGCGGGCCAAGCATCGCCCGGATCTTCCACATCGGTGCCGATCGCCACGAATTCGACCGGGATTTCCTGAACCGCCGCCACACTCCGCCAGGTTTCGGCGCGGATCGGTGCCGCAAGCAACACCCAACGGTCCACGAAGAGATCGAGGATCGACAGCAGTTCACCATCCCGCACGATTCCGAGGTGGGGCGCCCGCGCACCGGGAGTGCCGCAAGGCATGTAGTACCGATCGGGGTTCTCGCACTCGGGCGGCTGTGTACCATCGGGAACCAGCGCACCGGCCTGATACACGAAACCGAGGTCGCGACCCATCGCGCTGAAATGGCCGACTTCGCGATTGGCGATTCGTTGAATTTCGGCCGACACTTCATCGAAGCTGCGCTCAGCGCCTGCCAATCGGCGCGCCTGATGCGCGGCACCGGGTCCAATCACGGCCGCCAGACCCGCGGCGTTGGCAGTACTCCAGTCTCGGTTGCTTTGGCCGACTGGAAGTCGTTCTGCCTCGTAGCTGTCGAGCAGCTCCTCGCCGGCTCTACCGGCGAGGACCCCGGCCAGCTTCCAGGCGAGATTGTGGGCGTCCTGGATGCCGGTGTTCATTCCGAAGCCACCCGTCGGCGGAAAGCGGTGCGCTGCGTCGCCGGCCAACAGGACGCGCCCGTCGCGGTATCGCGTCGCGACCTGGGCTGACATCGTCCAGGGGCGCACTGAACGCAGGTCGATCTCGACATCCGTACCGATCGCGCGACGCACGATATCGATGCAGCGTTCGTCCGTGTATGCATCCAGTGAGTGGCGGCCTGCATCCCACGCCGCGTGAAACACCCAGCGTTCGCGGCCATCGATGGCAATCAAAGTGCCGGGCTCCTCAGCGTCGATCGTCCAGTAGAGGACGGCGGGCCGTTCGGCGACGAATCGAGTCAAATCCGCGTGGAAGTAGATCCCAACCACGTGTGCCAACGCCTCGGGGCCCTCCATCGGTATTCCCACAATCTCCCGTATCGGGCTCACAGCACCGTCGCAAGCCACCAGCCAGTCGGCACGCAGCCTGCGCTCCCCGCCTTCGCACGCAAGCGACGCTGTGACACCGTGTTGCGACACGTCGAGTTCGACCATTTCCGTCGAGAACGCGACTCTACCGGGTCCCTTCGCGGCGAGACTCGCCAGCAGGGGTTCGATGCGATCTTGAGCGCACGAGGCAGGCATCGCTGGACTCGCGGCCATTCGCGCACCGATCTCCTCCGGGCCAGGTGCCAGATGGAGCGCTGCCAGTTCACGGCCGGCCAGGCTCGTCACCCATCGCACGTGGCCCATAGCGCCCATCGGCAGCGCCTCATCGCGAATTGCCGCGTCGAGACCGAGCATGCGCAGGATCTCCATCGACCGCGTGTTGACGACGTGGGCCTGTGGGTGGTCACAGGTAGTCGGGTTGCGCTCCACCAGAAGCGAACTCACGCCAAAGCGCGACAGCAGAGCCGACAACGTCAGGCCCGTCGGCCCGCCGCCCACGATCAACACCGGTACGTGAGTCTCGTCTGCGGGGCTCATTTGCGTGTTCGGCGCCCGGTACCGCTGGAGGAGCGTGCGGCATGCCGACTGCGAATCGGGCAGGCCCCGCCGAGCCCCGCCATCAGCCGTGCGCCTTGTTCCAACCCTCGATTACCTCGTCGATGTCGTGTGGCCTGAAGAACACCTCGGGTTGAACTTTCTCCCCCCACAGCGACCACGAATCATCCATCGGCCAGTCTTCTCGGATTGTCCACGCGTCGTCATCGGTGATGCGATCCATATCGATCACCCTCAATATGCCGTCGCGCTGCGTCGACGCGACACCGATCCCATCGAGGTTCTTCGCGATCGTCGAGATGTCCTGTTCGCTCTCACACGCGACGCGCATCTGGCGCAACTGGCGATAGCCGGCTTCGCCAATGCTGATTTGACCCGGCTGATCCGCTGCGCCCCAGCTTCGCTCCCCGCCCGTGAAGCCGATCTCCCGATAGAAAGCGTCGAGCGAGGCAGGATCGGGAACACCGATTTCGATTCCGAGCAGTCGATGCAATGCCAAAGGGCCGTTCCTCCAAGTGCGATTGTCTTGGTTCGAAATGAATTTCTCTCGAGTGTCTAGCTCACAACTCCTGCAGAGGTAAGCGCGGGCATGTGCCCGGCAGAGCGCCCGTTCCATCGTGTCGATCAGCGCGCGACGCGCATCGAAGAAATTCGTTTCAGATCAAACCGGCATAACTGCCACCGTCGAGTTGAAGGTTCTGGCCCGAGATGAAGCCCGCCTGTGCGCTGCAGAGAAACGCGCACGCATCGCCGAATTCTTCGGGGAGCCCGAGTCGACCCGCAGCGATCGATCGCTTCATCTCGTCATAGGCTTGTTCGACGCTGACGCCTCCCATCTCGGCGCGAAGCTCTGCCATACCCTTCTGGCGGTCTGTGTCGAAGCGCTCCGGCAGGAGATTATTGAGCGTCACATTCGCCTTCGCGACGTCACGCGAGAGCGCCTTGCTCACCGACGTAAGACCTGCGCGCGCACCCGTCGACAAGCCCATCGGCGCGAGCGGTGATTTTACCATCGCCGAGGTGATATTGACGATGCGACCGAAGCGGCGCTCGACCATGCCGTCGAGTACCGCGCGGATCATCAGCACTGGCGCCAGCATGTTCGAATCCAGCGCAGCGATCCAGGCGTCGCGATCCCAGGCCTGGAAGCGGCCGGGCGGTGGGCCGCCGTTGTTGTTGACCAAGATGTCGGGCTCGGGACACGCCTCGAGTAGCGCATCGCGGGTGGCTTCGTGTGTGATGTCGCCCGCTACGAATTCGACATTCACGCCGTAGCTCGCGCGAATCCCTGCGGCAGTCGCCTCGAGCGATTCCGCGTCGCGCCCGTTCAAGGTCACGTGCACGCCCTCACGAGCCAGTGATCTGGCGCACGCGCGTCCGAGCCCGCGACTCGACGCACATACGATGGCTTTTCGATCCGCGATTCCGAGATCCACGCAACCCTCTATCGATCGGGCACAATAAGGAAGCAAATTCTGTCGGGTAATTCGATATGCTGCGCGCAGATCGGCCGATCGCATCGGCCGTAGAACCGCCGACCGAACGGGGACGAAACACTCGCATGGCGATTTCCGATTCCGATCTCCCCCCGTACGATGTTCGGGAAGTTCTCGCAAAGCCCTTTCCCGAGCGCCTGCGACTCATCTGCAGGACGTGGGCAGCTGGGGTCACCGCCACACCGCTGGTCGTCATGGCGATGTACTGGCTGAAGTATCTGCTGCTCTTCTTTGGCGGTTGGGCGTGGTTCTGCTCGTACTCGGCGGGCTACCCGGGCTTGTTCGGGAGTTGGGCGTTCACCGCTGTCGCGTTCCAGAAAGCGGTGATTTGGGCGATCTTCTACGAATCGATGGGCTTCGGTTGCGGGTTCGGGCCCATGAACGGCCGTTTCTCGCCTCCGCTCGGCGGCTTTCTACACTTTCTCCGCCCGGGCACCACCAAACTGTCCTTGGTTCCAGATTGGCCGCTGCTCGGCGGCATCACGCGAAGTTGGCTCGACGTCGTGCTGTACGCAGCCAATATGGCGTTTCTGTTGCGCGCACTCATCGCGCCAGAGCTCACACCCGAGCTGCTCGTGCCGAATTTGATCTTGATTCCGCTGCTCGGTGTGATGGACAAAACCCTTTTCCTCGCAGCGCGAGGCGAGCACTATTTCGTCGTGCTGGTCTGCGTGATCGTGGCCAGCCAGGACGCGCTGTGGATTTCGGCTTGCAAGGTGTTGTGGTGCTTCATCTGGTTCTGGGCGGCTACTTCGAAGCTCAATCACCACTTTCCTTCCGTGATCATGGTGATGATGAACAATGGCCCGTTCTTTCCGGCCTCACTGAAGAAACGCTTGTTCGTGTCGTATCCGGACGACCTGCGACCGTCGAAGCTGGCCGGACACATGGCGCACATGGGGACCGTTACCGAATACTTGATCCCGGTCGCGCTGCTTGCCGGCGATGGCGGCATGCTGACAGCGACTGCGCTGCTTGTGATGCTCGGCTTCCACGGCTTCATCTCGCTCAACAACCCGAGCGGCATGCCAATCGAGTGGAACATCCTGATGGTCTATGGCGGGTTCTTTCTGTTTGGCTTCAACCCCCACGTGAGTGTGTTGGCGCTCGGCTCCATGCCCGCCTTATGCGCTTTTCTGCTGGTGTTCCTGGTACTGATTCCGGCCTACGGCAACTTCTATCCAGCGCGCGTCTCGTTCCTGCTCGCGATGCGCTACTACGCGGGTAATTGGGCGTACAACATCTGGCTGTTTCGAGGCGACAGCGTGCAGAAGCTCGCAAAGCTCAAGAAGGCCGCCAGTACGATGCGCGAGCAGCTCGAGGGAATGCTCGATGAGGAAGAATCGGTGGACACAGCGATGATGATGATGCCGTCCAACCGCTTTCTCCATCTGGAGGGGCGGGTGCTCTTCGACGCCCTCCCCCACGCAGTCGACGACATCGATAATTACGACTGGATGGATGGTGAGATCGTCGCCGGTTTGGCGTTGGGCTGGAACTTCGGCGATGGGCACTTGAACAACACACAGCTGCTCGACGCGATCCAACGCCAGTGCGGTTTCGAGCCCGGCGAACTGCGCGTCGTCATGATCGAATCGCAGCCCCTGTTCGGCTCCGAAATGGCCTGGAAGGTCGTCGACGCTGCCAGCGGCGTACTCCGAGAAGGGAAGACAGCCATCTCACCGATGCGCGCTCAATCGCCCTGGCCGACGGGTGCGTACGCGGACGCGATCCTACGCGGCGCCTCGAGTTAGCCCGGACCATTCGTTTTCAGCCAGACGTTCACTCGGGCCGATTCGCGCAGCCCAGAACTCGGCTTTACTCGGCTTTACTCGGCCTTACTCGGCTCTACTCGGCTCTACTCGGCTTTTGCGCGCCAGTGGTTACGGTGAGCACTTGATCTATCCGAGAACCATTCGCGCGGATCGCGCTTGATCTGCAGCGTGCTTGCGCGCATCTCATCGCCGTACTGTCGCCCGCCAGCCGTCTGGCTCTGCCGCGGGTTTCTCCGATATCTCGAAGGAGAAATGCGGCCGCCCAGCGGGCCCATTGAGATAATCTGCTGCAGTCACTGCTCTGGCGTGGGTCGGCGCGCATTCGAATTTTCGCGGCCGTCCAATCCTGTTGACGGGTTCACCAACAAGCGCGCAACGAAAAGGCGATGCACAATGGGAGATCATGGCGGACTGGTTTGGTCGATCATCGGAAGCGCTGGACAAGGTACAGGGCACCGGGAGTCTGCTCGGTGTTTTCACGCTGGGATTGCTCGGAGTCCAAAACCCTTTCGACCCGGACCCCTTGTGGGACCGTCGCTACGGTGGACGCGCTGAAATTGCAGAGCGACTGACAGGCGACCGCGACTTTCGGCTCCAAGCTGCACTCGACGGCTGCCGCAATAGTGTGTTCGAGCGCGATTCGGCGGGTCGCTTCCGCGAGGCAAACCCGGTCTTTACCGACGTGGTGATGTGGATTCCCGAAGCCCGTTGGCGTGCGGACGCGATCCGGGGCGGGGGTCATCTCGAGGCGCTGCAACACACACTGTCAGTCCTGCACACCGACAAGTTCGCCCGCTCCTTGCCCAGGCAAAGAAAGCCCCGGTACTCCGTGATGGCGGACCCTCGACTCGCCGAAGACGAGGTCGTGTTTCAGTTCGGTTTTGGTGTATTCGTGCCAGACAGTGACGACGTACTTGCTGCAAGAATCGGAATATCCAAACCGGGTGACGCGCAGCTACAACCGATGCCGCCGTGGGGGTCATGGACAAATGGGGCGCAGACACGGCGACCCGTCGGAGTGTATCGAGGCCAGCGCTCGCTTCTGATCTCGGGGTGCGACGACGGTCCGATCCGTCCCGGCCTGTGGTTCAGCGCACGCATCGGACATGTTTTGGTCAACCTCAATGCAGAAGACTCGGAGAGAATCTACCCTTCGACCAGCCAGATTCGCGTCGTCGACACGCGGATGCAGACCCAGCCCGATTGGGTCGAGTGGCGTCTCGATTTCAACGGTGAGCTCGGCCGCGAAAGTCTGTGGCTGCGGATCGAACCGGTTCCGGGATCGGAGTTCCGTGTGGTGGCGCGGCGGCCCGCTGATGTGCCGGAGCCCTCCCGGCGAGTCGATATTTCGAATGTTCCGTCGCCCCCGCCTACGAGCGCTTCTGTGGATCCCGCGCAACCTGGCGAGATCGAGGAACCCGGCCTCTCGACCCGTTTCTCGCTGCGCCTGGTCGGGCTCGGGCTGTTTCGCATCGATGGTGCCCGTATGCCAGGACTCGAACACTGGACCGTTTGGCTCGACGATTGGGGCTGGCCCGTACGAGAGGCATCGATGGGCGAAATCGATGAAGCCAGCTGCCTGGCGCTCCGTTCACGATCTGGAACCAAACAGCTCGAGTTTCGCCCAGCGGGTGGCAGCGACTTCTTATCAGTCGCGGAGCTGCCCTTTGCGATCGAAGCCAAAGCGGGTGGCGAACTCAAGCTGCTCCCGCCGCCTGATCCACGGCGCTACCTGGCGATGTTGATGTTGGACGCAAGTATCACGCTGCCCCTGAGCCGCACGCCTTTATCACTCGGACGCGCGACGGCCTCCGAAAAGTTCGAGCCGGATCTTCCTATCGATCTGCTCGACCACCCGCGCAGTGCCAAGTGGGATGTGGGCTCCCCAAACGCCGCTGCGCGCCTGGATGCCATCGATCTCTCTCGCAGACATGTCTCTGTGCGATTGCTCGATAGCCGTCTCGAGGTCGCAATGGCCGCGGGAAGCACGCCCGCGTTTGTGCTCGATCGGGACGGATCGCCGCGGACCGAACTGCTGCCGCGAAGTCGCAACACCGCCACACTCGAGCCCGGCCAGCATCTGCTGCTGGGTGGCTACGTGCTTCGCTTTCACCGGGACAAGGCGCATACCGCGGCTTCGAGCTGGGAGCAGCGGAAACGGCGCGACTACCGATGAAGTCCGCGTGATCCTGTGTTTCGGCTGAGCCCTAGCGCCAGTGATCAGGCCCAGCGCAACTGACGTGATTGTTCGCGGGCTAACGCTATGGCTTCTGGCGGTCGCTTGCGCGGCGGTCGTCGCGGGCGCCGCGTCGCGTCTGCGCAGCCTGTACGCCGATGCTGGGTTCGCTGCAGAACGAATAGAGGGCCCGTCCGAAGACGAAGCACTCTTCTACGAACTGCTCGAGGCGAAGTTGTTGATTCCGCGCCCCGACGGTGGACTCGAGCGTGTACCACGCGATTGGCCGCTGCGAGAGGCTGTGCTGGCTCGGCAATCGGGCGCGGCCAACGATGCCGAGAATCCACTTGACGATCAGACGATCCAGGAGGCCGAATCGAAAAGGCGATTGCTCGGTCTACTGGATCGTTCCGCGGTCGGCGCGATCGTCGAACAGCAGGTCGAGTTGTGGAACCAGACCCGGAGCCTGACGGCAATCCGCGACGATCGCGCTCGCGACGGGAAAGGTGGAATACAACCGTGGAGCGCGTACGGGCCGTCGGGAAGACCTCTGCCATCGGGCCAACTCGTTCCACAGACGTTCGGCTTCGTGCTCGACGGCGAACTTCGGGCTGGCTATTCCGATTGGTTGTCCATCCCCGGTGACCACGGAGAAGTCACATTTCACAGCGAAGCGATACCGGGTGAGTCGAACACATTGACCCTTCAGTTGATCGGCACGCCGGTGCGGCTGCCCGAAGGCGCCACGTCGAAGAAGTTGCTCGGCGAACCGCTCGAAGGATGTCTCGAGCAACCGGTCGCACACCAGATCCGAGTTCCAATTGGTACGAGCACGGGTGGCACGACACCCATCGAAATCACAGCACGGGCGTCGATGCACTGTGCCGCTCGGATTCACGGTCTCGCGATTCGCTTGGAGATCGACGATGCGGTGGCGCGATATCGGTTCCGGCCGGTCGGCCGATCGCGACCGGTGGGTCGCTACGTCATCAGAGCGTTCGACGGTGAACCCTTGACCGACCCCGTCGGCCGAGGCAGACCCACCCTTCTCACCGAGCAGCTCGGAATGTTGCCGTTGATCGGTACGGGCGCGGGCGACAGCTTCAGCCTGACCGGCATGCTGGCGTCGACTGTGCTTCCGCAGAACCCACTCGATGTCCGCTTGACGATCGACGCGGAAATTCAGCGGGCCGCTCACGAAGCGCTGTCCTGGGGCGTCGAGCGGTTTCGCGAGGATCGCTGGGCATCCGAGCGCAAAGCCGCGTTGTTGGTCATGGATGCCGATTCCGGAGCCGTACTGGCGGTAGCAGGACAGCCCGCAATCCCATCGGGCCTGGCAGACTGGGATCTACCCGCCTTCTCGGCCGCCTATCCGCTCCGCGATCCGTCGTCGATTTTTGCCTGGGAGGTCGTCGACAAGCACAACACGCCCGGCTCGACCTTCAAGCCGGTTACGGCGCTGGCGTTGCTGATGGAGGCTGAACCGGAAATACGCCAGCGAATCGACCCGGTGTTGCGCGGTCTCAACTCGAGCGCGATGCGGGCGGCGATCGGTGTGTCGTACGACTCGAATTCATTCATCGCGTACCGCGGCGCAAAGCCGGTTCCCAATTTCGGCGGCTCCACGCTGGGGCGGTATGTGAACAGACCCAAGCGAGACGCGCGCTGCATAGCGGACGACCCGGATGCGGCCGCGCGCGCACGACAGCCAGAGCCGGGTTTCGGCTTGAGACTAGCGACCCAATTTTCGTTGAACGCGTGGTACGCCGGCGTTGCACTGATGATGGAGCAGGCGCGGATCGACGAATACGCGGAACGCGTCGCCGCGCAAAGCGGGCCGCGCATCCCGGCACCGGAGATGATGCTGACCCGGGCGTCGCGCTGGATCGGCATCGACGATCGGGAACGTTTAGATCTCGCGACAAATCTGCCCGTTTCAATGGGCCTCAAACGCTACTCGGGTGAAGCCCACGATGTGCTCTTCGCGCAACTCGCGCGCAGCACATTGGCAACGATGGCCTACAACCAGCACGATTGGGGAGCGCGGGAACTGGTGATGTACACCACAGCGTTGAACGGCATCGGGCAGACGATTTCGGCGTCGCCACTGCAGATGGCGCTGGCCGCCGCCGCAATCGCGACCGGCCAGCGCGTTCGTCCCCACCTATTCGCGAGTTGGAATGGTGTGTCACTTCCCCCACCCGATACCCTTGCGTTGCCCGTCGACACCGAGTTGCTCGAGTTGCTCCGGACCGGCATGAAGGCAGTGCCCGAAGTTGGCACCGCGCCGGCCGCGTTTCCACGGCCGCTGGCCTGTCGCGTGTACGGCAAGACCGGCACGGCCGAGATCGATGCAGCCCGCGCTTACAACTCGGGTTGGTTCATCGGCTGGCGGGAACCGGCACAAGCCGATCAGCGACGCCTCGCATTCGCGTGCATGACGACACACGCAACCGGCAGTTACCGGTTCGGCGGCACCGCCTGTGCGCCAGTCGTGAGCCGCATGTTGCAACGGCTTGAAACACCGACCGGCGACGCGGGCTGATGGCGAACCGTTTGTATCGCTGGTTCGTCGACCCGATCCCTGTGCTGCTAACAAGCGTCGCGCTACTGGGTGCAGGCTGGCTCGGGTTCGAACTGCGGCGCAATGCAGATCCCGTGTTGATCGCGGACGAAACGATCGTCTCAGCCGACTCCCTGCCCATCGTGCTGGGCCGAAGCGAACTCGGTCAACACACTGGCGCGCGCTCCGCAGCGCATAGACACCTTCAGGTCGATCAGCGCGACGGTCGCTGGATGATCGCGAACGCTTCGGTCGATCGCCGCGTATTCGCGCGCACTCGATCGGGCCGCGGCTTCTACCTGCAGCGCTGGATTCCCCACACGGGCGACCAGATCGTACTGCCGACCGCCGCGCTCGAGGTCGTCGAAGCGACAGACCGCTTGGTGCTGCGCGACATGGATAGCGGGCGACGCGTCTCGTTCGCGGACGGAGTCCTCGACCCGGGCGGCGAAGCCGTTCACCCGGTCTGCCATTCGCGCAGCAAACGGTTCGCGCGAGCGCTGCGCTGGAAGTGGCGCGACTGGGCGAGCGATGCGGACGCCGAGATCAGGCTGTTCTCGATTGGGGGCGGGGTCAATTGCACGAGTCGCTGGAGTCTTGATGCACTCGAAGCCGAGTCCATCGAGGTTCGCTGGCACAACGCTGCGTACTACTTTGCTCCGGGTCGGAGTAGGGAAGTGAGTTTCGTACGCGACGGTGAGACTCGGTCGTTCCAGTCGCGGGAGGTCGAGGTAAACGGAGATGATCCGATCGTCCGACTGATTCTCGGGCGCACCGTCTACAGCGTGTCGACTCACGCAGACACGCTCTCACTCGTGCCGGTCGCGAACAGCGATTTGTGGCGCGGGGAGATCGCCGACCGGCCGATGCTGGAAAAATCGTGGTCAGGGTCGGGACTCGGAGCGGCGGACTGGTTCGCATCGCAGCTCGAATGGCTGCTCGCAGGGGTCGCAGCAACGTTTCTGGTATCCATTGCGGTTCTGATCGGGTTTGCGAAAAGGCGCGAGAGGAGCAGCCCCTCCGCGACCCTGGCATTTGCGTTCTCCGCGATCGGCGGCTGGGTGACGCTGCTCACGCTCAGGGGCGAGGCTCCCGACGCATCGGTCCGCTACGGCCTCACGTTGGTGTCTCTCACCTATGCATCGCTGGCATTCGCGGGTCGGGGGCGGCTGCTTGGGCTCCCTGGCCTGTTGTGGACGACGGCCGCCGGACTCGCGCTGGTCGGCACTTTGGTGTTGTTCGCGCTGGGCGCCGGTGCCGAGAACAGCCAGTGGATGCGCTTTTTCGACAAGCACGCGCTGCTGTTGGCGCTGTTCGGCTGGGCGGTTGGGTCGCTGGCTGCCGTGCCGAAGAGTGCACTCGAGCGCAGTTGGCTGCGCCTGTTCAACACCGAGTGGATCGTCGGGAGCGCAGGCGCATTTCTCGTGATCGCAATGGCGTTTCAACTCGCGATTGGAAACGAAACCGGGATCGCCGGACTACAGCCTGTCGAACTCACGAAGTTCGTATACGTCGTGTTTCTCGCGTTTGCCGGTATGCACCTCGGCGAGCTCCGGCATCGCAACACGAGAGAGTTTCGGCGATCTCCGTTCACCGTCCTGCTGCCATTCTTGCGCACGGCGGTTGGATTCGCATTGGTCGTGCTGAGCGTGATCGTTGGCGTTCGCGACTTCTCGCCGGCAATCATTCTCGGACTCGTGACACTGATGTGGTTGTATCGGATCGGCCCGCGTGAACCGGGCGGCCGCGCGTCGATGTGGAGTTGGCTGCGCCCTGCAGTCGGGCTCGTGCTGGCAGGGGTCGTCGCGGCCGCGAGCTGGGCGCGAGACAACCCAGAAAAATTGCCGGCGGGCATGCCGCAGCGCGACCGGATCCTGGTGTGGTCACAACCCGGGCTGCATCCGCACAGCGGATCCCAGGTGCTCGCCGCGATGGATCGAGTCGGCGAGGGCGGTTGGCGAGGGGCGCGCGGCTGGTTCGGACCGAACGAAGAAATCATGAAGGTGCCCGCCGTCCAGGACGATTTCATCACCGCCTTCTTGCTGAACCGATTCGGTGGATTCGTCGGACTGGGACTGATCGGTTTACAACTGGTCTACCTGCTCGTCTTGTTTTCGGTGTCTCGCCGCATCGAACGAGTCACCCGGCGCGGCGATTTTGGAGAACAGAGCGCGGGCCGTACGGCGAGCTTCGCGCTCTACGGACTGGCCTGGATGCATGCCATCCATTGGGCGATCGCATGGTCCAATACGCTGGGTCTATTGCCCGTAATGGGACAGCCGATGACCTGGTTGTCCGCGGGAAACAGTCATCTCCTGGGCTTCACGCTGCCGTGCCTGACCGTCGCACTCGTGACGAGTTGGGTGGCGAGAGATCTCACCGAAGTCGGGGGCGACGCTGCGATTCACAATGCCAGATAGCAAATGAAACCGGCGAAACTGCACTCGCGATTGACACATCTGCGGATTCAGTGGTCGTGATCGTGGTGTCCGTCGTTTCCGCTCTCGTGTGCTTCTTCCGGTTCTTCTGGGAACGTTCGCTCGAGGCCGGTGATGAAGCGCGCTCGCTCCTCCGCCGACAACCGCGCGTCGGGATGCAGGGGCAGGTAGAACCACAGCGGCATCTCTTCCGTGCGAACCATCTCCGCAGCCTCGTCCCCGTGTTGCTTCTCGCGGCCCCAGTCCGAGACGTTGAAGTGCGACCTCCCCTCTTCGACGTCGCTTTGGACCAGCCAAGACACCGGCGCGATGTGGCTGTACCACGGCCAGATCGTTTCGTTGCTGTGGCAGTTGCGACAGGTCCGGAAAAACTGCGTGCGGGTGGCAGGCGAATCCCACATCGGCTCGTCGCGCTCCGTCGGGTTCGCATGATCGCGGCCATAGGGGACGAGTTGCATTAGCACGAGCGCACCGAGTGCGATCACAACGGATTTTGCTGCGGTCATGAACTGGGTACTCCCTGCCTGCGCGAAGACTACACCAACACAGCGAATTGGAGGCGGGTTTCGAAACGTGTCCCGCATCGCTATCATGATTCGCTCGCCTATGCGCCGAACAACGAACGAACAATTCATCAGGAACGTCTTCGACGAAGCCAGGCCCAGGTTCAACCAAATCGCCGCTGGCTTCGTCGATGAACCAGACGCCATCGTCGAGCAGGCCTCGACCCTTTTCGACAAGATGATTCCGGACATGGCCTATCGGGAAAAACCCCACCACCCGATGGTCTTTGAATGCAGTGCAAGCCTGGCGGTGTACCTCGCACTGAAGGCACACGGCGTCGATGCACACCGTTTCGGTGGCGCGATGTTGAACGCAATGTCGAAAGCGCCCTTGCCGGTACCCGAGCCGGAACCTGAATCGGATTCAGCGCGCCCGAGAAGTGACCGGACCCTGCAAGAACACCTGGCCGAGTTCGTCGCGTCCGCAAAGGCTTCGCAAACCGACGCCTTGCCGGGCGAGTTCGTGTACGAAACGGTCTTTGACGACGAGAAGAAATTCGACTGGGGGATGAACGTCGAATCGTGCGCGATCGGCTCTGCCTTTTCGAAACACGACGCGATGGATCTGGTGCCCTACATGTGTGCGACAGACGATGTCGTGAGTGATCGGAAAAAGCAGGGGTTGCGACGCAGCGGGACGATTGCAGTCGGCGCCAGCTTTTGTGATTTCCGCTTCCAGCGAGGAGGCGAGCCGCAGCGCCTGGCCGAGCAATATCCCGATCAGATTCACGGGACTGAAGACCGGGCCGAGGGTTCGAAGCCGAGGACTCGAGCCGAGGACTCGAGCCAAGGACTCGTGCCAAGGACTCGTGCCAAGGACTCAGGCCAAACACGCTGGGTGCCACGCACTTCGGTACCATGCAACCGCACATTTCGGCGCGGGAGCCCGCATCTGCATGGGTCACACCAAGAACCAGTCAGCCAGAAGTAGCGACCTTCCGGAGACGCAATACGAACGCATCAAGCAGAAATTCGCCGATGAGCGCGACCTCCGACTGCGCTATCGCCCCGAGGGCACGAACCAGTTCACATCTGAGTTCACCGGCCCACTTGCCAGGTACGCCATCGACCCGTTCACCACACTGCCCACGCCCCGGGACCCGATCGTCGACAGCGTAGAGTGCCTGTTCATCGGTGGGGGATTTTCTGCCCTCCTCACGTCGGCGCGGCTGCGGCAAAACGGCGTCGAAAGCATCCGGATCGTCGAGCGCGGAGCCGACGTGGGCGGCACCTGGTACTGGAACCGCTACCCGGGTGTGGCGTGCGACGTGGTCGCGTACGACTACCTGCCGCTACTCGACGAAATGGATTACGTCCCGAAGAACCACTACGCGAAAGGTGACGAGATCTACGCGCACTGTCAGGCGATCGCCAAGACCTACGACCTGTATGACCTCGCCGTATTCCAAACGACTGTTACGTCCACGGTATGGGAGCCCGACGAACAATTGTGGCACCTCAGCACGGACCGCGGCGATCACATGAGGGCCCGGTTCGTGATTTGTGCCAACGGCACACTGTCGAAACCCAAGCTGGCCAGGATTCACGGCATGCGGGCATTCAAAGGGCATTCGTTCCACACCTCTCGCTGGGACTACGAATACACGAAGCCCGACCTTAGCGGCCTCGCCGACCAGGTGGTCGGCATCATCGGCACCGGTGCGTCGGCCGTCCAAGCCGTTCCCCACCTCGGCGCGGCAGCGAAGGAGTTGTACGTATTTCAGCGCACGCCTTCATCTGTGGATATCAAGCCCGACTGGCCCACCGATCCAAATTGGGCGCGAAAACTCCAGGCCGGCTGGCAGGCGAAGCGGCGCGCGCGCGCAATGCTCGAACCCGAGGTCAACCCCGAGCAACTCGCGATGCCGCGCGATGAGAAGCTCCGCCGTCAGGAACAGGCCAACATCCGACAGATGATGCGGATCCACCGTTCGATCGAAGAAATCGTCAAGGACCCCGCGACCGCGGAGGCGCTGAAGCCCTGGTACATGATGGGATGCAAGCGGCCGTGCTTCGACAACGACTATCTACCGGCCTTCAACCTGCCGAACGTACATCTCGTCGATACCCGGGGAGAGGGCATTGCCGAAATCGCCGAGGCCGGCCCAGTCTTCGCAGGCAAGACCTACGAACTCGACCTGTTGATCTATGCCACGGGCTTCGAAGTTCAGAAGACGGGCATCTACAATCGGATCGTTGGCGCAAGCGGCCTCGACTTGAACGACAAATACAAAACCGGCATCCGAACGGTATTGGGAATCCACTCGCACGGCTACCCGAACCTGTTCATCATGGGCGGCTACCAGGCTTCGTTCAAGTTCAACCTGACGGATGTGCTGCAGACCCAGGGCGACCACATCGCCAGTTGCATCCACTACGCCCGAAGCAACGGCCACCACACGATGGATGTCACGCCCGACGCAGAGCAGTGGTGGGTTGACGAAGTCATCGCCAACCGCGGCAAGACATCCCGCAGCAAAGACTGTACGCCCGGCTACTACAACTTCGAAGGCGACTTCCAGCGTCGTCAAGACGGCAACTACAACGGCTCCTACCCGCAATACTGCGGCCACGTGAAAGACGTCGCAGCGAAGCTCGAAGAACATTTCCGTTTCACCTAGCGTGAATTCTTCGCAGCCGACGTGTCCGATCACGACCGTAACCCCCGCGGAGCAGAAGCGAGCAGCCGAACCCTACGCGTGCCATGAGCGATTTCAGCGTTCCATCGCCTCTTCCGCTGCGGTGAGAAGAGTGACCATGGCTTCGATCCTGGCCAGGCGCACTGGATCGGTTTCCTTCTTCGCGAGCGCTGCGACGGTCGTCTTCACGCGAGGTGCGGTTCGCGCTGCGAGACGTTTCTCGCCGCGCGCGATGTCTTCGAAAAAATCGAGGATCGCATCGCGAAGCGCCGGGTCGCTGATCTCGCTGTAGGCGCGCCACGGCACCGCCAACAGCTTCGCGGTTCGCTGCGAGTGAGCGAAGTAATCGGGTCCGCCGCGATCGGACTCGGCGAGGTAGTTGAGTTCGAAATAGCAGATCCCCACGGCATTGAGCGCGTCGAAGTTCGCACGCGTCACCGGCGAACGCTCCAGATCATCGCGCAGCGGCAACAGGTTGGGATTGTAGTGGCTCTCTCGGTTGTAGATGGTGTTGAAGAACTCCGCATAGCGCGGCCGGATATCAGACAGGACATCGTCACTTCCCGCGCGCTCCCACGACTCGCCGCTATGCATGAGCCGGTAGCTGCGAGGATTGGGCTCTGCGTTCGGCTCGGCATGCGCGCACCCGAGACCAACCGAGGTGAGTGCGACGCACACCGATCGAGCGAGACGCACACGCCCGAGCGCCGCAAGCATCAGCCCCCTCCCGGGTATCCCTTCAACTCGACGACGTTGTCATCGGGGTCGCGAATGTACATCGAGGGGCCGTTTCCCTTCGCACCGTTTCGCTCAGCGACCTCCCCAGGTTCGACTCCGTGGGCCTCCAGGTGAGCGCGGATACTGGCTTCGTCGAAATCCGCGACTTCAACGGCGAAGTGATCCATGTTGCGCCCACCCACTCCCGCTGCCACGCCGCCGCTCTTACCGATGGGGCCGTCGACGTCCACGAGATCGAGCATGCTGTCACCACAGCGAAGCTGCACCAGCCCGATGGTTTCGATCCGTCGGACCTCGACACAGCCGAGAACATCGCGGTAGAAGCCCAGTGCGCGCTCGAGATTCGACGCTCGTATCACGACGTGATCGAGCCCTCGGATCGAGATTGCGCCCATGATCGAACTCCCTCATGCACGGATATCAGGAACGAATCGCAGTCCGCCGCATCATACATCAGCCCCAGCCGCGGTTGCCTTCCTCGCTGTCAGCGCATAACTGAGCGGGAGTTGGGCAGCCTGGTTCGCGTATACGTCGAATTGGTCGCCGCTGATGTTCGTTCCGGACTCGGCGAAATGAACCAGGGCGAGATCACGATCGAGACACGCCATAATCAAATCGGCGAGCGTATGCACGAACCAGTACCAGTTGGAGGTTTCGCCTTCGGCCGCGTCCTGCTGCTCGTAGACGATGATTTGGTTTTCAACGAACGGCTCGGCTTTGAAATAGCTGGCGGCCAGAGCGTACGGGTCGGCGTTGCCGGGCTCAAACATGTTGATGATTGGATGCTGCTCGTGGACAAACAGATGTCCCCCGGGTCGCAGCAGCCGGTTGATCACATCGAAGAACCCGCCCAGATCCGGCATCCAACCTAACACGCCGATCGTAATCACCACCACGTCGAACGCGCCATCGAATTCGTGTGGGATGTCGTAGACGCTGGTCTCGACGAACCGACACGCAATCGGCCCCGCCGCCGCGAGTTCGTGGGCCTGGGCCAGGAAACCCGATGACTGGTCGAATCCGACGCAGTCTGCGGCACCGAGGTTCTTGATCGACAAGATTTCGCGCCCGTTGTTGCAACACAGCTGAGCGACCCGCTTACCAGCGACCCCGATCGCCTGCAGGCGCTCGGTTTCCGTAGCGTCCAAGCACGAATACCCCGGCTCGCCAAACCCGTCCAACAGCGTCTGAAACCTGCCGCCTGCGCGGTGGACCGGTGCCGATTGGTTCCAGGCACGTCGGTTCGCTTCCGTGTACTCGTGGCGGCTGTCGCGGTAATCGCGGTGGATGTCGGGGGCGTCGCGGTTCTGTCTCATGTGTCCCTCTGCGAGATCGAGGCATCTGCTTCGCGTCGCACCGTTTCAGCGAGGAGACTACATGATTCACTGACGCTTCAAAGACCCGAAGGCCCTGGCTTCGAAATGAGTTTCGGTACACACTGGAGCCAGGGAAAAGCGCCAAGGGAGATCCACTACGTGGCGACTGTTCGACGAGCCAATGCGAGCCTCTATTACGAAGTCGCGGGCCACGGTACACCCATCGCATTTGCGCACGGAGCGGGCGGCAACCGCTTGTCGTGGTGGCAGCAGACGCCCTACTTCGAGGCGCGCCACCGGGTGCTTCGATTCGACCACCGTGGCTTCGGTCGCTCGACCTGTTCGGCTGACGACTTCCATCCGAAGCATTTCGCCGACGATCTGCTGGCGATACTCGATGCCGAGAAACTCGAGCGCGTCGCGCTGGTATGTCAATCCATGGGGGGGTGGACCGGGCTTCGGGCGGCCATCGAGGCACCCGAGCGGGTCGCGTGTCTTGTGTTATGCGATACGCCAGGTGGCCTCGTGACCGCCAGAATCCTGGAGGCGGCCGCGGCCATCGGACGCCGCGCGGCCACGGATGGCATTCGAGGCAATGCAGCCCTTGCACCCGACTTCCCCGAGCGCCAGCCTGCCCTCGCGCACCTCTACGACCAGATCGCAGCCCTCAATACCGGCTTCGATGCCAGCAACTTGTCGCGGATGTTCGACGAACAGGGCCGCATACTCCCCGAGCAACTCGAGGGCTACCGGGTACCGACCCTGGTGATCGCCGGGGAACACGATCAATTGTTCTCGGCCGCTGCGTTGCGCGAGGTCGCTGCTCTCATCCCGAATGCGGAAATGCGAGAATTCCCGGGTTGTGGCCATTCGGTCTATTTCGAATCGGCTCCCGCGTTCAACCAGGTGGTGAGTGAATTCATCGCAAAGAACGGGTACACACCAAAGCCACCGATACCGCCGAGCACGATCGGACCCTACTCGTAGCGAACGCACATCCTTGCGAGGCCCTGCTGTGCATTGCCTCTCGGGCGTTAGAAGTCGATCCGATCGCGAAGCCCAATTCCTCGTCGGGATAACGCGGTTCGTGTCGTGTCGGAAAATACGCCCGTCGTCCATATCGAGAGCTTGGCATCGGCTCCCGATACCACCCGCATCGCATCTGCCAGACTCCGGGTCTGTACGGTCCACAGCAGGCGGTCGGCAGGAATAACGGCTGTCGTGTTTCCCGATCGCTCCTTGACGAACAAGTCATTTTCCCAGCGCACAATCGCATCGACCGGTGACACCTTCTGGCGGTAGCCAGCCATCAGCTCGGCGGTCAACTGGAGCCTGACGGCGTCGTCTTCGTTTTCGATCGCGGCCCCGAGCGCGACTATGTGCTCCAACCCGGACGCCCCTCCAAGCGACTCGAGGGCGAGCGTGATGGCGGCCTTCCGCGACGGACTCAGATAGGGATTATCCAGAAACGCCGCAGAGGCGTCCTCGCCCAGGCCGAGTTCGTGTAGCGTCTTGCGATTCATTCGGTACAGGTCGCCGCCACTGACGCTTGTTACCAACTGATTGGTCGAGCGTGTCATATTCGTAATCCGATAGGTCAGTGATGCGACCGGCGGAATTCCGACTGCGGCCATGGCCACGGATACACTGAGCCCTCCTGCAAAGCTGGACCAGGTCACACGGTCGAGTTCGTCTTGGAGTTTCATGTTGGAGGTATACGGGTCGATCTGCAGCGAAGCCGCTAGCTCCCGCTTGCGGCGCGACACACCGATGGCCTCTCGTGTCGCGCTGTCTTCAGATTCGGCCCGCGGTCTTCGATCGCCTCCGATCCACCTGACGGCTTTCGTCCCGACTCGCCAGATTCCCTTGGGTACGCCCGTCACCGTGGCAACAGGGCGGGTTGCCAGATCCTTCACCAGGTACAATGGGGCTGCGCCGGCCTTCGCGACAGCGGTGACGTAGGCCTTGCTCTTGCGGATCTCGGCGAGGTCTTGGAGTGCGCGGATCTCACCGATCCGAACATCCAACAGATAGTCGCTCGTAGGCGTGAACTCGCCGAAATCCTCGGTCACGATGATGTATTCCTGTGAAAATCCGTTGGCGAAAACAGCATCACCGAGTGCGTAACCGAGCCCACTCTGCATCGATTCCGGGATCGCTTCACTCAGCGAAATCGAGTGCGGCTGCTCGAAACCCAGCTCGGACTCGGCGTGTCCCAGTCCCGGAGCCATCAAAAAACATGCGGCAACAGCTGTCGCTACTCGAATTGACATTGATCACACCCCTTCCCACGGTCGGATGTGTCCGACGCCAGGGCAGTCTAGCGGGAAGGTTTGGGCTTCGGCGGATTTTGGCCGTGCGCTTCTCGATGCCGCGTCGCCCAGCGCATGGGCCGCTACGCTGTTTCAGATGGGAGCGATGATGGAAATGCGGCGCCCTCCATTGGATCGAAGCAGCAGGCGATCTGCGTGATGGAAGCAGCAGGTGACCTCTGTCGCGGCGGAGCCGTTCGTCGGAGAAGCGTGCGCGACGATCGAAGCGTGCCGGTGCAGGCGCCCGCCCTCGTTGGGCTCGTCGGGCTGTTGCTCGTTGCGACATCTCTCGGCTGTGCGCGAAACCGTGAAGCACCAGCGCCTCGCGGCCTGGTGCTCGTATGCATCGACACGCTCCGCGCCGACCACCTCGGTGCGTAC